>JAZNHG010000065.1:0-10724 GCA_045576855.1 Bacteroidales bacterium | reverse complement strand
CCGTGCGAGTGTCCACCCCTCAGTCGCTGACGCGACAGCTCCCCTGTCTCAGGGGAGCAACCAGTGCGCGCCCGTTGCCTTCTCGAATGCTCCCCTGGGGCAGGGGAGCTCCCCGCAGGGGTGAGGGGTGGATGTTTTTTTTAAATGATTATCTGCAATTGGCATATCTATATGAAATCGCGTCTCTCCGAGACGCTATTATCGGTCTGGTTTTCAACCCCAGACTGCACTTCGTTTGTCTGGGGTTATTGAGATTATGCCTCTCCGAGGCATTGTAGTGGCAATTCGTGTTATAAAACATGTACATTGATTTCGATTAGTCTATTGAAAGGAAGCTCCTAGCGGAGCATCCGTCTGTGTGTGCATGGCCTGCGGGGCTGTCTATTGAAAGGGTGCTCCTAGCGGAGCAGGTCAGTCTGCCGCGGGGGATTGGCCCGTAGGGCCTGCCTTTCAATAGCAAGTTCCCCGATAAACAATGGATAACATCTGGCCCGTAGGGCCTTTCTATTGAAAGGAAGCTCCTAGCGGAGCATCCGTCTGTGTGTGCATGTCCTGCGGGGCTGTCTGCCGTGGGTGTGGGATGTATATTTTTTATATATGTGTGTCTATTTCGTTTTTTTAGTGTATATTTGCAATACCACAATTATTGTATAAATTACGGTATTGTTTTTTTAATCAAAATATTACGCTATGGCAAGAGAGATAAAATTCAGTTTGGTGTACCGCGATATGTGGCAAAGCAGCGGTAAATATCAGCCGCGTGTGGACCAGTTGGAGCGTATTGCTCCGGTGATAGTGGATATGGGCTGTTTCGACCGCGTGGAGACCAATGGTGGTGCCTTCGAGCAGGTGAATCTGATGTACGGCGAGAATCCGAACAAGGCGGTGCGTGCGTGGACGAAGGCGTTCAACCAGGCGGGCATCCAGACTCATATGTTGGAGCGTGCGCTGAACGGCCTGCGCATGTACGGTGTGCCGAAGGATGTGCGGCGGCTGATGCCGCGGGTGAAGAAGGCGCAGGGAGTGGACATCATGCGTTCGTTCTGCGGATTGAACGACCCGCGCAACCTGGAGCTGAGTGTGAAGTATGCCAAGGAGGCCGGCATGGTGAGCCAGGCGGCCCTGAGCATCACCCATTCGCCGGTGCACACGGTGGAGTACTATATGGGCATTGTGGACCGGCTGGTGGAGTTCGGTGCCGACGAGATATGCCTGAAGGACATGGCCGGTGTGGGCCGTCCGGCCACGCTGGGCCGCCTGGTGAAGGAAATCAAGACCAAGTATCCGCATATCGTGGTGCAGTACCACGGCCATACGGGTCCGGGCCTCTCGATGGCGTCGACCCTGATGGTGGCCGAGGCAGGCGCCGACGTGATTGACTGCGCTATGGAACCCCTCTCGTGGGGCATGGTGCACCCCGACGTTATCTCGGTGCAGGCCATGCTGAAGGACGCCGGTTTCCTGGTGAAGGATATCAATATGGACGCCTACATGGCGGCGCGCAAGCTGACGCAGGAGTTCATCGACGACTTCCTGGGCCTGTACATCAATCCGGGCAACCGTGTGAGCACGTCGCTGCTGGTGGGCTGCGGTCTGCCGGGCGGCATGATGGGGTCTATGATGAGCGACCTGCGCGGTGTGCACGGTGCCATCAACATGGCGCTGAAGAAGAACGGCAAGCCGGAGGTGAGCTTCGAGGAGCTCACGGTGCAGCTGTTCCAGGAGGTGGAGCATATCTGGCCCATGCTGGGCTATCCGCCCCTGGTGACCCCCTTCAGCCAGTACACCAAGAATATCGCCGTGATGAACCTGCTGGCTATGGCGCAGGGCAAGCCCCGCTTCAGCCAGATAGACAAGGACTCGTGGAGCATGATACTGGGCCGTGCCGGCAAGCTGCCGGGCCAGCTGGCGCCCGAGATTGTGGAGCTGGCCAAGCAGCAGGGCATGGAGTTCTACGACGGCAACCCGCAGGACGCCTACCCCGACGCGCTGCCGGAATACATCAAGGAGATGGAGCAGAACGGCTGGGACCGCGGTCAGGACGACGAGGAACTCTTCGAGCTGGCCATGCACGACCGCCAGTACCGCGACTATAAGAGCGGTGTGGCCAAGGAGCGCTTCAACAAGGAGGTGGCGCAGCTGCGGGCCGAGCGCGAGCCCAAGCCTGCTGCACCGGCCACCGCCGAAGGGTTGGCGATGAACTACATTACCCCCAAGCACCCGAACGCCACGCCGCTGGTGGCCACGGCCACGGGCCGCATGCTGTGGGAGGTGCGCTTCGACGACCGGTCGACGGCCCCCGCCCCCGGCACCGAGGTGAAGGAGGGCGCCACGCTGGCCAATATCGAGGCCAGCTACGCCATCGTCCCCGTGGTGGCCCTGAAGGGCGGCAAGGTGGTGGACACCTGCGTCAAGCAGGGACAGATGGTGAAGAAGGGCGATGTGGTTGGCTGGGTAGAGTAGGGGGGAGTTATGAGTTGTGAGTTATGAGTTATGAGTTGTGAGTTATGAGTTATGAGTTGTGAGTTTTGAGTTATGAGTTTTGAGTTATGGGTTATGAGTTTGATTTTTGATTTTTTATTTTTAATTTTTAATTTTTAATTTTAAAAGAATAAGGTATAGATACTAAATGACACTATTGATAGTCTTTTTGCTGGGGGCGATGTCGATTTCGTTCTTGTGCTCGGTGCTGGAGTCGGTGCTGATGTCGACTCCGTTGAGTTTCATTACCATGCGCGAGGACGAAGGGTACCGCGGAGCCACCCTCTTCAAGCAGTACAAGCAAGACAACACACGCGCCATAGCCGCCATCCTGTCGCTCAACACCATCGCCAACACCATCGGTGCCGCCGGCGTGGGACGCCAGGCTGCCCTAGTGCTCGACAGTGTACCCTTCGGGGTGGTAAGTGCCGTCACCACAGTGCTGATACTCTTCTTCAGCGAAATCATCCCCAAGACCATAGGCACCAGCCAGTGGCGCCACCTGATGGGCTTCACGGCCTACACCATCCGTGCTCTCATCGTCATCCTCTTCCCTGTCGTGGTGCTGGTGCAGTGGTTCACCAAGCTCATTGCCAAGAAAGACGAGGAGGAGACCGCCGTCAGCCGCGAGGAGGTGGCCGCTATGGCCGACATGGGCGAGGACGAAGGGGTCATAGACCAGGATGAGAACAAGATTATCCAGAATGTAATCAAGCTGGGCGACATAAAAGCCTACGATGTGATGACGCCGCGCGTGGTGGCCGCCACGGCGCCGGAGAGCATGACACTGAAGCAGTTCTACCGCTCCGACGAGTACAGCCACTTCTCGCGCATACCCGTATATGCCGAGGAGGAGGACTTCATCACCGGCTATATCCTGCGCAGCGAGGCGCTGGAGGAGCTGGCCGAAGACCACTTCAGCAAGACCCTGGGCGACATCAAGCGCACCATCCCCCTCTTCAACGAGGAGATGTCGGTGGCCGACATCTGGGACAGCCTGCTGAAACACAAGGAGCAAATCGGTGGCATCATCGACGAATACGGCTCGTTCCAGGGCATCATCACGCTGGAGGATATTATTGAGACTATTTTCGGGCTGGAGATTATCGACGAAAGCGATGAAGTGTCTGACATGCAGCAGTATGCACGCGAGCGGTGGCAGCAGCGACAGCGCAGGTTCAAGGAAATCAAGCTGCCTGAAGAGAATGTCTGATTTTGTCATGTGAAATATATTTTGTAACTTTGCACCCTCAAAACAAAGATAGAGAGAAATGAGAAAGAAACTGCTAACCATCATTGCTGCATGTCTGCTGCTGGCCCCCGCTGCGGTGCGGGCCGACGAGGGCATGTGGATTCCCATGCTTCTGAAGCGCAACGAGGCTGCCATGCAGCAGGCCGGCATGCATATCTCGGCCCAGGACATCTACGATATCAACAATGCTTCGCTCAAAGATGCCGTGCTGCTCTTCGGCAGCGGATGCACGGGCGAGTTCGTCAGCCACGAGGGCCTGGTGCTCACCAACCACCACTGCGGCTACAGCTACATCGTGCGCCACTCCACCGTGGAGCACGACTACCTGACGGGCGGCTTCTGGGCCATGAACCGGCAGGAGGAGATTCCCTGTCCGGGCTTGACCGTCACGCGTCTGGTGCGCATGGAGGATGTGACCCGTCAGGTGCTGGAGGGCATCACCGACCAGACCCCGGAGCAGGAGCGCGAGCAGCGGGTGCAGAAGAATATAGAAGCCGTCACGGCCAAGGCCGTCGAGGGCACGCACTACAAAGCCATCGTCAAGCCCTTCTACTACGGCAATCAGTACTTTATGTATGTCAACGAGGTCTTCACCGACGTGCGTCTGGTGGGTGCTCCGCCGAGCAATATAGGCAAGTTCGGTGGCGACACCGACAACTGGATGTGGCCGCGCCACACGGGCGACTTCTCCATGTTCCGCGTCTATGTGGGCCGCGACAACAAGCCTGCCGCCTACAGCAAGGACAATGTGCCCTACCAGCCGTTGAAGCATCTGGAGATAAGCCTCAAGGGAGTGGACGAGGGCGACTTCACCTTCGTCTTTGGCTACCCCGGCACCACGCTCCGCTACGTCACGCACGACTACGTGGACTTGGCCGCCAACCAGGAGAACCCCGTGCGTATAGCCTTGCGCGACATACGCCTCGACCACTACAACGCCGCTATGGCCAAGAGCCCCGCCCAGAGGCTGAAATATGCCTCGCGCGTGGCCTCTATAGCCAACGGATGGAAGAAGTGGCAGGGCGAGAGCCTCGGCATCGAGCGCCTGCGCGGCGTGGAGCAGAAGATGGACCAGGAGGCGCAGTTCCGCACCTGGGCCGCCGACAAGCCGCAGTACCGCGACGTGCTGGACAGCCTGGAGGCCAACTATGCCCAGCTGCGCGAGGTGAAGCTGGAGTGGACATACTTCAACGAGGCCGTCATGGCCAGCGACTTCATGAATCGCGCCTACCGCCTGTTCCGCATCCAGCGCAACGGCGACACGTCGCTTGTGACCAGCATGCGGGCTGACAGCGAGAAGTACTTCCAGGACTTCGACCTGCATTCGCCCGTCGACGAGGCCATCTTCGTCGAGACCTTCCGCTACATGTGGGAGCATGGCTACGCCCCTTATATGAACCTCAAGCACAGCACCGACAGCGAGGTGGAGGCCACCCTGCACAGGGTCTATGCCAAGTCTATCCTCAACAATCCCAAGAAGCTGGAGAAGGTGCTCGCGATGAAGCGCGACAAGATGCTCCACGCCATCGGCACCGACCCCGCCGTGGCGCTGTTCAACCAGGCGTATGACTACTGCTACGGCGGCGACAAGCGCCAACGCTACAACACGGCTAACGACAACATACAGCGCCTGATGCGCACCTATATACGCGGCATGATGGAGCAGTACCCCGACAGCAACTTCTTCCCCGACGCCAACCTGACGCTGCGCGTAGCCTACGGCCATGTGGAGGGTTTCAAACCCAAGGATGCCACCTACTACACCGCCTACAGCACCATCGACGGCATCATGGAGAAGGAAAATCCCGATGTGTACGACTACCGTGTGGAGCCCCGCCTGAAGGAGCTGTGGCAGAAGAAGGACTACGGCCAGTATGCCAACAAGAAGGGCGAGTTGGCCACCTGCTTCATAGCCACCAACCATACCACCGGCGGCAACAGCGGCAGCCCCGTGCTCAATGCCGACGGACAACTGGTGGGTATCAACTTCGACCGCTGCTGGGAGGGCACGATGAGCGACCTGCTCTTCGACCCGGCCTATTGCCGCAACATCTCGCTCGACATACGTTACTGCCTCTTTATTATCGACAAGTATGCCGGCGCCAGCCATCTGGTGAACGAGATGACCCTGGTAGAATAACAAAACAATAACAACAACAGCCATATGAAGAACCTATTGAAGAAGAGTCTACCCATCCTGCTTGTGGCCGCCGTGGTGGCCATGTGTGGCAGTTTCAGCTCGTGCAGCAATGAGCGTCAGCTCGGCACCAAGCGTGGCGACGGCACCATGTATGAGCGCTCTCAGAGCAACCGTGGCAGCATGGTGAAATCCAACATCAAAGTGCGCGGCTCCAACAAGAGCAATGGACACACAACACGTTCCTATTGATGAGTTCGGCTCTCTATCCACTCAAGTTTCTGCCCCTCTACAAGCAAGTCATCTGGGGAGGTAACCGCTTGCGCGACTACGGCTTCCACTACGAGCCGCTGCCCAACTGCGGCGAGCTGTGGGCCCTCTCGTCGGTCGAAGGCCATGAGAGTGTCATAGCCAACGGTTTCCTGGCCGAGAATACCCTCAACGAGGCCATCGAGGTCTATATGGGCGACCTGGTGGGCGACAAGGTCTACAACCGCTACGGCACTGAGTTTCCCCTGCTGGTGAAGCTCATCGACGCGGCCCGCGACCTCAGCATCCAGGTGCACCCCGGCGACGAGCTGGCGCAGCAGCGTGGCATGGCCCGCGGCAAGACCGAGATGTGGTACGTCATGCAGGCCGATCCCGAGGCACGGCTCATCAGCGGCTTCCGCCGCGACACCACGCCCGAGGAGTACACCGCTGCCCTGGCCAGTGGTCACCTCACCGACCTGCTCCACAGTGAACAGCCTGCCCCCGGCGATGTCTTCTTCATCCCCGCCGGCCGGGTCCACGCCCTCGGCAAGGGACTGATGGTGGCCGAGATACAACAGACCTCGGACTGCACCTACCGCATCTACGACTACGACCGCGTCGACGCCGACGGCCGCAAGCGCCAGCTGCACACCGCCGAGGCGACGGATGCCATCGACTTCAGCGGCATCAAGACGACTGCTGCCACGCGCTACACCGCCCGCCGCAACCAGACGGTCACCCTGGCCCACTGCCCCTATTTCACCACCCGCCTCATCGACTTCGACCAGCCCATGCGCAAGAACCTCGAGGACCAGGATTCCTTCGTCATCTACCTCTGCATCGGTGGCCTGGCCGCCGTCAAGAGCCTCGAGACCATCGTGCCCATGCACACGGGCGAGTGCGTGCTGGTGCCCGCCGTGGCCGACAGCGCGGAGCTCTTCTGCGAAGGCCCAGCCAAGTTGCTCGAGGTCACCGTCGACACCACCGGCTGGAACGACGCCCCCCGCACCGAGGGCGACTGGATGGCCCAGTTTGTGGGAACGGAAGCGTAGGTATAAGTAGAGAAAAAAGGGAGGGGCGCAGCATCGCTGCGCCCCTCCCTTTTCATTTATTGGGGTTGATATGTAGCTTATTCGGCCGAGTGGGCGTTGGCGTTGGCGTCGACACGCTTCACCATGCCCTGCAGGGCGGTGCCGGGGCCCACCTCGATGAACTCGGTGGCGCCGTCGGCCATCATGTGCTGCACCGTGGCCGTCCAGCGCACCGGCGACGTGAGCTGCATCAGCAGGTTGCGCTTGATCTCGGCGGGGTCGCTGTGCGGCAGGGCGTCGACATTCTGGTAGCAGGGGCACACCGGCGCGTGGAAGGTGGTCTTCTCGATAGCCTCGGCCAGCT
This sequence comes from Bacteroidales bacterium, assembly GCA_045576855.1. Taxonomy (GTDB): domain Bacteria; phylum Bacteroidota; class Bacteroidia; order Bacteroidales; family P3; genus Colimorpha. The sequence goes on along the minus strand of JAZNHG010000065.1, from coordinate 3,207 downwards.
CCACGCGGGCGGGCTCCATCAGGGGGCTGTGGAACGCGCCGCCTACGGCCAGCGGCAGGGCCTTGCCCTTGGCCTCCTTCACCTTCTCGCAGGCGCGGGCCACTCCCTCGTTGGTGCCGCTGATGACCAGCTGGCCCGGACAGTTGTAGTTGGCCGGCACCACAAGAGTGGAGAGTGGAGAGTGGAGAGTGGAGGGTGCGTCAGCCTGTTCTCCGTTCTCCGTTCTCCGCTCTGCACTCACCTGGGCGCAGATGTCCTCCACCGTCTTGTCGTCGAGCTTCAGCACGGCGGCCATGGTCGAGGGGGTCTTCTCGCAGCACTTCTGCATGGCGTTGGCGCGGGCTATGACCAGGCGCAGGCCGTCCTCGAAGCTCATGGCGCCGGCGGCCACCAGGGCCGAGAACTCGCCCAGCGAGTGGCCTCCCACCATGTCGGGCTTGAAGGCGTCGCCCATGTACTTGGCCAGGATGACCGAGTGCAGGAAGATGGCAGGCTGCGTCACGCGGGTCTGCTTTAGGTCCTCCGGCGTGCCGGCAAACATCAGGTCGGTGATGCGGACTTTAGCCCCAGTGGCTCCACTACGGTCGCCTTCGAGACTAAAGATCTCATTAGCCTTCTCGAACATGGCGCGGCACTCGTCGCTGCCCTCATATAGGTTTTTACCCATGCCCACAAACTGGGCACCCTGGCCGGGAAATACGTATGCTTTCATTCTTTTTCTCTTTGGTTTTGTTTATAGTTGTTGATTCTTCGAATGTATCATTAACGTCAAGGTGTGTAAAATATTGTGTGGCCGTGGAGGCAGGAATGCCGCCGCCGGCAGTCGGTAGAGTCTGACAGCCAGCACCAGCTGGGCTATGGCCATGAACGACTGTGCCGCGAGCGAGGCCCAGGCCGAGCCCACGGCACCCCACCGCGGGATGAGCAGCAGGTTGGCCGCCAGGTTGAGGGCCAGCGCTAGGGCTGCCAGTATGTTCAGCTGGCGCAGCCGTCCTCCGGCGGTCAGCAGTGTGCCGAAGACGTAGGTGATGCCGATGGGCACCAGGCCGAAGATGAGCACCCGGAACACCGGCACATACGGCGCGGCCCCGTCGTGGTAGAGCAGCCGCATCAGCGGCGCGGCCCACAGGGCGCAGGCCACGGCGCAGCCCACGGTGTAGAGCAGCACGGGCCATACCACCAGCCGCAGCGAGTCCACCAGCGTGGTCCGGGCCGACAGACGGTCGCGCCCGGCGAGTATCTTCGAGAAGACGGGCAGCAGCGGCACGCTGACCAGATAGCACACCATCGTCAGCGCGTCGAGCAGGCGGAATGCCCCGGCATACACGCCGGCGGCACTGGCGCTGGCCAGCCTCCGCAGCAGTATCGGGTCCAGACGGTTGTAGCTGGCCATGAGCAACACCAGCAGCGCGAAGGGTGCGCTCCGCTTCAGTATGACCACCAGGAAGCGCCAGTCGAAGCGCAGGCGCCGCAGGTGCGTCGTGCGCCCGATGACCGCCAGCGCCAGCAGCGCCGTCAGTCCGTAGGCGGCCACCTGGGCATAGACGAAGTACTCAATCCTGAAGGCCGAAGGCCGGAGGCTGAAGGGCCCCCACAGCAGGCAGCCGCATATCGCTATCATCAGCACGCGGTCCAGCACCGAAAACAGACTGTCCCACCGGAAGAGCAGCAGCCCCTCGAAGTTGCTCCGCAGATAGAGTATCAGCGAGTTCAACCCCTGCGCCAGACAGAGCCAGGCCAGCAGGCCGAACTCGCGGCTGCCGTAGCCCAGCAGCGCCCCCACGCTGAAGGTCACCACCAGATAGAGCCCCAGCAGCAGCACCTTGATGCCCAATATGCCGCTCAGGTGCTTGCCGATGAGCTGCGGATGCTGGGCTATATTGCGCGTGTTGAAATTGGTGATGCCCAGGTCCAGCAGTATATTCAGTATATAACTCAGATTGAAAACGGCGAAATAGAAGCCGTAAGCCTCGTTGCCGACGGCGTTCTGCACGCCGACCTCGATGCCCAGCAGCCACAGGGGCTTGACCAGCACATTGGCCAGCAGCACCCAGAACAGGCCGGAGACTAGTTTCTTCTGCACCCTTTCCACGCATCATTAACGCCGAACGCGCCAGAATATTGTGTGGTGGCAGCGCAGGCGTCCCGCCTGCAGAGTTGACAGTTGGCAGTTGGCAGTGGGCAGTGGGAGCTCAGGCGGCCCGCCTGCGGAGTGGGCAGTGGGCAGTGGGCAGTTGGCAGTGGGTACGCAGGCGGCCGAGAATTGAGAGCAGGCAGTCTTGGTACGCAGGCGGCCCGCCTGCGGGATGAGAATTGAGAGCAGGCATCCTTGGTACGCAGGCGTCCCGCCTGCGGTATGAGAACGGAGAGCAGGCATCCTTGGTACGCAGGCGGCCCGCCTGCGGTATGAGAGCAGAGAACGGGCAATTTTGGGACGCAGGCGGCCCGCCCGCGGAATGAGGGCGGGGAACGGGCTCCCACTTCCGGGTACTGCCCACTGCCAACTACCCACTATGCAGGCGGGACGCCTGCGCTCCCACTGCTCACTATGCAGGCGGGACGCCTGCGCTCTTTCGCCTCCGGTGCGGGAGGCATGGCTGGGTGAATTTCCTCATGGTGTTGTTTGGTTTGTCCTTTCCTCGCATGTCGTCGCTCCGGATGAGATGCGGGAGGGGATGGTTTTTTGTATCAGTTTGTTTTCCTGTGCACTCCCGTTTGGGGCGTGACCGGGGTTACTCACTATGTGCCGGCGGGTGCAGGCCAGTGTCGACGCGACTACTCCACCTTGTGGAATGCCCAATATTCATTCACCAGCGCTTTGCGCTGGGGGTCATACTGGAGTGACGGCTCCTGTCCGCTCCTTTCGTCGACCCACTCGCAGACCCCCGTCTCCGCATTGTAGGAGTAGCTGATGCCGCAGGTGAAATCGGCATCCGCGGGCAAATCGCCACCGACCACCTTGGTGTTGCGTGTGCCAGTGGAGTCGGTCAGGAAGGTCAGCGTGACGTCTTTTACCACGTGTACGTCGCCCGTACCAGCTACGTGCATCATATAGTCTTCATGACCCACCCATTGCGTGCCGGCCAGGCTGGTCAGAGTCTGCGGGTCCGCGGCGGCCGCTTTCACAGCTTCGCAGTGGTAAATGCCGTCGATTTTGGTGATTTCCACAGCATAACCTTGCAGGTACATTTCAAGTGCCCATTGGTC
>JAZNHG010000064.1:0-8669 GCA_045576855.1 Bacteroidales bacterium | reverse complement strand
CCCGCGACGTTCCGTCGCGGGCCTCGCCTATGTGTATGCTATTGGTTCGCAGGATTATCTGCGGCGGCCACCGCCGTTGCCACCGCTGCGGCGCTCGCCACCGTTGCCACCTTCGCGGCGGGGACCACGGTCGCGGCCACGGTCGCCACCTTCGCGGCGCGGGCCACGGTTGGGCTTCTCCTCCACATAGCCTTCGGGCTTGGGCAGGAGGGCCTTGCGGCTGAGCTTGATTTTGCCGTTCTTCTCGTCGTGCTATGGCTGCCGAGCTTGATGAGGCAAGGCGATGACCTTCACCTGGTGGTATGCCTGCGAACACCTTTGAATTAAATTAATTGGAGTGAGCAACTCGTCGCCCACGTGGATGACACCTTCGAGGGTCTCGGGATGACCCCACTCGTACTCGCTGATGTGCATCAGGCCTTCCTTGCCGGGCAGGAACTCCATGAAGGCGCCGAACTCGACGATGCTGACGACCTTGGCGTCGAACACATCGCCCACCTCGGGCACCGTGCAGATGTCCTTGATCCACTTGAGGGCGGCGGCGATGTCGTCCTTGTTGGCCGAAGCCACGTCGACGATGCCGAACTCGCCTTCCTCTTCGATATTGATAATGGTGTTGGTCTCGGCCTGAATCTTCTGGATGACCTCGCCACCCTTGCTCACTGCATTTGATTAATTGCAGCGGTGTTCGCAGCCACAGCAGCCGATGACGGCGCCGATAAAGTCTTTCGGGATGCGGATTTGCTCGATGCGGGGCACGTGGCATGCCTGCCGAGCTTAATGAGGCAAGTCCTTGTAGTCCTTTCCCTATCCCTTCTTCGTGGGTTCTTTGTGCCTTCTTTGCAAACAAAGTAACCACACTGAAAATCAACCAAATGACACTTATACCAACACCAATGTACAAACAACTCATTTCCAGCACAATCAGTCCATGACCTTTCGGCGATCCTTCGGTGGTCTCCCGGCAGTTGGTTTGCGTCCTAAAATAATCATGCTTTTCTTTTCGTAAAAACATGAGCATCTACACAAAAAATCATGCTCATGATTATGGGTGAATCATGAGCATGATTTCAAAACTTCATGCGCTTGAGATTTTCGGTCTATCGTATCACTACCACTTTGCGGGCAGGATGGTTGCCGACCTTTACCATGTACACACCTGTCGGGAACGCTTGCGAACAATCGCCAACATTTCTTCCAAACATATCATATATGGCAATACTTTCGCCGTTTGTTCCGTCTACAATTATATGTCCATCGCGCGAATAGACATTGATGCCATCGTAATCATTACTATTTATTCCGACAGAACTATTGGTGGCGATATTGGAGCGGCTGATGCTTGTCGATTTGGCCGACACTGCGGACGGTGCTTCAGAACAGGGGTTGCTCATTACTATGCCTACCTGATAATAGACGTCACCCGAAGGCGACTCTTCGTCGGTGTAGCTGGTGTTGCCATCGGCAGGCATGATGTCTATCTGTTCCATGTCCTCGGCATTGGTACCACGATAGATGATATAGGTGGAATACTCTGCACCTTCGTATGGTGTCCATTGAAGGTTCCATCGTCCACCAACACCCTGGCTGATGGTGAGGTGCATGGTTTTATGAACGGGACTCAAATATCCTTCTACTCCGTCAGCATCAACAGCACTGATTCGGTAGCGGTAGCTTCGGGTTTGGGGTCTTGATGTACTATCGATATACACATATCCCGAATCCGATGAGATTTCTGCAAAGGCTTCATATTCACCAGCCACCACGCTCTCACGATAGAGACGATAGGCGGCACACGAGCCAGCGTCGTTCCATTGCAGCATATTGTGTCCGTCCTCCACGCTCACCATACAGAGCTCCGGGTCGGGCACATCAGAGAAAATAGCGGTAACGGTCGTGTCTCCAACAAGAAGCAGCGTGTCGGGGTTGGCTGTGTTACCATTGCTCCAGTGCATAAAACGATAGCCATCATTTGGCGTGGCGCTGATGATGCATGTGGAGTCACAATAAATATCATTGCCCCTTTGTTGGACAATAGCAGTCGATCCGTATGAGGAATGATTTTCAGTGAGAGTTACATTAATTCCCTGGACAGTCGGTTCATGAATATTCGACTGATACCGTTGCCACTCGCAACTATTGTCATAATAGGAGTCATCTGCACCGCAAGGGAGGCTGATATAAACATTTGTGTCGAATGGCATGGAGCCTATCTGGGGCGCAGAATCGGGCTGCATGTATATCGTATCACATGAATATAATGCTCGTTGGCCAATGTCGACAACCCCTGATGGTATCGTAACGGTATTCAAGTTGTCGCATAAATCGAAGGCATAGCCGGAAATACTGGTTATAGAATCGGGAAGATTGATTGTTTGTAATCCCGTACAGCCGTAGAAAGCGTAGTTGCCGATACCGGTTACTGTAGGCGGAATGACAGTATTCATGCAACCAAGCACAAGACTATTGTTTTCTGTTCGAATGATTGCATTACAATTATTCCGACTGTCATAACATAAATTTCCACTCAATACGTTTATTGACATTAATCCACTACAGCGATTAAAAGCCGATGCGGCAATAGCATACACACTCGCAGGTATCGTTATGGATAAAAGATCCGTAACACCACTAAAAGCACTGGGACCAATTTCCCAAATCGTCCCAGGAATAACCGTGTTTTTACATCCTTGAACCAGCAGATTGTGTGATGTCTCAATAATTGCATTACAGTTATTGCGACTATCATACACGGTATTGCCATTTTGTACACTTATTGATGCAAGATTGACACACCGTAGAAAGGCACCATCACCTATAGACGTGACACTGGAGGGAATTTGCAGGGATGTTAGACCCGAGCAGTCACTAAATGTTTGTTGTCCAATGGTTGTAATGCTATTTGGGAAAACAATAGAAGCAATGTTCCTACATTTGCTGAACGCCACATGGTCTATTTCTCTTATTGTACTGGGAAGGCTTACGCTTGTAATTCCAACATGATTATAGAAGGCTCCACAATTAATCTTTGTCACAGAATAGTCAATCCCATTATAGGCCACGGTGTCGGGAATAATAAGATTTCCTATTATTGTCGAGTCTTCCGCAGTATAATACCCATAATTAGGATTATAATAGTGAGCCTCGTTAATCACTTGAACAGTATGAAGACTATAATAATCCCATGTTATCTCGTAATACAATATGTGCCCACTTGGTGAGACTGAAGTAAACACTTGGTTTACTTGACAAAATGAAATAAATTGACTTGCAAGGAGCAATGTGAGGAAAACTAAACGTCTCATAACTACAAGGTTTTGATTTTGTTGACAATATTGTGAGCGAGCGCCTTCTTCGCATTGAGCGCATCTGCCGGATTATTCGTCTTTACGACTTCAAAGATACAATCCTGCCTGATGAAATGACCGTACTTTTCGTTCAGCATCTTCAACGAAGAGCCCTCAAGTTCCCTGGTACGAGAGCACACGACCACGATGTCGGGAGCGTATGAAAAAATCAGATGCTCCATCATCTTTTCTAAATAGTTGGCATCATCACCTTGCGATATGATGACGATACGTTTCCGGCCAAGGTCAAGCACCGACCAAAAGTCACGCATCTCGCCCATCACAGGCATATAGCCGCCAGCGGTGCGATACAACTTCAACAATGCCCCTTCGGTATTGATTAACTCGTTGTGCAGACAGGCGGCCGTTGTTGTCTTGCCACTGTTCTGCGTTCCTTTAATGATAATAATGTCCATATTTGTGATGTATTAAATGATTATCGGCTTCCAGCTATTGAGCCGGAATCCGATGTTTCGATAAGGGGCATAAAGAAAGGCGTAAATCCTCTCTTTGATTAAAAAGCCACTTATTTGGGTTGTGGGTGTCTGGAAATACCTTTGTGTAAATAAGTGGTGAAAGGAATTCACGCCTATGCGTGAACCTTCGCATCCTTATTCTCACACGGTAGTAATGTTTTCCAGACTTTACAACACCGAGAACAAGAGCGTCAGCTCAATATTTTTGCTTTAACTATTTCTGTTTTTCTACATATATCTGTTCGTTTATTTGTCGCTGCAAAATTACGAAAAAGATTCGTACTGACAAAATATTTTTTCGATTCTCACGTTATAAGAGCAAAACAACAATTATGAGAGAGGTAACAATAAACATCCCCAACACAGACTTTTCCTTCTTTCAAAGATTGGTACAAGGATTTGGCTGGAAATACACAGAGGTCAGCACTCCTTCTGACTCGAAAGAAGAAGTGTTGTCGAGCCTTGACCGTGCTTTCGCCGAGTTTCGACAAATGCAGTTAAATGGCAAAAAAGGCAGACGCGCGGAGGAGCTTATCGATGAATTGTGACATCTACACCACTGCTGAATTCGAACGTACACTAAAGAAACTCAGCAAAAGGTACGCTTCGATGAAAGAAGACTACATCAAGTTTCTGTCCGAACTACAGGAGAATCCCCTGATGGGTACGGAAATCAAACACGGCCTTCGTAAAGTGAGGATGGCTATAGCCTCCAAGCAAAAGGGTAAAAGTGGCGGTGCACGGGTGATTACCCATACTGTGATTTACAATGCCACCGATGCCGACGTCACTCTTTTGCAGATGTACGACAAGTCGGATCAAGAAAACATCTCCGACCGTGAACTGAAAGAGCTGCTGAAACGAAACGGTCTATAACCATCAAGAGTCTCAATACACTATAATACAAGTCGAGCCACCCTTGCGGATGGCTCGACTTGTTTTTTATTCGGGACAACAGTTAGCGACGGCGGCCATTGCCGTTGCCACCGCTGCGGCGCTCACCACCGCCGTTACCTTCGCGGCGGGGACCACGGTCGCGGCCTCCACGGTCGCCGCCTTCGCGGCGCGGGCCGCGGGCGGGCTTCTCCTCGACATAGCCTTCGGGCTTGGGCAGGAGGGCCTTGCGGCTGAGCTTGATTTTGCCGTTCTTCTCGTCGAAGGCGATGACCTTCACCTGGAACTCGTCGCCCACATGGATGACACCTTCCAGCGTCTCGGGGTGACCCCACTCGTACTCGCTGATGTGCATCAGGCCTTCCTTGCCGGGCAGGAACTCCATGAAGGCACCGAACTCGACGATGCTGACGACCTTGGCGTCGAACACATCGCCCACTTCGGGTACCGTGCAGATGTCCTTGATCCACTTGAGGGCGGCGGCAATGTCGTCCTTGTTGGCCGAAGCCACGTCGACAATGCCGAACTCGCCTTCCTCTTCGATATTGATAATGGTGTTGGTCTCGGCCTGGATTTTCTGGATGACCTCGCCACCCTTGCCGATGACGGCGCCGATAAAGTCTTTCGGGATGCGGATCTGCTCGATGCGGGGCACGAAGTCCTTGTAGTCCTCACGGGGCTGCGGGATGGTCTCGGCAATCTTGTCGAGGATGTAGAGACGGCCCTGGCGAGCCTGCTCGAGGGCCTTGGCCAGCACGTCGTAGCTGAGGCCGTCGACCTTGATATCCATCTGGCAGGCGGTGATACCGTCGCGGGTGCCGCAGACCTTGAAGTCCATGTCGCCGAGGTGGTCCTCGTCGCCGAGGATGTCGCTCAGCACGGCCCACTTGTCACCCTTCGAGATAAGACCCATAGCGATACCGGCCACGGGCTTGCGCAACTTGACGCCGGCATCCATCAGCGCCATGCAGCCGGCGCAGACGGTGGCCATCGAACTGGATCCGTTAGACTCGAGGATGTCGGAGACCACGCGGATGGTGTAGGGGCATTCCTCCTCGGTGGGCAGAACCTCCTTGAGGGCACGCCAGGCCAGGTGGCCGTGGCCCACCTCGCGGCGGCTGGTGCTGCCACTGCGTTTCACCTCGCCGGTGGCGAAGCCGGGGAAGTTGTAGTGCAGCAGGAAGCGGCGGGTGCCCTCGATGACGGCACCGTCGATCTTCTGCTCGTCGAGCTTGGTGCCCAGCGTGCAGGTGCTGAGGGACTGCGTCTCGCCGCGGGTAAAGATGGCGCTACCGTGAGCCGAAGGCAGGTAGTCGGTCTCGCACCAGATGGGGCGGATCTCGTCGAGATGACGGCCGTCGAGGCGGGTGCGCTCGTTGAGCACCATGTCGCGCATGGCCTCGCGCTCGGTGTCGTGATAGTAGCGGTCGATCATGAACTTCACCTCGTCGGTGAGGGTCTCTTCGGTATAGTTGGCGTCGATGAACTCCTGCTTGATGGCGGCGAAGCCGTCCTCGCGCTGGTGCTTGTTGGCGATGCCCTGCTTACTGAAGTCGTAGCACTTCTGGTAGACAGCCTGGCGGATGCGCTCGCGCAGCTCCTCGTCGTTCACCTCGTGGCAGTACTCGCGCTTCTCCTGCTTGCCGGTCTCGATGGTGAGCTCGTTCAGCACGCGGCACTGGATTTTGATAGCCTCGTGGGCAGCCTTGAGGGCATTGAGCATCACATCCTCGCTGACCTCTTTCATCTCACCTTCCACCATCATGATGTTGTCCTCGGTGGCGGCCACGATAAGGTCGAGGTCGGCGCGCTCGATGTCCTGCATGGGGGTGTTGATGACGTACTGGCCGTCGAGGTAGCTCACGCGCACCTCGCTGACGGGGCCGTTGAAGGGGATGTCGCTCACGGCGAGGGCCGAGGCAGCGGCCAAGGCGGCCAGCTGGTCGGGCATGGTGTCGTGGTCACCGCTGATGAGGGTGATGTTCACCTGCACCTCGGCGTGGAAGTTGTCGGGGAAGAGGGGACGCAGGGCGCGGTCGACCAGACGGGCGATGAGAATCTCATGCTCCGAGGGACGTGCCTCGCGCTTGAAGAAACCGCCGGGGAAGCGACCCATGGCGGCGTATTTTTCCTGGTAGTCAACGGTGAGAGGCATGAAGTCGACGTTCTCGCCCACCTCCTTCTTCGAGCAGACGGTGGCCAGAAGCATCGTGTTGTTCATGCGCACCACGGCAGCGCCGTCGGCCTGTTTGGCCAGCTTGCCGGTCTCGATTTCGATCATGCGGCCGTCGCCGAGGTCGAAACGCTTAGTGATAATGTGTTCGTTCATTTGTTTTTTATTGTTTTCTATTACTTTACCGCAGCCTCGGGGACCGTCCCCAAGGCCCATAAAAGTGTTAATATTCAAATTACTATCTCCTTCGGCGGGCATCAAAAGACCGGCTAAAAGAAAGTGCAAAGATACATTTTTTTTGACAATTGGGTATTGAAAAAAGAGAATTATTTGGCCATTTGTAGAAAAGTTCCAATTTTTGCAACCTCTGATTATCTCACAATACTTAGTTCAGAATGACCAAAATCAACATCTTAAGACCTCCCAAAGTCAATGTGGATAGCCGTCGCGGCTTCTGGAAACAGATTGTCATGATTATTGTCGGTACCACCATTTCGCTGGCCTTCACCATCACCGCAGCCCGAGTGACCGAGGAGATACAGCGGAACAAGGACCGCCGCCTGTCGGCCATGATGGTGATGAGCAACATAGAGTCTTTTGCACGCACCCTGGAGGCTCGCGCCGAGCGCATGGCACAGGCCGACAGTCTTGCCACCTGGCTGCTCAGCAAGCCCCTGGACGAACTGGAGCGGATGCCCGAAGCGGAACTGGACAATCTGGTGTCGCGGGTGCTCAACGTCTCGCTGCTGGCGCGCGACAAGTCGGCCGAGAACATCTTCTCGAACAGCATCGAGACATGGAAGAACGTGGGCAACGTGCCGTTTATCGACAATGTGGGAGCCTACTTTTCGGCTATGGAGGGCATCGAGGACGACTACAACAACTGGGTGAAAGAGATTGTCAACACCAGCCGCGACATTAAATACCATCCCGCCGACAACAAAGGCATCAACATGCCCATGAAGCAGATGGGCTCGGACAAGCTGCGCCGCCTCGTCAAGGCCACCCACAACCGCCGCTGCTGGCTGAACTATGCCGCCGCCAGCCTGCGCTACTACAACAAGAGGAACATGCTCTCCATCGGCATCGGGGAACAAGAGGTGATGGCATTCACCGACAGGCGTGAAGTGGAAGTCGAACTGACCGATGAGGCCCCCGACGCCTACGACTACTACACCGCCCCCATCGCTGCCGACAGCCTCACCTCACTCGCCCATCTCAACGCCCGGCTGGACAGCATCCTGGGGCGCTAGCCTGCGAAACAACTGCCACCCTATTGATTCAGCGGCCGCAAACGGACGACGGCCCTGCGGAGGGGTACACCCGGCAAAAGGATGCCGACCCCGGGGCGCGGCTCGGCGATGGCGTTTCCTTCGGCTCGCATACGGCTTGCCAAGGGCATATCAACACCTACCGCGGTAGGTGTTGGTAAGTCGTTGGTAAGTCGTTGGTAAGTCGTTGGTAAGTCGATGATAGGTTGGGAGCCTGACGTTCAGTGGGTTACAAGGGCCTTTTTTCGCGTCACAACAGGTGGGGGTACTTCTTGCAAAGCGTCGGCCATACAGGTGCAGCACTTTGGAATACAGCGTATTGCACGCATCCGAACCGCGTTTTTCCGGCTCCGGCGGCCGGACGGACGGGGGGAGCCTGCATAAACAACCGCGCCGCAACAGCCCGGTAGGCACCTGGCACTGCCCCCCCCTCCCGCGGCAAAAACAGCAAGCGAAGTCGGAGGCCAAGCGGGCTTAGGAAGACAATACTAATGGCCAACTCCCTGGG
>JAZNHG010000063.1:0-1744 GCA_045576855.1 Bacteroidales bacterium | reverse complement strand
CCGCCCTCCACCCCAAAATCCGCAACAACGAAGCCTGCTTCCTCTCCACCTACCACGCCATCGAGCGCGCCCGACGCTACGGCACGCGCTTCCAAAGTCGGATCGTAGCCATGTCGTTCTGTGAGCCAAGGAGTTGGCCATTAGTATTGTCTTCCTAAGACCGCTTGGCCTCCGACTTCGCCGCCCTCCACCCCAAAATCCGCAACAACGAAGCCTGCTTCCTCTCCACCTACCACGCCATCGAGCGCGCCCGACGCTACGGCACGCGCTTCCACGTAGCCCATATCAGCACCGCCACCGAGCTCTCGCTGCTCTCCAATTTCGACCTGGACAAGAAGCACATCACCGCCGAGGTGACGCCCAACCACCTGTGGTTCGACGACCGCGACTATGCCGAGCTGGGCAACCTCATCAAGTGCAACCCCGCCATCAAGACGCCGGACGACCGGCTGGCCCTCTGGGCCGCCCTCGAGGACGGCCTCATCGACACCATAGCCACCGACCATGCCCCCCACCCCCTCGAGGCCAAGCAGCGCCCCTACTTCGACGCCCCCAGCGGTATCCCCTCCATCCAGCACTCGCTGCAGATGATGCTGGAGGTTGCCGTGGGTAGTGGACAGTGGGCAGTGGACAGCACACGGGGACAAGCGCTGCCCACCACACACTACCCACTACCCACTATCGTGCAGAAGATGTGCCACAACCCCGCCCTACTCTTCGGCATCGAGGGACGCGGATTCATCCGCAAGGGCTACAAGGCCGACCTGGTGCTGGTGCGCCCCGGTGTGGAGGAGAAGGTCACGCGCGAGTCTTTATTATATAAATGTGGCTGGAGCCCCCTCGAAGGGCAGACTTTCCACTCGCACATCGAGCGCGTGTGGGTCAACGGCAACGACCAAGAGTCCACCGGAGAACCTTTGAAGTTCAACAAATAACACATACCCACAATGAAACGTAACATTCTGTTCACACTATGCCTGGCAGCGGCCGCCTTTGCCGCCTGCCACAAAGAACCGGCCCCCGAGGCTGACAGCAGCGACTTTGTGGCCATCACCGATGTGGTGCCCGACGCCATACTGGAGGTTCGCTACTACGGCACCTACAACTTCGTCGGCAGCCGTATCGACGGCTACCTGCGCCCCACGGCCCTGCTCTGCAAGCGCGCTGCCGACAGCCTGCGCGCCGTCAGCGACGACGTGTTGGCCCAGGGCTACCGCCTGAAGATCTACGACGCCTACCGCCCCCAGATGGCCGTCGACCACTTCGTACGCTGGGCCGCCGACGTCGACGACACCGCCATGAAGCGCTACTTCTACCCCGATGTCGACAAGAGCCGCCTCTTCGAGCTGGAGTACATCATGGAGAAGAGCGGCCACACGCGCGGCTCGACGGTCGACCTGACCCTCTTCGACATGGAGACAGAGAAGGAGCTTGACATGGGAGGCACCTTCGACTGGTTCGGCAGCGAGAGCCATCCCGACTGCGGCGGCAACCCCGAGACGGGCGAATACCGCGCCAACGACACCATCACCGCCGAGCAGTTCGAGCACCGCATGATTCTGCGCCGCGCCATGATGCGCCACGGCTTCAAACCGCTGGACAGCGAGTGGTGGCACTTCACCCTGCGCGACGAGTCCTATCCCGACACCTACTTCACCTTCCCGGTGCAGTAAGCGCAACCATGAAGTAAAAAAAAAGAGGCGGGCCCGCCTGCAGGGGGGGCGCCCTTGTGGTTTTATCCATT
>JAZNHG010000062.1:0-15029 GCA_045576855.1 Bacteroidales bacterium | reverse complement strand
ATGAAGACCCACCAAGAAAAAAAAAAAAAAGGCGCCCCCCCCCTTGCGGGGGGCCCGCCTTTGTGTATTCATCAATGAGTTTAGAGGCTGTAGCCAACACCGACGAACCAATTGCTACCCTTAGTAGTGTAGTTGTCTTTCTTGTTGGTGTTGAGAAGACCCATGTTGTAGCCACCATAGAGACGGAAGCTGTTGAAGTTGGCGCTCACACCGATGGTGCCGCTGAGGTCGAGGGCATTGCGGTTGAACGTCTTGTCTTCGTTATACCAGTTGTCCTCATCGGAGGTATTGCCCCCAAAGCCGAGCACATTGGCGTTACCCTCGATAGTGGTCTTGCCACTCACGGCATAGCTAAGCGTCGGGCCAACGAACACGCTGACCTTCAGACCACCATCCAGGTTAAAACCATAGTTGAAGAGGACGGGAACGTCGATGACAAACTGGTTGTCGGTACGTTTCACCTGACCGCTGGCCAAACCAAAGAGATTAGCACTGGAGGAATCGCTGAAAGTGTTGTAACGGCCCTGCAGACCAACGCTCACATTGAGAGCACCAGTAAGATTGGTGTTGTAATTCACACCAACGAAGAAGCCCGTCATGTTCAGGGTGTCAGTAGACGAGTTACCATTGGATGAGGTATAGGTCGTCTTGTACGTCTGCGGTGCATAACCAGCATTGATGCTCAGCTGAGCGTTAGCGTTGCCTGCGAAGAGCAGACCGGCGGCGACGGCCACCATTGCGAAAATCTTTTTCATCTTTCTATTATTTTTAGTTAGACAATAAGTTATAAATTTTCGGGCAAAATAACGAACGGCGGCGTGGATTATTGTATCCGCGTCGCCGTTTCGGGGTCGAATTTAGACGTTTGGGGCTAAAAATATCATTTCTCCAAACGAATTCGAGCGTCAACAGCAGTGACATAGCGCGGGTTGCCAAGCAGCGGGTTGAGGTCCATCTCGGCAATCTCGGGCGCGGCCTGCACCAGGGCGCTGACGCGGGCCACCTGGTCGGCGTAGAGGTCAAGGTTGACACCCTCCTGGCCACGCACACCCTGCAGGATCTTGTAGCCCTTGAGCTGCGTAAGCATCTCCTTGGCTTCGGCGGCGGTGATGGGGGCCAGCGCCGACTGGACATCCTTAAGCACCTCGATGAATATGCCGCCCAGACCGAAGAATATCTGATGGCCGAACTTGGCATCACGGATGGCGCCGATATAGACGTCCGTACCGTCCAGCATCGGGTACATCTCGACGGCGTAGGTCTCGGGGATGACGATGAGGCGGTCGAACTCCTTGGCCACGGTATCGAGGTCCTTCACACCGAGGGTGACACCACCCACGTCGCTCTTGTGTAGCGGACCGACGACCTTCATCACGAGGGGCACATCCTTCGAGCAGCCCACCTCCTTGGCGAAGGCCAGGGCATCCTCTTTCTTGCTCACCTCGACACTCTTCTTGCGGCTGATGCCGGCGGCGTCGAGCAGCTCGTTGTAGTCGCTGATCTCCATATAGCCGTCCTTGCAGCGGTCGATGGTCTTGCGGATGCGGGCCACGTCGATGGCGGGCTGCTCCACGTTCTCGGGCTGCGGCTTGGGCGTATTGTAGACCTTGCAGATGGCATTGCCGAGCACGCACTCCTCGGGGAAGTTGATGCGGCCCTTGGCGATGAACTCGTCGATCTCTTCCTTGACGTTGATGATAGAGGGCAGGACGGGGAAGATGGGCTTCTTGCAGGTCTTCATCTTCTGGTCGAGCAGGTCATAAACCTCCTTGTTGCTGAACAGTCCGGGGCTGCCGAAGATGACCACCGAGAAGTCGATGTCGGTATAGTCGTTCTCGACGGCGTCGATGATATAGCCCAGCTGCTCGGCAGTGCCGGTAGCCAGAAAGTCGATGGGGTTGCCCACCGAGCTGCCGGCGAAGAGCTTCTCCAACAGAGCGGGACTGGCGGGGTGCTCCTTCAGCGAAGGCACCTCCATACCGCCGTTGCTCAGCACGTCGGTCAGCATCACGGCGGGACCACCGGCGTGGGTGATGACGGCGCAGCGCTTGCCCTTGATTTCGGGATGCATGAAGACGGCGCAGACAGTGGTCAGCTCCTGACGGTTCTGGCAGCGCACGATGCCGGCCTTGCGGAAGAGGGCGTCGACGGCGGCGTCGTTGGTAGCCAGGGCACCGGTGTGGCTGCTGGCGGCACGGCTACCGGCGGCACTGCCACCGCTCTTGATGGCGGCGATATGGCAGCCTTTGTTGATGAGGCTGCGGCTATGTTTGAGCAGACGCTGCGGGTCTCCGATCTTCTCCATGTAGAGCATGATGACGCGGCTCGACTTCTCGGGGTCGAAGGTCTCGTCCAGGTGCTCCAGCACGTCCTCGATACCCAGCTGGGCGCTGTTACCCACAGCCCACACGCTATTGAACTTGAGGCCATTGCTCATGCCATACTCTTTGATGAAGACGGCCGTGGCACCGCTGCCGGTGATGAAGTCCACACCCTTGGGGTCGAGTTGGGGAATAGGAGCGTCGAAGCAGCCGCTGTAGTTGGTGTTGAGGAAGCCGGTGCAGTTGGGGCCGATGAGCGAACCGCCGACGCTGTTGATGGTGTCGACGATGTGCTTCTCGATGGCGGCGCCCTCAGCGTTCTCCTCGCTGAAGCCGGCGCTGACGATAATAAAGCCCTTGGTACCCTTTTCCTTGGCCAACACATCGACCGTCTGGGCGCAGAACTTGGCTGCAATGCAGAGGATGGCGCAGTCCACCTGCGGCAGGTCGTCTACCTTGGCGTAGCACTTCACGCCTTGCACCTCGGTCTCCTTGGGATTGACGGCATAGATTTCGCCCTTGAAAGGACTGTGCAGCAGGTTCCAGAGAGCCTTGCCGCCCGGCTTGTGTACATCGCTCGAAGCACCACAGATGACGATGCTCTTCGGGTTGAGTAGTTCTTTTGCTATCATATTGATTCTGTTTTATTGATTTATTGCTTATGCTTTCATGATATTGATGACGGTGTGCTGTCCATCGAGCAACTCGATAGATGTGCCACCCTCGACCGCCGGCAGCAGCGAGAGGCTGGTGCAGAGGGTCTCGGTGCAGATATAGTCGCGGTGACGCTCGACGGCAGCATCCCACTCGCCACTCTGGAGGGTGACCACAATACGGTCTGTGACATCAAACTGTTCCTTGCGGATATTTTGTATGCGGTTCACCAACTCGCGTGCGATACCTTCGTCGACTAGTTCCTGGGTGAGCGTGATATCGAGGGCTACGGTGAGCGACCCGTCGTTGGCAACCACCCAGCCGGGGATGTCCTGCGTGGCAATCTCGACGTCGCTGAGCAGCACCTCGCAGTCGGTTCCGTCGACACTAATCATCGTCTTGCCATCGGCCTCGAGGGCGTTAATCTGTTGCTGGCTGAAGGCCATAATGGCGGCACCAAGGGCTTTCATCACCTTGCCATAGCGCGGGCCGAGGGTCTTGAAGTTTGGTTTAATCTTCTTCACCAGCAAGTCGTTGTCGGCAGCCAGGAACTCCACCTGCTTCACATTGAGCTCGGAGCATATAAGGTGCTGCACACGTTCAATCTGCTCACGCATGGCGTTGTCCTTCACCGGGATGACTATCTTCTGCAGCGGCTGACGCACACGCAGGTTGCTCTTCTTGCGCAGACCGAGCACCATAGAGCAGACCTTCTGGGCTAGCTGCATGCGCTCCTCAAGACTCTTGTCCACCATTGCCTCGTGCACCTCGGGGAAAGGCAGGTGATGTACGCTCTCCACCTGATGACGGTGGGTGACGGCATTGAGGTCGAGGAACATGCGCTCGCTGAAGAAGGGGGCTATCGGAGCCATCAGACGGCTGAGGGTCTCGAGGCAGGTGTAGAGCGTCTGGTAGGCGCTGACCTTGTCCTGCGTCATGTCGCCCTTCCAGAAGCGGCGGCGGCAGAGGCGGACATACCAGTTGCTGAGGTAGGCATCGACGAAGGTGCCGATGGCACGGCCCGCACGCGTGGGCTCGTAGTCCTCCATAGCGTCCCCCACAGTCTTGACCAGCGTGTTCAGCTCGCTGAGTATCCACCGGTCAATCTCCGGACGCTCCTTGATATCGAGGTCCTTCTGGCTGTAGTCGAAACCGTCCAGATTGGCGTAGAGGGCGAAGAATGAGTAGGTATTATAGAGCGTGCCAAAGAGCTTGCGGCGCACCTCGTCGACGCCCTCGATGTCGAACTTCAGGTTATCCCACGGCTGGCTGTTGGTGATCATGTACCAGCGGGTAGCGTCGGGGCCATACTTGCCGAGGGTCTCGAAGGGGTCGACGGCATTGCCCAGACGCTTGCTCATCTTGTTGCCGTTCTTGTCCAGCACCAGGCCGTTGCTGATGACGTTCTTGAACGCCACCGAGTCGAAGCACATGGTGGCGATGGCATGCAGGGTATAGAACCAGCCACGCGTCTGGTCGACGCCCTCGGCGATAAAGTCGGCCGGGAACTGGTCCTTGCGCAAAGCCTCGCCCATGTAGTGAATCTGGGCATAGGGCATGGCGCCGCTGTCGAACCACACATCTATCAGGTCGGGCTCGCGGCGCATAGGCTTACCGCTGTCGCTGACCAGGACGACATTGTCGATATACGGGCGGTGCAGGTCGAACTGGGTATAGTCGCCGGCATAGGGATTCTCTTTCATCAGACCGGCAGCGACAGCCTTGTCTATCTCTGCGCGGAGCTCCCCGACGCTGCCGATGCACTTCTCCTCGCGGCCGTCCTCGGTGCGCCAGATGGGCAGCGGGGTACCCCAGTAGCGGCTGCGCGAGAGGTTCCAGTCGACGATATTCTCCAACCAGTTGCCAAAGCGGCCCGTACCGGTGGCTTCGGGCTTCCAGTTGATGGTCTTGTTCAGCTCTATCATGCGGTCCTTGAGGGCAGTGGTGCGGATAAACCAGCTGTCCAGCGGATAGTAGAGCACGGGCTTGTCGGTACGCCAGCAGTGGGGATAGCTGTGGGTGTGCTTCTCGCTCTTGAAGAGCTTGCCTTCGCCCTTGAGCATGATGACCAATTCCACATCGAGGCTCATGTCCTTCTCGGTCTTGGCGGGGTCGTAGGCATTCTTGACGAACTTGCCGGCATACTGGCCGTAGAGCTCGGTGTTCATATTCTCCTTCACCCACTCGGGGTCGAGGTCCTCTATCGGGGCGAAGCGGCCCTGCTTGTCGACCATCGGCAGCTGCTTGCCGTCGCGGTCGAAGAGCAGCAGTTCGCCGATGCCGGCCTTCTTGGCCACGCGGGCATCGTCGGCGCCGAAGGTGGGTGCGATGTGCACTATGCCGGTACCGTCCTCGGTGGTGACGTAGTCGCCCAGAATGATGCGGAAGCTGCCCTGCTCGCTCACCTCGCGCGGACGCACCCAGGGTATCAGCTGCTCGTAGCGCAGCCCCTCCAGGGCTGTGCCTTTGCACTCGCCGACAATCTTGTAATCGGGACCTTTACCCTCGGGGAACATCGAGCCCACGAGCGCCTTGGCCATGATGATGCGGCAGGGCTGCTCGGTGTAGGGGTGCGTGGTCTCAATCAGCACATAGTCGATATTGGGTCCCACACAGAGGGCCGTGTTGCTGGGCAGGGTCCACGGCGTGGTGGTCCAGGCGATGGCATAAGTGGGGATATCAGTGTTTAGTGTTAAGTGATTAGTGTTAAGTTGGCTGCCGCCCTCCTGCAAAAACTCACTGAACACTGAACACTCACCACTGAACACTATTTTAAACATAGCCACGCAGGTGGTATCCTTCACGTCGCGGTAGCAGCCGGGCATGTTCAGCTCGTGGCTGCTCAGGCCCGTGCCGGCAGCGGGGCTGTAGGGCTGGATGGTGTAGCCCTTGTAGAGCAGTCCCTTGTCGTACAGCTTCTTCAGCAGGAACCACAGGGTCTCGATATACTCGTTGTCAAACGTGATATAGGGGTGCTCCAGGTCGACCCAATAGCCCATCTGGCGCGTCAGCTCGTCCCACAGGTCCTTGTATTTCAGCACCTCGGTGCGGCAAGCCTGGTTGTACTCGTCCACGCTGATTTTCTTGCCTATATCCTCTTTGGTGATGCCCAGGTTCTTTTCAACCCCAAGCTCCACGGGCAGACCGTGGGTGTCCCAGCCGGCTTTGCGGTCCACATGGTAGCCACGCTGCGCCTTGTAGCGACAGAAGACGTCCTTGATGGTGCGCGCCATCACATGGTGGATGCCCGGTTTGCCGTTGGCCGACGGCGGTCCGTCGTAGAAGACAAAAGACGGATGGCCCTCGCTCAGGCGCTGGCCTTTCTCGAATGTTGCGTTCTCTTCCCAGTAGCGGCGCACCTCGGCCCCGATACGGGTCAAATCAAGTTGCTTATATTCGTTATATTTCATATACTATGTTATAATACAACAACTTGGCGGTACCGACCGCCAGCTGTTCAATCGGCAAAGATACAAAAAATATCCAAAACGGCAAAAGCAAATCCAGACGAAAAATACCCCTGCCTGTTGTGACGCGAAAAAACGCCCTTGTAACCCACTGAACGCCAGGCTTCCAACCTACCATCGACTTACCAACGACTTACCAACGACTTACCAACGACTTACCAACACCTACTATAGTAGTAGTTGATAAGGTGTTAGGCTGGTTTTCGCAGGCCGTTTCAGGCTGCCTTGCGACCCGTCGGCCCGGACGGTATGCCGCGGCGACACTACCCCCGTCGGCCGACGGGCCGGCAACGGTCAGAGCGAAAGCCTGGCTTCGGCGAAGAAGGTACGCGGCAGCGAGGGGCCGTAGATGTACTGCGAATCGCGGTCGGGGCCCTGGTCGAAGTCGCGCTGGTAGGAGTTGAAGATATTCTGCACTCCGGCGCTGACGTCGAGCGCCGTGCGTCGGCCGAGCGGGATGCTGTAGGTGACCCGGGCCGAGAGGTCGAAAAACGAGGGGGTGACCACCTGCTCCACCTCGGAGCCGTGCGCGTGCTTGTCGGCATGCTCATGCTCACTGTCGGCCACGGTGTGGTAGACCAGCATCGGGCCGGTGAAGATGCCGCTGAGGCTGAGCTGCAGGCGCTTGTGGGGATTGTAGCGTGCCGTGAGGTAAGCATATACGTCGGGGGTGCGTTCCATGCGCCGCTCGTAGCGTCCCTCGGCCCACTCCTGCCCCCGGCCCAGGTAGCGGCTGCGCTGCCAGGTGCCGCCCAGCTGCAGCTGCAGGGTGGGCAGCGGCGCCATGCGCAACTCGGCATTCAGTCCGCTCACCTCGGCACCGTCGGCATTGCGCCGTTCGTAGTGGCGATAGCCGCCGAGGGTGTCGTCGAACAGCAACTCGTTGACGAAGGCGTCGTCGATACGCGTATAGAACCCCTCCACCAGTAGGTCGGCCTCCATCTGCCCCAGATGGAAGCAGAAGTCGGCCGAGGCGTTGACGGAATGCGAGCGCTCCATGCGGAGGTCGACGGCATTGGTGATGCGGTAGATCTCGCCCGCCACGGCACCCACATGCAGGTCCTCGTCGTAGACCTGCGGCGCGCGGAAGCCGGAGCTGTAGCCCGTGCGCAGCACCAGGTGCTCGCTGGGGGCATAGCGCACGTTGAGCCGGGGGCTGAACACGGGTGCGTCGACCATCGTGTGCTTGTCGGCCCGCACGCCCACAAGCAGCGTCCAGCGGTAGCTCTGCCACACATTCTGCACATAGGCGCTGAGCACACCGACGCGCTGGCGCAGCGTGTCGGGGCTGGTCAGGGTGTGGTCGCGCAGGTCGTCCAGCGAATGCTCCACCCCCGCGGTGAACTCGGCCGGCAGGAACCACAGGCGGTCGAAGTGGCGGCTGTACAGCGCACCGTAGTCTACCGTCAGGTTGGCGGTATAGCCATAGGCATTGCCGAAGGGCTCGTCGTCCTCGCGCTCGCCGTAGTAGCTCTCGCGGTCCACATGCTGGGCCGAGGCGAACAGGGAGGCATGGCGCAGACCGTTGCGCGAGAACCAGTCCCATTTCACGCTGCCGCTGTGTATATCGTGCTCGCCTCCCTCGGAGACATGGGCCTGCGGCGACGGCAAATCGAAGCGGTCGCCCCCGCGGCGGTACTCGTTCAGGTTGTGGTACTCCACATTCAGCTTGGAATAATCGCCCGTGCGCACATAGCCGCGGAAGCCCACCATGCGGGCCTTCAGCAGGCCGAGTTCGGAGTATCCGTCGCCGTCGTGGTCGTAGGGGTCGCGCTGGCGGTTGTGTCCGTAGACGAAGAGTCCGGCGCGGTGGCTCTCGCTGACCACCGACGCGTTGAAGGAGTTGGCCCAGTCCACACTGCGGCCACCCACCAGACGCGTGATGTTGCCCACCTCGGCCATGTTGCGCACCGGCTCCTTGGTGATGACATTGACCACGCCGGCTATGGCGTTGCTGCCGTAGAGCGCCGAGCCGCCCCCGCGCATCACCTCCACCTGGTCAATCATTGCCGCGGGCAACTGCTCCAGCAGATAGACTCCGGCCAGGGCGCTGTTGATGGGACGGCTATCGATGAGCACCTGGCTGTAGGCGCCGCCCAGCCCATTGATACGCACCTCGTTGGAGCCACAGTTCTGACAGGTATTCTCCACCCGCACACCCGTCTCGAAGCGCAACCCTTCGGCCAGATTGGTGGCGCTGGCGGCCTCCAGCTGTTCGCTGCCCACCACTCCCACCACCGTAGGCGTCTCGTTGCGGGTGGTGGCATGCTGCGTGGCGGTGACCACCACCTGACCCAGCTCTATCATATCGCGCTGCAGCTCGATGCACAGCTCTACCGTCTTCTGGCGCTGCAGGCTTACGGTGCGCTCCTCC
Source organism: Bacteroidales bacterium (assembly GCA_045576855.1). GTDB lineage: Bacteria > Bacteroidota > Bacteroidia > Bacteroidales > P3 > Colimorpha. The sequence continues at coordinate 6,213 of JAZNHG010000062.1, read as the reverse complement.
TGGCGGTAGCCCACACCTCGCACCACCAGCGTGTGGGTCCCTTCGGGACAATTGGTCAGGTGGAAATGACCACCGGCATCGGCAACGGTACCTATAGAAGTGCCCTTGAGTGCCACGGTGACATACGACACATGTTCGCCGCTGACGGCATCCACCACATGGCCCACCAGATTGGCATCCGTGGCGCGTTGGGCCAGCGCCGCCACAGGTAACAGAATTGCTATTATAAAGGCTATCTTTTTCATTTGCTGATTGATTAATAAAATACGACACTACTGCCGCCCAAGGATGAAATACCACCCCCGACGACAAAAAAATACACATGTAAATACAATCAGCAAACGGGAGGCGCCCGCAGCGACACGCCGCTATCGTGCGTGCCGAACACCCGCAGGCAACGGCGAAACCGCTCGCGCACCACCATCACCAACGGCACCACCAGCGCCGTCAGCGCCACACCGAAGTAGACAATCGACGCCACATGGCAGAACATACAGTCCTGCATCGTCACCGCCGACTCTGCGAAATGCGACGGATGCTCTACATGATGGGCGCAATCATCGCACATTGTAGCCGTCGGCTGGTGCATGTGTACAGCCGACGACACCAGCAATGGCAGGTAGGCCAGCAGCAGCACCCAGGACGCAAAGCGCATATATGTGCGACGATTCAGCATCCGTTCACGGAATTAAAAAAACCTCCAGAGCAGAGACTGCTCCAGAGGCCAAAACAAAAGCGTATGAAAAAATTATTGTTTCCAATTATTTCTTCTTCAGGTACTCCTGCACACTGTCCGAAGGAATGACTTCCTCCTGGAAAGTGTAGGCGTTGGTCTTCTCCGAGCGAACCATGCGAATCACCTTGGCATAGCTCTTACCGGTCGAGGTCTTCAGGGTAGCAACAACTTTCTTTGCCATAGTTCAGTTCTCCTTTCGTTACTTGATTTCTTTGTGAACGGTGACTTTCTTCAAGAAGGGGTTGTACTTCTTGAGCTCCAGACGCTCCGGAGTGTTCTTTTTGTTCTTGGTGGTGATGTAGCGGCTCATGCCGGCGACACCGCTGTTTTTTTGCTCGGTGCACTCGAGAATGACCTGCACACGTGCGTCTTTATTCTTCTTTGCCATGACTTTAATTATTTTCGTTATCCATTCAACAATCTGAACCTCAAAGCGAAAAGAGCATCAACAATTCGTTTTTGAGCATTCAAATCGGGTGCAAAATTACATATTTTTCTAAAACTGACAAAATTTTTCTCCATTTATGTTAAAAAAAGTGTGAGTGGTAACATGGCGAAGGTCAGCCACTCAGCCAACCGGAGGTAATCAACAGGCGGCGGCATTTTGTTAATAAATATATTGTTTCAATAAATATAATTTTAGTACTTTTGCAGCCGAAAATTAGTCATATTATGGACCCAAGAAGCGAAAGCATAAGCGAGAAACATATTGATTTGGAGAAGATTCTGTCTGCCAAGAAGGTGAAAGCGCCACGGTGGGTGATACGGTGGGCAGAGCGATTACTGCATGTGCCGGACATAAACCGCGGCATCTACATGAACCGCGAGTACTTTGGGCTGGACTTTGTGCACAAGTTCCTCGAGGGGCACGACGAGCAGGACCTGCACGTCACGGTGAAGAGTATCGGCGCGGAGCATATACCGACGGAGGGCTACCCGATGGTGGTTGGCAACCACCCGCTGGGCGGCCCCGACGGGCTGGCTCTGATGGGGGCCGTGGGCCGCGTGAGGAGCGACATCCGTTTCCCGGTCAACGACTTCCTGCTCTACCTGCCGGGGCTGAAAGAGCTCTTCTTTCCCATCGACAAGGTGAACCGCACCAAGGCGCTGGCCAGCCTGGAGGAAGCCTTTGCGGCGCAGAACACACTGCTCTATTTCCCGGCGGGCATCTGCTCGCGCCTGCAACGTGTGCCGGGCAGCCGGTGCAAACACGAGGTGAAAGACCTGGAATGGAAGGCCACCTTCATCAAGAAGGCGGTGCGCTATCAGCGAGACGTGGTGCCAGTCTACACCAACGCGCGCAACCGGATGCGTTTCTACCGCTTGGCCAACCTGCGCAAGGCGCTGGGCATCAAATTCAACTTCGAGATGGCACTGCTGCCAGCCGAGATGTATGCGCAGCGCGGCAAGACCTTTACCGTCACCTTCGGCCGCCCCATTCCGTGGCAGACCTTCGACCAGCGGCACACGCCGGCCGAATGGGCTCAGCTAGTGAAAGAGCATGTCTACCGTCTGAAAGACAATCCCGAGGCTGAGTTTATTGCTTAAGTTAGAGAAGTCAGAGAAGATAAATGAGTTAGAGAAGGTTGAGGAGTTAGAGACAATTGCGGGCTCTGCCAACTGCCAACTGCCAACTACCAACTGCCAACTAAAAAAACATCATGCAAGACCTATCATACATCGCACCGCCAGTGGACCGCGAGCTCATCAAGAAGGAGCTCAAGCAGAAGCATTTTCTGCGCAAGACCAACCGCGGAAACAAGGAAATCTACATCACCACAGCCCATCTGTCGCCCAATATCATGCGCGAAATCGGGCGCCTGCGCGAACTGAGCTTCGCCGTCGACGGCGGCGGCACAGGCAAGGAGGTGGACATCGACGAATACGACACCCTGCCCGACCCCTACTGCTGCAAGCAGCTCTTCGTGTGGAACACCGAGGACGAGGAAATCATGGGCGGCTACCGTTTCCAGCACGGCAGCACCATGATGGAACGGCCCGACGGCAGCTACATGACCCCCACCGCCGAGCACTACCATTTCAGCCAGGAGTTTCTGGACAACTACCTGCCCTACACCGTCGAGCTGGGCCGCGCCTTCGTGCAACCCGCATACCAACCCAGCAACAACCTGGGCAAGGGCCTCTACTCGCTCGACAACCTGTGGGACGGTCTGGGCGCGCTGATTTTGGAGATACCGGAGACACGCTACTTCCTGGGCAAAATCACCATCTACGACTCGATGGACAGCGAGGCGCGCGACCTCATCCTCTACTTCTACCAGAAGTACTTCCCCGACCCCGACGGACTGATGTGGCCCTACGAGCCCACCAAGATAGAAATGGACTACAACCAGCTGGTGAAGCTTTTCAACGGACGCAACTACAAGGAGGACTACCAGATTCTACTGCACGCCATGCGTGCACGCGGCTGCACTGTACCGCCACTGGTGAACGCCTATATGAACCTCTCGTCCACCATGCGCTATTTCGGCACCTGCCCCGACCACGGCCTGCCGGGCACCAACGGCGTGGGCATTCTCATCACGCTGAAGGACATCAATGCCGACAAGCGCATACGGCACGTGGACAGCTACTCGGAGAAGAACTCCAAGTTCGACCGCAAACGCCTGTTCCATATCAACATGCGACGCCTGCCCTGGTGGCGCAAGACCAGCGAGGAGGAGAATCAGACGCTGCAGGAGCTGAGCCTACTGAAGGGTGCACAGCTGGAACGCGAGCGCCTGCGCGAGAAAGCCAAGGAGCTGAAACTCGAGCTGAAGAACATCAAGAAGGCGCGACGCCGCACCAGAAAGGACGACCGATGACGATACGCAGCGCCCAGTTTGCCATCAGCAGCCCCACGTGGCGCAAATGCCCCACCGACGGCCGACCCGAATATGCCTTCATCGGGCGCAGCAATGTCGGCAAATCGTCGCTCATCAACATGCTCACCGGCGTCAAGGGACTGGCCAAAACCAGCGGCCGGCCCGGCAAGACACAGCTGATAAACCACTTCCTCGTGGTCAGCGATGTAGAGCGCGAGGGCCGCAAGGAGACGGAGGAATGGTATCTGGTCGACCTGCCGGGCTACGGATATGCACGCACATCGAAGAGTTCGCGCGACGCCTGGAGCACCATGATACGCGAGTATTTCCTGCACCGCGAAGCGCTGGTGAACACCTATGTGCTCATCGACAGCCGCATACCTCCGCAGCGCATCGACCTGGAATTCATCGCCTTCCTGGGACAGAACGGGGTGCCGCTCACCATCGTCTTCACCAAGACCGACAAGGAGAAGCAGCGCGAGGTGATGGGCAACATCAAGCTTATGAAGCAGAGCCTGGCCGAGCTGTGGGAGGAACTGCCCCCCATGCTGCTCACTTCGTCGCACACGGGCTACGGACGCGACGCCTTGCTCGACCAGATAGCCACCATCAACGCAAGCCTGCAATGAGTATCCGAGGCCGATATCTGCTGGTGCTGCTGACACTCGGGCTGAGCCACACGCTGTGTGCGCAATCCGTTCTGGAGTTGGACCGCGCCGTGCAGCGGGCACAGGGTGCCGAGGGCATGCGCCACGCCACGCTGAGCGTCAGTGTCTACGACGCCACCAGCGGCCAACGCCTCTACGGGCACGACGACCAGCGGTCGGTGACGCCGGCCTCGGTGCAGAAGCTGCTGACCACGGGCACCGCCTTCGCCCGGCTGGGGTCCAGCTTCCGCTTCACCACCCGCCTGCTGATGCGGGGCGAGGTGGACCGCGAGGGGGTGCTGCACGGCGACCTCTATATCATAGCCGGCGGCGACCCGCTACTGGGTTCGTACCGCTATCGGCAGACCACTGCCGACACCCTCTTCGCCCAATGGACCGCCGCCCTGCGGTCGCGCGGCGTGCGCCGCATCGACGGCCGCATCCGCTACGTGGCCTCCATCTTCTGCGGTCCGCAGCAGCACGACAGCTGGCAACACGGCGATGTAGGCAACTATTACGGTGCCGGCGCCACGGGGCTCAACTTCCACGAGAACATGTATTTCGTGCATTTCAACGCCGGAGCGCAACTGGGCGCCCCCGCCGTCGTGGCACGCACCAACCCCAAGAACCTGGACCTGCTGACGGTCAACGAGGTGACCACCGGCCCCGCCGGCAGCGGCGACCAGGTGGTGGCCTACGGGCTGCCGTGGTTCTCCGAGCGCGCCTACTGCGGCACAGTGCCGCTGGGCGCTCGCGACTTCAGCGTTCGCGTAGCCCTGCCCCACCCCGGACGCACCTGCGCCGACCTGCTGGCCACCCACCTGCGCAGCCAGGGCATCAGCGTGGGCATGGGCGCCGAGGAAGCGGATGCCGAGCCGGACAGCACTCGCACCGTCAGCGAATACCTCAGTCCCGTCTACCGCCACATAGCGCAATACACCAACCACACGTCCAACAATATCTATGCCGAAGCCATCTTCAAGTATCTAGGCTACCGCCAGTACCACGCGGGCGACTTCGCCCACGGGGCCAAGGCCGTGGAAGCCTACCTGGCCGAAAAGGGGCTGGACCTGGGCGGGGTGCACGTGGTGGACGGCAGCGGCCTCTCGCGGCAGAACCGGCTGACGGCCGACATGCTGGCCCGCTACCTGACGGCCCTCTGCAGCGAGCCTTTCTTCGACCATTTTCTGGAAAGCCTCTCCACCGTGGGCGGCAGCGGCACGGCACGCAACCTGCTGCCCGCGCTGCCCAAGAGCGTCAGCATGCAGCTCAAGACCGGCAGCATGGAGAGCGTGAAGAGCTATGCCGGTTATGTGACCACCGCCGACGGACGGCGGCTGGCCTTCGCCCTGGTGGCCAACGGCTACGGGTGCTCCGGCCGCGAAGCCACTCAGCAACTGACACCCATCCTCATGGCCATAGCCGGACTATAGAGTGTAGAGTGGAGAGCGGAGAGCGGAGAGTGGAGAGCGGAGAGCGGAGAGCGGAGAGCGGAGAGCATTCAAATTATATATATATTGTATAATATAAACCTCTTATATATAGTAAACGGCGGCCGCTTAACATTATTTAATGTTTTTTTCTTGCAAAATCCAAACGTACACTGAGGGGAGTTGAGTTGGCAGTTGATAGTTGGCAGTGGGCAGTGGGCAGTTGACAGTTGGCAGTTGACAGTAGATAATGAGCAGTGTTAAGTGTTCAGTGTTCAGTGTTAAGTATATAGGATGCATGCATCTGCTTTTTTCGCCGAACACTGCACACTGAACACTGCACACTGAACACGTATCCGAGGGCTATCATCCTACCACCAACCTACCATCATCCTACCACCATCCTACCACCATCCTACCACCATCCTAGCATTTTAACATTTCGGATGCATGGTTGATGGCTCGAAAAAAGTCGCCGAAAAGGACCATCGGCGACTTTTTTTCGTGGGTCGACCCGCCAATCCAAAATCAAGTCGGGGGCCAAGCGGTCTTAGGAAGACAATACTAATGGCCAA
>JAZNHG010000061.1:0-118710 GCA_045576855.1 Bacteroidales bacterium | reverse complement strand
AGTCCCTCTGTACATTCACTCTCGAGTTTCTGCCAAACTTCCTTTATTGTATCAACTCTGTTCATATACATTATCGTTTTCTTGTTCAAAAATATCTTCAGTATCTGCAAAGTCTGTCAGTTGATTTACAGAATATGAAATTGCTACACCCGTATTGGTATGCGGGAACGAAATGGCAAAACTCATATAAGGTTCATTGCCATCTTTGTTGGCTGTTACATAATCAGCTGATGGCTTTATGGGATATATTATCAGCAAAGGATGTTTAACATCACGATATTTTTCCCTCACAAGTTTAGGGCTTGGATATGATTGTTTCCTGTCTTTTAACTTTTTATTTGTTTCATCCAATGCTTCTTTTAGAATCTCATCGTTCAAATCGATAAATTCATCACGTGGATTACCAAGAATATGGTTTTTTCTTAACAGATAGTGCTCAGAGGCATCACTTGATGGCATACGCATAAAGTAATTGAATCCAAGCCCATTTGATAAATAGCCATCGCACTCTCTTGTTTTTTCTCCCGTAGGTTTGTTCATCAAGACCACACTCCAATCAGATAATTCACCCGAATTGTTTACCTGTCTTATGTATTCGGATATGGCTCTTAGATTGACCTTGACCATTGAAGATGGTAAACGGTAACTCTCGAAAAAAGTCAGTATTGTTTCAACGTCAATATTTTTCCATAAATAGTTGTTTCCTGCTTGGGTATACAATCCGAGTTTGCACAATAATGTGTCAGCTGCCACAAAATTAATGTGCCTGCTGGCCTTATCCTTTAGCAACTGGTATGTTTCGACTAATCTGCCAGCCCAAGAAACTTCAATCGTGCTAGCATATCGCATTTTTGCAAGTGATGTTATCTGTAAAACCCCTGGGTGATTTCTTACTCTAAGGGCGTAATCTTCTGGAGTTCCACCAATCTCATATAGATAGCTAAACTCTTCTCTAAGTTCTTCGCTCGCCAAAGTGATATGGCGATACCACTCATTCAGTTCACTACTTGTAAACAACCTACATAAATCCACATAGCCAGAACGATAGCCAAACCAGCGCCCCATCTGCATCAGTGTGTCATACATTTTTGACGCTCGCAAGAAATAGCTGACAGACAGACCTTCTAGTGTCAAGCCTCGTGATAGTTTATCACCACCAATAGCGATTACAGAAATTCCCTCGTCTTTGTTATCGTAATATGTCAGCGCATCCTTTGACGATCCATTGATAGATTTGACAGTTATTTTCTGGACAGCTTTAAAGAGTTGAGACTTCACATCTTCCCACTTGTGGATTTCCAATGAATCATCAATATCTCTGAATTTGGAATCCAATATCATTTGAGTGGTCGTTTTGTAAGACTTGTAAGCTCCATTGTCCTCTTCAAATACATTTCGTAATTCTTCCAACACCATTCTATCACCGGCTTCAATCTCCTGTTTGTAGTAATTGAAGATACGTGTAACCAGGTCCTTTATGTGGTTTTGCCATGATTGGAATCTGCTAACGTGTATGAGCATTGAATTATGTTTGTGGTCTTGACCACGAAGATTTCTTATTGCACATGTCACAATGAAACATTTTATGGCAAGTCGTAACGATTCAGGAACCTCGGATAATGTTGGTTTAATATCATCTTTTTTATGTTTGTTGGGAACGAATGATGTAAAATCATTGATTGGTACAACGATTGGTAATAGTTCATCATTCGTGTCGTCTGGTATTAATGAGGTTCCAAATACCTTATCGGGTCCTATATATGTTGAAGGGGATGGCAGGTTGATGATAAAATCTCTTGGGAACAGATTGGAATCATCTTGGGGGATAAAGATGTTGGCAAAAGGAGTAGCAGTATACCCAACGTAGGCAGTACGATTAAACTTGTTCAAAATAGAGCAAATATACTTATTAATTGTTGTCGGGTCATCATTTGACGCATTTGTATTGATAGATGCATTATCTGCCTCATCGTCAATCATTAGAAGGGATTTGTTGCTTATTTTCCCGTTCTCAGAATGCGTATTCAGCCAAGTATTAAGGCGCTTTAATACTGTTGAGTTCTTTTTTACAACAAGAAGTGCTGGTTGTGGGGCGTTAAAGTTAAAGCCAGCAGTATTGGCTGAACGACTGGTGAAATCTCCTTTTTCAGAATTGGTTGTATACGAGTTAGCAATAGCATCATCAAATCCCGGAATTAAGCCAACCCCTATTTTGGTAGTTTCCTTTGTACTGGCTCGCTCAAACTGAGTATCGAAGCCCAAGAAACCCTCGTCCAATCGCAACTGGGTCTGACTACGAAGATTATTATAAGTTCCCGCTAGTACAATTATCAGATTAAAACCAGAATCAGCAGCTTTACAAACTAGTCCTGTATAGTTCGCTGTCTTACCTGATTGAACCTGACCGACCACGAGACCTTTCTTGCTTATAATCACATCTGTTTTTTGAGGATTAAAGAACCTGTCAAGTATCCTGTCAGTCATATCATCAACACCTTGTATTGTTGCTGGCTCAAATCCTTTTTGATGTTCAAGGTAATATTTGTAACGATTCCAGAAAGACCATTTACAACATTCAGAAGCTTTGAATGCCATAAGCCAAGGTTTGCGTCGTTCACGTCCCTCTAAAATCTGCATAGGTTCAACACGAACACTATAAATAGACATTAGTTTTGTCTTGAGAACCTCTTTGCTTAGTGTGGGAAACATCAAAACTACACTATTGACCGCTGTGTCAATATCGTTATCAGTAACAGACTCTTTCAAACCAATTAAGGTTCGACATACTTCTATTGCTTTTTGATAAGATTCCATATTCATAACTCCTCGATTAAGTCTTCGTAATTATTAAATGGTTCTATTGTTTTAAGAACAGCTTTTGCTTGTTCTTTGGTATGACCAGAGGCTTTTAAATTGTTGAACATCTTCTGCAACATCTCTTGTATAATGGCTGTGTCCATATCAGAGAATGGTTCTTTTTGCAAGTTCTCCTCGCTGGATTGTTTGATGAAGATAGTCGGAGTGGGGATTGACTCTTCTATTATGCGTAATAACATACTAATAGCATGCTTAGGATTTGTTTGTGCTTCTTCTTGCAAATCCATTATCAATTGGTTGTCACGGTTAACCACAAAAGACCATTTATTACCTTTTTTCTTTTCTAACCAAAGGGGCTGAAAGTTAATTCCTGCCTTTTTCTTTAATATCTTTCCTCTATGTCGGTAAACTTCCATTCCTTTGTTTCTTACATCAAGGGCGTAAGAACGTAGTTGTTCACGACAAGAAAGAGGTGGTATTGCAGTTGATTTCTTGATATCAATTTGCCATTCAGAATCTAGGGTGTTTGGTAGATCTATGCTGATTCGAACAAGCTTATAATGATCTTCTTTCCTGAATAGGTTAAGCCAACTTCCTGCGAGTAGAAGCCGCTTCCCTCGGTATACATAGAAACCTTGTGCAGCTGGATAGCCATTCATTCCTTCTGCCTCTTTGTATTTCTGCTCAGAACTGAAATTGTTCTTATGTGGTAATATGTATCCTTTTACTTCTGCTTTATTACTTCCAAAATACAAATTCTCTGTCGGGAAGCATTGAGTCTTTTTTTCATCAAGGCAGAATGGGTTCCATGCTTCAATAGGATTCCCACCCCAATATATAGTAACATCGTTGCTTTCAATAAAACGATGAAAGGTCATTGCGATATGAGACTTCACTCTTGCCCATGCATCAGAAAACTTTTGTTTGGCGACAATGTCCTCTACTGATGTTGACGGGGGTATAACTCTGTCTAAATCTGTCCAGATTATCATTGTACCAGATACTTGTTCGTCTAGGGTATTTGTATATTCTTCTGGTGCCCATCTTATTAGCTCCCATTTATGGCTCATGGCAACGTAATCCAAATCCCATGTCCAATAAGCAGTATGATAACCATTTTTTTTGCTTATCACAGTCAGTTTTCTACACTGAGAGAAGGATGCTGTTTTCATTCCTAACCCAAAACGCCCTAAATCATTAACATCACGAGAATCTAATGGGTTTTGGGCTCCAGGGCGCATGGCTTCCACAATCTCTTCACTATTCATACCTAAGCCATCATCCTTGATGGTCACAATGGTTTTTCCACCATCCCATATTCTTTCAATATATATGTTTTTTGCACCTGCTGATATTGAATTGTCTAAAATATCAGCAACTGCAGTTTCGAGGTTGTATCCAATTGCCCTGAAGGTCTCAATCATTGAGGCTGCTTCAGGAACCGCTTCCGTTTTAGGTAGTAATGAATAATCCATAGTCTACAGTTGTTTTAGAATCTCTTTCGCTATCTTGAAGGCTAATAATACGGGAACAGCGTTACCTATTTGCTTAAAAGCAGCACCTCTGTTTCCTTCGAAAAAGTAGTCATCAGGAAATGATTGAAGCCTAGCAGCCTCTCTTACTGTTATTGAACGCACATTCTCAATTGTAGGATTTGTGGTTGGATAAATGTAATAATGTCCATCCTTCGATATGTGTGCAACTACAGTGTGGCTGTATCCATCTGGGTCAACTACAGAATATCTGTCCAGAAATGATTTTGTGTTTTTATGAGTTTGTAAGTGGGCTGGCAGTTTGGAATAGTCTAACTGTTTCCTTTTCTCTCTCCATTGTTTTATCGCCATACAATAGATCTCCCTGTCATTGGCATTGTGTGGGCGGGCAATATGTTGCGTTGTAAAGTCGACTTTTTCATTGCGGATAGCAGATTCTTTAAGATACGGCATGTCGTTCAAATCTTTGGAATAATGAACAGGGTCTGTAAGACTCCCTTCTCCTGCCCTTCTAATGGGAAGGTCTGAGAATAAATCATTCATCACAGTGTATGAATTACATTCTTTCTCCAGAATCGGATAAAAATGTTTCTCGCCTTTGGAATTTAGAATATCCTTTCGCCAACCAACAATAATTACTCTCTGTCGTCTTTGCAGTACTCCATGCTCAGATGCATTTTGCACCTCCATTTTCATCTCATAGCCAGCACTTGCAACAAGTTCCTGTAAATCTTTTAATGGCTCACCTTGTTTGGCTGTTTTAATACCAAGTACATTTTCAAAGACAAACATTTTGGGAGTGTATCGTTCCAAAAAGCGAACGTAGTATTTATATAGCTCATTTCTAGGGTCTTTCTCTACATCTTTCCCCATCCTTGAACGACCTGCAATGGAATATGCTTGACAAGGAGGTCCACCAATTATCAGGTCTACACCATTCTTTCCTTTAAGAATGTCAACCTTCTGGAATATTCCATCTATGGTTGCGGAGCCAATAATAGCATGAATAACGCTGTCAATAATTGGAGCTGGTACTTGGCTCCATAACTTCTGCCCATTCTCTCCTTCTTTCTTTTCTAGTAGATATTTCTTATAGATGTCTAATCTGTTATTTTCATCAAGATAGTGGTAAGCAGCCCTTGTTTTTAGTGTTTCGCAGGCATATTTATCCATCTCTATATGTGCAATAGGAGTGAACCCGGCTCTGACAAATCCTTCAGAAAGACCACCAGCTCCGGCAAACAAATCTATGAATGTGTATTTTTTAGTCATTTCCTTGTCCAACAATAGGGCAATCTAAAAGCCCTCGTTTTCATTTCGTGAAAAGAGGGCGTGAATGGGATTGGGATACCTTGGCTTAGCACGACCAATCAGACGACAATCACAGTTCACGCCCTATGTGTTAGCGCAAACATCCGTGTTCGCCTGATCGCTGATTTTTGTTCGATGTGCTAATTCGGTATCCTCAGCCTAATCAAGGATGTTATTTACTAATTACTTTTTTTGTTCTATTGTTATTCTTTTTGTTAGCAATCAATTTCTAGCATTGGGTATATGCCAAATGCAACTGCAAAGATACAATTATTTTTTTATTCTGCCAAATATGAATTATCTTAAGCTTGCGATTTGGCTGTGGTAATGCTGCCAATGTATATTGAGTTGGAGACGCGACGGTTGATGTTGCGGTGGAGTTTGTTGGCTTTCTTCTCGGCGGCGGAGAGGGTGGGGATGGGGGCGGTGTTGGCTGCTTCGACGATGGCGTAGAGGTGGTAATGGATTGCGTTAATGTGTGAGTGTGTTAATGCGTTAGTCTGATTCTTGCGTTTGTTTGTAGGTTCGGTTTCGTGTTCAGATGCCACCTCGTCGCTTAGGTCGGGAAGATCGAAAGAGGCTTGTCCGGATTGGCGTTCTATGCTGGTCATCAGCATGCAGACTTCGGCTTGCGGGGAGACGGCATAGATGTGGACGACATCGTCGTGACGGGCTTTGTCGGCGGAGGGGTTGGGGTCGAAGGTCAGCGTGATGTGGAGACCTTCGGCGTGGCAAGCGGTGAAAGCAACAGTGGGCAGGGGACCAACTGCGAGTTGCAGGGCGGGGTAGTCGATGGTGACTTTGCCGTCGGCATAGGTGAAGCGCTCTTTGTTGAGGCGCGAGAACTCGTTGGCTTCGGTGTGGCCTTGGCTATGGGCGTACTTGGTGAGGCCGCGTTGCAACAGGGAACCATAGAGGGCTGCGGTCTGCTGGGTGGCCTTGAAGAGGGCGCGCTGGCGCAGCTGCGCTTCCGACTTGCAGTCGGTGAAAGTCTCTGCCTTACGGCGGACGAACTCCTTGCCGAAGCGGGTGTAATATACCAAGTCGCCGATTTTTCCGGAATTAGGGCCGAGGGTTGGGCGGGTCTTTGCCATAGTGTGTGTTGTTGATGGTGACTATGGGTGTAACGGAGTTACAGCGGAGTTATTGTATAGTTACAGCAGAGTTACCCAGAAGGGGGTACGAAGGGGAGCAAAAGGGGAGTAAAAGGAGTAGACGCGCATCCAATGTGTTAATGTGTGAATGCGTTAATGTGTCAGTTGTGTGTGGTGGATTGATAGTCAATACATAAGAGTAGCCAGGTGGCTACTCTTGGTCTTTGTACCCCAGGGGAATCGAGCTATGGCTTGCGACCAAAGTGTAGCAAACCCTCATTTAAAGTTTTGGAAACTTCCGTTCTGACTTATTAATGATGGCAGCATATGTGGCGTCTTGCTCCAACTTTGCAAGTGCCACTTTTGCGGGGATGTAAACGATATTGTTGGCTTTGTCGCAAACGACGATGTCTTCATCGTGCAATGCTTTCTCTTTGAGCATACGGTATTCGGCAAGTCTAAGACCGTGGTGGATTTTTTCGCTAAGCTCGTTAATATCCTCGTCTGTCATTTTGTACCCCCTGGGGGAATCGAACCCTCATCTAAAGTTTAGGAAACTTCCGTTCTATCCGTTGAACTAAGGAGGCAACCTTGTGCCGTATTAACGGCGGTTTGTTGTTTTTATTGTTTCGCTTTTCCTTATTTTCTGCCGCCCCTGCGGGGCTTGGGTGGTGGGTGGTTGGGAGTGTTCAGTTTTAGGCTGAGAGCTGTGAGTTTTGAGTGGCTACGCGTGGCGGCGACAGCCGACTTAAAACTCACAGCTTAAAACTTACAACTTTCTCTTTATCTCGATGACCTCGTAGGCTTCGACGATGTCGCCGACCTTGATGTCGTTGTAGTTCTCGATGTTCAGGCCGCAATCCTGGCCGCTGACCACCTCCTTAACGTCGTCCTTGAAGCGCTTGAGGGAGGCGAGCTTGCCGGTGTAGACCACGATGCCGTCGCGGATGATGCGGATGTTGCTCTGGCGGTTGATCTTGCCGTCGAGGCACATACAGCCGGCGATGGTGCCGACCTTGCTGATCTTGAAGGTCTCGCGGATTTCGAGGTTGGCCACAATCTTCTCCTGCGTCTCGGGGGCGAGCATGCCCTCGATGGCGTCCTTGAGCTCGTTGATGGCGTCGTAGATGATGCTGTAGAGGCGGATGTCGATGTGCTCGGTCTCGGCCATCTTGCGGGCGCCAACGGAAGGACGCACCTGGAAGCCGATGATGATGGCGTCGGAGGCCATGGCCAGCGTGACGTCGTTCTCCGAAATCTGGCCCACGCCCTTGTGGATGACGTTGACTTGCACCTCTTCGTTGCCGAGCTTGATGAGCGAGTCGCTGAGTGCCTCCACGGAGCCGTCCACATCGCCCTTGACGATGATGTTGAGCTCCTTGAAGTTGCCCAAGGCGCGGCGACGGCCGATTTCCTCGAGGGTGAGGTGCGTCTGGGTGCGCAGGCCCTGCTCGCGGGCCAGCTGGGTACGCTTGGCGGCGATGTCCTTGGCCTCCTTCTCGTTCTCCATGACGTTGAAGGTGTCGCCAGCCTGGCAGGCGCCGGTGAGACCCAGCAGCAGCACAGGCTGCGAGGGACCGGCGGACATGACCTCCTGGTTGCGCTCGTTGTACATGGCGCGCACGCGGCCAGCGATGGCACCGGCCACAATGGGGTCGCCCTTGCGGATGGTGCCGTCCTGCACGAGGAGCTTGGCGATGTAGCCGCGGCCCTTGTCCAGGGCGCTCTCGATGACCACACCCTTGGCGCGCTTGTTGGGGTTGCCCTTGAGCTCCATGATGTCGGCCTGCAGGATGACCTTCTCCAGCAGCTCTTCGACACCGATGCCCTTCTTGGCGCTGATGTCCTGGCTCTGGTATTTGCCGCCCCATTCCTCGACCAGCAGGTTCATGTTGGCCAGCTCGGTCTTGATGCGGTCGGGGTCGGCACCGGGTTTATCGATTTTGTTGATGGCGAAGACGATGGGCACACCGGCCGACTGGGCATGGTTGATGGCCTCGACCGTCTGCGGCATAATCTTGTCGTCTGCGGCGATGACGATGATGGCGATATCCGTCATCTTGGCACCACGGGCACGCATGGCGGTGAAGGCCTCGTGACCGGGGGTGTCGAGGAAGGTAATCTTGCGGCCGTCGGCGGTCTGCACCTCGTAGGCACCGATGTGCTGTGTGATGCCGCCCGCCTCGCCGGCGATGACGTTGGTCTTGCGGATATAGTCGAGCAGCGACGTCTTACCGTGGTCCACATGACCCATAACGGTGATGATGGGGTTGCGGGGCACGAGGTCCTCGGGACGGTCCTCCTCCTCGATCTTGTGGATGGTGTTGACCACATCCTCCGAGGCGAAGCTCACCTCGAAGCCGAACTCGTCGGCGATGAGCTTGATGGTCTCGGCGTCGAGGCGCTGGTTGATGCTGACGAAGATGCCGACCGACATGCAGGTGGCAATAATCTTGGTCACCGGCACGTTCATCATGGTGGCCAGCTCGTTGGCGGTGACGAACTCCGTCACCTGCAGCACGTTCTGCTGCTCTATCTCGTGCTGGAGCTCCTCTTCCATCTGGGCGTGCACCTTCTGGCGCTTCTCGCGGTTGTGCTTGGAGGTCTTGGACTTGCCGAGGGGCGAGAGGCGGGCCAGCGTGTCGCGGATCTGCTTCTCAATCTCGTTGTCGTCTATCTCGACTGGTTTCTTCTCCTCTTTCTTTTTCTTCTTCTTGCCACCGGCAGCCTGCTGTTGCTGTGCGGCGTTCTTCTGGCTCTCCTTCTTGGCTTTCTCCTTCTCCTTGTTCTCCTTTTTGGCCACCTCGGCGCCAATCTTCTTCACCTCTTGTGCGCTGACGGCCTCCTTCTTCTGGTGTTTGCGCTTGCGCTTGCTGCCGGGGGTGTCGGCACCATCTTTGCTAAACTGGCTGAGGTCGATTTTGTCCAGTACCTTGGGACCTTCCAGTTTGGTGTATTGTGTTTCGATAAACTCAGGTTCGGGTTTGGCTTGAACCTCCGGTTTGGGAGCTTCGACAGGTTGGGCAGGCTCAGGCTTGACGGTAGGATTGGGGGCTTCCGGCTTGGTTGCTTTGGGTTTGGCAGCAGCGGCGGGCGATACGGCGGGTTCGCGTTTCTCGCCTTTCTTGCGCTTCTTCTTGTCGGGACGCATGCGCTGGTTGATGGCGCTGAGGTCGAGCGTGCCCACCACCTTGAAGGGGCTGTCGATGGCGGCTTTGGTAGTCTCGTCGCTCGTCTCGCCATCCTCCTCCTTGACGGACTCCTCGTTTTCGGCAGGGATGGGGCTGTCCTCCACTTCAGGGGAATCTTCGTCGGCTTGCGGCATGGTGGCCTCCTCCATCTCGGTCTCGGGCGTGGACTCGGGTTCCAGTTCTGGCTCGGGCTCGGGTTCAGGTTCAGGCTCGCTGACGGGTGCATCCGTCGGCGTAGCCTTTGGGGTTTTGAAGGTCTTGATGACCACCTCTTCGGGCTCCGACTCAGGCTCCGACTTGCTGCTTGCCTCCACCACGCGGTTGGTGCCACTGGTCACCAACTCTATTTTGTCGGCTTCTTCCTTCACTTTGCGCTCGCTCTGGAATGCGTTAGCCAGCAGGTCGTACTGCTCCTCGCTGATTTTTGTATTGGGGTTTTGTTCCACCTGGTGCCCCTTCTTGGCCAGGTACTCCACGAGGGTCTGGATGCCCACGTTGAAGTCCTTCGCTACTTTATTCAGTCTGAAACTTGCCATATTGTCGAGTCCTTTCTTTTTGATTTGAAAATTGAAAATTGAAAATTGAAATGCTGTGGATTTCAATTATTCAAACTCTGCCTTGAGCACCTCCAGCACATGGTCGATGGTCTCTTCTTCGAGGTCGGTGCGGGTGAGGAGTTCGTCTTTGCTGAGTGCGAGTACGCTCTTGGCGGTGTCGCAGCCAATCTTGATGAGCTCGTCGATAACCCACTGCTCGATTTCGTCGTTGAATTCCTGCAGTGCCACATCGTCGTAGTCCTCGTCGGTGTCGCGGTACACTTCAATTTCATAGCCCACCAGTTTGCTGGCCAGTTTGATATTGTATCCGCCCTTACCGATAGCCAGGCTCACCTGGTCGGGCTGCATAAAGACCTCGGCCTTCTTCTCCTCTTCGTTGATTTTGATATTGCTGATTTTGGCAGGAGCCAGGGCGCGCTGGATCATCAGGTCCGGACGTGCGCTGAAGTTCAGCACGTCGATATTCTCGTTGCGCAACTCGCGGACGATACCGTGTATGCGGCCACCCTTGACGCCGACGCAGCTTCCCACGGGGTCGATGCGGTCGTCGTAGCTCTCCACAGCCACCTTGGCGCGTTCACCAGGCTGGCGCACGATATTGCGGATGGTAATCAGGCCGTCGTAGATTTCCGGCACTTCGGCCTCCAGCAGGCGTTCCAGGAAGATGGGGGAGGTGCGGCTCAGGATGATGATGGGGTTGTTGTTCTTCATCTCCACCTTCAGCACCACGGCGCGTACGGTGTCACCCTTGCGGTAGTGGTCGCTCGGAATCTGTTCGCTCTTGGGCAGGATGAGCTCGATTTTTTCCTCGTCGAGCACCAGAATCTCCTTGTTCCAGGGTTGATAGACCTCGCCCACAATAATCTCGCCCACTTTCTCTTTGTATTTCTGGAAGATGAGGCTCTTCTCGTAATCCTGTATTTTGCCCACCAGGTTTTGGCGGATGCTGAGAATCTCGCGGCGGCCGAATTCCGTCATGGGGATAGGCTCACTGAGTTCTTCGCCCACCTCGAAGTCGTCTTCTATCTTCAGGGCGTCGCTCAGGGCTATCTCGCGTGTCGGGTCGTTCACCTCGCCGTCCTCGACGATGGTGCGGTTGCGGAAGATTTCCAGGTCGCCCTTGTCGATGTTGACGATGATGTCGAAGTTGTCCTCCGAGCCGAAATGCTTGGCCAGCGCGGCACGGAATACCTCTTCCAGAATGCGCATCAGCGTCTCGCGGTCGATGTTCTTAAACTCCTTGAACTCCTGAAAGGAGCTGCTCAGGTCTTGGTTCTTTGCCATATTCGTTATTGTTTATCGCTTATTATCACTATGTTCTAGAACTTGATTACCACACGGACACTCTTCACGTCGGTGTAGCGGAGGCGTTCGTCGCGTGGGGCCACTTTCTTGGTGCCGGGTATGTGCAGCGCGAAGTCGTCGTCGCCGGCCTCGGTCAGTGTGCCGGTAAGCTTCTCACCGTCGAAGGTGACGGCCTCTACGTCGCGCCCGATATTCTTCACATACTGCCGCTTCAGTTTCAGCGGCTGGTCGGCGCCGGCCGAACTTACGTCGAGTGCGAAGTCCTCCACCTCGCGGTCCAGCTGATTCTCGATGGCGCGGCTCAGTTCGATGCAGTCGTCCACCGTGATACCATTGTCGCCGTCGATATCCACATAGATGCGGTTGTCGGGCGTCACTTTTAGGTTTACCAGGAACTTGTCCGTTCCATCGAGGGCCTGGTTTACCAGTTCTAATATCTTGATTTTCTCTATCATAGTCAACAAAAAGAGAGGCTTTCGACCTCTCCTATTCCGCTGCAAAGATACAGCTTTTTTTGAAATCTGCAAAATTTATTTTCACTTAGTGATTGTTTTGCGGTAGTGGCAGTTGAGTATTTCAGCGCAGTCGCCATGCCAATTGTGCATGCCACCCCCCTGGCAGTTGCTGTACACGCGGCAGTCGCGGCACATGCCGCGCCGGGCCCAGCTGCGGTTGCGGAAGGGTGCGAATTGTGTCTGCCACACTTCCCACAGGCTGTCGCTGTAGATATTGCCCTGACCGAAGGTGTGCCGGTCTATGTTGGGGCAGGCACAGATGGTGCCGTCGATGAGCACTGAGGCGATGTTGACGCCGGCATGACAGAAGTAGGGGTTCTGTCTTACCTGCCGTTCGTAGCGCCCCAGATAGCCTTCGCAGCTGTAAGTGACGTTCATGGGGCTCTCGCGGTGTGCGCGTTTGGTCGCGATGAAGTCCATCAGTTGGCGGAACTGGCCGTCTGTGAGGTGCAGCTCGGGCTGTCCTACGGCGCGTCCGATTGGAATGATGGTGAAGAGACGCCACTGCGGCACGCCCAGCGCAGCCAAGTGGTCGTGGATGGACTGCAGATGCGGCAGGTTGCGTTGGTTGACGCAGGAGACCACGTCGAAGTGCAACCCTGGCTGTCGCGCCGCGATGGCTATGGCCTCCATTGTGCGTCCGTAGCTACCCTCGCGCCCCCGCATCCAGTCGTGCTCTGCCTCCAGTCCGTCGAGGCTGATGGTGAGTGCGCCCAATCCGGCTTCCAATAGGCAGCGGTGCATGTCGCGGTCATAGAGCCATCCGTTGCTCACAATGCCCCAGCCCACATGTCTTTTTTTCAGCGCCACCCCCAGGTCGCACAGGTCGGGACGCAGCAACGGTTCGCCTCCGGTCACCACCACAGTGAATCCCTTCGGTCGCTCACGTTCAGGTATGGTGTCGAAGGCGCGCAAGAAGTCTTCCAGCGGCATGTCGGGCTCGCCGCCTGGTGCTGTGCAGTCGCTGCCGCAATGGCGGCAATGCAGGTTGCAGCGTGTAGTGCACTCCCAGAAGAGGTAGTTCAACTCGTGGGTGCGCACCTCCATGTCGCGGAAGCGACGATGCAGGAAATCGCGTAAGGGGCTGCCTGTCATCAGATGCGGTGGAGGACTATGTCGACGGTATCAGGCTCGCCGACGTGAAGTACCGTGTCCAGCATCTCGTACTGCGACTGCTCGTCCGAGAAGCGGAATTTGAAGTCGGCATTGGAGCAATTCAAGAGGTCCACCTGCACGTGGGCCACACCGTTCGAGTCGGTATAGTCGCCCAGATACCAGTCGTACTCGTAGTCCGAGCCGCCTTGTCGCTGCGTCATCACCTTGATGTCGGGTAGCGGCGTGTGGTCTTTCTCCGACACTACACGGAAGGTCATCTCGCCCAGACAATAGTCTGGCTCCGTGCCATAGCAGGCTTGGAATACAAACATGGCCGCCGTAAGCGACACGCCCTTGAGTATTTTTCGTAATAGTCTCATATTGTGATGTGTTATGTGGCTTTCGTTGCGAGGTCTCTTCTGCAAAGATACAGCTTTTTTTGAAATCTGCAAAATTTATTTTCATTTAGCACTCGTCAATGGTGACAGTGCGCAGGTCGGCCACGGCGTCGTAGAAGCGTACGCTGAGCGATTGGCGCACGCAGACCTCGAGTGTGCATGCCATGTCGTACTGAGGGTTCTGCGGCTTCAGGTCGAAGTCTTTCAGTATGCGCATCACGTCGTTCATCATCTCGTATTTGAAGCCGAGGCGGTAGCGTACGTCGATGGTCTTCTCTATGATTTGGGCGTGGTCTATGGCATCGCGGGCGGCGGTCTTGTAGGCGTTGGCCAGGCCGCTGGCGCCGAGCAGTATGCCGCCGAAGTAGCGCACCACGACCACCAGCGTGTCCGTGAGGTCGGCCGAGAGCAGCTGCCCGTGTATGGGGCGGCCACCGGTGCCGCTGGGTTCGCCGTCGTCGTTGGCGCGGAAGGCGTCCTTGCGGGGGCCTAGGATATAGGCGTAGCAGTGGTGCCGCGCATCGAAATAGTCTTTGCGCAGCTGGTCGAGGTGCGCCTTCACCTCGTCGAGGGTGCGCACGGGGTAGGCAAAGGCCAGGAATTTGGAACCTTTCTCCTTATAGAGGCCCTCCGAGGGGGCTGCGAGGGTGCGGTAGGTGTCGTCGAACATCGGGTAATGCGTTAGTGTGTTACTGCGTTGGTGATTTGGAATACCCAGGCGTGGTCGAGGGCGTTGAGCTGCTTGGGGTCTAGGCGGCTGAGGTCGAGGTCGAGGGTGCCGTCCCTTTTCTGGCGCCATTTTATGTTGCCTGTGGTGCCGAGGAGGGTGACGGCGGTGCCTTTCGGCAGGCGCGGCATGTCGGGGATGGTCAGCGTGGGGCCGGGGCGCTCGAACTCGATGACGTAGAGGTTGTCGCCTTTCTGCGTGAAGCAGCGGATGGTGCGCTGCCACGTGGCGGTGCCGTGCCAGTCGGCATAAATGGGGCTGAAAGTGCGCCCGCCGTTGCGGCTCCAGCTGACGCGCACCGTAGCCTCGAGGTCTTTCTCGCGGTAGCGCACATTGAGTGCAAGCACGCTGTTGCCGTCGAGGTGCACGGTGGCCTGGTTGTTGTTCTCAGCCCAGGCATGGTTGTAGTACAGGGTGTCGCTTCCCAACGGCAGCCACACTTCGTCGTCGCCCTCGATGCGGATGATGTAGTCGCCCGCATCAGGGGGCGTGGGGCCGGTGACGCCTTCCCATTGTATCTCGAAGTGGTCCACCGGCATCTCCCTCAGCGGGGCGTTGCGCACCCAGTCGAAGTCGATGGAGGTACTCGCGGGGAGAGGGGCTACGGTGCGTGTGCGTTGGCATGGCGACGCCACGCCTCCCGGGGTCGTATAGGGTCGGGAGCCGTAGATGGCCTCACCGTTCACTTGTAGCCACCGGCCGAGGTCGCGCAGGCGTTCCTGCTGGATGAGGGGGATGGTGCCGTCGGCATAGGGGCCGACGTTGAGGGTGAGGCCGCCGCCGAGGGCCACGAGCTCGCAGAAGTGCTGTATGAGGGCCGTGGAGGTGAGGTAGTTGTCCAGGTCCTCGTTGCGGTTGAGGCCGAAGCTGCGGCCCAGGCCGCGGCACTCGGCCCAGGGGCGGTCGGTGGCGTTGATGCCGGCGCTGTATTCCGGGGTCTTGAAGCCGTGCTTGGTTCCTTGTCCCCAGCGGTCATTCACTATAGCCTTGTCGCCGACGGTGTTGTAGTACCAGGCGATGAGCTCGGTGCTGTGCAGCTGTTCGGGGGTGAAATCCCAGTCGCCGTCGGCGAAGATGGCGTCGGGGCGGTAGCGCGACACGAGGGCTTTGAACTGGGGCGTCATGTATTCGTCGACGTAGCGGCTGATGCTGTCCATTGGGTCGACCGTCCAGCGGTGCAGCGGGTTGCTCCATTCGGGCAGGGAGTAGTAGAAGCACATGCGGAGGCCCGCACGGCGCACGGCCTCGGTCAGCTCCTCCACAATGTTGCGCCTCGGGCCGCTCACGACACTGTTCCACTGGGGTTGGTAGGGGTCGTCCCAGAGCGAGTAGCCGTCGTGGTGCTTGGTGACGAGCATCACGTATTGCGCCCCCGCACCGCGGAACATCCGGGCCCACTCGTCGGGCTGCCACAGCTCGGCATGCCAATGGCGGGTGAGCTGGGCGTACATCTCGCGCACCGGCAGCGTGGTGTCGGCGTAGTAGGACATGGCGCGCATGCGGCCGGGGTCGCGCGACATAAGGCCGCGGTAGAGCCACTCGCCGTAGCCCTCCTTGCCGGCATAAGCGGGCACCGAATAGAGCCCCCAATGGACGAAGATGCCCAGCTTGGCGTCGCTGAACCACTGCGGATAGCCCCGCCGGTTGAGGCTCTCCCAGGTGGGCTCCACCTGCTGCGCATGCAGGCACAGCGGAATCAGCAGGCTGAGGATGAGCGGCAGTCGCTTCATGGTTCGATGATGGTTAATCTTTCGGTGGGTGGAATGGCAGGGGCTTTCAGGCCGGAGCCGAGGCGCTGCGGGCTGCGCAGGATGCGCACCTCGTCGTACAGGCCGCTCTCGATGAAGGCGTCAAGCACCAGCCTCCCGCCTTCGACGATGACACTCTGCAGCTGCCGCTCGTAGAGGGCCTGCAGGGTCTCCGGGACAGTCTGCGTGTGCAGGTGCAGCCAATGGTTGGGCACGTCGGTCAGCCATCCGCGTCGGTCCAGCACCACGGGCTGCGGCTGCGGGCCCAGGTAGTGGCGTGCCGTGAGGCTGGGATGGTCCTGCCGATAGGTCTCGCTGCCCACCAGTATAGCTGCCTCCTCGGTACGCCAGCGGTGGTTCAGGCGGTTCTGACGCTGGGTGCTGAGCCAGTAGGGGCCATCGGTGGCTGGAGCCATGAAGCCGTCGGCGCTTTCGGCCCATTTCAGTATGACGTAGGGGCGGCGCCGCTCCATGAAGGTGAAGAAGCGGCGGTTCAGCTCGCGCCCCTCGGCCTCCAGCACATGGCGTACCACCTCGATGCCTGCCGCCTCCAGTTTGGCGAAGCCACGCCCGGCCACCAGCGGGTTGGGGTCGTCGTTGCAGCACACCACCCGCCGTATGCCTTTCTCCACAATCAGGTCGGCGCAGGGGGGCGTCTTGCCGTGGTGCGAACAGGGCTCCAGATTCACGTAGAGCGTAGGCCCGAGCGTCGGAGCCCCAGGGGCGGAATGAGGCTGTCCGGTCTTCCAGCCTTCGCCCTCCAGCCTCAACAGGGCGTTGCGCTCGGCATGGTTGTGACCGTATTGCTGGTGGTAGCCCTCGCTGACGATACGCCCGTCGGCCACCACCACGCAACCCACCAGCGGATTGGGCCTCACGCGCCCCAATCCGTTGGCCGCCAGCTGCAGGCAGCGCCGCATATAGTGTTCGTCGGTGGTCATCGGTACGATACAATTCGGACTGCAAATGTACGCAAAAAAAACGAAACGAGCTCTTGCGGCCGAAAACAAATCCAGTCCGCACTCTTGCGCGGAGTTTTCCCGCCGCCGTGGAGCAACAGAGAATGAGACGATTGCGAACAACGGGCTGCCTGTCCGTTCCCTCGAAGCGGGTGGGCCGTCGCGAATCGGCCGCGGGTCGGATGGCACGAATTTCGGAAGGGAAAAGAGCGAAAAACACCCTCAACGGCCGCTTCGGGGCAAAAACAAAGACATTGTACGCTGAATACCATCGTTTTACGCCGCCTCGCTCGGCCAGCTGCCCTCGGCCAGCTGCTCTCCGACATCCAACCTGCCAAGAGACAGCATGCCGACAACCCGCCACCATCCATGCACCATCAATTTACATCGTCCACGACATAACCTTATCAACACCTACTGTAGTAGTATTTGGTAAGGTGTTGGTAAGGCGTTGGTAAGGTGTTGGTAAGGCGTTGGTAAGGCGTTGGTAAGGCGTTGGTAAGTCGATGGTAAGGAGATGATACCTCTTTGTCCCTGATTTATAGGCTGTTAGACCCTATTCTCTCACATGGTACACTGACATACAGTAGGATAGGTGTATTTTTGAGTGCCTTCGGGGCAGAAAGTCCGTTGTTGGCACTTTGGTGCGGGGCCGGGGGCGGGGTTGGGTGGAAAAGCGGGTTGCATCGTGCGCGATTTAATTCTGGCGGGCGTCTGGGCGTCGTGGCGGGGTGTGCGCATGGGGCGGTCGGCGGGTGGAAAATCGGCTGTCCGGACGTTGGCGGCGAAAAAGATTTTGCCGGATGAAAAGAATTGTGTATCTTTGCAGTCGAATTATTAACCCATTAATACCAAAGAAACAGATGAAAAAGATGATGACTATCGCCATGATGGCCCTGCTGATGGGGTCGGTGGCACTGGTGGGCTGCGGTGGCAACGCGGCCAAGAGTGATACGCCCTCAGCGGTGGTGCAGAAGGCGCTTTCCTGCGCTGTGCAGAAGGACTACAAGGGCATGGTGAAGTATTTCGAGTCGTCGGCCGCCGCCACCGAGGCGGAGCTGGACGAGGCCGCTGCGGTGCTGGAGCTGCTCTACAGCCTGGCGGGCGGCATCAGCGAGTTTGAAATCCTCGGCGAGGAGATAGAAGAGAACGGCATGGAGGCCGAGGTGAAGGTGAAGCTCACCGACCTCAAGGGCGACAGCCGCACCGACGAGGCCGACGTGGTGAAGACCGACCAGGGCTGGCGCCTCAGGATGGACTAGCGCGCTGTGTCCCGTTGCAAAGTGGAGGGGCGGCCCGTTGTGTGGGCCGCCCCTCCGGTGTTTAGTGTTTATTTTGGGTCGGGGTCGGTTGCAAGGCTACAGAAGAGTGCTTGGCGGCAGGGACTTTCGACGAGGTCTTGGTCATGGTCAGGCTGGTGATGACGGGTCCTGGCCACCAGCCGCGCGGCTCCTCGGTGTCGTAGTAATATTCGTAAAAGCAGTAGCCTTCGGCATAGTGGCCGTCGCTGCTGGGTGTGTTGGACGGGCCGTAGACCAGCTTGCCGGCACTGTTGAACTTCAGCGTGGCCTCGCCGTCGTAGTTGTCGCCGTTGGCACTTCTCACTATGTTCCAGCTGCCGTTGCTGTTGCGGTACATCGGATAATAGTAGGCATAGAGCAATGTGTCGGGGGCACTGTTCCAATAGTAGTAATAGTTGCTGTGGTCGCTGAATGCATAGCCACCATACAGGACGATGCACTGCTGAGTGGCATCGTATATTCCGAGCGCGTAGAAGTATGGCCCAGCCTGTCCGCCTTCAGATTGGAAGTAGAGACCCTCCACCAGCACTTCATTGTTGCCGAGCGACGTGATGGTGGTGCCGTGCCACGAGTGGCTGTCGTCATTCCAGTCGGTGGCCTGGCAGGACCAGGTACCGAGAAAGTCGTTCAGGGTGCGGGTGTTGCCGCCACCGCCGTTGCGGTCTATGGTGAAGGTGGCCACCGTGGAGCTGTAGGCGGTGCCCTGGCTGTTGGTGGCGAAGGCGCGCACGCGGTAGGTGCCGTCGCCGAGGTTCGAGAGGTTGGCCGTGAGGTTGGTCAGGTTGCCGCTCTGTGCCACGATGTTGCTGGTGGTGGGGGTGGCCGTGGCGCTCTTGACGTAGCAGAAGCCCGCGCGGGTCACCGCAGCGCCGCCGTTGCTGGTCACCGTGCCGCGTAGGGTGGCGGTGCCGTCGGTGGCGTTGTAGGTGCAGTTGCCCAGGCTTACTGTAGGGGTGCTGGGCGTGCTCGGCTCTTCGATAAAGAAGGTGACCGTGCGGCTGTAGGCCGTGCCGGCGCGGTTGGTGACGTAGGCGCGCACGGCGTAGAGGCCGGGGGCGAGACCGCTGAGCTCGACCCGTATGTTGCGCACGGCGCCGCAGCTGCGCTTGATGTCTCCGATGGTCGGGTCGCTGGAGGTGTTGTGCAGGTAGCAGATGCCGGCGTCGGTCAGGTCGCCTCCGTCGTCGGTGACGCGGGCCACGATCAGCGCCGTGCCGTCGTCGGAGTAGTGGCTCTGCTGTGTGTCCACCTCGACAGTGCCGAGGGTAATCTCCTTGGTGCAGCCCGCCAGGCCCAGTAACAGCGTCAGGCCGAGGCATAGGGTGTGGAATGTTCTCATGTCTGCTTATATTATAATGTTATAGTAATACGCGTCGTATGGCATCGAAGGTGATGCGGTAGCTGATGGAGAAGCAGAGGTCCCAGTTGAGGCCGGTCTTGTAGTGCCCCGACCAGTCGTTGTCCTCGTCGAAGAAGAAGAAGGGGCCGACGCCTAGACTGAGGTCGCGCCACATGACGCCCAGCTGGAGCGAGGCGTGGGGGTAGCGTTTCCACTTCTCGGCGGCGAAGAAATAGTAGTCGTCGTAGTCGCCGCGTATGTCGACGCCGAGCTTGAGGTCGGCGAAGAGGGCGAAGTTGTACTTGGGTGTGCTGACGCGTGCCTCGACGAAGACGGGTGCTACCCAGGAGCCGTGGTCCCAGTCGTTATCGAGGATGCACCCCATGATGCCGATACCGCCGCCCACCATGAGGTTGGAGGTGAGCTGTGTGCCCACGGCGAGGGCGAAGGGGTTGAGCAGGTCGAGCTGGATGAAGCCGCCGGTGGGGCGGTAGTCGGGCAGTTGCTTCTTGGGGGTGACCAGCGACGGGCGCTGGGTGTTGGCGCCGACAATCTGGGCGCTGGCTACGCCGACGGACAGCAAGGCCGCCACCGCGAGTGTGACTATTCTTTTCATGATGTATTAAAGGTTGAAGTTCATACGCCAGATGTTGAATTCGCCTTTCTCGGTGCCGCGCTGGGAGAGGAAGTAGATGTACTTGCCGTCGGGGCTCCACACGGGCGAGCAGTCGTCGCCCTGATGGTAGGTGAGCTGGGTGAGCATGGAGCCGTCGGTGCGGACGACGTAGATGTCGAGGTTCTCGCGGCTGTGGGGCTGCCCGTTGGAGGGGGTGTTGCTGACGCAGACAATCCAGCGGCCGTCGGGCGAGAGGGAGGCCGAGGTGAAGGAGCGGTTCTCCTGGCTGATGATGAGGCTCTCGCTGCCCTTGACGAAGTTGATGCGCCACACCTCGTAGTTGCGCTCGCTGTTCATGCGGGTGCAGAGGAACTCTTCGGCACTAATGGGCACGGGGTTGAGGCCGTAGCAGTAGTTGGAGAAGGAGCCTGTCTGGATATCGTAGCTCCAGATGGAGTAGTTGTCGCCGTCGACGCGGGCGAAGAATATCATCTTGCCGTCGACCGAATAGCGGGGGCCGTAGTCGGAGGCGTTGACGGGCGATACCTGCTGCACCACGGTGCCCTGCCGGGCATCGGTGAGGCAGAGACGGCTGTAGTTGCCGTTGAGCTCGCTGAAGCAGATATTCTTGCCGTCGGGCGAGAAGCAGACGTCGTTGACGAGGGTGCGGAAGGTGCGCTGGGTGGAGGCTGCGCGCACGTCGAGCGCACGGACGAAAATGTTGCGCTTCTCGTTCTTGTAGGTGTTGTAGGCGATGCTGGAGCCGTCGCCCGAAATGGCGAAGGTGGGGTTGCACCACCACGTCATGCGGCCCGCCGAGCGGGTGATGTTGGGGTTGGAGAGCGTCTCGCCGCTCTCGTCGGTCACTTTCATGAAGTTGATGCCGCCCTCTTCGGGCACATAGCTCCGGGTGAAGTCGACCCGGGTGGCGCAGGCTGCAAGCAACAAGGTTGAGGCAACCAGCAGTGTGAATCGTGTGAGTGCTTTCATATCGGATACTTTATATATATGATAATTCGGGTGCAAAGATACGTGATATTTGCACGATAAATGATGCCCGAAGAGGGCAATTGCCCAAAAAGGGCGTTTATGAGAGCGCTTCTGAATAGAGTTTAAAGAAGTCAACGTGAAGTGCTTGTGAGATGAGCATAAGTTGCTGTGTGTCGATCACGGACTTGAGGAAGATTTTGTTTACAGTGCGTGTGTTGACCCCAATTTGCTCTGCAAGCCACTTGTTGGTACGGCCTTGACGACGAAGCTCTTCGCGGATGAGGTTTCCAATGTAGATATTGCTTGGCATGGGGTGATTTTGATAAATGAATTCGGGTGCAAAAATACACTTTTCCTTAGTAATGTAAAGCATTCGTCCTTGCCCTTTTTGGGCAATGTGTCCAAAAAGGGCGACCCCGATAAGGAATCGCCCAGTGTTCAAATGGTTGAATATAATATTGTTATATTATAGTTTGATCTTCTCTTCGGCCAGTTTTCGGGTGAGTGTGAAGGTGCTGCCTTTGGGCATGGAGGGCAGGTCGAACATGAGGTCGGTCATGATGCCTTCCATGATGGAGCGCAGACCGCGTGCGCCCAGGCGATATTCCACGGCGCGGTCCACCACCAGGTCGAGCATCGCGGGCTCGAAGACCAGCTGTACATCGTCCATGGCGAAGAGCGCTTGGTACTGCTTGGTGAGTGCGTTTTTGGGCTCGGTGAGTATGCGGCGCAGGGCGTCGCGGTCGAGGGCTTCGAGGTGGGTCAGCACCGGGAAGCGGCCCACCAGTTCGGGGATGAGGCCGAATTTCTTGAGGTCCATCGGCTGCACGTACTGCAGCATGTTGGTGCGGTCCAGTTCCTGACGGCGTTCGTCGCCCTTGAATCCAATGACGTTGGAGTTGAGACGGGCGGCGATGGCGCGCTCGATGCCTTCGAAGGCGCCGCCGCAGATGAAGAGTATGTTGCGCGTATCTATCTTGATGAGTTTCTGTTCGGGATGCTTGCGTCCACCCTCGGGCGGCACGTTGACTTCGGCGCCTTCGAGCAGTTTAAGCAGTGCCTGCTGCACGCCCTCGCCGCTGACGTCGCGTGTGATGCTGGTATTCTCGCTCTTGCGGGCTATTTTGTCTATCTCGTCGATGAAGACGATGCCGCGTTCGGCGGCAGCCACGTCGTAGTCGGCAGCCTGCAGCAGTCGCACCAGCACGTTCTCCACGTCGTCGCCCACATATCCGGCTTCGGTCAGTGTGGTGGCATCGGCGATGCAGAAGGGCACCTTCAGTAGGCGGGCGATGGTGCGGGCGAGCAGTGTCTTGCCGGTGCCGGTCTCGCCTACGAGCACGATGTTGCTCTTTTCTATTTCCACGTCTTGTCCGTCGCCGTGCTGTTTGTTGTGGCGCAAGCGCTTGTAGTGGTTGTAGACAGCCACGGAGAGCACGCGCTTGGCGGCGTCCTGTCCGATGACGTATTGGTCAAGGAATTGCTTGATTTCACTGGGTGTGGGGGCCGGCGAGTCGCCGTTGTCGAATTTGCCGGCCGACGAATGGTGCATCTGCTCCCGGAAAATCTTCTCGGCCTGGGCCGAGCAGTCGGCACAGATATAGCCGCTCACTCCGCTGAGCAGCATGCCTGTCTGCGAGGCGGGGCGTCCGCAGAAGGAGCAGTGTTCTTCATGATTGTTCTTGTTGTTGGCCATAGGGTCTCTAGTATAATTGGTTTTTTGTGGCGTCGAGCCTGATGAATATGAAAAGCAGCAGGGTGAAGGCCAGCATCGACGAGCCGCCGTAGCTGAAGAAGGGGAGTGGTATGCCGATGACGGGCACCAGTCCCAACACCATGCCGATATTGACAAAGATATGGATGAACAGGATGCTGGCCACGCAGTAGCCGTAGAATCGTGAGAAGGTGGAGCGCTGCCGCTCGGCCATAGAGATGAGCCGTACGAGCAGCACGATGTAGAGGGCCACGAGCAGCGACGAGCCCACCCAGCCCCATTCCTCGCCCACGGTGCAGAAGATGAAGTCGGTCTGCCGCTCGGGCACAAAGCGGGCTTTGGTGAGTGTGCCGCCCAGGAACCCCTTGCCGAGGAAGCCGCCGCTGCCGATGGCTATCTTCGACTGGTTTACGTTGTAGCCCGACCCCTGCATGTCCTCGCTCTTGCCCAGCAGCACGTCGATACGCTCGCGCTGGTGGGGCTCCAGCCGGTCGAACATGAAGTCGACCGAGAAGATGAAGGCGGCGCAGAGCAGGAGCACGCCGGCGGCGCGCCAATAGTCGCGCGCGGTGCGCTTGTTGAGCCAGAGGAAGAGATAGGCCAGCGCGATGGCCAGCAGCACGCCGAGCAGGATGTACTTGTTGACTAGCAGCGCCAGCACGAACAGCACCACGGCGGCCAGGCCGATGACCAGGATGCTGCCCGAGAGTCCCTCGCGGAAGAGCGGGAATACGAAGGCGGCGAAGACCAGTGCCGAGCCGGTGTCGTGCTGCAGGAACACCAGCGCCGCCGGCAGGCCCACCAGGAACAGTGCGCCCAGTTTGGTGCGCAGCTGGCGCCATTCCACGCCGATACCGGACATGAACTTGGCCAGTGCCAGCGCGGTGGCCACCTTGGCAAACTCGGTCGGCTGGAAGCGCACGCCCTCGCTGAGCTGTATCCACGACTTGCCACCGTTGACTGTCACGGCCAGGAAGAGGGTGGCCACCAGCATCACCATCGTGACGGCGTAGATGGGGTAGGCGCCGTTGGAGAAGATGCGTGGCTCGATGAGCAGTATGATGGCGGCCATGACCAGGGCTATGCCCGACCAGGCCAGCTGCTTGCCGCTGAAGGTCTTCAGCGAGAAGAGCGACGGGTCGTCGAAGTTGTAGGTGGCGGAGTAGATGTTGAGCACTCCGAAGATTACCAGTGCCAGCCAGATGGCCACCGTCCACCAGTCTATTTTCAGTCTCTCTTGATACATGGCCATGATTTATTTTTTCTTCTTTTTGGGAGGCAGCGGGGGCTGACAGGGGTTGATTTCGCGGTACATGGTCTCCACGTCGGTGCGCTTCACCTCGCCGTTCAGATAGCGCTCGATGATGAGTCCGGCGATGGGTGCCGCCCACGAGCCGCCGCCGCCGCGGGCGTTTTCCACATAGACGGCCAGCGCTATCTTGGGGTTGTCCTTGGGCGCGAAGGCTATGAACACGGAGTGGTCGTCGCGGTTGTTCTGGGCGGTGCCGGTCTTGCCGCAGACGTCCAGCCCGTCGACGCGGGCCCGCCGGCCGGTGCCGCCGGCCACGTGCACCACGTCGTACATGCCCTCGGCCGCTATGTCGAAGTATTCGCGGCGTATGCCCGTCTCGTGCCGCGTGGTGTATTCGGGGTCCTGCACCGAGTCGGGGCCGTAGAATCGCACCACGTGGGGGGTGATGTAGTAGCCGCGGTTGGCCACTATGGCGGCCAGATTGGCCATCTGCAGCGGCACCACGGTCACCTCGCCCTGCCCGATGGAGTTGGAATAGATGGTGGAGAAGGCCCACCGGTCGCGCCCGTACCAGCGGGGATTGTTGTAGAATGCCGTGTCCGGTATGGTGCCGGTCGACATGCCGTTGCGCGGCAGGTCGATGGGCAGTTTCTGGCCGAAGCCGAAGCGCATCATGTAGTCGTGCCACACGGTGAGGCCGTACTGCGCGTCCTTGTAGATGTTTTTGTATTTACCCTGCTGTATCACACGGCGGTAGACCTGGTAGAAGTAGGGGTTGCAGCTCATTTTGATAGCCTCGCGCACCGACTGGGCCGAGGGGTGGTTGTGGCATCCGACGAGGCTCTTGTCGCACACGAAGCCGGTGTTGGCCTGTATCACCCCCAGGTCGAGCGCCGTCACGGCCTGGGCCACCTTGAAGATGCTTCCCGGCGGATACTGGCCCTGCATGGCGCGGTTCAGCATGGGGGTGCTCCAGTTGCTGTCCAGCATGCGGTAGTTGGCCCCGCGCACGCGCCCCACCAGCAGGTTGGGGTCGTAGGTGGGCGCGCTCACCATAGCCAGCACCTCGCCCGTGGCGGGCTCCAGCGCCACCACGCAGCCCCGCTTGTTGGCCATCAGCCCCTCGGCATACTCCTGCAGGTCGGCGTCGAGTGCCGTGTACAGGTTGCACCCCTCCACCGGCAGCGTGTCCAGTGCCCCCCCCTGATAGGGGCCCACCTCGCGGTTGTGCACGTCCACATGCATCACCTTCTTGCCCTTCACCCCGCGCAGCACCTCCTCGTAGCTCTTCTCCAGGCCGCTCTTGCCTATATAGTCGCCCTGCTTGTAGTACGGGTCGCGCTTGAGGTCGGCCTGGTTCACCTCGCCCACGTAGCCCAGCACCTGCGCCGCTATCGGACGGTCGTAGATGCGGAGCGTGCGCTGCGAGATGTAGAACCCCTTGAACCGGAACATCTTGTTCTCGAATTTGGCATACTCCTCCTTCGAGATTTGCTTCATGAATATCGACGGCGAATAGGTGGAATACTTCTTGGCCTTGCGCATGCGTTCATTATAATCATCGCGCGTGATGCCCAGGCTCTGGCAGAAATAGTCCACGTCGAACCCCTTGGGAATCATCCGCGGCACCACCATCAGGTCGTACACCGCCTCGTTGTGCACCAGCAGCTTGCCGTTGCGGTCGTAGATGAAACCCCGCGCCGGATACTGCGTCACATCGCGCAGCGACTGGTCTATAGCCTTCTGTCTGTAATCGGGGTTGAATATCTGCAGCACCGCCAGGCGCACCACAAAGAGCACACCGACGGCGATGAAGATGAGCTTCATCACATGGCTTCTATCGGAATATCGGTTCGACATGATAGCGTTTAACGACACACAGCCCGAAATATTGTGCCCCGCAAAAATAATTCTCCCGGCCGCCCGCCCGACGCCCAAAGGACAACCTCCGTTTTTAACTTAAATTAAGCTTAACATTTGCCTATTCCACCCATAGCTAACTCTTTCAAAATGAAGACCGTATTAAGAGTGCAAT
This sequence comes from Bacteroidales bacterium, assembly GCA_045576855.1. Classification (GTDB taxonomy): domain Bacteria; phylum Bacteroidota; class Bacteroidia; order Bacteroidales; family P3; genus Colimorpha. The sequence continues at coordinate 92,253 of JAZNHG010000061.1, read as the reverse complement.
AAGAGAGGGGTAAGAGGGGGTATAGAGAGGGTGGCTTTTTGTCCTCATTTAGAGTGCTTTGCGTGCCGGGGTTTTGCGGTTATGTTAAATAGGATTTTCCGTCGCGGCGGGGCCCGGCGATGCAAGAAAACGGAGGGTAGGGGTACTAAAAAATCAAAAAAAAATCGCTTTTTGTTTGTATATTAAAAAAAAGTTGTATTTTTGCACCCGAATTTATGTGGAATAAAACCTTGGATTATCGAAGCAGGACTATCATTTAAATCCCTAAAAAACAGAGGAAAATGACGAACGTGAAAATCAAACAGCTGACAGATAACGAGCTGATTATGCGCTACCGCGAAGGCGATGCCTCCTGCTTTGAGGCGCTCTTGGAGCGTTATCAAGCCAAGGTCTATGGTTACATCTTCTCGGTGGTGAAGGACAAAGAGACGGCCGACGATATCTTTCAGGATACGTTCTACAAAGTGATTGTCACCATCAACTCGGACCAGTACAAGGACGAAAACAAGTTTGTACACTGGGTGATGCGCATCGCCCACAATCTGATTGTGGACCACTTCCGCCGCAACAACAAGATGCCCCTGGTGCCCAACCGCCCGGAGAGCGACGTGCTGGACAACCTGAAACTGCCCGACGACAATGCCGAGCACGTCATCATGAAGAAGCAGACCAGCCAGAACATCCGCAAGCTGGTGCGCATGCTGCCCCCCGAGCAGCGCCGTGTGGTCATCCTGCGCCACTATGGCAAGTGCGACTTCAAGGACATCGCCGCCCGCACCGGCGTCAGCATCAACACCGCCCTCGGCCGCATGCGCTACGCCATCATCAACCTGCGCCGCCTGGCCCAGGAGAACAACATGTACATAGAGCTATAGCCATACATGGCCGCTCAGGCCCTGGAGGCGCTTCTGGCTGCACCGATGCCCGAAGCGCCTCCGTTTTTTCCGCCCGCGCTGCCGAAAAATGCAGTCTGCGGACAATACCCGCCGCTTTTCTGCGTTATGGGATGTAATGATGATTTCGAAAATCAAACTGAAGGAGCTGGCCGCCTACCGCCAGCGAAAGCGCTGCGATGCCGACGGCGTCTTCGTGGTGGAAGGCCCCAAGATGTGCGCCGAGGCGCTGGCGTCGGGCTATGTCGTGCGCACCGTCTGCGCCACCGCCGACTGGCTGGCCGCGCACGCCGGGGAGTTGGGCACGGCGGCTGTGCTCGAGGTATCTCCCGCCGACCTGGAGCGTCTCTCCAACTTCAAGACCCCCAACCAGGTGTGGATGCTCGTCGAGCGCCACTCCCCGCTTTCCGCTCTCCGCTCTCCACTCACCCTGGCGCTCGACCATCTGCAGGACCCGGGCAATATGGGCACCATCATGCGCACGGCCGACTGGTTCGGTGTGCGCCACATCGTCTGCTCCGCCGACACCGTGTCGTGCTTCAATCCCAAAGTGGTGCAGGCTTCGATGGGCGCCGTGTTCCGCACGCAGGTGGAGTATGTCGACCTGCCGCAGTGGCTTGCCGGCTGCGGTATGCCCGTCTACGGAGCCTCGCTGCAGGGGCGTCCGCTGGACCGTGCGGCCCTGCCCGACGGCCCTTCGGTGCTCCTCATCGGCAACGAGAGCCGCGGCATCGGCCCCGAGGCTATGGCGCAGGTCTCCCATCCCATCCTCATACCCAACCGCGGCGGCACCGCCGAGAGCCTCAACGCTGCCGTGGCCGCCGGCATTCTTCTCAACGCATTCACACAATAGAGTCTGACTATGGAACAATTGCAATATCAAGAAGGGCGCACCGAAATCAGCCAGCTGGGCAAGGTGGCCCTCATCGACCGGCTGACCGACGGCCTCGACTGCGCGGGCGACGACTGCGCCGTCCTCGGCGAGGGCGACCGTCTCACCCTCGTCAACACCCAGACGTTGGTCGAGGGCGTGGACTTCGACATGATGTACACACCGCTGAAACACCTGGGATACAAGGCTATGGCCATTGCTGTCAGCAATATTGCCGCCATGAACGGCACTCCGCGCCATGCGCTGGTCTCCATCGCCGTGAGCAATCGCTACTCGGTGGAGGCACTGGACGAGCTGTACGCCGGCCTGCGCCTCTGCTGCGACCGCTACAGAGTGCGCCTGGTGGGGGGCGAGACGGCTACTTCGCGTGCCGGTATGGTACTCACAGTCACGGCTGTGGGCGACGTGGAAGCCAGCCGCATCGCACGCCGCTCTGGCGCCCGCCACAACGAGCTCATCTGCTGCAGCGGCGACCTGGGCAGCGCTTATGCCGGTCTGCTGGTCCTCGAGCGCGAGAAGGTTACCTATCAGGCCGACCCCAATTTCCAGCCCGACCTGGACGGCTACGACTATGTGCTGGAGCGTTTTCTCAAGCCCGAACCCCGTATGGATGTGGTGAAAAAGCTGCGCGAGGCCGATGTAGTGCCCACGTCGATGACCGATGTCAGCCGTGGCTTGGCCGACGCACTGCTGCATCTGACACGCGCCTCCAAGTGTGGCTGCGAGGTCTACGAGGAGCGTTTGCCCATCGACTACCAGGTGACACGCGTCTGCTCCGAGATGAGCAAGAACATGCTGCCCGTCAGCTGTGCGCTGAATGGCGGTGAGGACTACGAGCTCCTCTTCACTGTCAGCCAGCAGGACTACGAGAAAATCAAGAACATGGAGGGTATTCACATCATCGGCTACGTCACCGAGGAGGGCATGCCTCCAGTCATGGTGACGCCGCAGAACACCACTATCACCCTGCGTGCGCAGGCTTTTCAAGGAGTGGAAGAATGAGAACCGACACATTCAGACATCAGGGTCTGCGCAAGCAGATGGTCGACGACTTGCGCCAGAAGGGCATCACCGATGAGGCTGTGTTGCGGGCTATGGCCGCTGTGCCCCGCCACCTCTTCATAGGTACCGCGCTGGAGAGCCGCGCCTACGAGGACGTGGCGCTGAAGATCGACTGCGACCAGACCATCTCTCACCCCTCCACGGTGGCCATGCAGACGCAGCTGCTGGGGGTGAAACCCCGCATGAAAGTGCTGGAGATAGGTACCGGCAGCGGCTATCAGACGGCGGTGCTCTGTGCTATGGAGGCCAATGTGTTCACCGTGGAGCGCCAGAAGGACCTCTACCAGCAGACCTCGAAACTGCTGAAACAGATGGGCTACCGCGCCCAGTGTTTCTATGGCGACGGCTTCCAGGGGCTGCCGGGTGAATACAACCGTATTATCGTCACCTGCGGCGCCCCCGAGATTCCGGCGGCACTCATGACTCAGCTCAAGGCGGGCGGCATTATGGTCATACCCCTCGGCGAAGACGAGCAGGAGATGCTGCGCATCACCAAGCATGGCGACAGCCGCGAGGAGTGGCAGATAGAGAAGTTCGGCACCTACAGCTTTGTACCCATGTTGAACGGAAAGGCAATGAAATGAAACGATGGCTCCTCATTATCGCAGCGGCCGGCTGTCTGCTGGCTTCCTGCCACAACGACTATACCCCCAAGCCGCATGCCTACCTGCGCATCGACTTGCCGGAACACAACTACTGGCTTGTCGACACGTTGCCGACCAGTATCAATGGGCATGCCATGCCGAGCGTCGTGCTTCCGTTCCTCTTCGAGGCCAACGACAGCGCTGAACTGACGCTCAAGAGACCGCGCCAAGTGGCCACCTTCATGTCCGACGGAAGCGTCAAGCCCGCCCGCATCAAATACGACGAGGTGTGGCTCGACATCAATTATCCGCGCTGGAACGGTGTGGTGTTCCTCACCTATCACCGCATGCACGGCCCCGCCGACCTGCGGGGTGAGGTCGATTCTTCGCTGAGGTACCTCGAACAGCACTACCAGATTGCCACGGGGGTGGAAGAGCAGGGCTATGAGGACCCGGAGCACAAGGTCTATGGCAATGTCTACTACCTGAAAGGCAGCAAGGTGGCTTCCACCTGCCAGTTCTGGCTGACCGACAGCAACAGTCACTACCTGCGCGGGGCGCTGTATCTGAATGTCACCCCCAACAACGACTCCCTGGCGCCGGTCATCGACTATCTGCAGGCCGACGTCGAGCACCTCGTCGAGACGCTCCGCTGGCGCTAGCCGGCGTCAGTCTTCGGAGTGCTTGCGCGAGCTGTCGATAGCTTCCGATACGTTGATTATGTGGTCGCCCAGCTTCTCGTAGAGTGCGTAGAGGCTGCTGTAGGCGTTGCCGATGGCGTAGTCGTAGACACCCAGCTTGAGCGCATCGAGATGCTGCGAACGCAGGCGGTCGCGGTAGGCGTTGATGGCGTGTTCGGCGGCGTAGGCAGCGTCCAGGTCCACGTGGTCGTAGTCGTGCAGGTTGGCGTCCATCACGTCGAGTGCTTTCTGCACCAGGTCGCTCATGTGGGCCAGGTTGGCGTTGAGGCCGGCGTCGAAGTGGACGGCGTCTTCGCGCTTGTTCTTGCGCGTCATGGCTATCTGATAGATGGCGTCGCCGATAGACTCCAGGTTGTCGATGATGCGCAGCATGGAGCTGATGCGCTCGGAGGCGTGCACAGAGACGTCGCCCGAGCCTACGCGGGTGAGGAACCGGCTGATTTCCATCTCCATGCGGTCGGTAATCTCCTCGTATTTGGATATGCGCTGCAGGATGGCCTCGAAGGCTTCCTCGCTCTCGGCGGTGCGCAGACCGGGCAGGAAGGTGTACATGCGGAGCACGCGCTTCGAGAATTCTTCTATCTCGCTCTTGGCGCTCTGCAGGTTGAGCTCGGCGGTGCTGAGCAGGTTGGGCTCCAGGTAGGTGAGGCGGAACTCCTCTTCGCCCTCGTCGGCCTTCTTGTCGGGGACCATCCATTCCACGATTTTGACTATCTGGGGAATGAAGAAGGCAAGTACGACGGTGGTGAGCACGTTGAAGAAGGTGTGGAAAATGGTGATGGCCAGCGGGTAGCGCTTCAGGTTGTCGGGGTCGGACAGGTTGTCGGTGATGTCGGTGACGGCGATGATTCCGTTGCGGATGGGGATGAAGAGGGCGAGGCAGAGGAGCACGCCAGCCACGTTGAAGACCAGGTGTGCGCGGGCGGTGCGCTTGCCGGTGGTGCCGGTGGTCATGGCCACCACCTGGGCCGTGAGCGTGGTGCCGAGGTTCTGTCCCATCACGAGGGCCAGGGCTATGTCGAAGGTAATCCACCCTTTGAAGGCCATGAGCAGGATGAGGGCCGTCATGGCCGACGAGGTCTGCAGTATGATGCACAGGATGGCGCCCACCACGATGAAGAAGAGTATCTGCAGTATGCCGGAGCCGCCCCAGGTGCTGATGGTGTGCACCGTCTCGGGGTCGAGCTCGGGCACCGAGTGCTCGAGCAGCCACATGCCCACCAGCAGCAGGCAGAGGCCGATGATGGTCTGGCCGAGGTATTGCATCTTGTCCTTCTTCGAGAAGATGAAGAAGAGGCTGATGGTGCCTATAATCATGGGCAACAGGGGGATAGTGAGCTCGCCGCCGCCCCCCTCGAGCAGGCCGGGCAGGATAATCCAGGCCGTCACCGTGGTGCCGATGTTGGCTCCCATGACGACGGCTATGGCGCCGTTGAGGGTTAGCAGTCCCGCTCCGGCGAAGCCCACGGCCATCACCGTGGTGGCGGTGGAGCTCTGTATCACGGCCGTCACGCCGGTGCCAGCCAGGATGCCGCTCAGCGGCTTGCCGGTAATCTTGGTCAATACGTGGCGCAGACGGCTGCCGGCGTACTTCTGCAGGCCCTCGCTCATCAGTTTCATGGCGAAGAGGAAGATGGCCAACGAGCCAGCCAAGTTAATGAGCATGAAGATGATATCGCTTGTATGCATATGGTTTTGTATATATTTTCGAGCTGCAAAAGTACAAAGTTTTTTGTTACAAAATTGTTACATTTCTGTTAAGCACGCAGATGTAACAATTTTTGCACTGCCGACGTCCAGGCTGCGAGCGGCAACTTTCGGCTGCGGCATGCGGTGCCGCAAGGCCATGCCGGCGGCTGGCGAAACGGTTTGACAGACAGGGTGTAATGGCGGCAACTGCAATATTTAACATCATTTAACTTGCAGAATATGGATGAACGCTGAGGGGATGGGAATTGAAAAATGAAAATTGAGAATTGAAAATGAATGGTTGAAAGTTGGCAGTTGGCAGTGGACAGTGAGCAGTGAGCAGTGTCATGTGTTCGGTGTTCAGTGTTAAGTATATAGGATGCGTGCATCTGCTTTTTTTCGCCGAACACTGCACACTGAACACTGCACACTGAACACGTATCCGAGGGGTATCATCCTACCACCAACCTACCATCATCCTACCATCATCCTACCACCATCCTACCTATTTAACATTTCGGAAGCCAGGTTGTGGGCAGTGTTCAGTGTTCAGTGTGTAGTGTGCAGTGTTCAGTGTGCAGTGTTTAGTGGTCAGTGTTCACTATTCCGGTGCGGCAGCCTGCTCTCCACTCTCCACTCTCCGCTCTCCACTCCCCATGCACCAACGATGCATCAACCATGCACCATCCTTGCACCATCCTTGCATTTTAACATTTCGGAACCCGTTTCCGGCCGCCGGTGGCGGGGCGATGCCGGCGGCCTGCCGGACGCCTGTCCCTGCGGGGGTGAATATTTTTTGCGGCCGCGCACAACATTTTATACAATGTGGCGTTACCAATGTAGAATATGAAACAGTATCTTGACCTCCTGCAGCATGTGCTCGACCACGGCACGGAGCGCCTGGACCGCACGGGTACGGGCACCGTGGGCGTGTTCGGCTATCAGATGCGCTTCGACCTCAGTCAGGGCTTCCCGGCGCTGACTACCAAGAAGTTGCACCTGCGCTCCATCATATACGAACTGCTCTGGTTCCTGCGTGGCGACACCAATATCAAGTACCTGAAGGACCACGGGGTGTCGATATGGGACGAGTGGGCCGACGCCGAGGGCAACCTGGGGCCGGTCTACGGCAGCCAGTGGCGTTCGTGGCCCGACGGACGGGGCGGCACGATAGACCAGATAGCCAACGTGGTGCGCGACATCAAGCAGAACCCCTACAGCCGGCGCCTGCTGGTGACGGCATGGAACCCCGCCGAAATCGAGGACATGGCCCTGCCGCCGTGCCACTGCCTGTTCCAGTTCTATGTGGAGCCGCCGGCTCCGCAAGTGGGTAGTGGACAGTGTGTAGTGGATAGCAACCGGGACCAGGTGCTACCCACTACCCACCCGTCGCAATCCACTCTGCCTGCCAAGGGCAGGCTCAGCTGCCAGCTCTACCAGCGCAGTGCCGACATCTTCCTCGGCGTGCCCTTCAACATTGCCAGCTATGCGCTGCTGACGATGATGATGGCGCAGGTGTGCGGCCTGGAGGCGGGCGAGTTTGTCCACACCTTCGGCGACGCGCACATCTACCGCAACCACCTGGACCAGGTGCACCTGCAGCTCACGCGTGAGCCGCGTCCCCTGCCCACGATGCACATAAACCCCGAGGTGAAGGACATCTTCGGCTTCCGCTACGAGGACTTCACCCTGGAAAACTACAATCCGCATCCGCATATCAAAGGCGAGGTGAGCGTCTGATGTTGTTGATAAGTTGATAAGTTAATAAGTAGAAAAGCCCGATGGCAAATAACAAGACAGTCGCCCCCTTGGACACCCAAAAGCAATGAATCCAACGAATCAACATTCCAACGCTTCAACGCACCTTTGGTGCATCATCATGGCTGGCGGGCTTGGCAGCCGCTTCTGGCCCATCAGCACGGTGGACAGCCCCAAGCAGTTTATCGACGTGATGGGCACCGGACAGACGATGCTGCAGGCCACCTTCGGCCGTTTTGCACGCCTCTGCCAGGCCGACCACATTCTGATTGTCACCGGCGAGCAGTATGCCGAGCGGGTGCGCGAGCAGCTGCCCGCCCTCGAACCCTGGCAGGTGCTGGCCGAACCGCTGCGCCGCAACACGGCTCCCTGCATCGCCTATGCCGCCGCCGTGGTGCGTTCGAAGGATGCCGACGCCACCGTCATCGTCAGCCCCTCGGACCACGCCATCTTCCACGAGGAGCGTTTCGAGGCCGACCTGCGGCAGGCTGTGGACACCGTGGCCGACCACGACTGGATTATCACCCTCGGCGCCCAGCCCTCGCGGCCGGACACCAGCTATGGCTACATCCAGTTCCGCGAGCAGTCGTCGCTGCAGGGCATCCGCAATCTGCACCCCGTGGTCACCTTCACCGAGAAGCCCCCCGTCGTCATGGCGCGCCAGATGATAGCCAGCGGCGAGTTCTTCTGGAACACGGGCCTGCTCGTGTGGCGCCTGCCGGTGCTCGAGGCGGCCTACCGCACCTATCTGCCCGCCCTGGCCGAGAGCTTCTTCTCGCAGCCCCTGGCCGCGCTCGAAGAGCAGATCGACGAGGTCTACGCCACCTGCGAATCGGTCTCCATCGACAATGGCATCATGGAAAAAGCCGACAATGTACAGGTGCTGGAAGCCTCCTTCGCCTGGAGCGACGTCGAGACCTGGGATTCCCTCTACGACGTGTCGCCCCACGACGCCGCCGAGAATGTCGTGCTGGGCAACGACAACGTCTTCTTCTACGACTCGCGCAACTGCCTGGTCTCCATGCCCGACGAGAAGGGCAAGACCATCGTCATCGAGGGACTGGACGGCTATATCGTGGCCGCCGACGACAGCACCCTCATGATATGCCGCCGCCGCAACGAGGAGATGGTCTTCAAATTCGCCAGCGACGTCGAACTGAAAAAACTGATAGACAAGAAATAAAACAATAAAAATATATCAATGAAACGCTACGAAATCAAATACCTTCTGAAAGAAGATGTGAGCGCACTGATTGGCACCGACATCTGTGTCAAGGGATGGGTGCGCACCAAGCGAGGCAACAAGAATGTGGCCTTCCTGGCTATCAACGACGGTTCCATCATCCACAACATACAGGTCGTCGCCGACCCCACCCGCTTCGAGGAAGAGCTGAAGCGCATCAGCACCGGCGCCTGCATCGGCGTCGAGGGCAAGCTGGTGGAGAGCCAGGGCAGCGGCCAGGCCGTCGAGGTGCAGGCCGAAAGCATCGTCGTCTACGGCGAGGCCGACCCCAACACCTACCCCCTTCAAAAAAAGGGACATTCTATGGAATTTCTCCGTGAAATAGGACATCTGCGCCTGCGCACCAACACTTTCGGCGCCGTCATGCGTCTGCGCCACAACATGGCTATGGCCATCCATACCTTCTTCCACGAGCGCGGCTTCTTCTACTTCCATACGCCGCTCATCACCGCCAGCGACTGCGAGGGTGCCGGCGAGATGTTCCATGTCTCGACCCTCGACCCCGAGAATCCGCCCCGCCGCGAGGACGGCACCATCGACTGGGAGCAGGACTTCTTCGGCAAGTTCACTGCCCTCACTGTCAGCGGACAGCTGGAGGGCGAGCTCGGCGCCACCTCGCTGGGCAAGATCTACACCTTCGGCCCCACCTTCCGCGCCGAGAACAGCAACACGCCGCGCCACCTGGCCGAATTCTGGATGATCGAGCCCGAGATGGCCTTCTACCAGATGGACGAGCTGACGGCCCTCGAGGAGGAGTTCATCAAATACTGCGTCCGCTGGGCCCTCGACCACTGCATGGACGACCTCGAGTTCCTCAACAAGATGATTGACCCGGGCCTCATCGAGCGCCTGCGCAGCGTGGTGGACACCGAGTTTGTGCGTCTGCCCTACACCGAAGGCATCAAGATACTGGAAGAGGCCGTCGCCAAGGGCCACAAGTTCGAGTTCCCTGTGAGCTGGGGCGTCGACCTGGCCTCGGAGCACGAGCGCTTCCTCGTCGAGGAGCACTTCAAGAAGCCTGTCATCATGATTGACTACCCGAAGGAGATCAAGGCATTCTACATGAAGCTCAACGACCATGTGGAGGAGGAGGGCAAGAAGCAGGGCTTCTCCGGCCTCACCGTGCAGGGCACCGACGTGCTCTTCCCGCAGATTGGCGAGATCATCGGTGGCAGCGTCCGTGAAGAGAACTACGACAAGCTGATGGGCCGCATCACCGAGCTCAATATCCCGATGAAGGACATGTGGTGGTACCTCGACACGCGCCGCTACGGCAGCTGCCCGCACGCCGGCTTCGGCCTGGGCTTCGAGCGCCTGCTCCTCTTCGTCACCGGCATGGCCAACATCCGCGACGTCATCCCCTTCCCCCGTACGCCGAAGACCGCCGAGTTCTAAAGTATTGGCGAATATTCAACCTATACAAGCGTGCCGAAGGCACGCCATCCCATTAACCCCACACTAAGCCGACAGGCGCAGTGTGGGGTTAATGCATCCTCGCCGTATCCAGCGTGTCGAAGACCCGCTACCTCATTAACCCCACACCAAGCCATCAGGCGCGGTGTGGTGTATCCGCAGCCTCGTTGTATCCAGCGTGCCGGAGGCACGCTACTACTATCACACAATAAACCAGACGTAGACTCGTTATACCACCATGAGTTACACCACATCATACTATCACATCGTCTTCCGCACATACCGCAGCGAGCGCACCATCCCCGAGGACCACGAGCGCGAGCTATACGCCTACCTCTATGGTATCGCTAAGAACCTCCGCTGCCAGACCTACCGCATCGGTGGCATGCCAGACCATGTACACATGTTTGTCTCGCTGCCGTCCTCTTTGGCATTGTCAGACTTCGTTCAGCGGGTGAAGACAGACTCCAGCAAGTGGCTGAAGAGCAATCCGGGCTTCCCCCACTTCCGCGGCTGGGGACGAGAGTATGCAGGTTTCAGCTATAGTATGCGCGACAAAGACATGATAGTTGGCTACATCATGCGGCAGAAAGAGCACCACAGACGGGTTACCTTCGCCGAGGAGTACCGTGCATTCCTGGAGGAGAATGGAATGACGGTGGATGAACGATATTTCCTGAAAGACGAATAGTAGCGTGCCTCCGGCACGCATACCTACCACTTGTACAGACAGCCCCACACTGCGCTATCGCTTAGTGTGGGGTTAATAGGATACCGTGCCTCCGGCACGAACGAGCATCCATAAATCTCAACCAGACGTGCCGAAGACACGCCATCCCACTAACCCCACACTAAGCCGCCGGGCACAGTGTGGGGATATAAGACATCAACGCACCTGCGTGCTGAAGTCACGCTACATGATAGACGAGACACCATAGTAGCGTGCCTCCGGCACGCATACCTACCACCTGTACAGACAGCCCCACACTGCGCTATCGCTTAGTGTGGGGTTAATAAGATATCGTGCCTTCGGCACGCAATGTGCACCCATAAATCTCAACCAGGCGTGCCGAAGGCACGCTATCCCATTAACCCCATACGGCACGCCGTATGGGGTGTGTAACTCATGACGGCTTTGCGTGCCGAAGGCACGCTACAACGAGAACTCACAGTTTCATCTCGCATCATTGCAAAAGGCACTTCCAGCACTGTTTTATCATCCCGCATCTATGCACGACCATTTTGCAGCACTTATAATGTCCCCTGCACCGATGTAAATCATCAAGAGCACCCTTTAAACAACCATCCAAAAAGTGCAATAACAAGAGCCAAAGACAATACTGTAAGAAAAATCTGAACAATTACCGAACCGCAGCCAAATGCTGCACCGAGTCCACCTTCAACAGCACCTTCTTTTCCGTTGTTTAGGAATCCGATAATTGCACCAATTACTCCAACGGCTAAAATAACCCATAGCCAAGTCATATTATAATCCCTGATTCGTGTCGGGCGCAACTTCTAATGCTCTCCTGCACCCCGTTGAGCAAATAATCATAACAAGAAGCGTGGTGCCATATGCCACTTCCTGCTTGGAGGTCCTGAGAATTACCTTGTAAAGAGAAGATGCAATTAGCCCACGCTGAAACAGCGAAAACCATTACACTAATTCTGCTTTACTTTGGAGTTTCTCAGGTTCCCAAGCACAGAACGCGCATAACGCTTCGTTGATTTCCTTGTGAAATCGAGTGCAAAGATACGTACTTTTCGCGACCTGGCAAAATTTTTTTTTGTTTGTGTGGGGCGAATGGGGGAGGAATAGTAGGATTGTGCTATATTTGTGTGTAGTGTGGGTGGGTTCGATGGTGGGATGGATGGCAGTTTTCTATTTAACATAACCGTAAAAGGCGGGGACGTAAGGCACTCAAACTGAGGTCAAACTAGTACCATGTCCTACTCTTCTCCTACTCTACGCCTAGTCTACTCCTAGTAATCGCCTAATTATGTAGGGGTTAAGTAGTGTTTGAATAGGTGTTAACAAATATTAAATAGGGCAATGGTGATTTGTTGGTGGGTAGTGGGTGGGGTGTTGATGGGTGGTTGTGGAATGATAGGATTGTCTAGTTTTTGGGGCCGTGGGGGGCGGGCGAGGTACGGGGGCGGGGGGGGGCGGGGGGCGGGACGGGTGTGGGCGGGTGGCGGGACGGCGTGGGGGGTGGGGGATGGCGGGGGTGTGGAGGGCGGTTTTGGGGTGTGTGGTGAAAGTTTTTTTGGCTGTTTCGGAAAAATGTTGTATTTTCGTGGTTCGAACCAGCCCGCTGAATCGGCCCCTTGTGGGTGCGCAACGAGTTGATTGCGATATTGATACATGTTGTTGAAGAAATAAGAATATATATATGAAAATGCTGAAAAAAGGTCTTTTGCTGCTCGTGGCAGTGCTGTCGATGGCTAGTGGTGCGCAGGCTCAGAAGAGTTTGGCGCAGAAGGCCGACGATTTGTTCGACCAGAACCGCTTTGTGGAGGCGCTGGAGCAGTACACCAAGGTCTATGAGAAAATCAAGGACAACCGGGCTGAGAAGAGCCGTGTGTATTTCCAGATGGCGGAGTGCTACCGTCTGATGTACGACTATCCGCGTGCCGAGCGCATCTACAAGCGTCTGGCCGGCGACGGGTATGCCAATACGGAGCGTAAGCTGTACTTCAATCTGGCGGAGATGTGCCGTTTCGAGGAGAAGTTCGAGGAGGCCGAGGAGTTCTACACGAAGTATCTGGAGATGGAGCCTTCGGACAGCTATGCGCAGAAGCGCAAGCAGTCGCTGATATATGCCAACCAGCTGTCGCTGAACCGTACGCGGCACGAGATAGAGAAGATGGACGAGTGGAGCAGCGACTATAACGACTGGGCGCCGCGTTTTGTGGGCAGCGATACGACGAAGCTGGTGTTCACCACGTCGCGTTTTGCCGAGGGCGAGGGTCTGGGTTCTGACCCGTGGACCAATCAGGCGTTCAGCGATTTGTATCAGGTGTTCCAGGACCGCAACGGCCGTTGGACGAGCACGCCCGAGCCGTTCGACAAGAGTGGCCGCATCAATACGGCGGTCAACGAGGGTGAGCCTTGCTTCTCGCCCGACGGGAACACTATCTATTTCACCCGCTGCGACATACGCGAGAAGGAGTCGCTGGGCTGCCGCATCTATGTGGCCACGCGTGCCGTGCCGGAGGAGACGAACGGCAAGGGCCGCAAGAAGAAGTCGACGCCGACCAAGAAGACCAAGGACAGCGCCGCGGCTGAGGGCAAGGGTGCCAAGTCGGGCAGCAAGAAAGACAAGCAGGAGCAGCCGGCGGACGGCGAATGGAGCGAGCCGGTGATGGTGGTGCTTGGCGATTCGGCCTACAACTACCTCTATCCCGCCGTGAGCAGCGACGGGCTGACGCTCTATTTCTGTTCCGACATGCCGGGTGGCTTTGGTGAATACGACCTGTGGAAGGCTACGCGCAAGAGCACGGCCGACGACTTCGGGCGTCCGGTGAACCTGAGTTCGATTATCAATACGCCCGGCCGCGAGGTGATGCCGCTGCTGCGCTCGGACTCGCTGCTCTATTTCTCGTCCGACGGCCATCCGGGCGTGGGCGGCCAGGACCTCTTTGTGGCCCGCCTGACGCGTACCGGCAAGTTTGACTTTCCGCAGAATATGGGTGTGCCCATCAACTCGTCGTACGACGAGATGTCTATCGTGTTCTATCCCGAGGTGGGCGCCGGCAGCAACCTGCTGGAGCGCGGCTATTTCTCGTCGAACCGCCCCTTTGCCGACCCGCACAACCGCAACATAGCCAACCAGAACAAAGGCAAGACGGCCCCAATCAACGACGACCTGTACTACTTCGAGCTGCCGGGTCTGAACTACAGCATCGAGGGTATTGTGCGCGACGAGAAGTCGATGCAGCTGATGCAGGATGTGAGGGTGAAGCTGGTGGGCTCGGACGGCACAGAGAAGGAGGTGCGCACCGACAAGCGTGGCTACTACAAGTTCGACAGCACGGTGGTGCGCCGCGACGTGACCTACAAGCTCTATCTCTCGAAGAAGAACTACTACTCCATCGAAGGGTCGGAAAGCACCCGTGGCTACAACACCAACAAATACATCAAGCACGACTTCCGCATGGACCCCGTGCCGCGCACGCCGGTGGTGCTGCCCGAGATACGCTTCGACCTGGCGCGTACCGAGCTCAAGGGTGAGTTCATGGATTCGCTGATGGACCTGCTCATCATCATGGAGAACAATCCGGGTCTGGTGGTGGAGATACGCGCCCACACCGACTGCCAGCCCTATGTGGGCCTGACCAACGACACCCTCTCGCAGCGCCGTGCCCAGACGGTGGTGGACTATCTGGTCAACCGCGGCATCGAGCGCGAACGTATGGTGGCCAAGGGCTATGCCGACCGCGTGCCGCGCGTGCTGGACGAGGATGTCACCGTCACGCTCAACAATCAGCGCTTCACCTTCCTGAAAGGCACCGTCATGGAGTGCGACTATATCGCCACCCTGAGCGGTGACCGCCAGCAGGCGGCCCATTCGCTCAACCGCCGCATCGAGTTCCTCGTGCTGCGCGACGACTATGTCTCGCGCCGCGAGATAGAGAACATGGCCAATCCCGCCGGCGACGGCAAGGTGGTGAACCTGGTGGACAACGAGCTGGAGAACCTCGACAACGTGCAGCAACCCACCATTATCCACGACGAAAACACCATTCCTGTCACGATGGTCAACTCCACACGTGGCGAAATCAACTGCATCATCAACAATTCGCAGCAGGTGCCCGTGCTCATCGACGAGCGCTACAAGGAGCCCATAGCCATCTCGTGGGAGGAGGCTATGAACCTGCTCTACCAGCAGCGCATCAACAAGGAGGACTTCCCCATGCGCGACGAGAGCTTCGATCCCGAGGGCAATATCGTCGACCGCTCCACCCTTGTCTTCAAAGAGATGCAGATTGGCGAGCAGCACCTCTCCAATGTGGAGGTCATCGTGGTGAAGGGTATCGACTACAAGTTCATCATCAACCGCACGGGTCTGCGCCAGTTTGGCGAATATGAGTTCGACAAGCAGCGCGCCAAGCTGGTCTTCTTTGATGAGTAGCCTGCTCATCACCATATTGGGCCCCACGGCCACGGGCAAGACGGCTCTGGCCGCCGAGGTGGCCTGGCGGCTGGGCGGCGAGGTGATCAGCGCCGACTCGCGCCAGGTGTTCCGCGGGATGGACCTCGGCACCGGCAAGGACCTGGCCGACTACGACCTGCACGGCACCCATATACCCTACCATCTGATAGATATATGCTCCCCCCTGGAGGAGTATTCCGCCTATCGCTTTCTGGGCGATTTCAGGCGGGCATATGAGGATATCACCGCACGTGGACGACAGCCTATACTTTGTGGTGGCACAGGTCTCTACGTCGATGCCGTGCTGCGCGAGTATCACTTGAGCGATGCACCGGTCGACCCTGCCTACCGGGCTTCGCTCGAAGCGTTTAGCGACGAGGAACTGACGGCGCGCCTGGCCTCCTACGGCCCCCTGCACAACCATACCGACACCGAGACACGCGAGCGGCTTGTGCGTGCATTGGAGATACAGGAGTATGCCATTGCCCACCCCGACAGCTACACACGGCTGCCGATCATGCGCCATGCTGTCTACGGCACGCGGCTGGAGCGGCAGCAGGTGATAGACCGCATAGAGCGGCGCCTGCGGCGCCGCCTCGACGAGGGCATGACTGCCGAGGTGCAGCGCCTGCTGGACGAAGGGGTGCCCGCCGAGCGGCTGATGCGTTTCGGGCTGGAATACCGCCATGTGACACGCTATCTGCAAGGGCAGTGTACGGAGGACGAGATGTTTCGCGACCTCTTCACAGACATACGCCGCTTCGCCAAGCGCCAGATGACATGGTTCAGGCGCATGGAGCGCAACGGGGTGGAAATCCGCTGGCTCGATGCCACACGGCCTGTGGACGAACTGGCCGAGGCGATAGTGAGCTCGGTGTGAGTGATATCACCAATAGTGGTGATTCCCCGAGTGGTTGCTTTTTCGTATCTTTGCAAAAGTATTGTTAAGACTGTGAATTATGTTACTATCTGAACTACAGACGGGTGAGAGCGGTGTGGTGGTCCGTGTGGCGGGCCACGGCGCTTTCCGCAAGCGTATCATAGAGATGGGATTCATCAAAGGGGTCGAGGTGACGGCTGTCCTCAATGCCCCGCTGAATGACCCTATTAAATATAGAATAATGAACTTCGAGGTGTCGCTCCGTCGCAGCGATGCCGAGAAGGTGGAGATTGTCACCAGCGAGGAGGCCGAGCAGGAGATTGTGAACCACGACGACTATCGGGCTTTCGACGCCGAGGAGTCCACCCTGCAGCATATCGTCAACGACCGCACCAAGACCATCAATGTGGCGCTGGTGGGCAACCCCAACTGCGGGAAGACCAGCCTGTTCAATATTGCCGCCCATGCCCACGAGCGGGTAGGCAACTACAGCGGTGTCACGGTCGACGAGAAGGTGGGCACCTTCGAATACGGTGGCTATACCTTCAATCTGGTCGATTTGCCCGGCACCTATTCCCTCAGTGCCTATTCGCCCGAGGAGCTCTACGTGCGGCGCCACATCATAGAAAAGACGCCCGACATCATCCTCAATGTGGTTGACGGAAGCAATCTGGAGCGCAATCTGTACCTCACCACCCAGCTTATCGACATGGATATCACGATGGTGATGGCCCTGAATATGTACGACGAGCTGCAGAAGAGCGGCGACAAGCTGGATATAGACCAGCTGTCGACCCTGCTCGGCATGCCTATCGTGCCCACCACGGGCCGCAGCGGCAAGGGCGTGGGTTCGCTTTTCGACAAGATAATCGAGGTCTTCGAAGGCCGCGACCGCAAGACTCGCCATATCCATGTGAACCACGGTCCGGTGCTGGAGCCCTACATCAAGCGGCTGCGTACCGAGCTCTACGAACATGGATTCAGCGACGAACTCAGTACACGGTTCCTCAGTATCAAACTTTTGGAGAACGACAAACAGCTGGAGCAGTATGCCGACGAGCACGATACCGACGGCAGCGTGGTCAGGATGCGCAACCAGTTGGCTGCCGAATACCAGGACAGGAACAAGGTGGACATCGAGAATGCCATCACCGACGCGAAGTACGCCTTCGTGCGCGGTGCCCTGGCCGAGTGCTACCAGCGCAACCGCAAGAGCACGCTGCATGCCTTCACCGACCGGCTGGATGCCGTGGTCACCCATCGCTGGCTCGGCTATCCGGTGTTTCTCATCTTTATGTTCGTCACCTTCTGGTGCACCTTTGCCCTGGGCCAGTACCCGATGGACTGGATCGACGCCCTCTTCGGATGGCTGGGCGACCAGGTGCGCGACCATATGGCCCCCGGCCCCCTGCGCTCGCTGCTGGCCGACGGCGTCATCGCCGGCGTGGGCTCGGTCATCGTCTTTTTGCCCAATATATTAATATTGTACCTGTTCATCTCCTTTATGGAGGACAGCGGCTACATGGCACGTGCCGCCTTCATCATGGACAAGCTGATGCACAAGATGGGGCTGCACGGCAAGAGCTTCATTCCGATGATTATGGGCTTCGGCTGCAATGTGCCGGCCATCATGGCCACCCGCACCATCGAGGACCGCAAGAGCCGCCTGCTCACCATGCTCGTCATCCCCATGATGAGCTGCTCGGCCCGCATACCGGTCTATGTAATCCTGGTCAGTGCCTTCTTCAGCCGTCACGCTGCCATCATCCTCACGGCACTGTACCTGCTGGGCATGGTGATGGCGGTGCTGATGGCCAAACTCTTCAGCCGCTTCTTTGTTAAGGGTGAAAGCCTGCCTTTCGTCATGGAGCTGCCGCCCTACCGCATGCCTACCGCCAAGGCAGTGCTGCGCCACACCTGGGAAAAAGGCAAGGAATACCTCAAGAAGATGGGTACCATCATCCTCGGCGCCTCCATCATCGTCTGGGCGCTGAGCTACTATCCCCAGAACGAGGACCGCATAGCCCAGGCCGAAAACAGCTACATGGCCAAGATAGGAAAGGCCATCGAGCCCGCCATGCGCCCCTGCGGATTCGACTGGCGCCAGAGCGTGTCGCTGCTGGCCGGCATCGGTGCCAAGGAGGTGGTGGCCAGCACTATGGCCGTCGTCTACGCCACCAGCAACGAAGAGGCCGAAATGCTGGAGGCCGACTTCGAGAGCGAGGACAACGAACTGCGCATCTCGCAGCTGATACACGACAACATGACGCCCCTCTCGGCGGCCTCCATGCTGCTCTTCATCCTGCTCTACATGCCCTGCATATCCACCGTCGTGGCTATCAAGAACGAAAGCGGCCACTGGAAATGGGCCCTCTTCACCGTGGTCTACACCATCGGACTGGCATGGATTGTCAGCACGCTGTTCTTCCAGATAGGCTCATTACTGCTATGACACAGAAGATTATCGTCGGGCTCATACTGCTGCTCACCGTCGCCCTGACGGTGAGGTGGGTGATACGCACCCTGCGTGGCAAAGGGGGCTGCGGATGCACGCATTGCGACCACTGCCCGGCGGGCGGCCACGGCGGCTGCCACTGCCACGGCGGCGACGCTCCCCGTCTGCCCGACATCAAAGTCTGACTCCGCCGGACCATCCCCGCCGCGCTCCACTCTCCACTCTCCACTCGTCACTCTCCACTAATAACACCCACCTGTTGTGACGCGAAAAACCGCCCTTGTAACCCACTGAACATCAGGTCCCCAACCTACCATCTCCTTACCAACTCCTTACCAACACCTTACCAACTCCTTATCAACACCTGCCACGGTAGGAGATGGTAAGGCTATAGCAAGGTATATATTTGCCGGTTGTGTGGATTACCGCCCTCGGAAAGTCCCGCTCTACTGCCGCCGTCCCGGAACTGTTTTTTGAGCCTTCGTACAGTTGCGTCGGACAAGAATTGAAAAAAATATTTTGCCAGTTGAAAAAATGTTTGTAACTTTGCACTCTCCAAAAATGGGGAAGTTGTACCCTGTCTACCCGTTCAAGGTGCACTTTCTCAGGTTGATACATGTGAAGTCCGTTTATCCGTCGGCGGCCGAAATGTGTCTCAACCGGCGGAGAAAACAAGAAAAGAAAGTAAAAACATCATCGTTAGTAAAAATAAAAAATGAGTACGTTAAGTTACAAAACCGTATCAGCCAACAAGCAGACCGTCCAGAAGGAATGGGTGCTGGTTGATGCCGAAGGACAGACCGTAGGCCGTCTGGCTACCCGTGTGGCCAACATCCTGCGCGGCAAGACCAAACCTTGCTACACCCCGCACGTCGACTGCGGCGACAACGTCATCATCATCAATGCCGAGAAGTGCGTCTTCACCGGCAAGAAGGAGACCGACAAGATCTATCAGCGCTACACCGGCTATCCCGGCGGCCAGCGTGAGACCACTCCTGCCAAGGTGCGCGCCACCCATCCCGAGCGCATCCTCGAGCACGCCATCCGCGGCATGCTTCCGAAGAACCGCCTCGGCGACGCTCTCTACCGCAACCTCTACATCTATGCCGGCAGCGAGCATCCCCACCAGGGTCAGAACCCCAAAGCCATTAATATCAACGAAGTAAGATAAGGAATAATAAGATATGGCAGAAGTAATCAACACCATTGGTAGAAGAAAGACCGCCGTGGCCCGCGTCTACATGACCCTTGGCAACGGAGAAATCAAGGTCAACGGCCGCGACTACAAGGAGTATTTCCCCACCGGTCCGCTGCAGTACATCGTCAACCAGGCTTTCGCCGTGGCTAACGCCGAAGGCAAATGGGATGTCAAAGCCAACCTCGACGGTGGCGGCATCACCGGCCAGGCCCAGGCCCTGCGTATGGCTATCGCCCGCGCCCTCTGCGAGAACAACATCGAGGATCGCCCCGCCCTCAAGAAAGAAGGCTTTCTGATGCGCGACCCGCGTATGGTCGAGCGTAAGAAACCCGGTCAGCCCAAAGCCCGCAAGCGCTTCCAGTTCAGCAAGCGTTAATATCGGTATCATAAAAGCTGGACACAGTTTAGTATCCAAACTGCCCGAATGCTCCGCTGCATTGACACAGCGAGCCGCATAGAAAGGCCACTAAATGCAGCCTGAAGGACTCACGGACGGTTAGTAAAACAACAAAAAGGAAAGTAAACAATGAACGAACTCAAATTCGAAGAACTGCTTGATGCTGGTTGCCACTTTGGTCACCTCAAGCGTAAATGGAATCCCAAAATGGCTCCTTATATCTTCAAGGAGCACAACGGCGTGCATGTCATCGACCTGCAGAAGACTATCGCCAAGGCCGACGAGGCCGCGGCTGCCCTGAAGCAGATGGCCCGCAGCGGCAAGAAGGTCCTCTTCGTGGCCACCAAGAAGCAGGCCAAAGAGGTCGTCGCCGAGATGGCCAAGAGCGTGGACATGCCCTTCGTCACCGAGCGCTGGCCGGGCGGCATGCTGACCAACTTCAGCACCATCCGCAAGGCTGTCAAGAAAATGAACAGTCTCGACGCCCTGATGCACGACAAGGATTTCAACAATATCTCCAAGCGTGAGCGCCTCCAGGTGCAGCGCGAGCGTGCCAAGCTCGACAAGAACCTTGGCTCCATTGCCGACCTCACCCGTCTGCCCAGCGCCCTGTTTGTCATCGACATCAACAAGGAGCACATCGCCGTCGCCGAGGCACGCCGCTTGAACATCCCCACCTTCGCCCTCGTGGACACCAACACCAACCCCGAGCTCATCGACTTCCCGATTCCCGCTAACGATGATGCGTCGAAGTCGATTGCCTGCATCCTCAAGCACATGTGCGAGGCCATCCAGGAAGGCTTGAACGAGCGCGCCCTCGATAAGGACGCCCAGCAGGAGGAAGAGGCCGCCCCCGTCGAGAACAACGACGAGCAGCGCCCCGTCGAGCGCAAGACCCGCGCCCGCCGTCCCCGCACCGGTGAGCCCAAGGCCGAGAAGGCTGAGGAGCCCAAGGCCGAGGAAGCCCCGAAGGCTGAGTAAATTTATCTAGTGGGTAGTTGGTAGTTGACAGTTGGCAGCACTCCTGCTGCGTAAGCCACTACCAACTACCCACTACCAACTATCAACTTAAAATAATAGAAAGGAACACAATATGGCAATTACCGCTTCACAGGTTAACGAGCTCCGCAAACTCACCGGCGTCGGCATGATGGACTGCAAGAAAGCCCTCGTCGAGACCGACGGCGACATGCAGAAAGCCATCGAGCTGCTGCGCCAGAAAGGCCAGAAGATGGCCGCCAAACGCGCCGACCGCGACGCCAACGAGGGTTGCGTCCTGGCCAAGACCATGGGCAACTACGGCGCCATCATCATGGTCAGCTGCGAGACCGACTTCGTGGCCACCAACGCCGGCTTTGTCGACTTCACCAACAGCATCATCGACACCGCCATGGCTCAGCACCTCACCACCAAGGACGAGGTTCTGAACATGGACCTCAACGGTGCCAAGGTCAGCGACGCCATCACCGACCAGATCGCCAAGATCGGCGAGAAGATCGAGCTGGCCCACTTCGAGACCATCGAGGCCGAGAAGGTCTACGCCTACATCCACCCGGGCAACCGCATGGCCTCCATCGTCGGACTGAACAAGGCCGGTTACGACCAGGTCGGTCACGACATCGCCATGCAGGTCGTCGCCATGCGTCCCGTGGCCCTCGACGCCGATAGCGTGCCCCAGGAGATTAAGGACCAGGAGCTCCGCGTGGCCGTCGAGAAGACCAAGGAAGAGCTCGTCGGCAAGGCCGTCGACGCCGCCCTCAAGAAAGCCGGCATCAACCCCGCCCACGTCGACAGCGAGGAGCACATGGCCTCCAACATGGGCAAAGGCTGGATCACCGAGGAGCAGGTCAACCAGGCCCGCGAAATCAAGGAGAAAGTCGCCGCCGAAAAGATGGCCCAGCTCAGCGAGCAGCAGATCAACCAGATTGCCAACGGCCGCCTCAACAAGTTCTTCCAGGAGAACACCCTCATGGAGCAGGAGTACATCATGGAAGCCAAGGTGAAGGTCAAAGACTTCATCGCCAAGGCCGACAAGGACCTCAAGTGCACCGGCTTCAAGCGCCTCGAACTCGGCGCCTAAGCCCCGCAATGGTACGCAGGCGTCCCGCCTGCAAGCGTGCCGAAGGTACGCCATCCAAATAACCCCACACCGAGCGATAGCGCAGTGTGGGGTTTGTCTATCTCCGATGATAGCCGGCGTGCCGGAGGCACGCTACTAACCAGCATGGCAAACCAGAGTAGTAGCGTGCCTCCGGCACGCTTGCACGGGTGGTCACGCAATACCCCACACTGTGCTATCGCTTAGTGTGGGGTTAATGGTATATCGTGCCTTCGGCACGGGACTCCGCACCGGAGCGCGCAAGACATTGTTTTGCACTGCGACAGCCTATCGCACGATGACTTTCACACCCTCACGCTCCATCTGTTGGGTGGGGGCGTGGGGATTATTTACTTCTATCTGTGGGGTGGTGTCTATTGTCTCCACTTGCACTGCTGGAGCCATGCCTTCGATGACTCGTGGTCGGTCGGCGGGCAGTGTAAATGTAATGGGCAAGTTGAACTGCACGGGAACCACCTTGCCACTTATCTTGCCGGGTGTCCAGCGTGGCATGGATTTTACTATGCGTATAGCCGCTGCTCCGCATCCACCGCCGATGTCACGAAGAATACGTGGATTGACGATTTCCCCTGTGGTGTCCACGACGAAAGTGACATATACTTTGCCTTGTATGCCATTCTCCAGTGCCATTTGAGGATACTTTAAATTGTCTTGGATAAACTTATACAGTGCCTCTATCCCCCCAGGAAACTCGGGGTCATTTTCAACTTCTATAAAAAGGTTATCTTCTTCGTCAATTTCTCCTTCTACTAAAATCTCATGACGAGTTATACTATCTGGTATAGGCGTGGATTGCACTGGAGTCTGCGCCTGCACCGTGGTGGTGGCGAGACCCAGGGCAAGGCCGGCAACGGTGGCCACCTTGCCCAGGCGCAGGCGGTCGGCCAGGGCGTTCTCCAGATAGCGCACCTCGGCCTCGCAGCGCGGACAGGTGCCGCGGCACTCGCCCTTGTAGGTGCACTCCTCTATCTCCAGAGGTATGTCATTTTCCTCCGCAATGCGCTTGCGGACCTCTTTGAGCTGGTTGCAGATGTTCTTCCCGTGTGTCATCATAGCGACTTTAGAATGTTTTCAATCTTCACACGAATGTCCGGCAGGTTATCTTTGGCCGTCTGCCATGCCGTCTGCGCGTCAATATTGTAGTAGTCGTGCACCAGAACGTGACGCATGCTGATAACGTCTTTCCAGCACACTTCGGGGTGCTGCGCCTGCAGTTCTTTGGTAAGGTTGTTTGCGGCTTCACCCACAATCTCAATATTCTTCACTACAGCGAAGAAGAGCAGTTTGTCCTTGCAAAGATCCTCGCAGGTCTTGCCTTCGAGAAATTCATGCACATTGTCAATCGCCATGAGCATGTGCTCCAACCGCCCGGGGTCTCTAACAGGTTCTCTCATATATTAACTGTTTGTCTCGGTTTGCGGTCTTTTCGGCGAAGGGGAGAAGGGTGCCATCCTCCACAAGGTCCACCTTGATGCCAAGGCGGTCGGAAAGTTCGTTCATGATATGGCAATACTGCATAAGCCCGATGACGGCGTTGTCGTGGTCAAACTTGACGAGGATGTCCACGTCGCTGTCCTCGCGCTCCTCGCCGCGGGCGTAGGAGCCGAAGATCCACGCCTTCAGCACGGGCTGCGTGGCGAAGTAGTCGCGGATGGTCTGTATCATTGTTTCGCTCATATCATGGATAACGTAAACGGTTGGAAAATATTGTGTCAGCGCACGATGACTTTCACACCGTCTTTCTCCAAGTATTGGGATGCGCCGTTGGGGTCGATTTCTATTACGGGATGTATGTCTTCATCAGTTATTATTCCAATCGTAACAGGGAAAACATTGTCACTATCGCTTAGCTTGATTGTGGCGAATGTGGTGTCCCTCGTGAGAAGAACATCTGTTTGAATGTATCTGGCATAGCCTATATACGATGTCTCTATATCATACCTGCCCTCGGAGACGGTGATGCTGAAGTTGCCGTCGAAGTCGGTTGAGCATCCTGTCACCATCTTGCCGTCTTTCTTCACGATGACGTTGACAAACGGCAACGGCTCGTTCGTCTTGGAGTCTACTACCGTGCCTTTTATCGTAATGCTGTCGGCCACATGTACCGACTCCTTGACTGAGGGAGGGACCTTGGACGGTATGGCTGGGTTGCATTCGGCTGCCTGCACCGTGGTGGTGGCGAGACCCAAGGCAAGGCCGGCGACGGTGGCCACCTTGCCCAGGCGTAGGCGGTCGGCCAGGGAGTTCTCCAGGTAGCGCACCTCGGCCTCGCAGCGCGGACAGGTTCCGCGGCACTCGCCCTTGTACGTGCACTCCTCTGTCTCCAGAGGTATGTCATTTTCCTCCGCAATGCGCTTGCGGACCTCTTTCAACTGGTTGCAGATGTTCTTTCCGTGTGTCATCGTGTTATCATTTTGGCATTGAGGATGCGGTCGATGTAAACAATATCGCCCTCAAGGTGGAATACGTAGACGAACTTATGGTTGCGCGACACCATACGACGGGCGTGAGGATGAATAGTACGGATGATTTGGGACCGGCTTTCTCCGAAACAATCGGCGAAAACGGAGAGAGACATCATCTCGCCGTTCATTGCGTCAAGGTAGCGGTGAGCTCCTTCGCGCGACATGACAGATAGCAGAAACTGTTGTAATTCCCGAATGTCCGTCAAAGCCGAATGTTCAACCCTAACCCTGTATATTGTCATAGTACTCGTCTACCATTCGGTGTAGGATATTGCAGAACTCGTCCACAGACATACTGCCTTTGTGAAACTCTTCGGTCTGCGAACAAGCCATCGGACAATGCTCCGGCGACAGACGCGCATACGCAGCCTCGGGTTCGTTGGCCGATGGCAGCGGAGTGTCGTTTGTGCTGTATTCTTTCATCTTAATGTTGTTTTCTTGGATAACGTAAACGGTTGGAAAATATTGTGTCAGCGCACGATGACTTTCACCTCATCCTTTTTCTTCTCTTCATAGAAACGCGGGTGGTCGCCAAACTCACTGCCGTTGTAACAGGCAGGTGTACCGCCAAGGATTACTTGTATCTCTGCAATAACTTCACCCGCAAGCGGACGCCCACTGCGGAGACGTCTTGTGGAGAGGATGGCCTCGGGTGCATCAGATGATAAAAGGGATGGGGTATATTCTAAGTGTCTTATTTTCTCATGGCCAGCGCTATCGGCTTGTTGCGTGAGTGTACTATCGGCGGATACCTGCGCCTGCGCTGTGGTGGCGGCGAGGCCCAAGGCAAGACCGGCGACGGTGGCCACCTTGCCCAGCCGCAGGCGGTCGGCCAGGGCGTTCTCCAGGTAGCGCACCTCGGCCTCGCAGCGCGGACAGGTGCCGCGGCACTCGCCCTTGTAGGTACACTCCTCTGTCTCCAGAGGTATGTCATTTTCCTCCGCAATGCGCTTGCGGACCTCTTTGAGCTGGTTGCAGATGTTCTTTCCTCGTGTCATATCTTCGTTTTTTGTGGTCGCTGCGCTCAAAATTATAGAAAAATTCATTCCAAAATTTTATAAAATCGTTTTATAATTTTCTTATCCAATTTTCTTATAATTTTGAGCCCGTAGGGCGACCTAAATACATTTTCCAGTTATATAGTTTGTTCAGCGTACAATGACTTTCACGCCCTCTTTCTCAAGACGTTGGAAAGGCGGATTACCGGGCATCATATCCTCTTCAATGCCGCCAGTCTGTATCACGGGCTCGGCCTGGCTGGCAGGGGTGCCGGGGAGTTCCACTTGTATCTCGCCCATAACGGGACCATCGTATTGAACTCCACTTGGCATGGCAGATTCTTCAATTACAGCTGAAGTATCGACACCCAATGACACATCGCAGATGGTGAAGCCTGTAGGCTTGACGAGGACACCTTCACGCACAAATCGGTGATAGCCCAATGCAGACACTTCAATCGTGTATTTTCCCGAAGGTATGGGTTTAATAGTGTACACTCCGTCAAAGTCAGTTGTGCTGCCGTGTATCATTTTACCATCCTTCTTAAGGATAACATTCACGAAGGGCAGGGGCTCTTTTGTCTTACTGTCGATAACCGTGCCCTTCAGCACGCCCTTGCTCACAACCTGATGCGTGCTATCGGTGGGTTCTCCAATATGGATCTCGGGCACATCATTCTGCGCCTGCACTGTGGTGGCGGCCAAGCCCAGGGCGAGACCTGCGACGGTGGCCACCTTGCCCAGGCGCAGGCGGTCGGCCAGGGCGTTCTCCAGGTAGCGCACCTCGGCTTCGCAGCGCGGACAGGTGCCGCGGCACTCGCCCTTGTAGGTACACTCCTCTATTTCCAGAGGTATGTCATTCTCCTCCGCAATGCGCTTGCGGACCTCTTTCAATTGGTTGCAGATGTTCTTTCCGTGTACCATGTCTTTCGTTTTTTTATCAATGCAAAGATGCGGACTTTTTTGATATGGCAGAATAATTATTCCTTCGGTTTCTGTTGCTGGTCGAGCATTTGGAGGTACTGGTCGACGTAGGCGCGTGTGTAGTCGTCGGGTTCCTGTTCCAGCACCCATAGCAGGTCTTTGCGGGCTTCGTCCAGCTGGCCGAGGTTCATATTGTAGGCGGCACGGTTGACGTAGGCCATCAGGAAATCGGGGGCTATCTCGATGGCCTGCCGGAAGTCCTCCATAGCGCGGTCGTGCTGGCCCAACATACCGTAGGCGGCGCCACGGCTCACTCGAGGGTTGGCGTATTCGGGGTTAAGCTCGATGGCACGGTCGAAGTCGGCAATGGCTTCGGCGTAGCGTTGCTGCTTGTAGCGCAGGAAACCGCGATTGTTCCAGGCTTCGGCGCGCTTGGGATTGAGCCGGATGGCCTGCTCGTAGTCCGCCAACGCTCCCTCGGCGTCGCCCAGGGCGTCACGCGCGATGCCGCGATTGTTGTAGCAATCGAAGTCGCGAGGCGTGAGTGCTATGGCCTGGGTGAGGAGTTCCACTTGGCGTTCCGGCTCGTCGTCGCCAAGACGTAGAGCCTCGAAGAACAATGCCTCCGAATCCCATTGCCTGTGGTGCCGTTCGCCGTATTGCACATTCCGGGTCCACACCACCACGTTGCCCACTTCCACGCGCCAGCGGTGGCAGGGCGACTTCTGTCTCTTCCTGTGTTTTCTGTTTATGAGCATACGTCGTAAATCCAATTGTATTTCTTTTGCCACTCCTGGGTGCGCAGAGCGTCGGCCACGGGGGCGGTGGTGTATCGGTCGGCAAGGAGGTCGAGGTATTCGGCAGCAGCCATCCAAACCTCTTCGCGGCCGAACATCCGTTTGGGTACCCAACGGAAGAATTCGTTTGCCAAATGGTTGCTTTTGTGTTTGCTGTTGGCGAGAGCGCTGAAGGCTGTCTTCATCTCTTCGAGCAACTTTTGCAGCGACGTGTCGGGGTGAAGCGCAAGGTATTCCTTCACGTTGCGTGCCGTGAAGAGGAACAGGTGTTCGAAGTTGAACCAGCATGAGGGGTCGGACAGCAGGCGTGCATCTTCGGCGCTGTCGCGGCAGTCGAGGTGTTTGACGGCGTAGTAGAGCTGCTGCCTGCCCAGCTGTTCGCCCACTCGGAAGTGGAGTTCAAAGCAGACGTAGTCATCATAGCGCGAATCATATTCGTCGCAACAGCCCTTCAGGCTTACGCCGGCCTCGGTGGCGAAGCCCGCCAGCTCGCGGTAGGTGAACGCAGTCGGTAGGTTGCGCGACAGCTTACGAAGCTTGGTCAGGGTGGCTTTCTGTTCCGCTGGCGGTACGGCGATGCCCACCATCACATAGTCGGTGCAGGTGGCGTCGCGCTCCATCCAGCGGCGGTATTCGTCGGGATGCGAGGTACGGAAGCGCTCTATGCGTCGCATATCTTCCTCGCTGGCGGGATTCAGGTCTTCCGCTATTGCTTCGAGGTATTTCATTGCCGGCACGCCCGCCAGGCGGCGTCCGTGGTTGTCGAAGAGGTCGCGCAGCACTATTTGCCGGTATCTTCGTTCGCCGCAGCGTATTTTGCCATCCACCACCTCGGCATCGAAAGGCTCGTAGTAGCCCTGCCATACACCCATGACCAGCGACACGTAGCCGTCGAAGTTCACCCAGGTGTTGTGTTTGTAGTTCATTGCTGTTCTGGTCTTTCCCATATCATTTATGTTCTATATCCCCCACGAGTCGCGGTCGAGCGAGCGGTAGGTGAAGCGGTCGAGGTGGGTGACGCCGAGGGCGGCGAGGCGGTTGGCGGTGCGGTCGGTGTCGGCCTCGCTGTTGAAGGAGGGGATGAGGGGGACGCGGACGGTGACGTGCTTCGGCCCGACGAGCGAGAGCATCAGCCGCAGGTTGTCCCACGCACGGCTGGCGTCGCCGCCGGTGTAGGCGCGGTAGATGTCGGGGTCGCTTTCTTTTATGTCGACGATAAAATCGCCCACCACCGCGCAGGCGCGGCGCACGCTCTCAGCGGGTACCTGCAGCGAGGTCTCGGCGGTGAGGTTCCAACTCTTGCCACACAGGGCGCGGAACGCCTCGATGAAGTCGATGCGCAGCAGCGGTTCGCCGCCGCCGAAGCAGACGCCGCCACCGGTGGCGATGAAGTAGAGGTTGTCGATGCCTACGTGGTCGTAGAGCTGCTGTGGCGTGTAGCGCGGCAGACCGTCGGGAGCCTCCAGACAGCGGCGGTTGAGGCAGTAGCGGCAGCGCAGCGGACAGCCGTGGAAGGCCGCCAGCGTGGTCACACCCACGCCGTCCACCCCCAGCCGGTGCCGGTCGATGCCTATGAACGGAACTGCCTCCATAATCGGGTGCAAAAATACGAATATTTCGTCATATAGAAAAACTTTCGTATCTTTGCACGCCGAAAGGATATGGCAAAGAAGCAGAAATACTACGTGGTGTGGCAGGGCAAGCAGCCCGGTATCTACACGGACTGGGACACCTGCAAGGCGCAGGTGCAGGGCGTGCAGGGGGCGCAGTACAAGGCGTTCGACACGATGGCCGAGGCCGAACAGGCGATAAGGCTGCCGTACAGCAGCGTGGTCAGAGTGGAGAGTGGAGAACGGAGAGTGGAGAGCGGGAAGCCTTCGGCTCTCGTCATCGACGAGAACGGTATGACCGCCGTGAAGCCCGGCATCGACAATCCGCCCATCATTGATGCGCTGGCTGTCGATGCGGCCTGCAGTGGCAACCCCGGCGTGATGGAGTACCAGGGCATATACATACCCACCCGCACGCAGGTGTTCCACTACATGGCCCCCAAGGGCACCAACAATATCGGCGAGTTCCTGGCCATTGTCCACGGCCTCTCCTACCTGAAGAAGCACCACCTGAACCAGATTATCTACTCCGACTCGGTCAACGCCATGTCGTGGGTACGGCAGAAGGTGTGCAAAAGCAAGCTGCCCGAGGACGCCTCGACTGCCGCGCTGTGGGACTATGTGCACCGCGCCGAGCAGTGGCTGCGCTCCAATACCTACACCACCGAGATCCGCAAGTGGGACACCGACCGCTGGGGCGAGATACCGGCGGACTTCGGGAGGAAATAGGGCTAATGGGTTTAATAGGCAGAATGGGCATGAACACTCGAAACATACGTTTCCGTTCCAACCGCGTCCGCGACATCCTCGCGCTCTATCACGAGGAGCTGGACGGCATGTACGGCTCCGGCGAGGTGTCAGCCTTCGGCGAGATGCTTTTCGAGGCTTTCCTCGGCTGGAATAGGGTGAGACTGCTGACCTCGCGGGAACAGACCATCGACCAGAGCGACCTGCTGCGCTTCCACTGGGCGCTCGAAGACCTCAAGCGCCACCGCCCCATACAGCACATCATTGGCCATGTGGACTTCTGCGGCTGCCGTATCGCGGTGAGCCCCGACGTGCTCGTCCCGCGCCCCGAGACCGAGGAGATGGTCAGTTGGATAGTGGGTAGTGGACAGTGGGTAGTGGGTAGCATTCTTGACCTCTGCACGGGGAGTGGCTGCATTGCCATAGCGTTGAAGAAAGCCTTCCCGCAGGCTGAAGTGACGGCGGTGGACGTCTCTTATGCGGCGTTGGAGATGGCGCGGCAGAACGCCGAAAGCAACGGCGTGGAGGTGCACTTTGTTGAGGGGGATGTGCTTGATGGGGTGAATGGGTTTAATGGGTCTTATGGGCTTATCGTGAGCAACCCGCCCTACGTGATGGACAGCGAGCGGGCGCAGATGCAACCCAATGTGCTCGACTACGACCCTGCGCTGGCCCTCTTCGTGCCCGACGACGACCCGCTACGCTTCTACAAGGCAATAGCCGCCATCGCCAAAGGACACTTGGCCAAGGACGGCTTGCTGGTGGTGGAGATCAACGAGGCGCTGGCCGACGAGACGGTGGCTCTGTTCCGTGACCGGGGCTTCATTACCACCATTCACGACGACTTCCGCGGCAAGCACCGCTGGATAACGGCAAACCATAATACCAATATACGATGAGAACAATCGGAAATATCATCTGGGTCCTCTTCGGAGGTCTCGAACTTGCGCTGGGTTATTTCGCCTCGGGTGTCGCGCTGTGCCTCACCATCGTCGGCATTCCCTTCGGGCTGCAGATATTCAAGTTGGGGCTGCTGGCCCTGTGGCCTTTCGGCAAAAGGGTGGCCAAGAAGGACACGCCAAGCGGATGCCTCAATACGCTGATGAATATTCTATGGTTTTTCTTTGGCGGTCTGGGGATTATGCTGTCGCATCTGCTGCTGGGTGTGCTGTTTTTTGTCACCATAGTGGGCATCCCCTTCGGCAAGCAACACTTCAAACTGGCCCACATCGCGCTGACGCCTTTCGGGCGCGACATCCTCTAAAACTGCTCGCGCCGTTGCGAGTCCATGATGATGGTCACCGGTCCGTCGTTGACCAGCGCCACCTGCATGTCGGCCCCGAACGTGCCGGTCTGCACCTCTTTCC
The DNA here is from genome assembly GCA_045576855.1 of Bacteroidales bacterium. Taxonomy (GTDB): domain Bacteria; phylum Bacteroidota; class Bacteroidia; order Bacteroidales; family P3; genus Colimorpha. The sequence goes on along the minus strand of JAZNHG010000061.1, from coordinate 60,905 downwards.
CGAACAGCTCTTGCATTGTGGCCACAAAGCGCTCGTACATCGGCACGGCGAAGTCGGGCTTGGAGGCGTGTATGTAGCTCGGACGGTTGCCCTTGCGTGTGGAAGCCATCAGTGTGAACTGGCTCACCACCAGCAGCCCGCTGTCGGCAACCGCGGTGATGGGCTTGTTCATGACGCCGTTCTCGTCATCGAATATGCGCATGGAAACCACCTTGCGGCAGAGGTAGTCGATGTCCCCGTCGGTGTCTTCGTCGCAGATGCCCACCAGCACCAGCAGGCCCGGCCCGATGGCTGCCTTCTGTATGCCGCCGATGCTGACCGACGCCTCCCGCACACGTTGTACTACCAGCCTCATGACTCGATGATTGTAAGCTTGGCGAACTTGAGCATCAGCTGCTTCTGGCCGACGCCCTCAAAGAATACCGTAGCCTTGCGCGAGTCGCCGCTTCCCTCGACACCCTGTACGGTGCCCATGCCGAACTTCTCGTGCTGCACGCGCATGCCGGGCATGATGGCACTGATGGCGGCGGGACTGTTGGCCACGGCCGGACCGCGATGCACGAAAGTCGGGGCCGGCTTCTTCTGGGTCGGTGGTTGGGGACGTCCGGCGTTGAAGAAAGCGCGCGGCAGCGTGCCGGCCTGCGGAAAGTCGTTGCGCCGCGGCATTTCTATATATTGCGGGTCTATTTCCTCCACAAAGCGGCTCAGCTCGCCACCCATACGCTGACCGTTGTTGAAGCGGGTCTGGGCGTAGCTGAGGGTCACCTGCTTCTCGGCACGCGTCACAGCCACGTAGAACAGTCGGCGCTCCTCCTCCAGTTCGGCCCGGCTCGATGCCATGAACGATGGGAATATCTGCTCCTCCATGCCCACCACGAAGACGTAGGGAAACTCCAACCCCTTGGCGGCATGGATGGTCATCAGGCTCACCTTGTCGGCGTCTTTGTCCTTGTCCTTGTCCTCGCTGGTGTAGAGCAGCACTTGCTGCAGGAACTCGTCGAGGGTGCGAATCTTGCTAACCGAATCACCGGAATCAGTCCGATTCTGATCTTCCGGCGATTCGGTTATATCCTCTTCGCAGAACTCTTGCACGCCGTTCAGCAGCTCGTCTATGTTCTCTATGCGTTCGGCGCTCTCCGCGTCGTCCTCTTCGCGCAGCGCTTTCACTATGCCGCTGGCGTAGACTATCTGCTTGGCCAGCGTGAAGGCGTCCACCGTGGGCACCTGGGCCTCGAAGCGCTTGATGAGATACACAAACTCGGTAATCTTCTGCACCGTGGCGCTGCTGATGCCGAGTCCGAAGGATTGTATGTTCTCCAGCACGGTCCAGATGCTGACGTCGTTGTCCGATGCCGCCACGCGTATCTTGTCCATCGTGGTCTGTCCGATGCCGCGGGCGGGATAGTTGATGATGCGCACCAGCGACTCGTCGTCGTGCGGGTTCACAGCCAGACGCATATAGCTCAGTGCATCTTTCACCTCGCGGCGTCCGTAGAACGAGATGCCCTGGAAGATGCGGTAGGGGATGTTCATCTTGCGCAGCGCGTCCTCGACGGCACGCGAGAGCGAGTTCTGGCGGTAGAGGATGGCGAAGTCGCGATAGTCGGCGTCCTCGCCCAGCCGCGTGTGCTGTATGGCGTCGGCCACCCGCGTGCCCTCGTCCTTCTCGTCGTCGCAGCGCAGCAGGCGCAGCTTGCCGCCCACGGCGTTGTCGCTCCACAGCTCCTTCTCTATCTGGTCGCGGTTGCGGCTGATGATGCTGTTGGCGGCGTTCACTATATTCTTGGTCGAGCGGTAGTTCTGCTCCAGCTTGAAGAGCTGCATCGTCGGATAGTCGCGGCGGAAGTTGAAGATGTTCTGTATGTTGGCACCGCGAAAGGCATAGATGCTCTGCGCGTCGTCGCCCACCACACAGATATTTTGGTTGCGGGCAGCCAGCTTCTTGACAATCAGGTACTGCGCATAGTTCGTGTCCTGGTACTCGTCCACCATGATGTACTGGAACCGCTGTTGGTACTTCAGCAGCACGTCCGGGAAGTCGCGCAGCAGGATGTTCATGTTGAACAGCAGGTCGTCGAAGTCCATCGCGTTCGAGTTGTGCAGCCGCTGGTCGTACATCTGGTATATCTGCCCCACGGCGGGACGCTTGGCGTCCTGGTCGGTCTGGTAGATTTCGGGGTTCTCCATGTAGTCCTTCGGGCCCAGCAGATTGCTCTTGGCCATCGAGATGCGGCCCATCACATAGCTGGGCTTGTATGCCTTGGGGTCCAGATTCAGCTGCTTCACAATCTGCTTGATGGCGGCCTTCGAATCGTCGGTGTCGTAGATGGTGAACGAATTGGTGTAGCCCAACTTGTTGCCGTCGCTGCGCAGCAGACGGGCAAACACGGAGTGGAACGTGCCCATCCAGATGTTGCGCGCCTCGGCGCCCACCAGCTTGATGATGCGCTCCTTCATCTCGCCGGCGGCCTTGTTGGTGAAGGTCAGCGCCAGGATATGGAACGGGTCCACGCCCTTCTCTATCAGGTGCGCTATGCGGTAGGTCAGCGTGCGCGTCTTGCCGCTGCCGGCGCCGGCAATAATCATCACCGGACCCTCGGTCTGCTCGGCAGCTTCGCGCTGCGGTTCGTTCAGTTGTGACAATAATTCGCTCACAATATGTGCTTTTTGTATATAATACTATCTTGTAATTGGACTGCAAAGATACATAAAAAAAACAAATTGAACACAGACATGGGAAGAATATCACCCCCCTCACCCTGGCGGGGGAGGTCCCATGTCGCGGGAGCACAATAGGGAAAGAGCCACCTGCGTGAATGGGCGGTGCTGGTTGCGGTGGTGCCGCCGCAATTCGACCAGAGCAGAGTGTGCCGAGTCGCAGAACGAAAACAAGCGCCCTCCACCCCGATGGGCCCATATAATCATCAGCATCATACTGCCGAGGACGGCAAGCCGATGATAATGAGGTTACACGTTCATAAACCTCTTGGTTGATGAACATATATGACGACGTTATGTAAATTTTGTTTTATAGAACAGGCGGAGTGTCCGATGTAATTTGATAATTCTGTGGCAGCAAAATGAATTGCGCTGGCAATGTTTTTTAGTACATATGTGGGTATGAACAGAATAATTAATGGTGGAAATATATACGAAACAATGAGATAATACTATTGATAACAAGCACATTAAGCTGGTTGAATGCAAAATCTACCTTTAGCGTTCCTTTTGTGTTGTTTTTTTATTCTAATTTTGCACATATGAAAACGGAAAATGACATCAGTTTTGGGAACAACTTGGCTCGTAAGAGGAAGTTAGCTGGACTTACTCAAGCAGAACTTGCCTACAGGTGCGATTTTGACAGAACATATATTGGAGCTATAGAACGTGGGGAAAAGTCTGTGACTGTTAATACGTTGGCAAAACTTGCTAATGGTTTGGGTGTCAGAATTGCAGATTTGTTCGATTATTAAATAATATGCTATGGATGAAATAACAGCAACAGAAATAGTCAGAAGTCAAATACAAGAAAGTTGTAAAAGACTGATAGATTATGTCGGGCCAATAAAAATCGGAGAACCACGTCAGTTTCCATATGGATGGCGCGATGCGGCTAAGGGAAGAACCGTGTGGAGAATAGTTGAAGAGGTGATTACCCAAAATTTGGAAAAGTATTCCGAACAGTTCGGTATAGCGAATTTTCAGAGCCCTGGTTCCGAGGTGGCTGTGTATGATATGGCCTGCACTTATGGGAACGAAACTGCTTATATAAATATTAAAAGCTCGTCTGAAAGTGGTAAAACACAGAAAGACGACATCTCGAAAGCAGGTGGACTCCTCGATTTTTATAGGGCAGACGAGAGCAGACATATTTTCATTGCCACGTTTTTTATTAGGTTCAATGATGATATGTCAATCCAGCTTACGGATGTTTCGGTGTTTCCATTAGCGTGGATTCCTGATGTTTATGTTAACCCGAGCAATAATGGGAACCTGCAATCTGCGCACTACAAGAACTTGGATGAAGCGGTTAGACGGGACAATCAAGAGTTTTTACAGCTTTTGTGTCAAGCTGTCGAAGTGGCCAATCAAAAGAAGCAGGCAAAGAGTTGATTATACTGACACAGAGATGTTTCTGCTGAATGTGTTGATTTTTTCAATCAGTTCCTCGCCGAAATTGCAGTGTGAGTAGATGATATCGTTGATTTCGCTGATGGCATTGTCGATAGTGTTTTTCTTGCCCATAACATCAAGGCAGATGTTTGCGAGGGTTTCTTTTTCGCTTTCGGAAAAGTTAAGTAGCGGAATAGTTGCTATGTATCCGGACGTGACCATATTTGATCTTATCAAAATGCCGCGTACGATGTAGGTGACGAGCGAACTATTCAGATAAGAAAGCATCCAGGCAATGTCCCGATGGGGAGGGTATATGGATGCGTTGACGCCAGCAACACCATTGGGGGGGAGGTATGCTGCGCTGAAGGGAAGCCCCATAGAAGAGCATACAATTCCCTCTTGGTCGATTATGTCTTTGTTTCTTACCATGAAGTTCTTGTCTTCGGCACTTTGTTCCAGAAAGCTGTCAATCAGATAAGCGTCAGGTGTGCTGCTGAATTTGCGTGTTGCTGGATTCTTATAAAAGGGAATTGAATAACCGGCTTCGGCTTTTTCTCTGAGGTATTTGGCATCGTTTCCGGTTGATATGCACGTGACACATTTGTAGCTTTCCCCCACGTTCTTCTCCTCTTTGAACAGACGAAGTATCTCTTTGTCAATATCAATGATGAACTGATGGCCGGCGGCTTTCAGTTGTATATCGTCTATGTCTTTGAGAGTGAAGTCTTGATTATGCAGTATTTCTGCAAATTTCTCTTTAGAAGGTGGACGGTTGCCTACTTTTACAAGGGATTGGTATCGCTTCCCTTTTTGGAGTATTAATATGCAAGTCCTTACATCGGCTTGCTGGTTCCAGAACAAATCTGACGGGCATAGGATCAAATCATGGATGCTGCACTCGCTGACTATTTTCTCGCGCAGTTTGGCATGATAGGTGGCTGTCATGAATGAATCCGATATGACAACGCCAATTATGCATCCCTCTTTTGCGATGTCGATCAGGGCGGATAGGAACATGGAATACATGTTGTATGTCCCTACAGGAAAGTAATTCTTCAGACGCCCCTTGTTCTGACGAATATAGTCGACCTCATGACAATTGTATGGTGGGTTGGCGATGATATAATCATATTTTGACAGGCATGGAGCGCAGAAAAGACTTTGTGGATGGTTGGCTATAAAATACTCAATGAAGTTTTCTTTTGTGAAGGATGCTAGTTTGTGGATTCCGTAATCCACGATATCGAAGGAATCTATTTCTTTCCCTTCGGAATGGAATAGATGCAATAATTCTTCTTTTCCTACGGCAGGATCCAGAACATAGTGCCCGTCGGGATTTATGGCAAGCATTTCTTTGCTGATGAAATCTGCCACAAAGCCAGGTGTGGAATAGTAGCCGACCTCTCGTCGGTTGACCCCATCTATTATGATATCTTTCTGTCGTCGAGCCATGCTGAGCTTGCTGTTGGTGTTTGCCTTATATTCTCTTGGTTATGAATTTGCAAGAAGATGATTGTCTCTTTTTCGCCAATGCAAAAATACAACAAATATAGATATTGACCAAATAAATTGACAAAAAACTCAGTGTATTGTCGGCAGTCGGGGAGGGCTGGCGGGGCGGCGGCGGGGGACGGGACGTGGCGAGGCGGGTGGGAACGTGCATCCGGCGTCGGGTGTCGGAGGCTCCCGAAATGTTAAATAGGTAGGATGGTGGTAGGATGGTGGTAGGATGATGGTAGGATGGTGGTAGGATGATACCCTCCGGGTGGGGTGCGGTGCCCCAGTATGGTACAGGCAGGGGTGCCTCCCTTCGGTGCGCTGGGTATCAGTGCTTTGTGGTTGTCTGGCTGTCGGAAGTGCCGGATTTCGGTGCCCGGGGGCCGTTATGCGGCTTCCGTTTTGCTCTTTTGGGGGTTGTGGCCTCTCAATGTGCAGTCGGAATTTGCAAGTTAAATAAAGTTAAATGTTTTTTCCGGCCGGTGTGTGTGTCGGCGACGGCGGGGCGGGGGCGAGGGGTGGCGGAATTATCAACCAACCAACTCCCCGATTTGTCAGCGGATTGCCCGGAACGGTTCGTTTTTTGTTGATAACTATTTACGGCCGGTTGCTTTTTTCTGTCTAATTTAGCAAGCGGAATGATATTCCCATCGTATAAACTAAGTTGTTGTAATATAGAGAAATAATTAAAAGTTTTGTGCCATGCAAGGCGATCTTTTTTCTGAAACCGAGCCCCAAGTGAAGGAGAGTGCTCTGCGGCAGTACACGCCCGAGGAAATCATGAAGTCGTCGGTGAAGTATTTCCACGGCGACGAGTTGGCAGCCAATGTCTGGATGAACAAGTATGCATTGCGCGACGGCGACAGCATCTATGAGCTGAATCCCGACATGATGCACCGCCGTTTGGCCCGCGAGTATGCGCGTATCGAGCGGAAGTACCCCAACCCCCTCAGCGAGGAGGATATCTACCAGCTGCTGAAGGATTTCCGCTATATCGTGCCGCAGGGCAGCCCTATGAGCGGTATCGGCAACAACTTCCAGGTGGTGTCGCTGAGCAATTGCTTTGTGATTGGCAATCAGGGCAACAGCGACAGCTACGGTGGCATCATGAAGATTGACCAGGAGCAGGTGCAGCTGATGAAGCGTCGTGGCGGCGTGGGCCACGACCTGAGCCATATACGCCCCGGCGGCAGCCCGGTGAAGAACTCGGCTCTCACCTCGACCGGTATCGTGCCCTTCATGCAGCGTTACAGCAACACTACGCGCGAGGTGGCCCAGGGGGGGCGCCGTGGCGCGCTGATGCTTAGCATCAGCATCAAGCATCCCGATGCGGAACATTTCATCGACGCCAAGTTGGAGCAGGGCAAGATTACGGGTGCCAACGTGAGTGTGAAGATTACGGACGAATTCATGCGTTGCGCTATGGAGGGCAAGCCCTTCGTGCAGCAGTACCCCATCGACTCGCCCAACCCGCAATATACCAAGGAAATAGACGCCCGCGCGCTGTGGAACAAGATTATAGCCAACGCGTGGAGCAGCGCCGAGCCGGGCGTGCTCTTCTGGGATACCATACTGCGCGAGTCGGTGCCCGACTGCTATGCCGACTTTGGCTACCGCACCGTGTCGACCAACCCCTGCGGCGAGATTCCGCTCTGCCCCTACGATAGCTGCCGTCTGCAGGCTATCAACCTCTACAGCTATGTGGAAAATCCCTTCACCCCCCAGGCCCGCTTCAATTTCGACCTCTTCCGCGAGCATGTCATGAAGGGGCAGCGTCTGATGGACGACCTGATCGACCTGGAGCTGGAGAAGGTGGACCAGATACTGCACAAGATAGAGAGTGACCCGGAGAGCGAGGAGATAAAGCAGGTGGAGCACAATCTGTGGCTGAATATCAAGATGAAGTGCCTCGAGGGGCGCCGCAGCGGATTCGGCATCACCGCCGAGGGCGACATGCTGGCCGCCCTGGGTCTGCGGTACGGCTCCGAGGAGGCTACCGACTTTGCCGTCAAGGTGCAGCAGACGCTCTGCTGCGCTGCCTACCGCTCCAGCGTGGTGATGGCCCGCGAGCGCGGCGCCTTCCCCATCTACAACGCCAAGCGCGAGGAGAAGAATCCGCTCATCATGCGCATCCGCGAGGCCGAGCCCGACCTGTACGAGGAGATGACCAAATACGGCCGCCGCAATATCGCCCTGCTCACCATTGCCCCCACCGGCACCGTGAGCATCTGCACCCAGACCACCAGCGGCATCGAGCCTGTCTTCCTGGTCAGCTACAAGCGTCGCAAGAAAATCAACCCCAACGACAAGGACAACAGCAAGCAAAATATCATCAAGGACGAGAATGGCGACTACTTCGAGGAGTACAACGTCTTCCATCCCAAGTTCCTCGACTGGGCCCGCGTCAACGGCCACGACGTGGAGGAGGTGAAGCATATGGACGATGCCGAGCTGCAGAAGCTCATAGAGCAGAGCCCCTACTTCCACGCCACCAGCGCCGATATCGACTGGGTGGCCAAGGTGAAGATGCAGGGCGCCATCCAGAAGTGGGTGGACCACAGCATTTCGGTCACGGTCAATATCCCCAAGGAAACCACCAAGGAGGTCGTCAGCCGTATCTACGAGACCGCTTGGGAGAGCGGCTGCAAGGGATGCACCATCTATCGCGACGGTTCGCGCACGGGTGTTCTGGTGAGCAACAACGAGGGCAAGAAGGACAACCCCTGCTTTGCCGAGAGCAAAGCCCCCAAACGCCCCAAGAAGTTGGAGGCCGAGATTGTGCGCTTCAAGAACGAGAAAGAGGATTGGATTGCCGTGGTCGGCATGTACGAAGGCCGCCCCTACGAGATATTCACCGGCCGCGCCGAGAGTCTGCTGCTGCCCAAGTATGTCGAGAAGGGCTGGGTCATCCGCGTCAAGGAGAAAGGACAGGAGCACGCCCGCTACGACTTCCAGTTCACCGACCAGGACGGCTACCACATCACTATCGAGGGCCTTTCGCGTATGTTCAAGAAGGAGTTCTGGAACTATGCCAAGCTCATCTCCGGCATCCTGCGCCACGGCATGCCTATTGCCAACGTGGTGGAGCTTATTGGCAAGTTGAACTTCGACACCGACTCCATCACCACCTGGAGTAACGGTGTGGCCCGTGCCCTGAAACGCTATATCAAGGATGGCACCGAGACCGACGAGGTGTGTCCCGACTGCGGCAGCAAGCTGGTCTACAACAGCGGCTGCAAGAGCTGCCCCAACTGCGGCTGGAGCAAGTGCAGTTAAAAATTAGAAACTAGCAAGCACTTACATATTCACCCGAAGGGGTTCGGCCTGCACCGCCGGACCCTTTCATTTCTATATCTGTTGGCAGATGAACCCTGTGCGGTGCGAACCGAGGGTGGTGGCGATGACGAAGCGGCCGCCGCCCTCTTTCAGGCCCAGTTGCTTCTGCAACTCGGCTGCCGCCACGGGGTAGTTGCGCGTCACCACATGGGCCCTCCCGTCGGGGATGGCTTCTGCCACCGCCTTGCGGCTGGGCTTCACCTCGTGCAACACGCGGAAGGTGCGGCCGGGGAAGTCACCGACGAGGGCGTCGGACGTGTACAGATGGGTGTTGGGGGCCAGCTTCTCGAGGTTCTTCCACTGGCAGATGAGGTTGAAAGGGCCGCCTTTCATCAGGGCGGCGTCGGGCTCGTAGAGGTACTGGCCCACGGCAGTGCAGTAGCGCGGCTCGGCGGCGGCTTCCTCGCTGCGCGTGAAGTTGCACTTGTAGTCCCCTCTGACGATGCAATGTATCCGGGTCTCGCCGTCGTGGGCGCCGCAGACGAAAAGCACCTCCTTGCACTCCCCTTTGACGGAGACCACATGTACCTCGGCCACGTCGCCCAGCTGACGGCAGGCGAGGTCGATGTCTATCATCGGCGACGCCTTCACCATCAGCCGCCGGCACCTTGAGCGCAGCAGCTCTAAGTGCTTGAGTATGTCGGGCGTACAGTCCTCGAAGGCGGCAACCTTGCGCCCCGTGGCCGAGCGGCGGGCGGGGTCGATGAAGAGGAGGTCGAAGCGGCGGCCTTCGGCGGCGAGCCATTCCATGCTGTCGGCGCAATGCACGCGGATGTTCTCCAGACCGAGGGCCTTGCTGTTATGCTCCATCATGCGGCAGAGCTGCTCGTCGCGCTCCACGTAGTCGACCTCTTCCGCCCGGCGGGCGAAGGCGATGCTGTCCACGCCCATGCCGCCGGTGAGGTCGGCCACCCGGCCATGTGCCAGCCCGGCTTTGTGCAGCGCCGTCTCGTCCGACGAGGCCTGCTCGCGGTTCAGCCGCGGAGGGTAGAGGAACTCCTCGCATTCCAGCAGCGACGGCCATTTCTCGCGCGCCGTCCGCCGTCCTTCTATCTGCTGCACCGCTAGCGGCATGTCGATATCAGGATACCGCGCAGCACTCAGCAGCAGCCGCGCGGTATCCTCGTCCTCATTGCTTTTTACGAAATCAATAAACTCCTTGGTCATGCAGTTTCTTCAGGCGCTCCACCACCATCGGGCGGTCCTCCTTGTAGGTGACGCCGAACCACTGGGCCGTGGTTTTCAGCACCGTCATTGTGGCCGTACCGTTGTGGATGAAGGTATTGACGGCGAAGGGGATATAGTACTCGCTCTTCAACTCTTGGCCGTGCTCTTTGAGGAAGTCCACGAAGAGTTTCTCGCTCTTGGCGAAGTAGTCGGGCGTGAAGCCGAAGAGGTTCATGCTCACTGTGGCGTCGGCGCTGAGGGGGTGCATCGTGCCGTCGGCATCTTTGTACTCGATGCCGTTGGGGGTACGGCCGATGGCGGTGCGCTCGGTCATGCCGATCAGCAGTCCGTTGGCGTCGGTCTCGCAGACGCCACGGCTCACGGTGCCGTTCTCCGAGAGGGTGTTCTCCAGACGGTAGCCCACCATGCAGTAGCGTCCTTCGGCGCCGCTGAGGGTCTCCAGATGGCGTGCCATCACCTCGAAGGCGTCGCGGCCATAGAAGTCGTCGGCGTTGATGATGGCGAAGGGCTCATGGATGACCTCTTTGGCCATCAGGATAGCGTGGTTGGTGCCCCAGGGTTTCTCACGGCCTTCGGGCACGCTGAAGCCCGCCGGCAGCTTGTCCAGCTCTTGGTAGACGTACTCCACCTGGATGCGGTTGCCGTAGTGGTCGGCGTTGACGTGCTGCTTGAACTGCTCGGCAAACGAGCTGCGGATGACGAAGACCACCTTGCCGAAGCCGGCGCGGATGGCGTCGGTGACGCTGTAGTCCAGGATGGTTTCACCGTGGGGGCCTACGCCGTCCATCTGTTTCAGTCCGCCATAGCGGCTGCCCATACCGGCAGCCAATACGAGTAATGTTGGTTTCATGTTATTTACGTTTATGTTTAAAGAATTCTTTCATCAAAGCTTCACACTCGTCGGCCAGCAATCCACCCACCACTTCGGTCTTGGGATGCAGCACTGGACCGGTGAGCAGCGTATAGCCACGCTTGGGGTCGGCCGCGCCGTACACGATGCGTCCCACCTGTGTCCATCCGGCTGCTCCGGCACACATGGGGCAGGGTTCCACGGTGACGTACAGTGTGCAGTCTGCCAGGTATTTGGCCCCGAGATGCTCTTCGGCGGCCGTGAAAGCCAGCATCTCGGCGTGGGCCGTCACGTCGTGCAGCAGCTCCGTCTGGTTGTGTGCGCGTGCTATCACCCGTTCGCCGCTGACGATGACAGCCCCTATCGGCACCTCGTCCTCGGCGGCCGCGGCCCGTGCCTCGCGCAGCGCTTCACGCATATAGTATTCGTCGGGATTGTCAAAGATGCTCATCGGTAGGGTCAGTCTTGGTTGAATAGGCTACGGTCCAGCGGCTCCATGCGCAGACGTGTCTCCAGGATGTGCAGCAGGCCGTCGCGCTGGTAGCTCTCTTGTGTGGGCACCAGGCTGAAGCCCACAGGCGTGTATTCGTGTATGAACTTGAAGTCTATAGGTATCAGCTTGATGGGCACATCCTTGGTGTCTTCCGGGTTGTCCTCTTCCAGCACCATTGTCAGCAGCGAGGTGTTGGCGTCGAAGAAGTAGCGTCGCATGAAGTGGCGTTTCTGGCGGGCGCGGACCACCTGCATGGGGTGTCCTTTTATCTCGGCAGGCCCCTCGTAGGCGAGGGTGATGCCCTGCTGTCGCCAGTCGTACAGCGGGCCGCGGTAGTCGTAGCCCTCCAGCGCCTCGTCCATGTCGCGTGGCTCTATGTCGTCCCACCAGCCGGTCTGTATCGAGTATTTGCGGTAGCGGGAGCTGCCGTTGGTGCAGAGGCCCAGGGTCAGCGTGTCGCCGCGCCATACCTCCACGCGGACCATGCCGCCGGCGGCAAAGTGGCGTTTCATCTCGAACCGCACCTCGCTGTCATGGATGCGGATGCTCGTCTCCAGGGTCAGCATGCTGTCGGCCGGGAGCGACGTGTAGTTGAGCATTGTCAGGTAGCGGTCCACGATGACGGCGGCCGTGTCGGTCTGTGCTTTGGCTACCGGCGCCAGCAGCAGGCCGGCCAGTAGCAGCAGTGTTGTCTTTTTCATATCGCTGGGTGTTTGGTTTACCGTTGGAAGGGGAAGCTGAGCCGGTCCACCTGTCGGCGTGCGGTGATGCGCACCGTGGCGTTGAAGCCCAGCCGGCGGGCCAGGGCGTTGATGCGCTCGGAGGCATTCTCGTCCAGAGCTATCTCCTGCAGCTCGGCCAGCGAGGTCTTGACGCCGGTGGCGCGGTTCAGTGTGGTGTAGTCCATGCCCTCGTCGCGTCCCAGCAGCGGTGCCCGCAGGTAGACCGAGTCCGCCGTGGCCAGCGCGCGCCCCACCTCGATTATCTTGTTCACCGACAGCCACATGACGCTGTCCTCGGCAATGCGCAGCTGCCCGTCCACGGTCATGCCTTCCACCACGCCGGTGAATTGCAGCACCGTGTATTGCCGCTGCGGCAGCGCCGGCACGGTGTCCGCCACCACGGGCGGCGCCTCCGGTGCGGGTGGGGTGGGGGCGACGGTCTGGCGGCTCGAGCGGCAGCCCGCCGCCAGCAGCGCCAGCAGCAGCGCTGCCGTCCATAGTCTCACTCTTGTGTCTCTCATAGCTCGGTTTATTGTTGGTTCTCGATAGTCTCCAGGTGCCGCCGCAGGGTCTCGCTGGCGGGGTCCAGCCGCACGGCGCGCCGTGCATACTCCAGCGCCTCGCCGTCGCGCCCCAGCAGGTGCAGTATCCAGGCGTAGGTGTCCAGGCTGTTGGCGTTCTTCGGCTCGGCGTCTATGGTCTTGCGGCTCAGCTGCAGGGCCTTCTCCAGCTGCTCGCCGCGCTCGGCCAGATAGTAGGCATAGTTGTTCATTGTCCCCCAGTCTTCGGGCCGCAGGCGCAGGTAGCGGTCAAACATGTCCCATGCCCGTTCGTACTGCCCGCTGCGGTAGCAGGCTTCGGCCAGCAGGCCGTAGGTCTCGGCTTCCAGGTAGCCCTTGCGGAAGCCCCAGCGCACAGCCTTCTCCAGCGCCTCCACCGCCTCGGCGGGCCGCTCGTGGCGCAGGGCCAAGAGTCCCGTCAGGTGGTGCGGCAGCGTGTGCATGGGGAAGAGGCTCTCGGCCCGGCGCGCATAGTCGGCCAGCTCGGCCTCGCGCTGTGGCAGCTCGGTGAGGCATATCAGCAGCCCCTCCCATACCTCGTAGCGCGAGCTGTCGCTCTGCAGCGCCAGCGCCAGCTGCGTGGCCGCCTCGTCGTAGCGCCCCTGGCGCATCAGCACGTCGCCGTAGAACACCGCCGTCGCCGACGCATCCTCGCTCTCCCGTGCCACCATCTCCATCAGGCGGAAGCAGGTCTTGCTCCGGCTCCCGTAGAACTCCTCCTCTGTGTAGAACGACGTCAGCAACTGCAGCTTCGTGCGCGTCTCCAGACGCGGGTTCGCCAGTGCGCGCACCATCTCGCTGTCGGCCTGCGCCGTGTGTCCCAGTGCCTTGTGGTATTCCGCCAGCTGCACGTGTATGTATTCGTCGTCGGGGTCGGCGGCCAGTATGCGGTCGTAGTAGGTGCGTGCCCGCCGGTATTCCTTGCGCTGCATGTAGGTCTGTGCCAGGGCGGCCTGATAGCGCTTCTCGCCCGGCATGGCGTCGGCCAGCTTCTGCAGCTCGCGCAGCGCCCGGTCCGGCCGGCCGGCCTTCTCCCATAGCTTCTGCTTCTGCACCGAGAGGGCTTCGCTCACCCCCTGCAGCTGCTCCAGCCGCTCCAGCGCCGCCACGGCGCCTTCCGGGTCGCCCGCCGCCTCGCTGGTCTGCGCCACCGCCATCAGGTACCACTTGTTGCCCGGCTCCAGCTCTGCGGCACGCTGCGCGCAGTGCAGCGCGCTGTCCGTCCAGCGGCGTTGCAGCAGCAGCTGGCTCTGCTCGAACCATGCCGCCGCCAGCTGCGGCTCGTCGTGCGTCAGCGCCGCAAAGGCCGCCAGCGCCTCGTCCACATGCCCCGTCTCCTGCAGGCTCACCGCCTCTATCAGCCGGCTCTCGGCCTTCAGCTGCTTCTCGCTCACCTCGCGCAGCGGTGCCCGGCGGTAGCGGGCGTCGCCCTCTGCCGACCCCGCCGTGCGGCTCCCGCCGCAACCGCTGGCCAGCAGCACCGCCGCCGTTATTAATATTAGTTTTTTACCTTTTATCATACACCACCTATAACTCGCCCGACGCCATTTTATTGTGTAGCCCCCGAAAAATACCTCCCGGCGAGTGGGAGCGCAGGCGTCCCGCCTGCAGAGCGAGCAGTGTTCAGTGGGTACGCAGGCGTCCCGCCTGCAGAGTGAGCAGTGTTCAGTGGGAGCGCAGGCGTCTCGCCTGCAAGACGAGGGTGGAGAGCAGGCTGCCGCACCCGGATACTGAACACTAAACACTAAACACTGAACACTAAAAAGCCTCTGCCTGTTGTGACGCGAAAAAATGCCTTTGTAACCCACTGAACCTCAGCTCCCCAACCTATCATCGACTTACCAACGACTTACCAACGACTTACCAACGACTTACCAACGACTTACCAACACCTTCTACGGTAGTAGTTGATAAGGGGTTAGCATGTCTTTCGGCTGCCGACGGAGGCTGTCTGCCGGGTGGTGTGCCCCACGGCGCTGCGGGGCCGCCAGCACCCCCGCGGGGCCGTTTCCGGCTCGTTAAACATTCCTAAAAAAGAGATTTTTTTTCGCCGTGTCGGAAAAAATGTCTATATTTGCACCGTGAAAGAGTGGGTGAATTGTATGCCGCGAGTCGGCAAAGGCGTTTGAAATGAGATAAATAGTTGAAAAAGGAAAAGACAAAATATTAATCATCAAAATTCAAATCAAAATGAAAAAAGTACTATTCGTTTTGGGTTTTGCCATGTGCGCCACCTTCGCAATGGCTCAGACCAACCGGGTGGCTGTTCAGATGAACCAGTCGAACCAGGTTGCCTTCAACCCAGCTGTCGCCACTGCCCAGCAGCCGGTCGACTACAAAGGCTCCATCTTCACCAAGGATGACGATGTGACTCTCGGCTCCTTCAACTTCAGCACCGCCGCCACCACTGGCGTCATGCTGGCCACCGACGTGGTCGACGGCGCCGCCGTCACCGCCACCAACGCCCACGACCGCGAGGGCAACGAGAACCGTTGGAACTACATCTCCGACAGTAATGCTTTCTACACCAGCATCTATGCCGAGGACACTACTGGCGCCTACGCCAGCCGCTATTTCATTTGGCGTTATATGGGTGCCCGCAATGGCATCACCGACGACAATGGTTTCATGTTCGTCAGCCTCAGCGAGGTGATCGGCAACAACCACGCTATCCACTGCTGGTTCGAGCTTCCCGCTGTCGACCGCCAGGGTGCCCAGCTCGTCGACGTCCGCTGGCGCCAGGCTTATGCCAAGTACTACGACCAGTGCTTCATCGACTATAAGAAGAACAACAACTGGTACTCCGTCGAGGTGAACGTCACCGGCGTCGATATCGACGTCAACGGCGCCACCGGTTACGGTGCCCGCGTGGCCACCCTGCCCTCCGACGCCCTCACCGAGGCCAACCTCCAGCTCCGTTTCCGCATCTTCGCCAGCGGTAGCACCCGCGCCTACGGCTACTTCTGGGCTGTCGACAATGTGGAAATCGTCAAGATTGGCACCACCGCCCGCTGGAGCTTCAGCGGCCAGGGCTTCCTCAATGGTTTCTACGGCACCCTGCCCCAGGGCTTCCAAGTTCCCCTCACCTACGTCCTCAACGCCCGCAACCGCGGTATTGACAACCTCACCGGCATCACCCTCAGCGGCGACGGCATGGTTGGCGACGCCACCACCGGCACCGAGTTCATCTCCCAGGCCCAGGCCGACATGCCCGCCGGCGATGTCAGCCACGACTACCTGATCAAGTTCAACGAGAGCGGCTACATGATTCCCGATTCGGGTCTCATCTGGAACCAGGCTTTCCCCTGGAGATACACCTACTATGATGTCGACGACGCCACCCTCGCCGCCGCCGGCTATCAGCGCCGCGCTCTGCCCACCGCCGTCACCGGCAAGAACCGCTTCGCCCTGAAGCTCTCCAACGCCCAGGGTCTGGTCCGCGAGCTCGACACCATCGCCTACACCGTCTCCGAGAATATGGACGTCAACGAGGAATACGGCCGCACCGTCCCCGGCTACCGCTGGTCGCACGACAACGGCTATGTCCCCGGCGGCACCGAGTTCCAGTATCAGTTCACCACCAACCCCTCCGATGCCTCCGCCAACGGCTATGTGACCGGTGATGCCCAGTATGGCCAGAACCACCAGTACAGCCAGGGTTACTACATGTACACCCGCTACAACACCCCCAGCGTCATCCCCACCGATGAGAACGGTCAGCCTTGGGTCTTCCGCGGCATCGAGTATGTCACCTCCACCAAGCTCACCTCCGTCGCTGCCGGCGCTCAGATCAACCCCTTCATCTACAAGATGATGACCTCCACCCCCGAGGATCCCACCAATAGCGATAACTACAACTTCTACTACATCGGCACCGGTCTGGCCAACGACGAGGTCGTCGTCACCACCGCCGCCTCCTATGCTCCCGACATGGAAGACAACTATGGCGCCTTCTCGCCCGAGATGGACCAGCGCGTTGTCAACGTCCTCTTCCCCAACCAGCCCGCCATCGAGCCCAACGCCATGTACGCTGTCGGCTTCGAGAACCTGATCGACCAGGGTTATGCCGTGGCTCGCACCAGCTATTCCTACCTCGTCAATGCCGACTCCGCCGTCAGCTATGCCAACGAGAATGGTGATGTCGACCCCGACTTCTACACCCAGTTCACTCCCAATGGCCAGGCTTACGAGGCCATCGCCTACGACCCCCTGCAGGGTTCGCGCAACAATCCTGAGAACCACTCCATCAATGGTGGCAACATCAGCGAGTATCCTATGATTCGCCTCATCGTTGGTCCCAAGATGCACATCGACAGCGTTAGCGTCTACTTCGACTGCGGCGTCGCCGAAGACGAAACCCCCAACGACTACTGGTTCGCCATCAACACCCAGTCGGGTCTGCAGCCCATCTGCGGCATGACCGACCAGCAGCCCAAAGGCTCCTCGCCCAACTATTACGTTATCCCCGGCAACCCCGGCGAAATCAACCAGGTCGACCAGGATAATGAGTACTACATCTATGGTGAAAACAGCGAGTACATGCCCAGCCGCGTGATCACTGGCATCTTTGTCAACGGTAACAGCCTCGGCGACATCGACGACAGCACCAACAACAACATCGTCAACACCTACGACTACAACGTGTATTGGGACGGCCACTATCCCGGCACCGGCATTGCTGCCGACTCTGTGTGGGCTCCCGCTCTCGAGCGTAACATCTACATGTTCGCCATCCGTGGTCTGCAGGCTGCCGCCAACGTCACCGCTACCACCACCACCCGTGAGCTCAGCATCGGCAACGCCGAGGAGAATGTCAACCTGACCCTCGCCCCCAACCCCGCTACCTCGCAGGTGCGCCTCAACATCGCCGGCATCGGTGGCAAGATCAACTGCAGCATCCTCGACATGAGCGGCCGCGTGGTCTACAGCACCGAAGTCAATGCTGGTGAGAACGTCCTCAACCTGAATGGTATCCCCGCTGGCGCCTACTTCGTCCGCGTCACCAACTCCGCCATCAGCAAGGTCGAGAAACTCGTCATCCGCTAAGCCCCAGTTGGCCTTTAGCATAAAGGAAAGCAAGCTGCCCGTTGGGTAGCTTGCTTTCTTATTATATGCTCTTCTTTTGGCCTGCTGGATTGGAAGATGGCCGGATATAGATTACCCCCACACAGGAGTGTGGGGGTAATTGTATGTATGTGTCGGAGACAGGCTGCTCGTCTCTCGGATGGGGGATTGGCTCTTCGTCGTCGGTATTCGGCCTCAGAGCACGTTGCCCAGCTGCTCTTTGATTTTCTCCAGCTCGTCCTTCATCACCACCACCAGGCGCTGTATCTCCACGTGGTTGGCCTTCGAGCCGGTCGTGTTTATCTCGCGCCCCATCTCCTGTGCCACAAAGCCCAGCTTCTTGCCGCAGGTGGCCTCCTCGGCCATCGTCTGCCGGAAGTAGTCGATATGCTTCTGCAGGCGCACTTTCTCCTCCGTGATGTCCAGCTTCTCGAGGTAGTATATCAGCTCTTGCTCGAAGCGGTTCTCGTCCACCTCCTTCACCTCGGCCTCCACCATCCAGTGCCGTATTCGTTCCTTGGCGGTGTCTATGCGCTCGCTCTCGTAGGTGGGTATCTTGTGCAGCATCTCCTCGATGAGGTCCACATGGCGGTGGAAATCGCGTTCCATCACCTCGCCCTCGTGGCTGCGGAAGGCGTCGGTCTGGGCTATGGCCTGCTGAAGGGCGGCGCTGAAGGTGTTCCACTCCTCGTCTGTCAGCTCGTTGTCGCTGCTGCTGTTCCAGAGGTCGGGCATCGTCACCAGGCTGTCCAGCGGCGGCACTGGCGTGCCCAGCTGCCCGGCGGCCTGCCGTAGCAGTGTGTAGCGTGCCGCCAGCAGGTCGCTGTTCAGGCTTGCGCTGTCGCTGCCGCTCTCTTCGCTCACCAGGCATTCCACCTTGCCGCGCTCCAGCGCCGACAGTTGTGCACGCACCTCCAGCTCGCGCGAGCGCAGCAGTGCAGGCAGCTTCACGATTAGGTCCAGTTGTTTGCTGTTCAGGGTCTTGATTTCGATGTTCAGTTTCTTTGTGCCTAAGGTGCATGGTACCTTGGCGTATCCTGTCATTGATTTCATGAGTATTATTGTTTTATTGTCAGCTTTTCGAATTCCGGCGTGGCGTAGGTGCGCAGTGTGCCGCCGTCGTCGTAGATGAAGTAGACGGCTTTGGTGCCCGGCCCGTCGGGATGTTGTGCGATGAATGCCTTGGCCCGCTCCAGCCCCATCACCATGTAGGCTGTGGCCATTGCGTCGGCCAGCCACGCTTCGCTCTCCACCACCGAGACGCTCAGTAGCGTGTGCTCCACCGGGCGGCCGGTGGCGGGGTCTATGGTGTGGGAGTAGCGTATGCCGTCGCGCTCGTAGTATTTGCGGTAGCTGCCCGAGGTGACTACAGAGGCGTTGTGTAGCTGTATGGCCGTCTGTACCTCGGGGGTGCTCAGCGAGTCGGTGGCGGGCCGCTCTATGCCCACGCGCCATGGGGTGTTGGGCCCTCGCTGTCCGTGGGCCACTACCTCGCCTCCGATGTCTACCAGGTAGTCCTCTATGCCGTAGCTTTGCAGCAGCTGCCCTACCAGGTCGGAGGCGTAGCCTTGGGCTATGGCGTTGAAGTCTAGTTCTGTGTCGCCGTATTGACGGTGGTAGTGGAGCCCCTGCCAGCCGATGGCGCCGCGGGCGGCGCGTAGCAGTGTTGCCAGGGTGGCACTATCGGGTTCGCTGCGTTGGCGGAAGCTGAAGCCCCATGCCTGTACCAAGCGCCCTACGCGTGGGTCGAAAGCCCCCTCTGTGTACTCGCTTATCTCCATCGAGTGCGAGAGCAAGTACAGCAGTACATCGTCCAGACTGTCGGTCTCGCCGGCATTGAGTCGTCGCAAAAGCGAGCTGTCGACCCACAGCGACGCCGACTGGTCGAAAGCGTCGAGCAGCGAGTCTACTTGTGGTTGCAGGTTGCGATGCTGACTGTCGTGGTAGAGTATGGTGTAGTATGTGCCTTGTGCCTCGCCCATGAGTTGCATGGGTGTGTCGGATATGGGCCTGCAGGCGACTAGCGATAGCAGGGTTGCTGAAAGCAAGAAACGTCCGACACCGGAGTGCCGGACGTTTCGGGATTGACGGGGACCGTTCATTATTTGTTCACAATGAATTTACGGATGCTTTGACTACCGTCGGCAGCCGTGATGCGGAGCGTGTAGGTGCCGGAGGCGAGACGGCTCAGGTCGAGGGTGACGCGCTCGCTGTTGGGTTGCTGCAGGACTACCTGTTGGCCCACGGTGTTGAAGACGGCCACACTGGCAATGGCGTCGGTGCTCTCCACATGGAGGAAGCGGCTTGCGGGGTTGGGATAGACATTCACCTGCAGGGACTCCACATCGTCGATGCCCACGTTGGCGGTGACGGTGATCCAGTTGGTGGCCACACAGTTCTTTACGCTGGTGGAGACGAGGCGCACGTCGGTGTTGGTCTGGACGTCCTCGAGGGTCAGGCTGTCAGTCGTCGATTTGAGGGTCTCGTTGACGTACCATTTGTAGTTGCCGATGGCATCGCTGCTGGCGGTCGGGACAGCCTTGAGGACAGTGCTTTCGCCGGGCTGGAGGCACCAGTTACCCTGAATGTCGATGGTGGGGGTCGTGTTGATGGTGAGGTTCAGTCGGCCAATCATGAGGCAGCCGTTGGCGTCGGTCTCGTCCAGGGTGTCGCGATAGGTGCCGCTGGTGGTGTAGGTGTTGCCGTCGAACTCGCTCCAGGTGTAGCTGTCGCATTCGGTGACGGTGCGCTCGATGAAGGTGTTCTTATTGACGGTAAGTTTGACGTGGACGATGGAGTCGTAGCAGCGGTTGACGTTGCTCTGGCTGCGCTCGCTGTGCACTTTGTCTTCGTCGCAGCTTGAAGTGAGGCTCACCCAGTTGCCATAGTGGCGGTCGATACGGAAGCGGAAGCGCTCGCAGACCACGGTGTCGATGCTGTCGGCGCGGAAGCGCTGCTCGGGCACGTTAAGGGTGAGGTTGAGTGTGCGGAAAGTCTGGCAGTTGGAACCCGGCTCGGTCTGAATCAGAGGCTCGCCGTCAGCGCTCTCGGTGTACATGCCGCTGGCGTTGAAGGTCGTGTTGACGGTCTGCCACATGCTGGGAGTCGTGTTGGTGTTGAGGCGCTTGTAGCTGTAGGTGTAGCTGTCGCCGCAGTAGTACTGGTCAACAGTGTCTGTCTTGGTGAAGAAGTTGAGGACCAGGGTGTAGTGCGTAGTGCAGCCACTCACGGTGTCAACCACGGTGACGGTGGTGGTGGTGTCGGTGGTGAAGCGGTACTGGCTGGACTGGCCGGGGAGAGGCAGCGTGGGATTGCTGGTCTTCCAGTTGTAGGCATCGCCGCAGTATTCGGCAAAGGTGGTGTCGTAATTGATATTGGTATAGGTGACCTGGATGCCTGCCATGCTGTCGCAGCCGCCAATGACGCTGGTGAAGAGATGATAGTGGGGCAGGGTGTCGGTGTAGGTCTGTCCGCCCCAAGTGTAGCTGCAGCCAGCGGTGACGGCTTGCGGCTCGACATCGGCGCTGTCGCTCACGCTGGTGATGATGGTCAGGTCAAGTACTTCGTGGTGCATGCAGTTGGCCATCGTGTCGCCATCGGGATAGGTGCCGTAGGCTGTGTCGTGCAGGTAGAGACCGCTGGTGGTGATGGCGCTACGCCATGCGGGTTTGTAGCTGTCGCAAGCCACCATAGTGGTGGTGTCGTGTTGCTCTCCGGTGAAGGCTGTCACGCGCAGACGCACGATGCTGTCGCAGCCGGCGGCGGTGGTGAAGCTCTTCTGGTGGATAGCCATGTCATTAATCATAGTGCCGTCCCAGTTGTAGGCGCAACCGGAGGTGACTTCTATGACGGGGCTATCGGTATAGGCGGGGTTGACCGTGAGGTTGATGACATTGTGGTAGGTGCAACCGTCGGCATTGGAGATGGTGGTGTCAATCACGCGGCTTTCGGTGTAGACGGTGCCCCAAGGTGCGGTGTAGCTGCCGCACTGGTTCAGCGTCAGCAGAGTATCGGTATTGGCCAGTTTCACCTGCACTTTCACCACGCTGTCGCATCCTGTGACGGCAGTCAGGGTGTCGAGATATGTGCCGGCGGCGGTCCATTCCATACCGTTCCAGCTGGCGCTGCATTCGCCCGATACGAGGATGGCTTCGGCGGTGTCCACATACGATTGCATCTTGGTGAAGTTGAGCACATAGGTAGTGTCGCCGCTGGTGTAGAGCGCAACGGTGTCGCGGTCGTACATCTGGTTGTTGCGCGGCCAGGTGTAGTTCTGGCACGAGGAAACCGTGTCAATCTTCAGGGCATGACCCGCATCGGCCTGCGCGAATACTATCGGCAGGCACACGAGGGCCGTGAACAGACTCAGTAATGCTTTTTTCATCATGTTTGTCTATGTTTTTATTATTTATTATCTAATTATATTCTAACTGTTTGCGGTCGAAAATACCTTTCGCTTTTCGCACAGTTGAATATGCAAAGATAACACTTTTTTTTTATTCGCTGAAATTTTTGTTGAAAAAGCCCCTTTTTTATGATTATTTAAGGACATATACAGCACCTGCCGAGCACATTCTGGGTGTGCTCGGCAGGCGGGTGCTGCGTCTAGTCGCGGAGGATGAGCTCGGCGATATTCTCCACATGCTGGGTGTGGGGGAACATGTCGACGGGCTGTATGCGGCGCACGTCGTAGCGTTCGGCCAGCAGGTGCAGGTCGCGGGCCTGTGTGGCGGGGTTGCAGCTGACGTAGACAATCTTGCGCGGGGCGGTGGCCAGGAGTTGCTGCACCACGCTTTCGTGCATGCCTGCACGGGGCGGGTCGGTGACCACCACATCCGGTCGCCCGTTGGCGGCAATGAATTCGCTGGTCAGCACTCGGGCCATGTCGCCGGCATAGAAGACGGTGTTGCTGAAGCCGTTGCGCTGTGCATTGATGCGTGCGTCGGCAATGGCTTCTTCCACGTACTCGATTCCTACCACCTTCTTCACCTGTGCCGCCAGGAAGAGTGCGATGGTACCGGTGCCGGTGTATAGGTCATAGAGTGTGTCTGTGGGTTGTAACTCAGCCAGTTCGGCTACATAGCTGTATAGGCGTTGGGCTTGGCGCGAGTTGGTTTGGTAGAATGACTTCGGGTTGATGATGAAGTGCAGACGGCGTGGATTGGTGACTGTCTGCCCGGCAATGCCGACTTCCATCTCCTCCTCTATGTGGTCGTCGCCCAGATAGGTGTGTACTTCCAGGTCGGAGTAGGAGTCGTTCATCTTGGTGTTTACAATATATTGTAGCGAAGTGATTTGCGGAAAACGCTCATGCAGCATGTCGAGCATGGGGAATACGGGCTGAGGGTCGCCGGCCACCACGAGAATCACCATCCAGTGTCCCAGCGAACTGTTGCGTACGATGACGTTGCGCAGCAGGCCGGTATGGTTTCTAATGTCGTAGAAGGGCAGTTCATGCTGGCGTGCGAAATCGCGGATGGCCAGTCGTATGGCGTTGCTCGGCTCCTCTTGCAGGGCACATTGCTCGATGTTGAGAACCTTGTCGAAGAGCTGTGGGATGTGGAATCCGAGGGCCCCCTCGGGCAGCGTCTCGGCCTGCGCCAGCTCCTCTTGGGTGCGCCATGCACGGGTGGAGAAGGTGAATTCCAGTTTGTTGCGGTAGTGGTAGATGCGTTCGGAACCACAGATGGGACGCATGCCGGCGCAATCGATGCCGCCCAGGCGTTCCAGTGCATCGCGCACCTGGCGCTGCTTGGCTTCCAACTGGGCCTCATAGCGCATGGTCTGCCACTTGCATCCGCCGCAGGTTCCAAAGTGGGGACAGGCGGGTTCGATGCGCAACGGACTCAGCGAGTGGAACTTCACGGCCCGTCCTTCGGCGTAGTTCTTCTTTTTCTTGTACAGCTGTATGTCGACCACATCGCCCGGCACCACGAAGGGCACGAAAACCACTAGCCCGTCGACACGGGCCACGGCCATGCCTTCGGAGCCGGCATCGGCAATAGTCACCTGCTCGAGCAGGGGCAAGGATTTGTTTCTGCGACTCATAGAATCAGTGGGTTGAATACAAAAAAAAGAAGTATCTTACGGTACTTCTTTCGTTCAACTAGCCGTGACAATTAGCGCTCGTCGGAGACGGTCAGTCTCTTGCGACCTTTGCGGCGGCGTGCAGCCAGCACTTTTCTACCGTTGGCGGTAGACATTCTCTTGCGGAAACCGTGCTTGTTGACTCTTTTTCTCGTCGAGGGTTGGAATGTTCTCTTCATAGTATGTTGCTTTATTTGTTTCTTTTAACGACTTTTTCCGTTCAAATTTGGAAGTGCAAAAGTACATAAAATTTTCAATATGGCAACAAAAAATTGTTGATAAGATTTGTTTTTCTACTACAAATAGTTGATTTTTAGTTCGAAGAGAAAATAAAATAAATTCTTTTTTCACCAATTAAAAAATAATTTGTACCTTTGCAATTCCAATTTCCAGTGTGAAAAGTTGTTAAATTGGTAAAAATAACGAAAGTATAGATGGACAAGAAAGAGTTTAACGACAAGGTGTCGCACTGCGAGCGGTTCACGTCGCAGGAGCGGGGTTGGTTGCGTGCGATGCAGGCGAAATACCCCTATTCGTCGGTGGTCGGCACGCTGGCGCTGCTGGCCGACCATGCTTTCAATTTCGATACCCCGACCCGTCGTCGTGCGGCGGCGCTGGCCATGTGCCACCCCGCGGGGCTGAATGCCATGCTTTCGGCCGCCAAACAGGCGGTGCCCGAGAGCCAGAATTTCGACATACTGAGCGAGATCAACACCTTCCAGGAGGTGTCGTTCAAGACGGCTCCCAAGAGTGTCATCCTGTCCGAATTTCTGCAAATTGCCACTTCCGAAGGCCAGGAAATCGAGGGAGGAGAGCCACTGCCTGCTGAGACGAAAGATAAAAAAAGCCTGACGGCCGACGCTTCGCTAGGTACTGAAACATTGGCTGTTATACTGGAGAAGCAGGGCAAGTTCGAGCGTGCGAAGGCGATTTATGAGAATTTGTTGGCACGTAATCCCGAAAAAAGTAGTATTTTTGCACCCCGAATTGAGCGTTTGCGCTCGCTGATTGATAATAAATAATAACAATATAATAGTAAACATGTACACCTTTATCGTCATTCTGATTCTTGTAGTCTGCGTGTTGCTTGCGCTGGTGGTTCTGGTACAGAACTCAAAAGGCGGCGGATTGGCCGCTAATTTCTCGGCCCCCACGCAGGTGCTGGGCGCCCGTCAGTCGGCCGACTTCATCGAGAAGGCCACTTGGTGGCTCGCCGCTATCCTGGTAGTGCTCTGCCTGGCGGCAACCATTTCGATTCCCAACCGCACCACAGAGAACGGAATCAACACCGAGGTGACGGCTTCTGGCGACGTGAACCCCGTGCAGGCTGCCAGCCCTGTGGCTCCCGTCCAGGCCGCCGACCAGCAGTAAGCCGTGGCTGCCCCCAACGTTGAGCGGGCTGTCACCAAGCTCATACTCTCGCACTTCCCGCATGTCCCCACCGAAGGACAGCAGGAAGTGTGTGCTTCTATGTCTCGTTTCCTTTTCGATTCCGAGCCCCGTTCGGCCTTTTTGCTGCGGGGCTATGCCGGTACGGGCAAGACGTCTCTCGTCTCGGCCCTGATACAGTCGCTGCCGCAGGTGCGGGTGAACTGTGTGCTGCTGGCCCCTACAGGCCGGGCGGCGAAGGTCATCAGCGGCTATTCCCACCGTCCGGCCTACACCATCCACAAGAAGATTTACATGACGGCCACCGATGCGTCGGGCGCCATACGCACGGTGAGGGCCATCAACAAGCATGCCTACACGCTGTTTATCGTGGACGAGGCGTCGATGATTGGTCTGGAGGCCAGCGGCACGCGACACAGCCTGCTGGAGGATTTGGTGGATTATGTCTACGATGGCAACCACTGCCGGCTGATGCTGATTGGCGATACGGCGCAGCTGCCTCCCGTGGGGCAGAGCGAGAGCCCGGCGCTGGACGAGCGCTATCTGCAGTCGGCCTTTGGCCTGGCGGTGACCTGCGGCGAGCTGACCGAGGTGGTGCGCCAACAGCAGATGTCGGGCATACTGGCCAACGCTACGGGCTTGCGGAGCCAGATTGCCGAGTTGCGCAGCGGCGAGGAGGCCACGTTTCCGCTCTTCTCCACGGCGGACGATGTGGTGAAGGTGGCGGGCGAGGACTTGATGGAGACTCTCTTCCAGCAGTACGATGCCTATGCGCTTGAGGATGTGGTGATTGTCACCCGCAGCAACAAGCGGGCCAACCTCTTCAACCAGGGGATGCGCAACAGCGTGCTCTTCCGCGAGCAGGAGGTGAACGCCGGCGACTATCTGATGGTGGTGAAGAACAACTATTTCTGGCTCGACGACGACAGCACGATAGGTTTCATCGCCAACGGCGATATTGTGGAGGTGCTTTCGGTGCGCAATGTGCAGGAACTCTATGGGTTCCGTTTCGCCGACGCCACGTTGCGCTTCGTGGACTACCCCGAAGAGCAGCCCCGCGAGTGCAAGGTGATGTTGTCGACGCTGTACAGCGAGTCGCCGTCGCTGACGGCCGAAGAGCAGTCGCGCCTCTACGAGGCTGTGATGGAGGACTATGCCGACCTGCCGCACAAGGCCGACCGGCTGCGCGAACTGCGCCAGAATCCATACTATAATGCGCTGCAAATCAAATTCTCATATGCCCTTACGTGCCACAAGACCCAGGGCGGTCAGTGGCGTACGGTGATTGTGGACCAGGGTTTTCTGCCGCCCGACATGCCGCTGGACCGCGAGTGGCTGCGCTGGCTCTACACGGCCTTCACGCGCGCTACGGAACGGGTCTATCTGCTCAATTTCGAGGAACGCTTCTTCGCCGACTGATTTCTTCGCTGCCCGACCGCGGGTATGCCGCCCGTCAAGGGGGTGGCACCGCCCGTTGTTCCATCCGCCACGGAGGCGTCCGAAATGTTAAAATGCAAGGATGGTGCATGGGGAGTGGAGAGCGGAGAGTGGAGAGTGGAGAGCAGGCTGCCGCACCGGAATAGTGAACACTGACCACTAAACACTGCACACTGCACACTGAACACTACACACTGAACACTGAACACTGCCCTCAACCTGGCTTCCGAAATGTTAAATAGGTAGGATGGTGGTAGGATGGTGGTAGGATGATGGTAGGATGGTGGTAGGATGATACCCCTCGGATACGTGTTCAGTGTTCAGTGTTCAGTGTGCAGTGTTCGGCGAAAAAAAGCAGATGCACGCATCCTATATACTTAACACTGAACACCGAACACATAACACTGCTCACTGTCCACTGCCAACTGCCAACTGTCAACCATTCATTTTCAATTCTCAATTTTCAATTTTCAATTCCCATTCCCTCAGCGTGCAGTTGGATTTTGCAAGCATGAAATTGTTAAAAAACTATAAAAACAGATATCGGCTCCCGCAATGTGTTGCGAAAGAGGGTGTTGTGTGTGTGCGGACTGTCGGGGTGCCGGGGTGCGATGCGGCTACTCTTTGCGGATGGCGAGCACCGGGTTGGCGTAGGCTTCTATCATGAGTTGCTGCATCTCGGCGTTGGGCAGCGACTGCAGCCGCTGCTGGAACTGGGTGCGCACCAATTCGGTGTAGCGGCCGTGCTGCTCCTGCCCGGTCAGCAGGCTGTAGGCCACATAGTTGGTGGGCATCAGCCGATAGTTGCCCTGTATGGCGCGGTCGAGCACGGCAGCCACATGGTCGTGCACGGCGACGCCGTCGGGCGGGGTCAGCGCGTCGCGGTCCAGCGGGGCGCCTATGGCCAGGTGCACCCGGCCCTTGGGGCTGATGATGCCGGTGACGACGCTCTTGAGGTCCTCGTGGGGCGCCTTTTGGTAGCCGCCGTGGTGTGTGTAGTAGAGCTCCTGGGCCTTCATCAGGTCGCAGGGGTCCCATTCGTAGCTCATCGAGATGGGCACAATGTGCAGGTTGGCCAGCGCCTCGATGGGGTGCTGGCGGTCGCTCATGGCCAGCATCTTCACCATTGCCGGGGCTGTGATGTCGCGTCCGTCCTTGGCGCGACCGTTGTTCTGCGCTATCCAGAGCGATTGGTGCTGGTGCTGCACCAGTTGGGCTATATAGTCGGAAAGGTGCTGCAGGCTGTTGTAGAAGGCGCGTGGCGAGCCGCTGCGGGGCATGGGAATCAGCTTGTTGCTGCGGAAGAGGTCCTCCATGACGGGCATGGAGAGCAGATTGTTGCCGAAGATGATGTGCGAGGTGTCGCCCCGATGCTCGATGAGCAGCAGCTGCAGCAGGAATGCGTCGAGCGTGATGTCGCGGTGGTTGGACACGAAGAGGTAGGGCACGCCGCGGCGCAGATGCTTCAATCCCGAGTGGGTGAAGCTGGTGGTCGTGGTGGCAATGATGCGGCGGATGGCGTCGCGCATCAGCGTCGACTGGAACTGGTGCACCGACTTGACGGAGAGCAACATGCGCCGTGTGGCCTCGATGTCGGCATTGGGATAGATGAAGCGTACGGCCTGCGGAAAGAGGTCCCACTCGGTGATGCGCCGCAGTGCGGCGGGGAGCTCGGCATCGCTGTAGGGCCGTATGTCGTCGAAGTCGGTCATCAGAAGATGTTGTCTATCAGTTGGTCAATGCTTTGCTTGGGGTCGGCCTGGCAGTGCAGTACCTGATATACGGCCTCCGCTATGGGTGTGGGGTGCGGATTGTCCATGTGGTGCATGATGCAGGCCGAGTAGTAGCCCTCGGCCACCATACCGGTGGAGCGGAAATGGTCGGCGGGCGACATGCCGCGGGCCACGGCTTCGCCCAGGGCCCGGTTGCGGCTGTGGCGCGAGAAGCAGGTGACAATCAGGTCGCTCAGCAGCCGGAAGGCCAACTGCGTCTCGGGCAGTATGTTCTGCAACTCGTGGGCGGCGGCGGTGGTGAGCACAGCCACCAGATTGTCGCCATATCCCAGCCCGGCGGCCAGGCCGGCGGCGATAGCGTAGACATTCTTGGTCAGGCCGCAGAGCTCTACGGGGTGCACCTCGTCGCTGGTGGAGGTGTGGATGTAGCGGCAGCGCAACGCCTCGGCCACTTCGCCAGCCAGCTGCGGGTTGCTGGAGGCCACGGTCAGGAATGTGGGCTGCTCTGCTGCCACCTCCTCGGCATGGCTGGGGCCGCTCACTACGCCGAGGTTGTCGGCGTCCAGGCCCAGATGCTGCTCCAGGTATTGGGTGATACTGAGTTGGCAGTCGGGGATATATCCTTTCACGGCGGATATGATGCGCTTGCCTTTCAGCGCACCGTCGGGCAGAGCGCCCAGCACGTCGGCCACATAGACCGACGGTACGGCCAGGAAGAGCAGGTCGGCCGCCGCCACCACCTGGGCCAGGTCGCAGCTGACCGTCAGTCGCGTGGGGTCGAGGTGGATGGAAGAGAGGTGCATGGGATTAGTGCCGCTGGTGGCCAGCGCGTCGCGTTGTGCGGGCTGCCGTACCCACCAGTGGACAGCCTGCCGGCTGTCTTCGAGTAGTATTTTGACAATTGCAGTGGCCCAACTGCCACTACCAATCATTGCTATCATTCTGTCTTATATTGGTTTCGGCGAGAGATGTCCGCCGCGCGTAGTCTCCCGTTCAAGCTGCAAAGATACGAAATTTTTTAGAAATGATAACGTTCTTTTGTTAAGAGTAGTTAAAACGGGGCGTAAAGAAGGCCGCGGCAACAGACGTTGCCGCGGCCTGCAATGTGGCTGACGGACCTATCGTTTCACTATCCGCTTCACGGTGATGTTGTCGGCGGTGGTGAGTCGCACGAAGTAGGCACCCGACGGCAGGTCGCTGATGTCGATATCGGTGCGGTTGGTGGTCAGCACTCGACGGCCGCTCATGTCGAGCAGTTCCACGCGTGTGGGTTGCGTAGTCCGAATGTGCAGGATATTGGACGCCGGGCTTGGGTAGACCAGACTCTCTTCCGCCTGGCCGTCCTCCGGCTCCGCTATCCCCACATGGGCGCAGGGCCACTCGATGGTGTGGGTGCCGCCGTTCTGATAGGCATAGTTCACCTCCACCAGCGTCTCGTCGTATTGGTTGCGAATGCTGTAGTTGATATAGCGGTCGGTGCCGCCGCCGCTGTGCCATACGGCCCGCATGTCGTGCGGTGCCACCGGGATGGTGACCGAGCCCTCGGTGCCGCTTGCAAGCGTCGCCGTGCCATAGATGTAGCCCTGTAGCGATTCGAGAGTCAGGTGCGCTCCGCCTCGCCACCCGTCGCCGTGGGTGGACTCCATGACCACGGTGAGCGGACACAGCTCGTCGTCCGAGTAGAGACCCTGCACCACCCGCACGGTCAGTGTCTCGTTGCCCTGGGTGAAGGTGAGCGTCGCCGCACGCTCGGCGTCTCCGTTGTTGGTCGCCGCACTGATACGTACCTTCACTATATGGTCCACGAGGAGTGTGTCTATGGTCAGCCAATCGGCGTTGCAGCTGAGGCTCCACAGGGTGTTGACGGCCATGTTGGGCGCAAAGAGCAACGAATCAATGCCCCCTTCGCGCTCGAGGGTGAGCAGGGTGTCGCTGGCCATCATGCGGTAGACCGGTACGGCGCCGATGAGGGCGGAGTTCTGCAGGTTGAAGGTGTAGGTGACGTTGCCGCCGGCGCCCCCGATGCCCGGGCTGATGGAGTCGACGCGGAAGTAGCCGTCGCCGATGCCGCTCCAGCCAAAGTTGAAGTGCAGGTAGCCTCGTTCGTCATAGCCGTCGCACACGAATCCGTGGCCGCCCTGCTCGGCAGCGCCGGCGTAGAGCACGGGATGCTGCTGGTCGAGCTCGGCTATCAAGGCTTCGCGCCACTGGTCGTCGGAGTAGCCGTAGTCGCGGAAGATGGGGTACATCTCGCGGCTGTAGCCGAAATAGTCCTGCAGCGAGTTGTCGATGCTGGCGTAGCCTGGCATGCCGACGAATGCGAGTGCCGAGCTGCCGCCTGCCTCCGCGGTGCCGTAGACCATGTCGAGGCTGACGCCCACATGGTACATCAGCTGTGCCACGGCCGCGCGCTCGGCCGCGGGCGAGACGGAGGTGGGCTGGTCGGGCATGTGTGTCCAGGCGTAGGCGGTGTGGCCGAAGTCGGCGCTCAGCTCGCCGTAGAGCATGTGGTTGTAGCTGTGGCTACCGGTGCCGATGGCGGGGTGGTTCCAGTACTTCATCAGCTGTGCTTGTGCCGTGGCTGCACAGCCGGTGACGGTGCCCGACGGACACTGCTCGTTGTATGGCTCCATCTGGTCCCAGTGGGTGGTGAGCATCGGTGCCACACTGCCGCTTTTGGGTGCGGGAGGCATCGTGCCACGGTCAAGCGAGGCCCAGAGACTCACCGACTCGGCGTAGGGTTGGCCGTCGTTGTCGTGCAGCCAAAGGAGTTGCTGCTGGTAGCTTTCGAGCCACTCGGCCAGTTGTACCGGCAGGCGCGCGGGGTCGAGGGTGCCCGTGGTGGCATAGCCCAGGATGGGGAAGGCCCTGTCGTCGGCCGCCACCATCACCCAGCCGCCTGCTGTGCAGCGGAAGAGGTAGATGTCCTCATACTGCCACGCTGTGGGTTGCACGTCGAGGGGTGCTGTGCGAGGAGCCTGCTGTGTAACGGCTTGCCAGAAAGCTGCCGCCGCTGCCGAGGCGCGTTCGGGTGTCACGGGACCGGCCGCTGCACCCAGGCTCAGCAGCAGCGCTGCCGCCAATGCCAAGCGCTTCATTGCTGACCTCCTCTGGTTTGGTGGAATGTAAGCTCGCTGATGCCCAGCATTTCCTCCACCTCGGGCTCGTCGAGAGGCATGGTGAATGTGTTGGTCTCAGCGTGGTAGGTCAGCGTGCCGTTGTCGCCCGCAGTGGCATCGTCGCCTTTGCTGGTGAGTACGAGCGAGGTGCCGTCGAAGGTGTAGGTGCAGGAGTCGCTCTGCGTCATGTTCTGATTGGCTGCCGGGAAGGCGGGTACCTCTACGGCGACGTCCATGAAGAGCTCGGCATTCTCGTCGTCCAGGATGTCGATGACGGCGTTCAGGCTGACGTTCATCTCAATGGTGACGCCTTGTGCCTGCTGGGTGGTTGTCTGCTCGACCGTAGCCTCCCAACTGGTGCCTGCCAAGGCGAGGGACAGTATCTCCTCGGGTGTGGGCTGTGCAGGCTGTCCGGGTTCGTCGGGCTGGCAGCCTGCCAGCCCCAGGGTCATAGTTGCGGCCACAAAGAGCATGGCCAATAGGTGAAGTTTCTGTTTCATCTTAGCGATTGTTTTTTATTGTTTCTATATATTATAGTCGTTTTGATAGGGGTAAATCTTACAGTTTGTTGATAAAAAATGACATTCGGCCATGCTTTTTACTTGTGATTTACCGCAGAAACCGCTTGTTGTATGGTGTAAAAAAGGCGAATCTTGGAATGATTCGCCTTCATTTTGGTTGACCAATAGTACCTTATTTCTTTTTGGTCTTCTTCTGGGCGATGAGATTGCTGCCGGCCTTGAATTTGGCGACTTTCTTGGCGGGAACTTTGACAGCCTTGCCAGTCTGCGGGTTCTTGGCGGTACGGGCTTTGCGCTCGACAACGCTGAAGGTGCCGAAGCCGATGAGAGTCACTTTCTCACCTTTGTTCAGCTGCTCAGCGATGGTGGCGAAGCAAGCATTCATAGCCTCTTTGGCGGCCACTTTGGTCATGCCGGCCTTCTCGGCCATGGCGTTAACAAGTTCGGTTTTGTTCATAATGATTATGTTTAAAAGGTTAATATTTACCTACTTAATTTCTCGCTGCAAATATATGAACTTTTTTTGAAGTGAGACAAATTTTTTTTTGATTTTTTTTAGTTTTTTTTAACCGTAATCATTAAATACTTAGTTTCCAACCTGTTAATTGATTGCCGCGAAGAAAATCTTCCACATTGTTTCGTTTCTTTCCTGCCATTTGTAAGCTTAAAATTTCTACAAATCCGTCTGCTACACCGACTTTTATCACCTTTTTCCCATCGGTTTCAAGGCTGTTTGGAAGCGTAGCAGAGCATGCTGTGAAGCGGCTTTCATAGACTTTGAAGGGTACAGGCTCGCCGTTGGGTGGGCAGAGGGTCATGATGGCGGCAGGGTAGGGTGAGAGGCCGCGGATAAAGTCGACTACCTGTTGTCCGGGCTGGTCGAAGTGTATCTGGCAGTCGTCTTTGAATATTTTGGGTGCGGGACAAGGGTCGCCTTGTTGCGGGCAAGGCTGCAGGCTACCGTCAGCCAGTCCGTCGAGGGTCTGGACTACGAGGCTGCGACCCATGTCGGCCAGCCGGTCGTGGAGGCTGCCTGCGTTGTCGTCCGGGGCGATGGGGGTGGTTGCTTGCAGCAGGATGGCGCCCTCGTCAATGCGGTGGTTGAGCAGGAAGGTGGTGACGCCGGTCTGCTGCTCGCCGTTGATAATAGCCCAATTGATGGGGGCCGCACCGCGGTAGCGAGGCAGAAGCGAGGCGTGCAGATTGAAGGTGCCGTGGGGAGGCATGGCCCACACCGCCTCGGGCAGCATGCGGAAAGCCACCACAACGAAGCAGTCGGCTTGGAACGAGCGTAATGCTTCAAGGAAGGCATCGTCGCGCAGTCGTTCGGGTTGCAGCAGAGGCAGCCCGTGGTCGAGGGCATATTGCTTGACGGCGCTGTATATTACCTTCTGTCCGCGACCGGCTTGCCGGTCGGGCACGGTGACCACGGCGGCCACCTTGTGGTGGCTGTGCAGGATGGCATCGAGGCTCTCGACGGCGAAATCGGGTGTACCGAAAAATACTATCCTCATGGCGTCAGAATGGCATTTCGACGGGAAGAGACTGCTGGTAGGCGAGCATCTTGAGGGCTGTGACTGCCCCTTCGACACCTTTGTTGCCGTGGCGCCCGCCGGCGCGGTCCAGTGCCTGCTGCATGGTGTCGCATGTGAGCACGCTGAAGATGACCGGGCGGTGATGCGTGAGGGCGGTGTTTGTGATGCCTTGTGCCACGGCTTGGCAGATGAACTCGAAGTGGCGTGTCTCGCCCTGGATGACACACCCGATGCAGATGACGGCGTCGACGGCGTTTCTTTGGAGCATCATGTCGGCCGCCGAACTGAGTTCAAAAGTGCCAGGCACGCGACGCACCAGCATATTGCCGTCTTTGACGCCATGTTCGGTCAGCGTGTCGACGGCCCCCTTGAGGAGTGCATCGGTCACTTCGGCATTCCATTCGGCAGCGATGACGCCTATTCTATAGTTGCTCCCGTCGGGCACGGCCGTGGGATCGTAGTCGGAGAGGTTGGTTTTCTTCATGTGCTAGAAGTCTTTGCTATTGGGGGTGTATGATTGGTTCTTGGGCCGTTTTTTGGCTTCGCGGATGATGCTTTCGTCGGCTTTATAGTCCAGTTGTTCGCCGTTGCGCGGTTGACGGATGCCAAAGTAGCTCTTGTCCAGATGCAGACGGCGTGTGCGAAGGCCGTAGTTCTTGAAGTCCAGTATCCATTCGGGGTCGAATGTCTGGTAGAGAAAGCGGCATTCGAAATGCAGGTGGGGGCCGGTGCTGTTGCCGGTGCTGCCGCCAAGGCCGATGATATCGCCTGCGTTGACCTGCTGATTGGTGGCGACATTGATTTTGGAGAGGTGCCCGTAGAGCGTCTCCAGCCCGTTGGGATGGCGCAGGACGATGCAGTTGCCATAGCCACCCATGCGTGAGGCTACGCGTACGGTGCCGCTGAATGCAGCGTGGATGGGCTCGCCTGTGCGCAGGGCTATGTCCACACCGTGGTGGCCACGGTGCCAGCGCCAGCCGTAGGGGCTGGACTTTGTCCCCCTGACAGGAAAGCAGAAGTCGGCGCTGTCGCGCAGGAGCAGCAGGTTGATTTCGTCGGGTAGCAGGTCCAGCTGGGTGCGACCCATCGGGTTCACCCGGTTGTGGGGAAATGCGTCGTACCAGAGAGGCACCATGTAGGCTTCGGCCACAGTTGTTTCTGTCTTGGACTCGGCGGTCGGCAGGGGGATGGCCTTCTTGGCCTGTTTCTCTGTTTTGGCCGCTTTCTGTACAGGTACTGCGGCGGGTGTCTTCTTCTGCTGGCGTGCTCCGGTCTCGATGCGGACGGCGATGATAGAGTCGTAGTAGGACATCTGTGCCTGAACGTTCCCCACGCCAATGAGGAGTAACAGTATGGTGATGATGCGTCGCAGTCGGGCCACGG
This sequence comes from Bacteroidales bacterium, assembly GCA_045576855.1. Taxonomy (GTDB): domain Bacteria; phylum Bacteroidota; class Bacteroidia; order Bacteroidales; family P3; genus Colimorpha. The sequence goes on along the minus strand of JAZNHG010000061.1, from coordinate 25,875 downwards.
GGATGCCCAGTTGCTCGCGATATTTTGCCACGGTGCGTCGGGCCAGCGGCATTCCCTGCTCGTTGAGCATCTTGGCCAGGGTGTCGTCGCTGAGGGGGGCACGTTTGTCCTCGGCGGCTATGGTGTCGGCCAGCCGCTGCTTGATGGTCTCGATGGCCACCTCTTCGCCGTCGCCGGTGGCCATACCCTTGGAGAAGCAGTCCTTGAGGGGGATGGTGCCGAAGTCTGTCTGGAGGTATTTGCTGTTGGCCATACGCGATATGGTGCTTATGTCGAGCCCGGTGGCTTCGGCCACTTCGCGCTGGCGCAGGGGTACCAGCTGGTCGGGGTCGCCGCTGAGCAGGAAGCGCCGCTGGTGTTTCACAATGTAGCGCATCACATGCACTATGGTGTCGTGGCGCTGCTGAAGCAGGTCTATGAAGCCTTGTGCGTCGGATTTCTTGGTGCGCAGAAACTGTATGGTGGCGCGGTCCCCCTTGGATTGCTCCATCTCGTGCAGCATATTGGTGTAGTATGCATCGAGGCTCAGCCGCGGCAGATGGCTGTCGTTGAGGTAGAATTGCAGTTGCCCGTCGTGTTGGCTGAGGATGATGTCGGGTATGATGGCCGTGGCGGTATCGGTGTCGGCGTCGGACGAGCCGGCGGGCTTGGGGTTGAGCCGGCGTATGGTGTCTATGGCGTCGTCCAGTTGGCTCTCGTCGATGGCCAGGGCCGAGCAGATGCGCTCGTAGCGGTGGGCGGCGAAGTCGTCGAAGTGGTCGCGCACGATGGCTGTAGCCGTAGCCACGTCGTCGTCGCGGCGTTCGAGTTGCAGCAGCAGGCATTCGCGCAGGTTGCGTGCTCCGATACCGGCGGGCTCCAGGCTTTGTAATGTATGCAGCGCCTCCTCCATCTCGGCGTCGGAGGCTTCTATGCCTTGGCGGAAGGCCAGGTCGTTGGCCACCAGTGCCAGGTCGCGCCCCAGATAGCCCGAGTCGTCGAGCGAACCTATCAGTTCGGTGGCGATGGTCAGCTGGCGCGGCGTCAGTTGGCGCAGGGCCAGCTGCTGCAGCAGGCGCTCGGTCGACGAGACGGTGTCGCTCACCACAAACTCGCGCTGCACGCTGTTGGGGTCGCTCTCCAGGTGCTCGCGGTAGTCGTAGTCGAATCCCTCGTCCTCGTCGGCGTCCCAGTCCGACCGGGTGTCGGTGGCTGCCGGCAGCGACTCGTATTCCGGCTCCGCAGCCTCCAGGAGGGGGTTTTTCTCCACCTCCTCCTTGATGGCCTGCTCCAGGTCCGTCACCGGCAATTGCAGCAGCCGCATCAGTTGTATCTGCTGAGGCGACAGTTTCTGCTGCAATTGCTGGCGTTGGACTTGTTGCATTGGTTGGAGTCAGGTGTTGTTATCGGACGATGTCCATCTCGGCGATGAGGTTCTTGGCCCCGGCATAGATGTCGATGACCCAGAGCATGTAGCGGCTGTCGAGGCAGATGCAGCGCTGCAGGTTCTCCTCGAAGTCTATGTCGCCGCTCATGGCCTCGCTGTTGCCGTCGAAGGCCAGGCCAATCAGGACGCCCTTGGCGTTGATGACGGGCGAGCCGCTGTTGCCGCCGGTGATGTCGTTGTTGGTGATGAAGCAGGTCGGCATTTCGCCCTTGCGGTTGGTGTAGGGGCCGAAGTTCTTGGCCTTGTAGAGCTCTTTCAGGCGGGCAGGCACCTCAAACTCGGCGTTCTCGGGGTCTTCCTTCTGGATGACGCCGTCGATGGTGGTGTAGTAGCGGTAGGAGACGCCGTCCTTGGGGTCGTAGCTCATCACGTTGCCGTAGGTGAGGCGGATGGTGGAGTTGGCGTCGGGCGACATGAGCTTGCGGCCGTCATTGATCTGCAGTATGCCGTCGGTGAAGTCGCGTATGCCGCGCTGCAGGTTGTCCGAGGTCTGCTTGGGCACGGCGGCGTTGAGGGCCAGGTAGTAGTCGAGGGCCTGGCTGCCCACGTTGGCCAGCGGGTCGTTCTCGGCCTTCTTGGCGTTGGGTTTGTCCATGAATTTGGCCAGCGTCTCGGCATTGGCGAAGATGCTGCCCTTGTAGAGCTGGTCGACATACTTGGTCCAGTCGCCTTTGTACTTCTTCTGTGCCTTGGTGAGGAACTCGGGGCACTTGGCGGGGTCCATGTGCGAGTAGACGTAGCCGAACAGTGCGGCGGCCAGGCGGCGGTCCACCTGCTCGTCGTAGTCCTTGTAGAAGTTGGCTATCTGGCCGCGGTAGCGGCTGAGGTCGGCTTTCTTGTTCTCGTCGAGTTCCTTGGCGAAGGCGCGGGCCATACGGGCGGCGAAGAGCGGTGCCTCGGCGCCGGACAGGATGCCCTCGTAGAGGTACTGCTGGGCCTCCTTCACCTCGCGGCGGGCGGCGTAGCCTTGGCGTATCAGGCCGAGGGCGTCGTCATACTTCGGGCTCTTCTGGAAGCGGGCCCATTCGGTGTATTCTTTCTCCACTTGCTGCTTCACACCCATCGTGTTCAGGTTCTTCAGGGCCTTGTTCTGCTCGTTGCTGTACTTCCAGTAGTTGGAGCAGCTGGCATACTTGGAGGCGTATTTGATGCGGGTGGCCTGGTCGGCGGCCATCTCGTCGCGCAGGATGTTGATTTTCACGGTGCGGATTTCGTAGCGCAGCTTGTTGGTGACGTCCATCGTCTCGGCCAGGCCATAGCTGGTCAGGAAATGGTTGGTGGTGCCGGGGAAGCCCATCACCATAGCGAAGTCGCCGTCGTTCAGCTCGCCGGCGCTCACGGGCAGGTGGTGTTTCGGCTTCAGGGGCACGTTGTCCTTGCTGTAGTCGGCGGGGCTGCCGTCGGGGGCGGTGTAGATGCGGAAGAGCGAGAAGTCGCAGGTGTGGCGCGGCCACGACCAGTTGTCGGTGTCGCCGCCGAACTTGCCCATCGACGAGGGGGGAGCTCCCACCAGGCGCACGTCGCGGTAGATGATGTGGACGAAGAGGAAGAACTGGTTGCCGTTGAACATGGGTTTCACTTGGGCGGCATACTGGGTGCCTTCCACAGCCTCCTCCTCGATGGTGGCGCACACCTTCTTGATGGCGGCGGCGCGGTCGGCCTCGCTCATGTCGTCGCTCAGGTTGGCGGTCACCTTGGCGGTCACATCCTCCATGCGCACCAGCACCGATGCCGTCAGGCCCGGGTTGGGCAGCTCGCGGTCCATCGTGTAGGCCCAGAAGCCGTCGCGCAGGTAGTCGTGTTCCACGGTCGAATGCTTTTGCAGCTGGCCGTAGCCGCAGTGGTGGTTGGTGGAGACCAGTCCCTGCGACGAGATGATTTCGCCCGTGCAGAAGTGCCAGAAGGGTTGGCCGGCATTGCCCAATCCCACGATGGCGTCCTTCAGGCAGTTCTGGTTCACGCTGTAGATGTCTTCCGGCGTCAGCTGGAAACCGGCACGACGCATGTCGTCGTAGTTCTTACCAATCAGGCTCAGGAGCCACATGCCCTCGTCGGCGCGTGCCACGCTCGGTGCCAGCGTCATCAGGGCCATTGCAATTACTAAAGTGCGAATTTTCATTGTTTTATTTATTGTATTATTGATTTTTCTCGCGCAATTTCAGGCTGCAAATATACAACTTTTTTTTGAATTCGACCTCGTTTGTCCGTTTTTCCACCCGCAGTCGAGGCTCTGCGCTGTCTCTTGGTGCGGACTTGCCGCCGTGGGCATGCCGGGTCTGTACCCCGTCGGCAGGGTATCATCCTACCACCATCCTACCACCATCCTACCACCATCCTACCACCATCCTTGCATTTTAACATTTTTTGTGCTAACCTGTAGTAGGATTGTGCTATCGCCGGTGCGTCGAAAATCGGTCTTTTTATGGGGCTGTACGGCTTGTTTTACGCATGTAGTCAGTGTGTTGCATTCCGGAAGAGGTCCGTTGGCGGCATTTTGCCCCGTGCCGACGGCCGTGCGGGAGGCGGAAATGTTAAATAATCGAAAATAGCGTTAAATGATGTTAAATCCCACCTCACCGGATGAGGGTCACGGTGCCGACGCCGCTCTTGTTATAGTCGACGTGGTCGCGTACGTGCCAATAGTAGACGTAGGCGGCCTGCGGCAGCGGGCGCCCCTCGTAGGTGCCGTCCCAATGGTCGTTCACGTCGGTCGTGTGGTAGACCAGCTGCCCCCGTCGGGTGTAGATGTAGAGGTCGAATTCGGCCACCTCGAAGCTGACCACGGCGCCGAATCGGTTCTCCGTCTCCTCACCCGGGGTGAAGGCATTGGGGAACCATATGGAGCGGATGCGCGAGTGGATGTAGAAGGTGGTGTCGGCGCAGCAGCCCCCGGCCGAGCAGCTGCGCAGGGTCACGGCCACGCTGTCGGGCAGCGGGTCGCGGAAGTGGCGCCGCGCCTTGGCGGAGTGCAGGGTGACGCCGTCGCCGAAGGTCCACGTGGTGTGGCCGGCCTCGTCGCTGCAGTCGGTGAAAATCACCACCGGGTAGTCGAAGTCGATGAAGGGTCGGCTGAGCTCGAAGCAGAGCTGTGGCGGCACCTCCACGGCGACCGTCACCGAGGCCGCGGGGGTGTAGTTGCTGTCGGAGCAGAGGCTGTAGGTGGTGGTCTGCCGCGGGCCGACGGTGATGGTGGTCTGCCCCTGCTGGGCGGCCAGGGCGGGGTCGGGGGGCGTGGCCGTCCACCAGACCCGGTGCACGCCGCGCGCGGTGATGCTGACCGAGTCGCCGGGGCAGATGCCGTCCGCCGAGGCGGTCAGGCTGAATACCTCCCAGTCCAGGTGCAAGGTCAGCACCGAGTCGCACCCGTTGGCGGCGGTGAAGGTATAGGTGTAGCTCCCGGCCTGGGTCAGCGTGTCGCCCAGGAAGACGAGTGTGTCGCCCATGATGAGTGCGGCCGCGGTGTCGTATGCCGCCGCGGGCAGCACGGTGAGCAGCAGGTGCAGGTGGTGCACCAGCGTGTCGTCCTCCACCCAGTGGGTCCATCGCTCCAGTGTGCCGGGCAGCACCGTGGAGTCGGCCGGCAGGGTGACGAGCCCTTCGATGCCGCCGGCATCCAGCCGGTAGGGTTCGCCCTGGCACACGGTGTCGTCAATGTGCACCGTGTCGTGTATCAAATGCGGGATATTGGGCGGTGTCGTATCCAGCGCCATGCCGGTCAGGAAGGCGTAGGCCACCCAGCGTGCATGGCCGGAGACGGTGGCGTAGAACGGTCCTGCATCGTTGTTCAGCGTGTGTGCCCCCACGGACACCAGGCCGTGATAATAGCTGTAGGGGGTGCCGGCGAGCGGCGTGAAGCCCGAGGCTGCGAGTGTCTGCCCGTCCAGCTGCATGCCGCCGACGGCATCGGTCAGGGTCACGATGTCCAGATAGTGGTGGTCGGGTGGGATGTAGTTCTCGCTCGTCGGGTTGGTGTTGTAGGAGTGTACGGGGAAGGTGGTGGAGTGCATCCAGTTGTGTATCGGCGGTATATCCACCGACGCCGCGTCGCCGAGCGACGTGGTGTTGAACTTGTTGAAGCTGACAAGGTATTTGCACACGTAGACAGGCTGGTCGGCTGTGATGTGGGCGGCCGACTGCGAGGGCAGGTGGTACTCGTACGTCTGGCCGGCGTTGAGGGTGACATCCACGTTGCCCGAGGCTTCGGCGATGTGCACATGGCTGTTGTCGGTGGCCGCGGTGATGCGAATGCGGTCGCCTTCGACGCGCTCCTGCTCGGAGACTACCACGAATTCGTACCCCCACCAGTCGAACGGTATGGCCTGTTCCACCAGATGGTCGCGTCCGCGTTGTGTGTCGTCGGTGCCCACGCGGGCGCACGAATGGCCCTGAAAGAGGGCAAAGGGCTTGTTGTTCGAGGTGACCGTCATGCCGCTGAATGCCTGGCCGGTGACACATTGCAGCGCCAGCGTCTGGCCGGCGTCGAGGCTGACGGTGTAGCTGCTCCCGACAGGCTGGGTGAGTCCTATCACCTGGCAGGGCAGTGTCATGGTGAGTGTGGTGTTGTCCTCGGTGGCCAACAGGGCCATACCGCCCGGGTAGTCGCTGTTGTTCGGATAGTCCTGCACCAGGTACTGCATGGTGAGCCGCCCGGTGGGCAGCACACAGCAGATGTCCCACGAGTCGGTGAGGTAGTTGCTGGCGAAGAGCGAGATGTCGGCCGTCGAGGTGATGTGGTAGCCGATGTTGGTGGGCGAAGCCGAGGCAATGGTTCCAGCATTAGGCAGGTTCACGTTGGTCTTGCTGCCGCCGGTGTGCGGCACGGTGGTGCTCCATCCGGTGCGTGGGTTGCTGACGGTCACCGTGGCGTTGTCCAGTCCGGTGACAAGCAGCGAAAATTGGGATGGTCTGCCGTTGGGGATGAAGGTGACCCAGAAGTCCTGCCCCACGGTGGTCTGCTGGCCCATCGTCCACAGGGGCCATACAAGTAGCAGCAATATGAGCGTTAGCCGTTTCATCGGATGAGTGTTATGGTGCCGGTACCGCTCTGGCGGAAGTCGTACCGGTCGGTGAGACTCCAGGTGTAGACGTAGCTGCCCTGCGGCAGAGGCCGGCCGCTGCAGGTGCCGTCCCACTGCTCGGACGGGTCCTCGGTGTGGAACACCCGTTGGCCGAGGCGGGTGTAGATGTCCAGACTATAGCGCTCCACATCGACCGTGGTGCGGCAGCCGAATCGGTTGTCGCTCTCCCGGTCGGGGGTGAAGGTGTTGGGAAACCATACTGTGCGGATGAGCAGGGGGATGTAGAAGGTGGTGTCGGCGCAGCAACCTACGGTGTCGCACAGGGTGAGGTTCACCTCCAGGCTGTCCGGCAGCGGGTGGTGCAGCTGTCGGCGTACGGCGCGGTTGGTCAGCGTGATGCCGTCGCCGAAGCGCCACACCGTGCTGTGGTCGCCTGCGGTGCAGTCGGTGAAGGTGACCACCGGGTGGTCGAAGTCGATGAAGGGGCGGCTCAGCTCGACGCAGGGCGTGGGGGCGGTGCAGTAGCGTAGCACCACGGTGAGCATCGAGTCGCATCCGTTCTCCATCGTGTGGTGGAAGACGTAGGTGCCCGGAGTGGAGAGCACGGTGTCCTCGACCGTGACGCTCTCGCCCGGCACCAGGTCATAGACGCTCTGGCTGCGGTAGGCAGGCAGTACGGTGAGGGTGAGCCGGTAGAGGTGTACTGTGTCTGGGTCGAACACTTTGCGCTCCAGGTGCAATGTGCCTGTGTCGGTCAGCTCGCCGTCGGCCCAGTGGAAGGGTCCCCAATGGTAGGCTTCGTAGCGGCAGGTGGTGTCCACGCGCACCAGCGTGTCGCGCGGGTAGGGGTCGAGGGCCATGCCCACGGGGTTGGCGTAGCTGTCGTTGAGGCTGTTGCGCAGGCCGTAGACGAAGGCCACGAAGGTGCCGCTGTCCGCTTCCAGCCGGTGGGGGCCGAGGCCGATGTCGATGCGGTAGGGCTGCACACGCAGATAGGACAGCCAGCTGCTGTCGCTGACGGGCACCCCGTCCAGCCGCAGGCCATGCACGAGGGCCGTGTCGCAGAAGACGATGAGGCGGTTCATCTGGTAGGGGTCGAACTGCTGCACGGTGAACCAAGCCTGCTGCACGCCGTGCTCCACCGACGGAATCATCACCGTCGAGGGACCGCCGCAGAAGCCGCTGCTGCCATAGCTGGCCAGCCGCATTGTGTATCCCATGCGGCCGGTGGTGTAGGTCGACACGGCGGCATAGTGGTGAGTCTCCTGTACATAGTTCGACGACTGGCAGCGGTCGAGCGACATGGTCTCGCCCGGCTGGGGTGTCTGGGTGTTGAAGTAGCAGCGGTTGTTGTCGTCGGCCGAGGTCATGAGGAAGTAGCAGCGGTCGGGTTCGCCGATGCCGCCCGTCAGGTGCACGTGCCCCCACTGGCTGTAGGGGACGGCCTGCTCGTAGAGGTGGCCGCCGGCGTACTGGTCTGCTGTCGGCACATGGGCCGCGCTGTTGCCCTGGAAGAGGGCGAAGGGGCGTCCGTTCGAGGTGACCTCCATGCCGCTGAAAGCGCCATAGGTGCGGTGCTGCTGGGTGCCGACGATGTAGGCCTCGCCCCGCTGCAGGGGTATGTGCAGCAGGCCGTCGGCCGGGGCGTCGATGTCGTCCGGCGGGATGGGGATGCCGTTGGGGTTGACCAGATGCACGGTGACGACGGTGCTGTCCTCCGTGGCTACGATGCCCAGCATCTCGGTGTCGCCTTGGGTGGCGGCTGCCGACTGGGCTATGTATTTGGTTCCCAGGCAGAGTGTGGGTACGATCATCGCCACGTCGTGGCTGCTCTCGATGGCGTTGCGGGCATAGAGGGCGATGTCGGCCGTCGCGGTGACGTGGTAGGCACGGCCCCGCACCGCGGCGTTGGTACCGCAGAGGTGTTCCACCATGCCGCCTCCGGCGAGGTGCAGTGTGACGCTGTCGCTGCCGGATGCGACGGTGATTTCGGCCGCCTCAGGCCCCGTGGCGATGAGGGTGCATGAGTCGATGGGCAGTTGATGGTAGCCGCCCGTGTTGGGCAGAAACATTACCCAGAAGTCGCGCGCCATGTTGGTCATCGCATACTGACTCTGCCCCAGCGCCGTAAGCGTCGGAACCATGAGTAGCACTATGTACAGCAAGCGTCGCATGCGTGGTGTTTTCTATGGGTTTTCGAAGTGCAAATGTACACAAAAATTCGAATATAATACAAAGGTTATTAAAAATAATGCACCCCATGATTCCTGTATAAGTTTTGTATATTGCACGGAATGAGTTGGTTGTATGTGTGTTTTTTTTGTTCCTCTCTTTGGACAAGGACCGTCTGCCCACCTGTCAGTCTCCTCTTTTTGCCTGTCGATAGACTATCATTCTACTAAACTTCAACCATTATGGATGGACGAAGTAGTGCGAAAAGAGCTATATGGCTCCATACAAACCGAGAGTGGATGGAGGCACATGAGTGTACGTGACGGCGGGTGTCGGCCGGACGTGGTGCGGGAAAAGTTTTCAACACAGCCGACGGGTGGCCTGCCAGCCGCTAGCAGTGGGACTTTAGTGATCCCTGGATGCACTTTTTTATACTGCTTTCAATACTGGTGTTCAGTGTTTTATGCTGTTGTGTTGTAAAAAAGTTCGCCACGGATGAAACTTTTTTTGGAAAGTTGCGTTTTAGGTTATGAACAGCAAAAATAGTCAAAAAAAAGCAAAAAAAGGAAAAAAAAGTCAGAAATTGGAAATTTCTTCGTATTTTTACAACTTGAAAATTTGTAGGTAAAATGGCGTTAATACTTGGAAAAGAATACTGTAAGGTGGATTCGAACGGCCGCTTTAAGTTCCCGATTGCCCTGAAGAGGCAGTTGGAGACTGACGACGGACGCTTTGTAATCCGTCAGAGTATCTATGCCGAGTGTTTGGAGCTATGGACTTATGCCAGTTTCAAGGAAGAAGTGGAGAAACTCCAAGAGAGACTGAATCCCTATCGCAGAGAGCATCGCGAACTGCTGCGCAAGCTCACCGAGGGCAACATCATCGAGCTGGACTCGAATGACCGCCTGCTGGTGCCTGCCGAGCAGAAGGCCGTTATCGCCAAGGCCAAGGAGGTGGTGCTGCAATCGACCGGCAAGTTCATAGAGCTGTGGGACCGCAATACCTACGACGAGATGAACGCTAAGACAAGCGACTATGCCCTGAGGGCAGAGGAGCTGCTGGGAGGATTGCAGAATGACGAACTATGACTACCACCGTCCGGTGATGCTCACCGAAGCCATTGAGGCATTGAATATTCGCCCCGAGGGTACGTTGGTCGACGTGACTTTCGGCGGCGGTGGCCATTCTGCGGCCATTATGGAACTGCTGGGTCCGGAGGGGCATCTCTACGCCTTCGACCAGGACCAGGATGCGGCTGCGCGTGTCGAGGAGTGGAAGAGCGGCCGCGAGTGGCAGGGCTGTTTCACGTTCATCAACGAGAATTTCCGTCATATGAAGAGCTTCCTGCGGATGCAGGGGGTGCGCCGGGTGGACGGTGTGCTGGCAGACCTGGGTGTGTCGAGTCATCAGTTCGACACGGCGGACCGTGGCTTCTCGACCCGTTTCGATGGCGAGTTGGATATGCGGATGGACCGTACGGCTTCGCTCACGGCGCGCGATCTGGTGAATAGCCTGGACGAGGAGGAACTGGGACGACTGCTACACCTGTACGGTGAGTTGCCTAATGCGCGCCAGATGGCCCGCGCAATCGTTCGCGCCCGTGTCGCGGCCGAGATAGTTACCACTGCCGACTTGCGCCAGGCGGTGGCGCACCACCTGCCGCGCGGCATGGAAAACAAGTATCTGGCCATGCTCTTCCAGGCTCTCCGTATCGAAGTCAACGGAGAGCTCGAGGCACTGAAATCTATGTTGGAACAGGCTGCCGAGCTGCTCTCCGACGACGGCCGTCTGGTGGTCATCAGCTATCATTCGCTCGAGGACCGTCTGGTGAAGAACTTTATGAAGACGGGCAACTTTGAGGGCCGTGTGGAAAAGGACTTCTATGGCAATCCTCTGTCGACCATGCAGATGGTGAGCCGCGGCGCCGTGCAAGCCAGCGAGGAGGAGACGTCGCAGAACAGTCGGGCCCGCAGTGCACGCCTGCGGGTGGGTATGCGCAGAGTGACGGACAAACATACAGATGCAGGGCAGCCGATCAGTGTCCGCAACAATGTGTGACTGACATGTGCAGGAGAACAGAAACACAATAAAAACAGAAACCGGAAGCGAAAAAATGGGAAACAGGTTCAGAGAGAAAGTGGTGGAAGAGGGGCTGGAGCCCCCTGTGCTCCCCGAAATGGAGAGTGCCAATGATGCCGACGAGGCCGAAGTCGCCCAGCCGACGGAGCGCCGCGGCGCGGGCCGTGCAGCCCGTGGCATAGGCCGCGTGCTGGGGGGCGACGTGCTGGCTAAGCGGGTGGTCACGCGGCAGATACCGCTGGTGCTGCTCTGTCTGGTCTATCTGCTGCTCATTGTGGGCAACCGCTACACGGTGGAGCGCCTGAGCCGCGAGAAGGCGTCCACCGAGGAGCGCATCAACTATCTGCGCGAGCACCGCATACAGATGCAGAAGCAATACCAGCAAAGTGTGAAGATATCGCAGATAGCAGAAGAACTGAAAGGCACTGGAGTGGGAATCACCAGTGGCCCGCCCTATGAGATTGGCGAATAGATGGATAATGGATTGAAAGCAGAAATGATATATAGAATTAATGAATAATAGTAATAATAATGAAGAGAAGCGTGACGTGCGGATGACGCGCGGGATGACGGTGCTGTACCTGCTGCTGACATTGGGTGTGGGTATAGCTATCGTGGCCAGCGTGGTGAATATACAATGGGTGCACGGCGAGGAGTGGCGCGAGAAGGCGGAAGCCAGAGAGCGCGACGTGCGGACCGATCCGGCGCGGCGCGGAGTCATCTATTCGAGCGATGGCAAAATACTGGCCACCACGGTGACGGTGTGCGACCTGTACCTGGACCTATACAACGAGATAGAGCTAGACGAACATGGCAATCCGGTCTACGACCGCAAAGGCCGGCGCAGCGAGAAGGGACCGATAGCAGACTCCAACTTCGATGCCAGCCTCGATACCGCGTGTCTGATGCTGGCCGAGGCGATGGGTGGACGGCATACAGTCGACTACTACCGTAGCCGCATGGCTACAGAGCGTGCCAAAAACGGCACAGTGGGTACCAATGGCAAGACGGTCTGGGCGCGCCGTTGCTTCCTGGTGGAGCGCGATGTGCCCTATTCGGTGTGGTTGGAAATATGCCGTCTTCCGGGTTGGAAGCGCGGTGTGGTGCGCCAAGTCGATGGGCAGAGCGTGGTGCGTCAGGAACGTGCCCATATCTATGGTAATATGGCCAAGAGCACTATCGGCTTCCAGAACAAGCGAGAGAGCGACACCTATTCAGGCTTGGAAGGTGCCTACGACAGCATATTGCGCGGGCAGGACGGACGGTTGCGCTGCCGCCGTTTGACCAAGGGTATCTGGCTACCAGACGAACAGCATGGTCGTCGTGAGGTGCCGCAACGCACAGATCAGGATCGTGTGGACACTGTTGTGCTGCAGGCCAAGGTGGATGGACGCGACATAGTGGCCACCATCGACACTCGCTACCAGGATATTGCAGAGAGTTCGCTGCGCGGGGCACTGCTCCGCTATGGCGGTCAGGCGGGCTGCGCCATACTGATGGAGATGCAGACGGGCTATGTGCTGGCCTGTGCCAATCTGGCAATAGACACGGCGGAGCATGACTTCCGCGAGGTGCGGTACCGCAATGTGGCAGTGAGCGATATGATAGAACCAGGCTCTACCTTCAAGACTGTGGCGCTGATGGCTATGTTGACCGACCCCGAGACACAGTTGGACACGGCAATGCAATATGCTGCCTGGCACAAAGACTTCGGTGGCAAAGGAGGTGCGGTGCAGGATGACCACGCTGTACGTGACAGTGCAGGTCAGATACGTACCACGCTTAATGTGCGTGAAATCATAGAGCAGTCGTCGAATGTGGGTATGGCCGACATGGGTATGGCTTTATATGGCCAGCGGCGTGACCGGCTCCGCAGCCGCATGCTGGAGATATTTCCCTATGAAAAATTGAACCCCGATGTGGTGGCTCCGCAGTCGCGCGCCTATATCCATGAGGATATGCACCCAAATTCCAACTTTACACGCCTTTGCTTCGGCTATTCCACACGTGTGTCGCCATTGCAGATAGTTACTTTCTACAATGCATTGGGAGCAGGTGGACGTATGGTGAAACCGCAGTTCTGTAAAGGGTATATGCATGGTGGGCGTCTGGTGGAAAACAAGCCGGTGGTGCTCAAGCAGAGCATCTGCACCCGTCAGCAGGCGCAGTTGATGCGTACCATGTTGGAAATGGTGGTAGAGCATGGTACGGGTAATAATATCAAGAACAACACCTATGGTATTGCAGGCAAGACAGGTACGGCCTACCATAGCTATGCCAACGTGAGACGTTACAATGCTTCGTTTGCCGGATTCTTCCCGTCGGAGAATCCACGCTATACCTGCTATGTACTGATGGAGGATGTGCCTTCGTTTGGTCGTCAGGCTGCCGAGGTCTTCAAAGCTATCAGTGATTGTGTGGTGGCTTGCGACAAGGGGTTGAGCAACGGTGCGGTGAAGTCGGCTTGGCCCACGCTCGAAGCCGATAGTACTAAACAGCATCAGCGTCCAGTAGTGGCACGTGGCGACCAGCAAGGTCTGCGGCGGCTTTATAGGATGCTTCGTCAGCCTGTACCCACCTCCGATTCGGCTAGCCGCTGGGTGATGTATGTGGAAGGTACCGACAGCACAGAAGGCCGTTATGTACCCTATGTTCCTGCCGAAGGATTGGTACCCAACTGTCAGGGAATGACGGCAAAGGATGCAGTGGAGCTGCTGCAGACGAGCGGCTATCGTGTGCGTGTGAACGGCTATGGCAAGGTGAGTGGACAACAGCCGAGGGCCGGTGTGGCAGCTAAAGAAGGTTCTACGGTGGTGTTAACGCTCAAAAACTAAACAGAGACCTAAATAAGTGGACTAACAGATGAAACTGAAAGATATACTCAAAGGAATAGAAGCAACAGTCTGCGGGTCGGTTGATATTGAAGTGGCCGACTTGCAGTTCGACTCGCGGCGTGTGGCGAAGGGGACGCTTTTCGTGGCGCAGCGTGGTACCAAAGTCGACGGGCATACCTTTATAGCTGGAGCCGTCGCACAAGGGGCTGTAGCTGTGGTGTGCGAGACAATGCCTGCCGGGCAAGATAGCAGTGTGACCTATGTTCAGGTGGAAGACAGCAGTATGGCATTGGGATTGTTGGCGGCCAACTACTACGGCCATCCGTCGGAGCAGTTGAAGCTGGTGGGTATTACTGGCACCAACGGCAAGACCACCACGGTGACACTATTGCATCGGATGTTCCGCCAACTGGGATACCATGTTGGATTGGTGTCCACCATCGTAAATAAGATTGACGAGGAAGAGTTACCGACAGGCCATACCACGCCCGACGCGTTGGAGTTGAACCAATTGCTGCGCCGAATGGTGGATGCTGGGTGTCAATATGCTTTTATGGAGGTGAGCAGCCATGCCGTAGTGCAGCATCGCATTGCGGGAGTGGAGTTCGCTGGTGCTATATTCAGCAATATCACTCACGACCATCTGGACTTCCACAAAACGATGGCTAATTATATAGCGGCTAAAAAAGGCTTCTTTGATGCATTGTCAGACGGTGCATGGGCTCTGGTGAACGTGGATGACCGCAATGGCCGTGTGATGGTGCAGAACACGAAGGCTAAAGTCTACACCTACGCCCTGCAGCGAGAGGCCGATTTCCGTTGCCGTGTGATGGAAGATACGTTCGAGGGCATGCACCTCAGCATGAACGGGCGTGAGTTGTGGTGCCGTCTGGTGGGCCGCTTCAATGCCTATAACTTAACGGCCATCTACGGCGCTGCGGTATTGAGTGGTGCAGATGAGCAGGAAGCCCTGCGGCAGTTGAGTGGGCTGGAGGCCGCTCCGGGACGATTCCAATATGTTGCAGGCCGGGGTATTACTGCTATTGTTGACTATGCTCATACACCTGATGCGTTGCAGAATGTGATAGAGACTATCAACCAGATTCGCCGTCGTGAGCAACAGCTGGTGACGGTGGTGGGATGCGGTGGTGACCGTGACCGCACCAAGCGTCCCGAGATGGCCTGCATTGCCGTGGAAGGAAGCGACAAAGTTGTGCTCACAAGTGATAATCCTCGTACAGAGAATCCTGACGCCATTCTCGACGAGATGGAGGCTGGTTTGGACGGGGAGCAGCTCTGTCGTGTGGTGCGTATCACCGACCGTCGCCAAGCTATTCGTACCGCCTGTATGATGGCGCGCGAAGGCGATATAGTCTTGGTGGCTGGCAAGGGGCACGAGAAGTACCAAGAGGTCAACGGTGTGCGCTCCCATTTTGATGATGTGGAGGAGCTGGAGAAAGAATTGAGAATTAATAATTAAGAATTAATAAAGCAAGATGTTGTATTATCTATTTGACTGGTTAGACAAGGTGGTGGACTTTCCTGGAGCGGGTGTGTTCCAGTACATCTCGTTCCGTGCAGCAGCCAGTATGGTGACTTCGCTGCTGATTATGCTGCTTTGGGGCCGTCCCTTTATTCGCTGGATGCAGAACAAGTTGGGCATGATGGATGAGGTGCGGACTGAGTTGGGTCTTGAAGGTGCTGCACGCAAGGCCAAAACTCCTACTATGGGTGGTGTGCTTATCCTGACGGCTATCATCATTCCTACCTTGCTCTTTGCCAAATTGGACAATGTCTATGTGCAGATTATGCTTGGCACCACGCTTTGGATGGGTATGGTGGGCTTCCTGGACGATTATCTGAAGAAGACTCGCGGCAAGGCTGGACTGCCAGGGAAATACAAGGTGGTTGGTCAGGTGCTGCTGGGCCTGGTGGTGGGGCTGCTTATTACTTTCCATCCCGACATCACCGATCCAATGAAGACTACCATTCCTTTTGTAAAAAATAACGAGTTTGACTACACTTGGCTTGTCAGCTGGATGGGGCCTTGGGCCGTGAAGTATGCCTGGGTGCTTTTTGTACTGGTGGTTATCTTCATTGTCACTGCTGTAAGCAATGCGTCTAATCTAACCGATGGTATTGATGGTATTGCTACTGGTGTGGCAGCTGTCAATGGTGGTGCGCTGGCGCTTTTGGCATGGGTGAGTGGCAATGTCATCATGGCTGGCTACCTCAACACGATCTACCTGCCCAATATCGGTGAGTTGGCTGTATTCAGCACCGCTTTCGTTGGCGCCACGCTAGGCTTTCTCTGGTTCAATGCCCACCCCGCCGAGATATTCATGGGCGACACAGGATCGTTAGCTATAGGTGGCATCATTGCGGTCTTCGCAGTGCTGATACGCAAAGAACTGCTGCTCCCGCTGCTTTGCGGCATCTATCTGGTAGAGGACCTTTCTGTGATTATCCAGACTACGGCATGCAAGCGTTATCGTCGCAAGCATAAACTGCCTGCTGGAGTGCCAGTACCTGTCGAGAAGCGTCCATTCCTGATGTCGCCGCTGCACCATCACTACCAAAAGAAGGGTGTAGCCGAGGAGAAAGTGGTCATGCGCTTTGTTATTATCGCCATCCTGTTGGCTATCTTCACCCTCTCGACACTCAAGCTAAGATAAGCAAACAACCAATTGAGAATATAGAATTCAGAATACTTTAGAATTATGACTATAGAGACTTTGGCTACACAAGGCCGCGAAAGAGCGCACATCGGGTTGGCCGGTATCGACATCCAGCGCCTCAAGACAATGCGCAACGAAGGATTGCGGTCGTGCTTCAATCATTTGGAAGACACACGTTATCGACTCGAGTTTGTGGCGCGCGTGCGGGGTCGCGAGTATATCAACGATGCCGCTGCCCGCACCATCAATTCCACATGGTACTCTCTGGAGACGCTTCAGGGCGGACTGATATGGATTGTCGACGCTTGCGAGGTGCCGGGCGACTACAGCCGCCTTGTCCCCTCGGCCTTGCGAAAGGTCCGTATGCTTCTGGTGGTAGGCAAGACTACTGACTTGATGCACCACACCTTCCGCGGTATCATCCCTGCCATCCACTGCTGCGATTCTATGGCAGATGCTCTGCGTATGGCTTATCGTTATGAAGCTGACGACGATGTGAAGGTCGTGTACTCGCCCGCTTGTTACAATGGTCGTTCTACTAATCAACTGGGCGAAGAATTTCGTCGTGAAGTCAATGAGTTATGAAGCTGGCCGGATTTTTCAGAGGTGACAAGATTATCTGGGTGGTCTTTCTGCTGCTCAGCATAATCTCGTTGGTGGAGGTTTACAGCTCCATCGGCCTCTATGCCTATTCCCTGCCGGGGACCCGTCCTACCAGCCTTTTCTTGAAACATCTGGTGATAGTGGCTGCCACATATGTCGTGGTGATGTTTGTCTCGCGTATCAACTATCGTTTCTTCTCCCGCATCGCTGTGCTGGGCTACTGGGGTACCTTGTTGCTCTTGGCCGTCATGCTGGCGTTGCAGGGTGGACGCTGGTTCCGTATCCCGCTCATCGGTCAGTTTCAGCCCTCTGAAATCGCCAAGATTGTGCTCATCGTATTCGTGGCCCGCATCTTGGCTATCAAGAAGGAGAAGGTGGCAGAACTTGGTACATTCCTGGAACTGATGATATACATCCTGTTGGTTGTGGGTCTGATTCTCCCCGAAAACTTCTCTATGGCTGCGCTTATCTTCCTGGTGTGCTACCTGATGATGCTTGTGGGAGGTGTGAAACGCAGCTATTGGTGGCGTCTGCTTCTAGGTATGGTCTTTGTTGGATTGGTTGCTGCATTTGTGATGCTGAAAACCGGCGACAAACCTTCGGCGGACGATGGTGGGGAGGTGCTGCACCGTTCGGGTATCTGGGCCGAACGTATCGACAACTGGTTGCATCCAGACCCCGATGCTCTTACGCAGGAGAATATGGCCCGCATGGCTATCGCCCGTGGCGGTGTGCTGGGTGCCGGTATCGGCAATACTGTCCACGCCCGTTTGATGACGCAGGCACATAATGATTTCATCTATGCCATCATCATCGAGGAGATGGGTATGTTGGGCGGCATCGTTGTCTTCTTGCTCTACAGTGTGCTTTATTTTCGGTGTATTCGTCTGGCTTGGCGCTGCAAAGGCCGTTTTGGCGCCTTGATGGTGATGGGACTCGGCACGGTTATCTATCTTCAAGCGCTTGTAAATATGAGTGTCGCTGTCGGTGTGTTGCCGGTCACTGGTCAGACATTGCCATTCATCTCGTATGGTGGCACGGCATATCTCTTTATGGGTGTGGGCCTCGGCATTATCCAGTCGGTGGCATCCGATGTTTATGCGGTCGAACGTTCGCCCCAGGAGCAGCAGTCCGAAACCCCTGCAGCTGTATGAGTAATAATTAATAGTAAACAGAAACCAGTATATATCAATATATGAAAGCAATCGTAAGTGGAGGAGGATCGGGCGGACATATTTTCCCCGCCGTGGCCATTGCCAATGCTATCAAGAAGCGTTGGCCTGATGCCGACATTCTCTTTGTCGGTGCCGAGGGGCGCATGGAGATGGAGAAGGTGCCTGCTGCCGGTTATGAGATTAAGGGTCTTCCTATTGCCGGTCTGCAACGCAAGTTGACTCCCGCCAATATTGTGAAGAATCTCCAGCTTCCGTTCCGTATGATGCAGAGCAGTCATAAGGTGAAGGCTATTCTTCGCCAGTTCCAACCCGACATTGTGGTTGGGGTGGGTGGCTTTGCGTCCGAGCCTACGCTCAAGGCCGCAACCCAGTTGGGATTTCCTACGCTGCTGCAGGAGCAAAATTCCTATGCCGGATTGACCAATAAACTCCTGGCTCGTGACGCCCGTACAATCTGTGTGGCCTACGATGGTATGGAACGGTTCTTCCCTAAGGAGAAGATTGTTTTCACGGGTAACCCCGTCCGTGCCGATATCGAGCAAATGAACTGCACGCGCGACGAAGGCATTGCTCACTTCGGGTTGCAGTCCGACAAACCGGTCGTTCTTGTGGTGGGTGGCAGTCTCGGAGCCCGCAGTATCAACCAGATGATGGTTAAAAACCTGCCTTTGTTGGCCTCTTCGGAGGTGCAGTATGTATGGCAGACCGGCCGTTGGGGCTACGATGAGGCTATGGCTGCCGTCAGTTCCATCGCCGGTTGCAACCATGTGAAGGTGCATCAGTTCATCCAGCGTATGGATTTGGCCTATGCTGCTGCCGATGTGGTGGTGTCGCGTGCCGGCGCTATCGCCATCAGTGAGTTGTGTATCGTGGGCAAGCCTGTGGTACTCATTCCGTCGCCCAATGTGGCCGAAGACCATCAGACCAAGAATGCAATGGCCCTGGTTCGCAGGGATGCTGCCGCGATGGTGCCCGATGCCGAGTGTGGCGACGCGTGCTTGCCCCTGGTGCGGCAAATACTGGAGGACAAAGGTCGTGCCGATGTCATGAGTGCTGCCATCCGGAGTATGGCTGTCCGTGGCGCCGCCGACAAGATTGTGGACGAAATAGAGAAGATTGTCAAATGAGATACTATTTTATAGGTATAGGAGGCATCGGTATGAGCGCGCTGGCGCGTTTCTTCCATCGGCGTGGCGACACGGTGAGCGGCTACGACCGCACTCCGTCTCCCCTCACCGAGGAACTGGAACGCGAGGGCATCGGCGTCCATTATGACGACCGCCCTGACCTGCTGCCTGCCGATATTGACCTGGTGGTTTATACCCCTGCTGTCCCCGATGATTTGGCCGAGTTGCAGACTCTTCGCCAGCGTGGTGTGCGTATCGAGAAGCGTTCGCAGGTGCTTGGCGAGTTGACCCGCGGCAAGCGTTGCATCGCCGTCGCCGGCAGCCACGGTAAGACCACCACTTCCACATTGATAGCTCATCTCCTTAGTGGAGCACCGTGTGGTTGCAGTGCTTTCCTCGGGGGCATCAGTAAGAATTTCGACAGCAACCTGCTGGTCAATCCCAAGAGCGACTATGTGGTGGTCGAGGCCGACGAATACGATCGCTCGTTCCTCCAGCTCCATCCCCACATGGCCGTCGTTACAGCCACCGACCCGGACCATCTGGACATCTATGGCGACCACGACCACATGCTCGAAGCTTATGCTCAGTTTGCATCCCAGGTCGATGCCGATGGACGTCTCTTCTTCAAGGAGGGAATCTTTATGCGTCAGAATGGCGAGCCCTACCTGGAGTTTGGCCACGAGCATCACCACGACCATGACGATGCAGACCACGACCATCACCACCATCCGCACCCTGCACCCCAGGCGCCTGTCTCTACCTACACCGCCCACGGTATCGAGGCCGACTACTACGCCATCAATGTCCGTACCTACAATGGTAATCTCTTCTTCGATTTGCGTACACCCGAAGGGGTGCTCTTCGACCTCGAACTCTGTGGCACCGCCCTCTTCAATGTCGAGAATGCTGTCGCTGCTGCCGCCGTGGCCTTGAGTTGCGGTCTCGACCAGTACCAGTTGCGACACGGCCTCAAGTCCTTCGCCGGTGTCCGCCGCCGCTTCGACTATCGCATCCGCGAGCACAATCTTGTCTATATCGACGACTATGCCCACCATCCCCAGGAGATAGCCTCCACACTTGAATCCATACGTTATCTCTACCCCGGCAAGCGGATTGTGGGTATTTTCCAGCCCCATCTCTATAGCCGCACCCGTGACTTGGCCGACGACTTTGCCCGTGTGCTAGGCACTCTCGACGAGCTTATCATGATGCCTATCTATCCTGCCCGCGAGAAGCCTATCCTGGGTGTCACGTCCAGTATGGTGCTTCGCAAGGTCGACTCCATGTCGAAATATCTCTGCACCCCCGACCAGGTGCTCGAGCTAGTGCCTGCACTTTGTCCCGACGTGGTGGTTACGCTCGGCGCAGGCGATATCGACCGTCTGGTGCCCCGTTTGGAGAAGGTATTAAGAGAAGAAGTGCTATGAAACGTCCAGTCAAAATAATGCTCATTGTGCTCGGTGCTGTCGTGCTGGCGGTGCTGGTGGTGGTGGCTAATATCAGCCGCTCGCATTCTGCGGTACGCGGCATCGAGGTCAATATCCGCTATGGCCACACCCCGCAGCTCGTCGACGACCAGACCGTGCGCGACAGCGTTCTCTCGGCCATCCCGGCTTTGTTGCAGCATCCTGTGGGGACTGTCGACCGCCAGGCAGTGGCCGCTGCGGCCGGTCGGGTGCCTTATCTCTACGATGTGTCCGCCTCCGTCAGCGTGAGTGGCAAGGTGGTGGTCCGCGCCCGTCAGCGGCGCCCCATCGCACGCCTCTTCTATGGCACTGCCGAGTATTACCTTGATGCCGAGGGCTGTGTCATGCCGGCCTCCAACCTCGGCCGCTGCAATGTGCTGGTGGCTGGCGGCGATTTCGTCGAGCCGCTGCGCCCCGACAGCCTCAATGCCCAGGTCGTCGCACTCTGGCAGGTGGCTGCTTTCCTCGACCGCGAGGAGCGCTACGGCGACCTCATCGACCAGATTTATGTCGAACGCGACGGCGATCTCATGATGGTGCCCAAGCTTGGCAATCATGTTGTCGAGTTGGGTACGGCCGATGCGTTGGACGACAAGTTCGACCGTCTGCTGGCCTTCTACCGCAAGGGCATGCCGCGCGCCGGCTGGGACACCTATTCGCGCATCAGCCTGAAGTATAGCGACCAGGTGGTGTGCACTAAAAGAAACGAATCAAAATAAGTCAAAACAAGAATAACACATTATGGGAACAGAAATTATCGTAGGTCTCGACATCGGTACCACCAAGATTGCTTGCTTCATTGGTGTCCGTGGCGAAAATGACAAAGTGAAAATCCTCGGCTTTGGCCGTACCGAGTCTTCGGGTGTCGAACATGGCGTGGTGCGCAACGTCAAAGATGCAGCCGACTCTATCCGTCGCGCTGTCGACGAAGCGTCCGAGCAGGCCAACGTCGTGGTCGACGAGGTTTGGGTCGGTATTGCCGGGCAGCACATCAAGTCGCGCTCCAGCCAGGGCAGCACGCCCATACCCCCCGAGCACGTGCTTATCGAACAAGAGGACGTAGACCGCCTGATTGGCGACCAGTACAATACCATGCTCGAACCTGG
The DNA here is from genome assembly GCA_045576855.1 of Bacteroidales bacterium. GTDB lineage: Bacteria > Bacteroidota > Bacteroidia > Bacteroidales > P3 > Colimorpha. The sequence continues at coordinate 4,188 of JAZNHG010000061.1, read as the reverse complement.
CGAGGAGATTATCCACATCTTCCCCCAGCAGTTCTATGTCGACAACGAGGCCCTGAGCCGCGACGTGCCTCCCGTCGGCGTGGCCGGCAAGGTGCTCCGTGCCGACTTCCACATGGTCACTGGCAATGTGCAGAATCTGCAGTATATCAAGTATGCCGTCGAGCGGGCCGGGCTCAAAATCCGCGATGTGGTGCTCGAACCCGTGGCCTCGGCCAAGGCTGTGCTCGACGATAGCGACCGCGACGCAGGTGTGGCTATGGTCGATATCGGCGGCGGTACCACCGACATCGCCATCTTCCACGACGGCATCATCCGCCACACCTCTGTCCTTCCGCTGGCTGGTGCCGCCATCACCAACGACATCCGCGAGGGCTGCAATATCCTCAAGCGGCAGGCCGAAAGCCTCAAGGTGAAGTTTGGCTCCTGCCTCGTCCAGGCTGTCCCCGAGAACGACGTCATCTCCATCCCCGGCATCCGCAGCCAGGCTCCCCGCGAGATTTACGTCCGCACCCTCGCCGGTATCATCAATGCCCGAACCAAGATGATTATGGAACAGGTCGACTACGAAATCCGCCTTTCCGGACTTGGCAAGAAGCTCATCGCCGGTGTCGTGCTCACCGGTGGTGGAGCCAAGCTCAAGAATATCAAGGAGCTCTGCGAACTCGTCACCGCCACCGACACCCGTATCGGTATCCCTACCGAGCATATCGAACCCGACAGCGTCAACTACGACGAGCTGGTGCATCCCATGTATGCCACCGGTATCGGCTTGGTGCTCTATGGTCTTGAGCAGGTCGAGGCGCAAGCCAACCCCGACGAGGAGGTGGAAACCCGCGACGAGCGCAAGTCGGGCTTCGACATCTTTGCCGACATGGACAAGTTGCCTCCGGCACCTGCGTCCACGCAGACGGTCGACGACACCCCCGCCCCCGAGCCCAAAAAGAAGAAGCAACCCCGCGACGAGGGCTTTGGCCGCTCGCTCAAGGTCTTCTTCCGCTCCATCTTTGACGAGGGTATCGACGAGTAATCTTCTGAAATGCACAGCAACCTGTTGAAAACTAATCAAAAAAGACGATTGCCGTTCGCGTATTTATTAGTAATTTTACGTTGCCAATAGTAATGGCTAAATAGTATATAACGACATCTGTATCAACGAGATAGAAACATACAAGCACATGGAAGAAAACGCTAATTCCACCTTTTTTACCTTTGATTCGCCCAAAGGTCAGTCGTCCTACATCAAAGTCATCGGCGTCGGCGGCGGTGGCGGCAATGCCGTCAACCACATGTTCGAGCGTGGCATCGAAGGGGTCGACTTCATAGTCTGCAACACCGATATGAAGGCGCTCAACGCCTCACCTGTGCCTAACAAGATACCCCTCGGCGATCTCGGCCTCGGCGCCGGCAACAAGCCCGAACGCGCCCGCAAGGCCGCCCAGGACAAGGCCGACGAAATCCGCGAGGCCCTCGCCCATAACACCCAGATGCTCTTCATCACCGCCGGTATGGGCGGCGGCACCGGCACCGGCGCCGCTCCCGTCATTGCCGAAATTGCCAAAAGCATCGACCTCGACAACGACGAGAACAAGAAGATTCTTGTCGTCGCCATTGTCACCCGCCCCTTCAGCTTCGAGGGCAACCGCCGTCGCGAGCAGGCCGAAGCCGGCATCGAGGAGCTCCGCAAGCATGTCGACTCCATCATCGTCATCAACAACGACAAGCTCCGCTCCTTCGGCAATATGCGCATCAGCGAAGCCTTCGGCATGGCCGACGATGTGCTGCTCACTGCCGCCAAGGGTATAGCCGAAATCATCACCGAGAACGCCTACGTCAACCGCGACTTCCAGGATGTCAATACCGTCATGGAGCATAGCGGCACCGCCCTCATGGGCACCGGAAGCGGCCGCGGCGAGAACCGCGCCCACGACGCCATCGAGGCCGCCACCACCAGTGTGCTCCTCGACGATAGCGACATCCGCGGCGCCAAGAATGTGCTCCTCTATTTCACCTACTCCGAAGAGCACGAGATGACTATGGACGAGCAGGCAGAAATCACCGACTATGTGCTCGACAAGACCGACGGCACCGCCGACATCATCTGGGGTGCCGGGCCCGACGAGAGCCTCGGCGACGAGCTGAAGGTCATCCTCATCGCCACCGGCTTCGAGAAGGTCAAGACCGAGAAGCGCGCCCCCGAGAAGTATCAGCTCGACGACGACCCCGTCCTCCAGCGTCCTGTGGTGGCCGCTCCCGTTGCCGCCGCCGATGCCGAGGGCATGGCCATCATCCATCGTGACCAACCCGCCGCCGCCACCGAGGCACAGCCCGCCGCCGACGAGCCCGAAGCCGCTCTGCGTATGGCCGACGAGCCCGTCGCCGTCGTGCAGCAGCCCCAGGCCGAGCAGAAACCCCTCGAGAAGCACGTCATCTCCCTCGACGAGGAGATGCCCGCCGCCACCGCCGCCAAACCGGCTGCCGAGTCCGCTCCCGATGCCGACTCGCTGGTGGAGAACATTCGCATCGTCACCCCCGACGAACCCGCTGCCGACGAGCAGCCCAAGGCGGCCGACGAGCCCGTTTTCGCCGAGCGCCCTGCCATGCAGCAGCCCAAGCCGGCCGACATGCCTGCCTTCCAGTCCGCTTTCGTCAACGACAACGACTGCCGCACCGCCGAGGAGCGCATACGCCGCATCCACGACATGCTGCGCAACAACCCCAACGGTGCCGAACTCGTGCAGCGTATGTCCATCCGCGACATCAGCAGCGATGAGCTCTACGAGGGTCGCCACTCCGCCGACCGCGAGTCCTCTACCACCACGCTCCGCCCCGACGGGCACATCAGACAAAACCCCTACTTCCGCGACCAAGCCGACTAAATGACACACAGCAAGAAACTCATCGGCACCCTCTGCGCCGTTGGAGCCGCCGTTTGCTACGGTACCAACCCTCTGGGTGCCCTCAACCTCTACGCCGAGGGCATGAACACGCCCTCGGTTCTCTTTTATCGCTTCGGCCTCGCCTGGGTCGTTGTGGCCGCTATCATGCTCTACAAGACCCTCTCCGGGCGCGAGAGCCTGCGCGTCGACCGCCGTCAGTTCCTCACCCTCACAGCCCTCGGCGTCCTCTTTATCCTCTCTTCGCTGACGCTCTACCTCAGCTTCCACCACATGCCCGCAGGCGTGGCCTCCACCATCCTCTTCACCTATCCCGTGATGACGGCGGCCATCATGGCCATCTTCTTCCGCGAGCGTATCCGCTTCGCCACCGTGGCCTCCATCGTCCTGGCGCTCACCGGCGTGCTGCTCCTCTACTGGGGCGACCCCGGCGGCACGCTCAGCACCCTGGGCGTCGTGCTGGTGCTCGTGTCGGCTCTCACCTACGCCCTGTATATTATTGTTGTCGACAAGTCGCCCCTGGCCATGTCGTCGTTCAAAATCAATTTCTTTGTCCTCTTCTACTGTGCCGCCGGCATGGCCCTCTTCGCCCTGCTTAGCGGCCAGCCACTCATGGTGCCGCCCACCCCGCGGGCCTGGCTCTGGGTGTCGTGGCTCGCGCTTGTGCCCGCCATCATGGCGCTGGTCATGATGGTTTATGCCGCCAAGTATATCGGCAGCACCCCCACAGCCATCCTCGGGGCCCTCGAGCCCACCACGGCCGTGCTCATCGGCATCTTCATCTTCGGCGAGCCCTTCTCCGTGCGTCTGCTGATTGGTATCGTCCTAATCCTGGCCTCAGTGACCCTGATCGTGCTCAGCAAATCCGACCGACACTGATTGTCCGCCCGCCGCCGTCGGCGTGTCCGTGGTGTAATATTCTGAATATCCGGTAGTTTCTGTGTTCTCCACCGCCGTGTTCTCCTCGGCCTCCCAGCCGATGAAGCAGGTGCTGGAGCCGACACCCTTGTCGTCCTGGACGAAGCCGTAGAGCAGCAGCTCGTGGCCGACGAAGGTCTCGGGCAGCATCAGCCGCACCATGCGGTCGCGGCGGTAGACCGGTGCCGCCAGCAGACCGTCCTGCAACTCAGGGCAGTAGACGTACAGATACACATAGTCGTGCGGACGGCTGAGCCGTGCGCCGCTGTTGCGGTCGAAGCTGACGGACAGCACGTTGCGCTCGTCGACCGAGGGCGTTCCAAAAACCACCGGCGCCACGGGACCCTCGCTCAGCGAGAGCCTGCGCCAGTCCACC
>JAZNHG010000060.1:0-2159 GCA_045576855.1 Bacteroidales bacterium | reverse complement strand
GACCCTCAGCCCCTTAGACTCTTAGCCCCTCAGCCCCTTAGACTCTTAGACCCGTAGACTCTTAGACTCTTAGACCCTCAGACTTTCAGACTCTCAAACCCTTGTCCCGTCATCGCCAAACCAGCCCCAGCACCGAGCAGCAGAAAGAAGCCTTCATGCAGGCTTTGCAGCAGGTCGACAATGCCATCTGGCATGTCGCCCACCTCTTTGCCGACGGCCAAAGCGACACCGCGCAGGACCTCTACCAAGACATCATCTACGAGCTCTACCGCTCCTTTGCCACCTTCCGCCGCGAGAGCGACTTCTCCACCTGGGCCTATCGCGTGGCCCTCAACGAAGGGGTGCGCCACCTGCGTCGGCGCCTGAAGGCGCCGCCCCTTGTGCGCCTCCATGCCGCCCATGCCGACTGCGTCGGCGACGACCCCTACACCTCGGCCGACCCGCTTGTGGACCGACTCTACAGCCTCATCGCCCGCCTTGGCGAGGCCGACCGCTCGCTGGTGGCCCTCTACCTCGAAGGGCTCAGCCAGCGCCAGATGGCCGACGTGCTCCGCATTAGCGAGAATGCCGTCAAGCAACGTATGAAACGCATCCGCCAACATTTAATACAACTGAATCATGAAGAAGAAGACCTCTGACCCCGCCCCCTTCGACCTCGACGCCGCGCGCGCCGCCTGGCAGCGCCACATGGACAGCTGCCCCGTGCCTCCACGGCCCTCTTTCGACGACCTGCAGCGCCGCCAGTATGCCTGGCGCGAGCAGCAGCTGGTGCGCCGTCAGCGGCAGCTGCGCCGCGTCGCCGCCGTGGCCGCACTCTTCGTCCTCTCCGGCTCCAGCTATGCCGTTGCCCAGCAGCAGACGCCCGACACCCGCATGGCCGTCGGCAACCCCAGCCACATGCACCAGTCGTTCCTCGTGGCGCAGGAAATAGTAGACAGCATATAAGCATGAAACGCATGACACGCCCTTATTCCCGATTGCGCCGGTGGCTGCTCTTCGTCCTGCTTTGCATGGTGGGCGTGGCATTACCCGTTGCCATCGTTTATTGGCAGCACACAGTGCCCCTCTCCGAATGCAGCGAAGTCTACCGTCAGTACTACAAGACTCCCGGCATCCGCGCCGCCTATATCCAGGACATGACCGTCGACGACACCATCCACTTCGACATGACCCTCCTCCTATGCGACAATACAACCACCTACTATCAAGTGCTAAGAGACCTTGGCCGCTCGAACAAATACCTACACGATGTAAAAGAATACATGGCTGACGGGAAAGAACACATTCTTACCGGATGGTACAATGATGATATCCTATGCGATTTGCCCGACAAGAAGACCGTCGCTATTTTGCACCCAGTGCGACCAGAAGACAAAGTCGCCCTCACAATCAAAAGTTTAAAAAAACAAATAAAAATCAGTCAAAATGAAACAAACAATTAGAACCTTTGCAGCCTTCGCTCTGCTAGGCATCACCCTTGCCGGTTGCCAGAAAGAAGAACAACTACCCATGCAACAAAACTCTCAAACAGAGACTGTGAGCATAGTATATGAGGTTAGTTATAGTATTAATGGCACCTATCACCACCAGCGTGTCAATGGAGAACAAAATCTTCGCGACCTAATGCAACAATTGATGGCGCTAGGAAACAATGGGTATTCCATTCATATTCGTAACGCCAGCGTCACAAGCGAAGTTTTCCATACCAAGGAAAAAGTCACTTTCACTACACGAAACGAGGAGGAAGCCATTAATTGGTCAATTAAAATGATCAGCAACGGATACAATGTAGAAATCACAGAGCAAGATGGTGTTTTTGTCTGTGTTGCTGTTAAATAACAATTGTTTAACCTAATCCCCCCCACCGCCATGAAGATTATCTGACATTGCCCCGCGCACGCCCGTTTCTCTGCGCCGCATGCGTCGGGGCATAAAAAAAAGAGAGGGTGCCCCCAGGCCACAGAGTGCATAATAATCAATAAACCAACCACTCTGCGGAACCTGTTTCCGGCACCCCGGGTGCAGAACCTGCGTCCTGCTGTCTGTATGTAACGCAGCCGGGGCAAATTTATTGCAGAGGGGGGATAGCCCTTTCCAATATGTGTAAATTGAACAATGAATTACAATTTTTAAAAAAACAACATTATGAAACATAACAC
>JAZNHG010000059.1:0-116767 GCA_045576855.1 Bacteroidales bacterium | reverse complement strand
GCCTCGGTGCGGGGATTGCGAACATACTCTGGACGGCTGCGGAGGACCCAGATGCCGTTCCAGCGGTAGCCGACGGCGGGCCCCAGCTTGCCGCTGAAGCCGCCCATGTAACTTCCATATTGTTTGGCCATAGTGAATAGGTTTTGGTTGGTTCAACAGGTGTTTTACTTCGGTGTAACAAGCGGACTGCAAGGGTATTACCAGGGGTCAGCGAGGTAGATACGCCGCATGTACCACTAACCATAACGTAACATACGCCTAATTATTGCCTACTCGGGTAGTGGAAGGGTAGGGGAATGGTAGAGAGATAGTAGGCGATGAGTAGGAGAATACTTTGCTTTGACCTCAGTTTGTGTGCTTTGCGTGGTGGTGTCTCATGTTCGCTGCGCTCGCGGGAGCTTGTGGGTCTTGTGGATTGTCGGGGTGCCGGGTCGGGGGGCGCCTGCTCGCTGCGCTCGCGAAATCTAGTAAATCTTATAAATTATTCCGCCTGCGGCGGGTGGGGGTTCAATGGATTAATGGATTACAGCCTGCTGGGGCTGGGAGGCTTGCCTGCTCGCTGCGCTCGCGAGATCTTGTGGATCTTGTAAATTTTTTTGGTTGTCGCCTGCTCGTTGCGCTCGCGGGTTTTTGTGGATCTTGTGGAAGGTTGGGGCGGTAGGGTGGGTGGGGCGTGATATTGTAATTCTTGGTGGTTTTGTGCTGTGGATTTCGTGTTGTATGCCCTGCGGCGGCGCTCCCGATACTTGGGGGCTGTCTGGACGGTTCTTCGGCGCAATCGTTTCATTCTCTGTCGTTCCCTTGGGTCGGAGGGGAGGCGGCTCTTGGTCGTGGGATGGATATTTTTTTGTGCCTTTGTCTCTATTTCGTTTTTTTTATGTACATTTGCATTTTCTTTGGATATATAGAATATAGAATTAAATATTAATATACAATAACATGGAGAAACTGATTATCACCGCCGCTATCTGTGGCGCAGAAGTTACCAAGGAGCAGAACCCGAATGTTCCCTACACCGTTGAAGAGATTGTGCGCGAGGCCAAGAGTGCCGTCGACGCCGGTGCCGCTATAGTGCATCTGCATGTGCGCGAGGACGATGGTACGCCGACCCAGAGCCATGTGCGCTTCCAGGAGTGCACCGAGGCCATCCTGAAGGAGTGCCCGAATGTGATTCTGATTCCCAGCACCGGCGGCGCTGTGGGTATGACGCCGGACGAGCGTCTGGACTCGACCAACACCACCCCCGTGCCCGAGATGGCCACGCTCGACTGCGGTACCTGCAACTTTGGCGACGACATCTTCGACAACACCATGCCCACCATGCGTGCCTTCGGCAAGCGCATGATTGAGAAGGGTATCAAGCCCGAATACGAGTGCTTCGAGATGGGCCATCTGGAGACCATCGTGCACATGGCCAAGAAGGGTCAGGTGCCCAGCGCTTTCGGCGTGGCCGGTCCCGACGGCAATCCGCTGCCCCTGGTGCCCATGCAGTTCAACTTCGTGCTTGGCGTGCTGGGTTGCGCCTCGGCATCGGTCGACAATCTGGTGTGGATGGTGAAGAATATCCCCGCCGGCAGCACCTGGACGGCCACCGGTATCGGTCGCAACGCCTTCACGCTGGCCGCTCCGGCCATCGTCATGGGCGGCAACGTGCGCGTGGGCTTCGAGGACAACCTGTACCTGGAGCGTGGCGTGCTGGCCAAGAGCAACGGCGAGCTGGTGGACAAGGTGGTCCGCATGGCCAAACTGCTCGGCCGTCCCATCGCCACAAGCGACGAGGCGCGCGAGATTCTCAGCCTGAAGAAACGTTAATATTGTAGTACTGCAGAGATGAAGAAGATAATGATGATATTGGGCCTGTGCGCACTGACCTTTGGCGCTGTGGCCCAACAGAATGGTGTGGACGAGGAGGCGCTGCGCATGTGGCGTCTGACGCACCAGATGCGCGACGCGTCGCAGCTGCATCGGAACGGCCAGTTCAAGCAGCTGCCCGCTGTCAAGGGCGAGGCCAAGCATACGACCGGTATGCCCAACGACAGCTGGTGGTTCCCCGGCGAGTGGGAGGAGGTGCAGGCCATCGTGGTGACCCCCTACTATTACTACCGTCCCGACAGTGCCGGATTCTACAACATGATAGCCGACCCTATGGTGCCTGGCGTGGCCGGCTACTATAGCAGCTACAACGCCCAGCAGCCGGCGGCCTACGGCCCCTATGTCGGCGTGATGGACACGAGTACCTCCTTCGGCCAGGTGGCGTTCTACCTGATGGATGCCATACAGCTGGGCGGTGCCCAGGCATGGGTGCGCGTGGAGAAGTTCGAGGACAGCACGGCGGTGCTCTCCCACCTGAACACGATGGGTCTGCGCACGGACAATATCCGCTTCCTGGAGGCTCCGGGCAACTCGTTCTGGTACCGCGATTGCGGCCCCATATGCTTCTACTACGGCGAGGGCGACACGGTGGGCATGCTCGATTTCGAGTACTATCCCGGCCGTGCGCTGGACGATTCGCTGCCCGTCTACATCGAACGCCAGTTCGGCTTGCCCAACTTCACCACCCAGATTGAGTGGGAAGGCGGCAACTGTGTGGTCGACGGCACCGGCATGGTGCTTTCGAGCGATGCCATCTATTCCAACAACAGCAACAACTACGGCCAGCTTGTGTGGGACGGCGTCGACCCCAGCACTATCGGCTACACCACCAAGAACAGGCTGAGCCAGGAGCAGGTGAAGGACAGCCTGCGCGCGCTGATCGGTCCCCGCGCCACCTACATCCTTCCTGCCTTCCGCTACGACGGCGGCACCGGACACGTGGACCTCTACGCCGATATGCTCGACGAGAACCTGTTCATCTTCAGCAAGATGCCGGAAGCCTACAGCAACTGGGTCGACTATAAGACCGGCGTGAAGAACATGGACTCGCTGTGCAGCTACAAGAGCTACTTCGAGCAGAACTACCGCTGCCGCTACATCCCCTTCCCGTCGACCAATATGGGCGGAAACTTCAGCAGCCAGCAGGTTTACAACCAGAGCTATACGCGTACCTATTCCAACCATACGTTTGTCAACAATGTCATCATCCAGCCCTGCTTCTCGGCCGTGGGTAGCGACGGCATGCCCACTGCGGCATGGGACCGCGCCAACATCGAGGAGGTGAAGAAAGCCTATCCGGGCTACACCATCTATTGCGTCGACGTGCGCGAGTTCGACGGCTCGGGCGGTGCCATCCACTGCATCACCAAGCAGATACCCGCCGAGCGCCCCATCCGCATACTGCACAACGCACTCCACGACAATACGGGCACGGCCTATACCAGCAATGGTGCCCCCATTGTGGCCCGCATCACCAATGCGGACGGCATCGCGTCGGCCTCGCTGGTCTACCGTGTCGACGGTGGCCAGTGGCAGACGCTGACGATGGACCCCGACCAGGCGGACAACTATGCCGCTATCATCCCCACGGCCAGCCTCTATCATGGCGACTATGTCAAGATAGAGTACTACATCAGCGCCACCAGCAATGCCGGCAAGACTATCACCAAGCCGATGACAGCCTCGCAGGGTGGATTCTACACCTTCTATCTGGGCGAGAATCCCAATGTGGGCATTGCAGCCGTGGAGCCCGAGGAGCGCTTCGGCCAGTTCTATCCCAACCCCGCCGAGGCGGAGGCCCACCTGCAGGTGGAGATGGGCGAGGGTAGCCGCTACGAGGTGACTTTCCTCGACCTCGGTGGGCGCACGGTGCACAGCACCAGCCTGGAAGCGGCCGGCAGCATACTCTTCACTGTCAATACGTCGCTCCTGCCTTCAGGCGTCTATCATGTGGTCTTCGCCGGCAATGGCGAGCGCGTGGTGCGCCGTCTGGTGGTGAAGTGAGGTAGAGAGATGTGTGTAAAAATGAAGGGCGGGGCGACGCGCAGCGTCGGGCCGGCCTTATGGTATCCGGTTTGCCTGTCAACGGTTGAGCAGGCGACGGTAGAGTTCGAAGTACTGGTCCGCCACCTCGTCGGTGATTTGCATCGGGTTGGTCGGGTCGCCGATGACGACAATCTTGTCGGCATTGACACCGTTGTCGATGAGTTGCTGCTTCACCGTCTCGCTGACGGCCACTATGGCGTCGGCCGCCGTGAAGGAATAGTGCATGCGTCTGCGCCACAGCAGCACGTCCATGACCGAGGTGCGTCTATGCTGGCTGGGGCCGTAGCAGGTGATGACGGTCTTGATGTCGCGGTCGATATGGTAGGGTAGTTCTTCGTTCAGGCCGTGGAAGAGCCGCACCTTCTCCGACTTGAGCCAGGGGTTGAGTCGGTAGCGTATCCATGCCGAGGAGAGCGTCTTGGAGAATCCCGTGGGCAGATAGGTGCTTACGTTGGAATTGCCGGAGAAGTAACTCCGGTAGGCATTCTTGATACGTGTGGAAAAAAGCAGGGCTCTGTAGCCGTCGCGGATGTGTCGGTTGGATAGTTTGTCGATGAGTTCCCGACTGTAGTCGCCTAGAGTCTGGCTGTCGCGCATGGCAATATTTGCTTCGTAACCGATTAGCATATTCTATAGTTTATTGTTTAATAGTCAAGTAATAATCTGCATGCAAATTATTTTTATATCGGATGCAAATATACATTTTTTTTTCGTATTTTTGCAACTTCTTAAAAAAAATAACAATTAATGCCACAGAAAACGCCAGAACAACCCAGCCTCTTCGCCGCCCTCGACACCGGCCGGAAGGCCGCCCTCTATGAAAAAGCCGCCGAACTGTTCTCTGACAATAAGCGGGCCCTCTTCGACCGGTTGGCTCCTTTGCGCACACGCCATATTGCCGTTGTGCTGGAGGATGTCTACCAGAGCCACAACGCCGCCGCCGTGCTCCGCTCGTGCGACTGCTTCGGGGTGCAGGACGTGCATGTGGTGGAGGCCAACAATCCCTTCAATCCAGCCGGCGACGTGGCTGTGGGCAGCTCCAAATGGGTCGACTATTACCGCTATACCTCGATTGCCGACACCTACCGCTCGTTGCGCAGTCGCGGTTACCGCATCGTGGCCACCCTGCCGCACGAGCGCGACTGTATGATTGGCGACCTCGATATCAGCCAGCCCACGGCCCTGGTCTTCGGCACCGAGCTGACGGGGCTGTCGCCCCAGGCGGTGGAAGGGGCCGACGCCTATGTGAAGATACCGATGTATGGTTTTACCGAGAGCTTCAATATATCGGTCTGTGCCGCTCTCAGCCTCTTCTCGCTTACCGAGCGTATGCGGGCCTCGTCCGATATCGACTGGCGTCTGTCGGAGGACGACTTGCTGGACCTCAAACTGCATTGGGCCATGCAAGCCATCCGCGATGGAGAAAATGTGATGAAACAATTAATGTCTACTATTTAAAAAAAAGTTGTATATTTGCAGGTTGAACAGGTAAGAAATAGTAATAATATAAATTGTTCAATATGAAAAAGATATTGCTTTTCGCGGCTGCCGTGGCTCTGCTTCAGGGTAGCGTATTTGCACAGAAACTGAAGTCTGTGCCCGAGAAAGATGTCAAGGTGAACTATGTAAAAGACTTCCAGCGCCAGGTGAAGGTGGCTACCGATGTGGCTTGGTGGCAGGTCGATTCTCTCAGCTACAAGGTAACCTATCTCGACGAGGAGAAAAGCCGTCAGGCAATGGTGTTCAGCAACAAGGGGTCGGAGATGCACTACATCATTGAGAAAGAGTACTATCCAGCCGCCATCAAAGATACGGTGAGTCATCTCTTCCCGAAGTATAGCATCCAGGACGTCTGGGTGCGCAAAGTGCGTGGCAAGATGACCTACCAGGCCGCCATCGCCAAGAAGAGCGGCTTCCTCTGGTGGAAGAAACTGAAAGACTACAAGACCCTCAACTGGGAAGTCGACGGCAAGTACATCAACGCCGAGTAATCCTTTGGGTGGGGTTGAATCCCCGACAATTTGCCGCCGAGCAGAGGTTTCCCTCCGGCTCGGCGGCATCTGTTTCTGCCATAATTTATGAGAGTGCCTTGCACCTTTGCATGTCAGAGACAAACGATAAACCTACAACTTGGTGACTCACAGTCTCGACGTCTTAGCATATAGCCAGCATATACTTAGCATATACAAAACATATACAAAAATTCGACCATTTGAGGCTGGAATCAGCATCCCAATCTGTACGCGCTATCTACGATTATGAATGTGGTTTATCTGCTGTACAACATTGTATCTCATTAAATTACTTCTAATAAAAAACATGAATTACAATAGTTGTGAAGTCGTAGAGTAAATATAGAAACAAAAGAGGAGGATTACTCCGCTGCGTCGCGGCCGTGGCAGTTTTTATGATTCATGCCGATATGTGATTTCTAATCATGTATCGGTATCTTGTTTGTACTGTAGTAACATTAGTTGCTTCGATGTGTCATCAAAAATATGTTTCCATTTTTCGTCTATTAAGTCACACGCAACGCTACCAGCACCGATTGGGTAAATAATTGTAGATTCTCGAGTCTCCTTTTTACACTCGTGTAGTTCATTAATACGCTGATACCAACGTTGGGCTTCTGTGTTGTTTTGTGGAGTTCCGATACCTTTCTGATAGCATTGTGCTAAGTCGTAAAATGAGGGGCAATGCCCCATTATGGCCGCGCGTTTCAGTAGGAGAAAACCTTTTTGCTCTTCATTATCTTCATTAAAGATATGGTTAAGGTAATGAATTCCTAAAGCATGCATTGCTCTGAAAGAACCACTTTCTATGGCTCTTTTGTACCATCTTAATGCCAATACTAAATCTTTACCATCTTCTCCGATCTCTAAATAGTAATCACCTAAAGCGGTTTGAGCCAATACATTTCCTCCGTTAGCCGCTTTAAGTCGCCATTCGATCGACTCTTTTATATTCTTCTCGCACCCAAATCCATAAAAGTAATCATACCCTATATTTGACTGGGCCATGCGGTCGTCCATTAATGCGGCTTTCATATTGTACTGGAAAGATTTTATTGCGTTTTTTTCTACCCCTAGCCCAGCTTCATAGGTGAACCCCAGGCATAAATACGCCAAATCACTATTGTTAGACGCAGCTCGATTGTACCATTCGATAGCTTGCTGATAGTTCTGTGTCACACCTTCACCGTCTCGGTAACTTTTTCCTAATTCGCATTGTGAGTCTGTGTCGTTCTTGTCTAGTGATTCTTCATACAGACGTTCGTAGGCTTGTTCGTAGTATTTTTCAGAAGCATGTTCGTCGATTACCCCTAAGTTGCCATTGTGGTAAACTCGGCCTAATAGTTTTGTGGCTATCCCGTCTCCTTTGTCGGCTGCTGCTGTGTACAATTCTAGCGCTTTCATGCTGTTAAACGGTGTCCCGATAGAGTAATGATGCATTATTGCCAACTGTCTCATTGCTTTGGGATGACCTTTTTCTGATGCTTTCTCCAACCAGTAACGTGCATCTGTCCAGCTGTGGGGGATACCATGAGCATACCAATATGCCATTCCGAGCCGATACTCTGCATCAGGTACACCTGCTTTTGCCGCTTTTTGGAATAAATATGCGGCTTTAATCATGTCGCGGGTTCCACCTTCATCTCCGTTAAATAATATGATGCCTTTTCTTAAAGTGACTTCTGCTTCCGCTATTGCAGGATTGTCTCCTTCAATGGATATTTTTTGAACTTGAGGAATGTCAACCTTGTGTTTCAGAAGTAGCTGAATACATGTCAGCAATTTTCCAAATTGTTTTTCGGGTTCGGGAAATGCGTCAAGCCAGTTCTTTTTCAGCAGGAAGTACTCTTTGGTCCCTTCGAATTCCTCATTAGCAATCCGAAAAGAGAGGATTGGAATGTCATGTTTATCGGCAATGGTTATTTCGCTGTCGGTCTGTTTCGAAAGATTATAGTTTTTCGAAAAGATTGTGACCATCATTCTACTGGATCGTATTGCAGAAGGAATAACTTGTGGCCAGTCTAGCCCTTTGGGTATATCACGATAGTCGATAAAACATTTAGTTTGATGTCCTTCAAGGTAACCGCATACACCTTCTGCAATAATTCTGTCTTTTGAGGAATAGCTTATGAAGACATCCCATGTTTTTTCTTCGCAATCCATAAATCCAGTTAGAAAGAGTCTGATTATTCAGCGTCGCGACCGTGGCAGTTCTTGTACTTCTTGCCGCTGCCGCAGGGACAGGGGTCGTTACGGCCGACCTTCTTCTCGACGTGCACGGGCATCACTTTCTGCGGCTGCTGGGCGCTCTGGTCGATGGCCTGGCGCTGCTGGGCGGCGGCACGGTCGAAGTCGTTCTGGCGTCCGGCGCGCAGTCCGCGCTGGGGGGCCTGGGGCTGACGTGCCTCGCGTACCTGGTTCTCGTCGGGCAGGGGCAGGGTGGCGCGGCTCAGGAAGCTGGTAATCTCGCGGTTGATGTTGAGCAGCATCTGCTCGAAGAGTTTGAAGGATTCGAACTTGTAGATGAGCAGGGGGTCCTTCTGCTCGTAGGCGGCGTTCTGCACACTCTGGCGCAGGTCGTCCAGCTGGCGCAGGTGCTCTTTCCACTGGTCGTCGATGATGGCGAGGGTGATACCCTTCTCGATGCAGAGCTGCAGCTCGCGGCCGTGGGTGTCGTATGCCTTTTTGACGGGCACGACGCAGTTCAGCGTCTTCTTGCCGTCGGTGATGGGGAAGGCGACGTTGACGTAGCGACTGTTCTCGGCGATGTTCTTGATGAATGGCCAGGCGGCTTCGCAGAGGCGCTGCATGCGCTCGCGGTAGGCTTGGAAGCACTGGTCGTAGAGCAGCTGGATGGCGTCTTTGCGGTGCAGCGACAGGAACTCGCGCTCGCTCATCGGCACCTCGTGGGCGAAGACCTTGATGACTTCCAGTTTGAAGTCCTCCCAGTCGGAGCCTTCGGTGTAGAGCAGCTCGCAGGTGTCGAAGAACATGTTGCTGATGTCGATCGAGAGTCGGTCGCCATAAAGGGCGTTGCGGCGCTTGTTGTAGATGACGGTGCGCTGGTTGTTCATCACGTCGTCGTACTCGAGCAGTCGCTTGCGCATGCCGAAGTTGTTCTCCTCCACCTTCTTCTGTGCGCGCTCTATCTGTTTGGTAATCATGGAGTGCTGTATGACTTCGCCCTCCTGCAGGCCCATACGGTCCATCACCTGGGCGATGCGTTCGGAGCCGAAGAGGCGCATCAGGTCGTCCTCGAGGCTGACGAAGAAGAGGCTGGAACCGGGGTCGCCCTGACGGCCGGCGCGGCCGCGCAGCTGGCGGTCCACGCGGCGGCTCTCGTGGCGTTCGGTACCGATGATGGCCAGACCGCCGTGTTCGCGCACGTCGCCCTTGAGCTTGATGTCGGTACCGCGGCCTGCCATGTTGGTGGCGATGGTGACGCGGCCGGGTTCACCGGCCTGGGCCACGATGTCGGCCTCCTTCTGGTGCAGCTTGGCGTTGAGGACGTTGTGTGGTATGTGCTTCATCTTGAGCATCTTCGACAGCAGTTCGGAGGTCTCGACGCTCGTGGTGCCCACCAGCACGGGACGGCCTTCGCCGATGAGGCGTTCCACCTCGTCGATGACGGCCTTGAACTTTTCGCGCTTGGTCTTGTATATCATGTCGTCCATGTCGACACGGGCAATGGGCTTGTTGGTGGGGATTTCGACCACATCGAGCTTGTAGATGTTCCAGAACTCGCCCGCTTCGGTCGAGGCCGTACCGGTCATGCCGGCCAGCTTCTTGTACATGCGGAAGTAGTTCTGCAGGGTGATGGTGGCGTAGGTCTGGGTGGCAGCCTCCACCTTGGCGTTCTCCTTGGCCTCGACGGCTTGGTGCAGTCCGTCGCTCCAGCGGCGGCCTTCCATGATGCGGCCCGTCTGTTCGTCGACAATCTTCACCTGGTTGTCCTCGGTGAGGATGTAGTCTACGTCGCGCACAAACAGCGTGTATGCCTTCAGCAACTGGTCCACTGTGTGGACGCGCTCGCTCTGTATGGCGAAGTCGCTGTATATCTTGTCCTTGGCCTCTGCCTTCTGCTCGGGGGTGAGGTCGGCGTTCTGTTCCACCTCGGCGATGGCGCTGCCAATGTCGGGCAGCTGGTAGAAGTTGGGGTCTTCACCCAGCGAGGTGAGGTACTCCATGCCCTTGTCGGTGAGTTCTACCTGGCGGTTCTTCTCGTCGATGACGAAGTAGAGGTCGTCGTCGATGATGTGCATGTATTTGTTCTGCTCCTGCATGTAGAAGTTCTCGGTCTTCAGCAGGATGCTCTTGATGCCGCTCTCGGAGAGGTACTTGATGAGGGCGTTGCTCTTGGGCAGACCGCGGTAGGCGCGGAGCAGCTGTTTGGCGCATTCGTCCTCGGGCTTGGGGTCGGGGTTGGCGCTGATGCCCTTCTTGGCGTCGGCCAGCAGTTGTGAGCATAGCACGCGCTGGGCGTTGTAGAGCTTCTCGATGGTGGGCTTGAAGCGGTAGAACTCCTGCTCGTCGTCGTCCTTGCCCGTGGGACCGCTGATGATGAGAGGTGTACGGGCGTCGTCGATGAGCACCGAATCCACCTCGTCGACGATGGCGTAGTTGTGGCCGCGCTGCACCAGCTCTTCGGGGTTGCGGCTCATGTTGTCGCGCAGGTAGTCGAAGCCGAACTCGTTGTTGGTGCCGTAGGTGATGTCGCAGTTGTAGGCGCGCTTGCGCTCCTCGCTGTGGGGTTCCCACTTGTCGATGCAGTCGACGGTGAGGCCGTGGAACTCGAAGAGCATGCCCATCCACTCGCTGTCGCGCTTGGCCAGGTAGTCGTTCACCGTGACCACGTGCACGCCCTTGCCGGGCAGGGCGTTGAGGTAGACGGGCAGGGTGGCCACCAGGGTCTTACCCTCGCCGGTGGCCATCTCGGCTATCTTGCCGCTGTGCAGCACCACGCCGCCGATGAGCTGCACGTCGTAGTGCACCATGTCCCAGGTGATTTCGTTGCCGCCGGCCATCCAGTGGTTCTGGTACACAGCCTTGTCGCCCTCGATAGAGATGGAGGCGTGTGTGGCCGCCAGGTCGCGGTCGTGGTCGGTGGCGGTCACCTCGACGGTGGGGTTCTGTGCAAAGCGGCGGGCCGTCTCCTTGACCACGGCGAAGGCTTCGGGCAGCAACTCGTCGAGCACTTTCTGTGTCTTCTCGTAGCTCTGTTTCTCCAACTCGTCGATACGCTTGTAGAGGTTCTCCTTTTCGTCGATGGGCATGTCGTACTCCGCCTCGATGCGGTCGCGCAGCTGCTTCAACTCGTTCTCCTCGGTCTCGATGGCCGAGGCTATTTTCTCGCGGAATTCGATGGTCTTGCCGCGCAGCTGGTCGTTGCTGAGGGCTTGGATGGCAGGATAGACGGCCAGGGTGGCGTCCAGGAACGGTTTTACTTCCTTCAGGTCGCGTTGGCTCTTGTTGCCGAATAGTTTTGTCAGAATATTGGCCATATTTCTGTATGCTGTTTTATTCTTTTAATTGTTCTATACTTATATATATCAGTTTTTTGCACCAAAGAATGCAAACCAAACTGACAGACAAAGATACGAATTTTTCCGCATATCTGGCGAAAATATTCTTCTTTTGACCAAAAATGGCTTCAAAAACGGTGCCATTCTGCCAGAATTGAACCTTGAATCTGCAAAATAGCTGATATTCAGTGCTGTATATACGCCTGAAAGCTGCTGGCAAAAATTGATGCAAATTTTGTTTCAAAACCGAAAAAACGGCCAAAAATGCTCGGGTCTAACAGCCTAATACCCAGGGTCAACGAGATACCATCTCCTACTCATCTCCTACTATACTCCTACCCATCTCCTACCCAACTCTTAGTTTAGTAGGAGATGAGTAGGGGACGGTTAGTCGAATGTTAGTGGATTGTATGTCGTTCACCTTTCGTTGGGGGGGTGTTTTCTTTTTCTTGGGTGCACAATAATCTGCGGCGCAGTGCGTTTATAAGAGTATGAAAAAGTTGTTACTAGGCGTCTGTATGCTGCTGGCGTGTCTTGCTGTCCGAGCCAACGGCGACCCAGTGGCCGAGCGGTCGGCGCTGACGTTGGCGCGCACGCCGGTGGCGGTGCATGTGCCGGAGGTGCAGCTGCTGGACGAGCGCTGCCGCTTCACGCACCATGCCACCCGTACCGACGTCGAGGTGCGATACCTGCTCCGCAACCGGTCGCAACAGGATTTCCGTTCGTTGCCCTACGGGTTCCCGGTCGATTGGTTCGGCGAGGGGCGTGTCCATTGGGAGAGCCGCGACATCTGGAGCGAAAGCCTGATTGAGCGTGGCTGGCGCGACAGTTATGTGCAGGATGTCATGTTCAGCCTCGACGGGCAGAGCCTCCCGTGGCAGTGCTCGGCCGACACCGTCTTGAGGCCCCGCGCGGCGGTGTGCGACAGCGACTTCATCACCGAGATGATGTGGGAGATAGACAGTGGCCTCTGGACGCGAGACCCCCTGTTGGCTCCCGACGACGGGCCCCGCCACTATTCCGCAGCCCGCGCGCAGCAGATCATTGCCAAGTACGGCGACAGCATCCTCTACTACGACCCCGCCCTCTGCCGCCGTTGGTACTATGTGCGGCTCGACATTCCGGCGGGCGGCACCGTGGAGCTTACCGTGCGCTACTCGATTGAGAATCATACCTATAATGGTCTGTCCGATGCGATGACGCTTTTCGAATCCAAGCATTATGTCTGTGGCGAATTCCAGTACGACTTCTCGCCTGCCGCCTATTGGGGCGACGGCCATGCGCAGCGGATGAGCGTTGTGCTTGACACGGCTGACATTCACCACTATTGGCAGGCGGTCAGCGTCGAGGGTCTCGCCATGCGCAGGCAGGGTAAGGGCTTCGCCTTCGAGGGACGCAATGTCGACCTTGCCGCCGCCGAGCCTCTGGAGGTGCACTACTGCACCGACCGCGGTTTCAGCGAGTCGCTGTCCGGCCTGCTGAGCCGCCGCATCGACCCCGCCCGCTACACCGTCGCGGTCAGCGGTGCCGACCCCAAGTATCCGAAGGAGAACCTCAGCGACCTCGACCTCGGAACCGCTACGGTGCTGCGAGCCGACGGAGGCGATTCCATCTATGTCCGCATCACCTTCCCCGACTCGGTGTTCGTCACCGGGGTGCTGCTCTACAACGGCTACTGCAAGGACCGCGCAGCCTGGCGCAGCAACAGCCGCATCGACACGCTGCACTGCCACCTCGCCACGCGCGTGTGGGGCCAGCCCGGCGAGGAGGTGATTCATCTCTACTATGCCGAGGGCGACTACAAGCGTTGGCTTCAGGGCCATGAACCCGAGGACTTTTCGTGGCAGGGACTGACCGATGCCGCCATCAAGGTGCCCGTTGCCGAGCCCAGGATGGAGTACGATTTTCCGTGGAGCTACGACGACACCCGCCAGAAAGTGAAGGAACTGACCCTCTGCGTCACCGCCGTTGCCCGTGGCCGCCGATACGACGACCTCTGTGTCTCGGAAATAATAGTATTAGGCGATTAGGGTATTTGCTTTAACTACTTAACTCCTGTCTACTTAACTACTTAAATTAAAAACAAATGGAAACAATCAAGAAAATCTACAAGATAGGTCTCGGTCCCAGCAGCAGCCACACCATGGGACCCCACCGAGCGGCCACGATGTTCGCCGCCCGCACCAAGAATACCGCTTCGCGCTACCGCGTCACCCTCTACGGTTCCCTCGCCGCCACGGGCCGTGGGCACCACACCGACGTTGCCATCAAGCGCGGCCTGGCACCCAAAGAGGTGGAAATCGTCTGGCGGGCAGACATCGTCAAGCCGTTCCACACCAACGGCATGCTCTTCGAGGCGCTGGATGCCGACGGCGGTGTCGTCGACCACTGGCTGGTCTACAGCATCGGTGGCGGCTATTTGGCCACCGAGGAGGGCGAGGTGCCGCTGGGCATCACGCCGGAGGGCGAGGTCTACCCGCACAACACCATGCGGGACATCATGGAGTATATCGAAAAAGAGGGTCTGAGCTTCTGGGAGTATGTGGAGCAGTGCGAGGACGGCACGTTGTGGATGTACCTCGAGGAGATGTGGCAGCAGATGCAGCAGACCATCGAGGAGGGCCTCCAGGACGACCGCGTCATCGCCGGTGGCCTGCACCTGCGCTCCAAGGCGCACCAGTACTTTGTCCGCGCCAGCGGCTTCAAACCCTCGCTGCAGAGCCGCGCCCTCGTCATCGCCTATGCCCTGGCCACCAGCGAGCAGAACGCCTGCGGCGCCAAGATTGTCACCGCCCCCACCTGCGGCTCCAGCGGCGTGCTGCCGGCGGTGCTGTATCATCTGAAGAAGAACCACGGCTTCAGCGACCGAGAGATCCTGCGGGCTATGGCCACGGCGGGCCTTTTCGCCAACGTTATCAAGACCAACGCCACCATCAGCGGCGCCGAAGCGGGCTGCCAGGCCGAGGTGGGCAGCGCCTGCGTGATGGCCGCTGTGGCCAGCAACCAGCTCTTCGGCGGCAGCCCCAAGCAGATAGAGTACGCCGCCGAGATGGCTATGGAGCACAACCTGGGCCTCACGTGCGACCCGCTGTGCGGCCTCGTGCAGATACCCTGCATCGAGCGCAACGCCATGGCCGCCCTCCGCGCCCTCGACATCAACATCTACGCCATGATGAGCGACGGCCGTCACATCATCAGCTTCGACAAGGTGGTCCGCACCATGAAACTCACCGGCCACGACCTCCCCAGCCTCTACAAAGAGACCTCCCTCGGCGGCCTGGCGCTAGACGACTGAAGCCCTTCGGAGAGCCTTTAGGTTTTACTCCCCCTTTACTCAAAGTTTGATCAAACTTTGCCTCGGTCTATGGTACCGCTATGTTTCCTATAGTGTTCCTATAGTGTTCCTATAGTGAAGCCTTGGCGATCTGTCGGTGATATATCAACGAAGGATTATTATCTAAAGAGGAGTTCTATAAATCCAATATCCTCCTGCTCGCCTGCGGCATCGCGAAATCTTGTAAATCTTGTAGATTATACGCATCGTTTTACTCGCGCCGGCTACGCAGGTTGTCGCGTCAGCGGTCAACTTATAAGATATATAGATTTGACTAGAAAAGAACCGAGATTAGTTATTCAAGTAACTTTTAATACCCTTGCAGTATTCTTTTAAGTAATCAAGATACTGCTCCTTGAAAACATAGGTGCTGTGCATCACCCCTCTGTTTCCGTCCTCATAGTGGATTACAATTCCGTCTGTCTCTTCAATACATGCAAGCACAACATTAAGCGGTAACCGGATATAACATTCTTCTTCGTACACCTCATGATAGGTTTCCTCCCAGTTGAAAAGATGCTTGACAACTCCTCCCGTTGTGTCGGAAAGCGTGTTGACAAACATCAGAAAGAATTGGTTTGTGTCTTTCAGCAGTGTTCTTGGGATCAATATGGAGAACATCGCGGGCAAGCTGTCTTTCTCCCATTGTTTTGAATAGAAGATATCCAGGTCAATCCAATTATTGTTATCGTCCATAGGGGGTATTTCCATTTCCATATTCAATGAATCTTCGTTTTGCGATACTATCGTCCAACGGTAAGGTACCTCTGCCATTTTGTCAATACTATCTACCAAATAATGTATCGCACCCATATCATACAGATTGCCCTCTATAGAAAACGCAAATGCCCTTGTGCCGACTCTCAATATTGGATTGTCGCTGTGCTCAACAAGGTGCAGCAGAGTGTCCGCGAGTCTGTCAAACTCCATTTTGGCAGCCTTATCCCATCTTTTTTCATACAGTAGCACATCCTCCACTTTTGCCATCTGAGAAACGATTGCTTCAAAACGATCCTTGGAATACGTTTCTAATTTAGGGATGCTGTTTTTATTCTGCTTGTTTCCACAAGCAGACACAATAATGACAGCTAGTGTAATCAATAAAACTGTTTTTTTCATAATAGTATCTTTATTTCTGCTTTATATCCCAAATATACGAGCCCAATTCTTCAGACCATACGGTATCGTTCCTCATTACAAATCACTACTACCATTCCCTTTGAAGCGATTTGCCTCTTCAATTTGTTTCAATCGAAGTGAACTGACGTATCTTATCCTTATAGAAAAAGTCATTGTTGTTTCTACAAAAATATCCCCATTGTTTAAATGCCATATTGTTTGTATTTCATCTGAAGGATATTTGATTTCGGAAAAATCACCATATTTACCTTCAAAATCAGAAATCAATTCTTGATATAATTTGGCAAATTCATCCGTCTGCATTCCATCAGTAGGAATGATAACCCATGCTTCCGTAATGGGGAATGTTTTAGTATAATCGTTATAAAAGGATTTAAGATAAATCTCACAATCTCGAACTTTCCAAAAGTCACCTTTTAATTCACCCCTATATTCCCGATTTGTAGTATTATCTATTCCCGTTACCCACGTAAATCCTTTATCCATTAATCTGTGATTAAATTCTTTTGAAGCAGTTCCAAATGGTACTCCGAGAAATTTTAATTCCTGTGAATGAACTGTATTGCTTACTCCTATTAGACATATAGCAGTGATAATAAGCAGCGATTTCTTCATTTTTGTTAAAATTTTGAGTTACGATGAATCATTTCAACTATTTCTGTTATTTGAACAAGATATTTCAAAACTATATCTTCGGAATTCTTGCAAGCTTTGTCAGAAGCCCAAACTAAATCGTGCCTTGACAACCTCTCGCAGTCATATACGGTATTGTATTCATTTTCTCCCCAAAAACCGGGTGAAACTTCATTGATTTTATCTATTTCCGCAAACAATTTTATTGTATTACTAGCAAAATGGGATGGCATACATCCCGTTTCATTTCCCGATGGCATAGTCCAGCCATAGGCACATTTTTTCAATTGTCCCAATAATTCGTCAATGTTCTTTATTATTTGTTCCATATTACTCATACTTAATTCACCTTAACAAGAACAGACTATCTGAAGTCTTCTAGTACCTCGTCTGTATCTTCTACTAGTTCGATAAAGTACCAATGATTCCCCATATCGTAACTTGCGGCATACATTAACGAAGGCAAATGCCACGCAGAATAATTTTCATCATCCGCAGTACACAATATCACTATTGAGTAATGTACCGAATAAAGAAGACGCCCTTCCTTTGATTGTAATTTATATAGTTGAGTAACAACGGGAACGGCTTTCTTGAAGCCCTCAAAGAGCGTTCTCATAATGTCTTGTGATTCAGAGAAGTCAGATATAACACTCGTAACAGCATCTTCAACCTCATCATCTGTATATTGAGGAAATTTTTCTCTTACAAGAGAAATGACCTTCGGGCAGATGTATGATTTGGCCTTCTCAATATCTTTCTTCATAACAGCCTTATAATATCCTTTAAAGGACGATAACAAACCTTCCTCCACCTTATTCTTGGCGATATACTTATCAGGTAAACCCTCACAGACACCATTCTCGTCAGGATTATATTGGGAACCGATAGAATCCTTTAATTCCTTGTCAGCAGCATCCATTGCTCGATACTCTTGTTCTTCGGATGTAATGACATAATTGGTTTCATTGTCTATCGGTGAAGAAACCTTACTTTTGCACGAAACGAGCAAAATACCTGCTGCAATCAATATACATGATTTTTTCATATTCAAAATATTTTTTTGTTTGAAAATTGGATATTACAAAACCGTTCCGTCCTGCAGCAACATTGCGGCAGAGAGATGATAATAAATTAAAAACAAATAGGAAAGACCCCCAACAAATACTTGTGCAATTCGTTTTCTGTAGTGTTCGCAATACATAGTTGTAATAGTTTATTCATTTTTTTTCTATTTCATTCATCACCGCCATCAACCGTGGGCAGTCTTTAACTTGTTCTTCAAAATGTATCTGCGGGAAACCTGTCATTTGAATATGTTCGTAAGGAGTGTCGTACTCTATGGTGATTGTGTTTGTAGTAAGCAAGGCTTCGAGTAGAATATATGGAGGAATGAATACGGTCTTGATGCCAGCCCCATCCTCATTGTCATATACAATCAAGTCGTCGTTCTCGGTAAGTACCACTATTGTATCTGTTTTTGTAATGAATACAACACGCAGATTGTCCATCACCGTATCAATGTGATTTGTGATGACTATTGTTGTTAATGCCAAGTTATTATCATCAGACTTTGTAAGAATGATGTTTGCCATCCGGCCCAATGCTTGCCATGAATTATAGAAAAGCGAAGTGTACATCAAGTCTTGTTTATCGCTGCTGAATGTTTGCCAACGACAATCACCCATCATCAAATCAAAAATACAATCTGTAGCCAATCTCTCATCACGAGGCATGCGTCCTGCAATATTTCTTGCAGTGGCACGCATCATCTGAGCAAACTCAAAAGATGAATCTGTCTCGATGATATGCATGAGTGTCTCTTTCAGCTTGCAAATAGGTTCATCCAGTTGCTCTTTTGTCAGTGTGCTATCGTCTATCAT
The DNA here is from genome assembly GCA_045576855.1 of Bacteroidales bacterium. Taxonomy (GTDB): domain Bacteria; phylum Bacteroidota; class Bacteroidia; order Bacteroidales; family P3; genus Colimorpha. Next base: position 98,325 of record JAZNHG010000059.1, on the reverse strand, counting down.
ATCAAAGACCGATATGATTTGGTCAATAACTGCCATGCGTTGAGCATCAGTGTTTATGTCATACGTCTCGCATCAGATTCGCGAAACGTTCTGGTGCCTGCCACGAAAGACCAATGAATGAGGTGTACATCAGATCCAAATGCTCTCGGCTGGAGGTGTACCATCTTGAATCTATCAAAAGATATTCAAACACATTACAGTTGCAGTCCAATTCAATAAGCCAGGGATTATTATATATCTTCCCGTAGATGTTTCGTGCCGTGGCCCGCATCATCAAGGGGAACACCAGCGAGGAATCGTGCATGATGGCATCGCTGATAGTGGTCTGCACTTGGCACAGCTTCTCGCACAAGAGCCCAGAGTTCTCTGTGCTGTCATCCACCAACCGATACAGGGTGTCTATCTGATCGAGGATAGCCTGCCGCTGCGGATCATTGATTTCATAATCTACTGCCCAATCACGGAGGAAATCCGGCCATCGAGTATTGGCATTATCATCTTGTGTGGGTTTCTGTGATAAGCCGCAGGACGCCAGAGTTATTATGCACAGCGTAATAAGTAGAAGTCTTTTCATGGGTACAATATTGATTGTTATTCGCTTATAAGTTAAAGTCCATCATTTTGCATCCAATCACTAGGCCACGGATATTGATATTTATCCCATAGTATCTCACAATAGTGTTTCGCACTCTTCTTGTCGGTGAAATCAATATATCTGGACAATTGTGTGTTATTGCCATTCTTTAAGTCCATCTTTCTCCTATAGACAACCGTATAAGCATGATCAGTATAATGTTTTTTTACTCCTAAATTAAGTGATTCATAATCAAAACCGCCCCAACTATTCTCCACACTTCTGCCATTTACTGCAAGGTCCAATTTATCAGACATGAAATCCAAAAAGGATTTTTCGTCAGTTGCCCTATAATAATCAAGATTTACAACCTCTCTCATTGCCCGTAATGCATACTTCTTAAATTCATCCTCCTTTTTTGTTTCATATCTATTAGAACTCAAATCCAGACCTACTTGATTGAGTAGTTCCTTTTTTGTATCAGCTTTGCCAAAAAGTAAACCACAAACGGCCAAAACGACAAGCATTAAAACAAAACCAGCCATATCATTTCATTATTCGTAATTCGACTACCATTCTCTCAAATGGATTGTCCGACCAAACATACACGTGTTGTTATAGTCATTTCCTATAATAGTATAAATGAACATAACAATGTGCTTACAATTATCAACGCAATGACCGAAAGGCACCCCGAACCCGTATTGGAGCCAGAACCATTATTTACACTAAAATTTGAACTCAATCCCCCTCCGTCTATTGGTTTTAAACCGTCCAATTCTTCTGTTAATTCCATAGTCTCTTTAATCTCTTTTGCATCCCATTCCAAAGCACTGCAAAATGTTCTAAAATCTCTTAAAGCATCCCTTCTCCTACTTTTGAGTACTGGCGAGTAAGAATTGCGTATAATCCAGTGTCTTACCTCTGGGTCAGAAATGGGCTTTAGATGGGCTACTATTTGAGAAAAGTCTTTAGGCATGGGAAACCTTTCAATCTCTTCTCTTGATAGACCCAAAACATCAAGAAGCATCTCACCATGAAGTTCTGTCATTTCGTTTATTTGGTTGTACCCTTCAAAAACCATGACTATTGACATGATGTAGCATCTGGTTTCCTTGCTTTGTTTGCATAAAATCTCTTTCATATTAAAGCAGCTCCGACCCCCCAACGGAAATTAATCTTTTATATAATAAGAAAAGGCATGAGGTTATGTGCTCATGTCGTTTATCTATAGGTATCGCCAAACACCTTTGCAGGAACGAACTTTATTTGGGAACATATCTCACGCCTGACGGTATGCTGATATATATAGCATACACACTCAAGCGAAAGCATTAATGCTCTTCCTCCTGCTTTAAATTTGGCGAATTTATAGATAAGGACAGTATTGCAATGCTTTTCTTGCTTACAACTTTCGCTCTCGAAAGTCGGTGCAAAGATACAAACATTTCCCGATATGGCAAAATAAATTTAAGGTTTAAGGTTTAAGGTTTAGGGTTTACGGTGGCTGATGTATTAAACTGATAGTTGCAAAAAATATTCGCCGCACGGAGGTTTCTTCCGTGCGGCGGCAGGTCTGATGGGAATGATGTGTTGTTCTATTCTTTCACCATCCGAGCAATGGTGTCTATCATTTCCTTGGCAGGAGCGAGTTGGTCGGCCAGCTCTGCTTTTGATACTTCGTACACGCAGTTGTAGTCGCTGTTCTCACGCATGGTTTCTAATTGGCTGAACAATCGCCCCATTTCTTTGGGTAGTTTTCCTGTATTGATGTAATGTTGACAGAATGCTACAAATGCACCTTTGTGTGATTTGACAAGGTGACTGTCATGTATCAAAAGAGCGCTGACGGCATGGAACACGGCATAATATAGTCGGCTTGCTGCGCTGCTGAGCCGGTTAAGGTCTGATAGTACAACAGCATCGTCGTACGTGGATTGGGCTTTTTCAATCTCAAGATTAACCAGGGTGATTCTATTTACTTCATCCAAACTCATCGCAGTACAATTTTGTCTTGTTCAACATTGTCGTGAAATGGAACATAGTCCCATTTTATCCATTGTTTTTTTGGATATACGGTTGGATTTATTTCTTCGTCAATGTCAACGCCAAGCATCCTAAAGTCGAAAACGGCGTTGTAGTCCATGGAAGAAAGACTGTTTTTGTCGAGCAATATCAGCAAGTCGTAGTCGCTGTCGGGACGGGCGTCTCCACGGGCGCGCGAGCCGTAGAGCCACAGCGAGGCGCCCTCGGGGAGTATTTTCTCGCCGAGCTCTTTGATGCGTTGTATGACCTCTTCTTGTTTCATTTTTCAAAATGCAAAGATACAAACATTTCCTGACATGGCAAAATAAAAAATGCTGCCGCCGCGCGGAAGGAACTTCCGCGCGCCGGCATCTTGGGGGGGGGACGTCCAGGTGCTACCGGAACTGGACGATGGTCATGGTGTCGCCCGGGGAGGGGACGAGGCGGAGGCCGCGGGTGGGGAGCCACTGCATGAGGGCGGCGCTGTCGGGCGTGTTGGTGTAGGCCATGTGGCCGAACTCGTCGAAGGTGCTGACGTAGAGCGTGTCCCAGCGCTGCTGGAGGATCAGCGGGATGCGCAGCCGGTCGCGGCAGGCGTTCTCCACCTCGGCCAGGTTGACACCGGGATGCTCCTCGAAGGGGCCGGTGAAGGCGTGCTGCATCAGCAGGGCGCTGTCCTCCACCACCAGCCGCAGGGCCGGCAGCCGGAGGGTGTCAATGTGTATGAGGTTGCTGTCGCGCATGGCCTCCAGCAGGGGGCTGTAGTCGCTCTTGGTGCCGAAGCGGCGGTCGACCACCGTCATGCGGTAGTATTTCGACTTGTTGCCGCGGCCGATGTCGTAGTAGTGGAAAAACAGCGTGTTGTCGATGCTGTCGGTGTGCTGCTGGATTTGCGCCAAGTTGTGGGCGAAGGCCGTCAGCGGCCCGCAGTGCACCAGGGTGTCGCCGCGTTGGCTGTACTCGAATTCGTCGCCGTAACGCAGCGTCAGCTCGTAGCGGTCGGTGTTGACGGTGGCGGACCAGGTGGCGGTCACGATGGCCAGGGCCGCGATGGCCACCGTGTTGTTGGCCACATGCAGCAGCACGGCCCAGAGGAAGCCGTGGTTGAAGACCAGGTAGCAGGCCAGCAGGCCGAAGCCGAAGTGGCTGAGCATGACCAGCACGGCGTTGAGGTCGACGTCGATGAAGTTGCCGCTGTGGACGGCGGCGAAGAGGGCCGAGGTGAGGAGCATCAGGATGATGTCGCGCACCTTGGGATTGCGGAGCACGAAGAGGCACAGCGCCATGGCGGCCGCTACCGGCAGCGCGGCCCACCACAGGTTGGTGATACTCCACACGATTGCGGTGGCCAACAGCAGGGACACGATGCCGCACCAGCGCCTGCCGGTGGCCCAGAGGCGGAAGGCCGACTCCTCGAGCAGGGGCCCCACAAGGCAGATGAGCAGAGCGTTCATCCAGCGGGGCGTCAAACGGTCGAACGAGGCGTCTATGTTCTGGTTGTCGCCGAAGAAGAGCCACGATGCGGCCAGCCCGCCCACGGCGAGCGCCAGGCCCACCCATAGGGCCCAGCGGTATTTTAATTGTGAATGATAATTGAGAATGATGAATTTCTCATGAGGAAAAGCGTTAATCCTCGACGGCGTAGCCGAACTGCTTGAGGGCGCGGTCGCTGTTGCGCCAGTCCTTGAGGACTTTGATGTGGAGGTCGAGGAAGCAGCGCTTGCCGGTGAAGTCTTCGATGTCGAGGCGGGCTTCGGTGCCCAGCTTCTTGATGGCTTTACCCTGATGGCCGATGAGGATGCCCTTCTGCGATTCGCGTTCGACAAAGATGAGGCAGGATATATTGTCGATGCCGTCGCGTTCTTCGTAGCGGTCGACGACGACTTCGCAGCTGTAGGGTATTTCCTTTTGGTAGTAGAGGAGTATCTTCTCGCGCACTATCTCGCTGACGAAGAACCGCATAGACTGGTCGGTGAGCTCGCCGTCGGGGTAATAGGCGGGGTGCTCGGGCAGCATGGCCAGTATGGTGTTGAAGATGCGGCTGATGTTGAATCCTTCGGTGGCGGAGCAGGGTATGACCACGGCACGCGGTATCTGCTCCTGCCAGCGGTCTATACGCTTCTGTACGGTCTCCTGGTCGGAGAGGTCTATCTTGTTGACGATGATGAGTATGGGGGTCTTGGCACGCTTCAGGTAGTCCAGCAGCTGCTGGTTCTTGATGGGTTTGCCAATCTCGGTGACGAGGAGCAGCAGGTCGGCGTCCTGCAGGGCGGTGCCGATATAGGACATCATCTGCCGGTGCAGCTTGTTGGCCGGATTGACGATGCCCGGGGTGTCGGTGTAGATGATTTGGAAGGTGTCGCTGGTGACGATGCCCATGACGCGCTTGCGCGTGGTCTGTGCCTTGGAGGTGATGATGCTGAGGCGCTCGCCCACGAGGGCGTTCATCAGTGTGGACTTTCCCACGTTGGGGTTGCCGATGATATTTACGAATCCGGATTTCATAAATATTTCTAATTTCTAAATTCTAATTTCTAAGTGGCTGATGCGGTGGAGGTTTGCGAGGTCTTCTGTTGTGATAGTCTTCTTTTTACGGTCAGCACGGAGGCGGTCATCATTTTGTAAATCTCTTCCGATGCAAGATAGAGTTGGTTGTAACAGTTCTCGTCGATATATCTGCCACGTAGGAGCACGTCAAGCCAATACTGTGTCTCGTGGGTTTCTTTGAGGGAGACGGATATTTTATGAATGAAATCAAGGTCGCTTTCGGCACCCAGGGCCTCGCTATAGTTGGCACCCATGCTGGTGGCGGAGCGGATAATCTGTTTGGAGATGATGTATTCGCCCCGACCTTGCAGTTGCCTGCAGAGCTCCGTAATGTTTACAGAGAAATCGAGACATTTACTGTATATAATGCCTTTGTCTTTCACTCTGGATTTCCCGGGTGGATTGCGTAGCTACTTAGAATTTAGAATTCAGAAATTAGAAATCCTAAAAGTACTCAATTGTTCTGACAGTGGTGTAGGTGGGAATCATTCGGTCGCCGAGCATGTCGTATTCGGTGCAGACGGTCCAGTTGCCGTGGGCGTCGTATTGGCGCTGATAGAGGGTGACGAACATTTCGGGCTCGGCCTCGGTGTAGTCGTAGAGGGTGTAGCTGGTGGGGTAGCCCTGGGCGTCGTATTCCCAACGGCGCTCCTGCACCTTCTGTCCGGCGCGGTCGTAGACGACGGCCTTGTTGACGGTGCCGTCGGGGTTGTAGGTGTAGACTTCGCGCTTGAATATCCGGCCGCGGTGGTCGTTGTAGGAGCGCTGGCTGATGCGGCCGTCGGTGTCGTGGGCCACCAGCATGCGGCTTTCCACCTGCCGCTCGGCGTCTTCGACATACACTTCGGTGAGTACGAGGTCGGCGTTGTAGATATAGTAGGTGCGTCCGACGACGTGCTCCTGGTTGTCGACGATGTGTTCCAGCGTGGTGAGCCCGAAGCCGTCGTGCTTGTAGCGCGTGCGGAAGATGATGTCTTCGGCCACGGAGAGGTAGGTCTGCGCACGGCGTTGCCCGTTGGCTTTGTATTCTGTGACCAGGTGTTCCAGCTGCTGGCCGCGCTCCAGGTTGTCGCCGAGGCCGTAGCTTGCTTCGTACATGCGGGAGTCGATGCGTTTCACGGTGCCGTGCAGCTCGTCGTCCTGCAGGTCGCGTCCGGTCTGGGCTGTGGCCGCAGTGCAGAGTGCGGCGGCGATAAGGGCCAGGATTAGCTTAGCTTTCTTCATGTTTTTTTGCCTGTTTTTTCCCCGTTATAACGCGCAAGTTGTTTTATTATTGTACGGCACGGGATTTTTTTTGTCCGCCAAGCGGCGATGCCTGCGCGGGTGGGGAAGTGGCAGATTAGGATTATTTAACACTTTTCCACTTGCAGAATACCAAAGCACACTGAGGGGGGCTTTTCCTGTATTCAGTGTTCAGTGAGCAGTGTTCAGTGGAAAGTCGAAAAATCGGAGAGTCAAAGAAAAGAGAATATTCCTCATTTATTTGACTCCCAGCCATTTAAACACAAACCACTGCACACTGCACACTGCACACTGCACACTCACCCCAGAGGGGGTCATCCTACCACCAAGGTACCATCAACGTACCACCATCCTACCACCATCCTACCTATTTAACATTTCGGAAGCCTGTTTGGAGGCAGTGTACAGTGTGCAGTGTTCAGTGTTCAGTATCCGGGTGCGGCTGCTCGCTCTCCACACTCCGCTACCCACACTCCACTCCCAGATGGGGTCATCCATGCACCAACGATGCATCAACCATGCACCATCCATGCACCATCCTTGCATTTTAACATTTCGGATGCCATACTGCCGGGTGGATGGCGGCGCGATGCGGGGGCCGGGTGCAGGGGGGGCGGAAAATTATTTTTTGTCCATGTCGGAAAATGTGTGTATTTTTGCAGTCGCTTTCGAGAGCGAAAGCAGTAATCAAGAAAAGCATTGTAATACTGTCCTGTTATTGAAATACGCCAAAAATCAAGAAGGAGGTCAAGCACTTGTGCTTTCGCTTGTTGTGTATGCGTGGTACGCAGGCTGCCAGCCTGCGGAAAGGAGCATACCGTCAGGCGTGAGAGATGTTCCTTCAAGACCGTTCCTTCAAAGGTGATTGGCGTTACCTCAATAACAACGGACATGAGCACATAACCTCATGCCTTTTCTTATTGTATATGGTTGACATTCCGTTGGAGGGTCGGAAAGGAAAGCAACGCTAGATTGTCAAACAGAAAAGATTAATCAATAAAATGCAATGATAATGAAAAAGATGTTTAGAATGGTGGCCTTAGTGGCCATAGTTTCGGGGCTGGCCTTTGCCGGCTGCGACAAGGACGACAACAGCAACAGTAACACCGGTAGCGGGACAGTGGATTCCACCACGCAGCCGACTCCTCCACCTACGCCGGAGCCCGAGCCGGAACCTGAGACTTGGGTCGACCTTGGGTTGCCTTCCGGTCTGCTGTGGGCCTCGTGCAACATCGGCGCCAACACTCCCGCAGAGTACGGCGACTACTACGCATGGGGCGAGACCGAGACCAAGAGCAGCTATGGCTACGATACGTACGTGTACTGCAACGGCAGTTCGTATAATCTGACCAAGTACTGCAACAACAGCATCTACGGTGACAACGGGTTCATTGACGACATGACCACCCTTGAGGCTATGGATGATGTGGCCACACAGGAGCTTGGCGACGGTGCCCGCATGCCGACCAATGAGGACTGGCGGGAGATTGTAGACAATACCACATCCTCTTGGACGACAATGAACGGTGTCTATGGCCGTAGGCTCACCAGTAAAACCAATGGCCAGAGCATCTTCCTGCCTGCCGCGGGCAACATGGCTGGTTCGGAACTCTACTACGCTGGTGAGGACGGCTTTTATTGGTCATCGTCGCTCTGTGCGGACAGTCCGGACAAGGCGCGTTATTTCCATCCCTCTCATGAAGGCCAGTTTATGAGTGATACCTACCGCGCCTTAGGGATTCCTGTTCGCGCTGTTCGCCAGAACTAACTGTGGCCCACGGTCATGGGAAACAGAGAATACCCCATGCTCATGATTCTACACTGATGAGCATGGGGTTTCTTCATAAAAAGGCACTCTTGCGGTTTTTTTATGGAGCCCCCAAAACCTTACGGGACACCCTCGACACTTTAATAATTCAGGCCGAAAAACCAGAGGGGAATGGTAGTTTTTGTGGCGTACTCTATGTCGTCTTTCACCACATAGCCGTTCTCTGTGTCGGCTATCTGGCGGCGAGTCTTCTTTTTGCCTCCCACCTCAAAAGTGTAGTCGCCGATGCTAAAGTCGGACACACTAGAGCTGTGCACCTCGTTGCAGATGCGCATCTGGTTGTAGAAAAATGTCTCGCGTAGGTTGCCTGTGTCAGTGTGGCCACCGCTGAGGGCATACATCAGGTTGGGGTTGTCGAGATATATCTTCTCCACTTTGGACAGCAGGTTCATCCCTTTGTCGGGTGCGGTAAGACATTGTATCATTCCTGACTTTTCGAGGTAAAACAGATAGTCTTTGAGGTCGCTGCGATTGACGGTCAAATCGCGAGCCAGGTCGCTGTAGTTGGGCTTGAATGGCGATATCTGCGAGATTATTTGCATCAACTGTTTCAGTTTGCGCATCACACCGACGCTCAGTCCAGCAAACTGCGGTATGTCGGTCTCGATGGTCTGGTCCACCACGGCATTCAGTCGCTCAAGATAACTTTCTTCACGGCAGAACGGGTAGTAGCCTTGCCTCAGATACTCTTTGAACAGAGGCAGGGGGCGATGCTGGTCGTAGGGGAAAACAATTTTGCCATCAAGTATTTGCTCCAGCGTATGTGCTGGCACCTCGATGCCTTTTGCCATCTGGAGCCACTCCCGGAACGACATGCCGTACATATAGTTCTTCAACTGGCGTCGAGAGAGGTCGGCACCTCCTTTCTCAAGGTCGAGGATGGACGATCCTGTGTAGATAATATTCAGTCCGGGAATCTGGTCGTATATGTTCTTTATCTCGGTCGACCAATTGGCGTACTTGTGAACTTCATCGATATAAAGGTATTTTCCGCCGTTCTTGTAGAAGGTGTCGGCAAGATCCAGCAGTGAATTGTGGGCAAAATAGATGTCGTCGGCAAATACAACAAGCGAAACGTCACGTTGATTGGTTAGTTTGATATGCTGGAAGAGCAATGTCGTCTTACCTACCCCGCGGGCACCAAGTATGGCGTTCAGACGTGCACCCCATCGAATGGTTTTTTGTGGGTATCGTACAAAGTCTGTGCGTGTTTTATCAAGCTGATTGTTATATCTTTGCAAGAGTCTGTCCATATATAATTGCAGTTGGTTTACGCTGCAAATATACACAATTGTTTTTGTTTTCGGTCAAATTTGTTGGTAAAATGTATCTTTTTTATGTCAATTTTTACGTACAATAGACTGGGAAAAGATGCAAAATTATCATTGTATCAACCGCCGAAGTCGTCGTAGGCGATGCTTTCGGGTGCCACGCCGAGCGAGTCGAGCATCTGCACCACTGCCTTGCTCATGGGGCCGGGGCCGCACATGTAGTACTCGATGTCTTCGGGTGCGGGATGGTCCTTGAGGTAGGTCTCGTACATCACATTGTGGACGAAGCCGGGGGTGTACTGCACTCCGGCGGCGTCGGCGGCGGGGTCGGGACGGTCGAGGGCCAGGTGGAAGTGGAAATTGGGGAAGTCTTTCTCCAGCTGGTGGAAGTCGTTGAGGTAGAACACCTCGTTCAGCGCGCGGGCGCCGTAGAAGTAGTGCATCGGGCGGTTCTGGCAATGCAGCGTGCGGGTGAGGTGCATGATCTGTGCGCGCAGCGGGGCCATGCCGGCGCCGCCGCCCACCCATATCATCTCGTTGCCGTCGGGACTGTCGGTCCAGGTGTCGTCGTCGGTGCCGCGTACGCGGAACTCGCCGTAGGGGCCGCTCATGATGACCTTGTCGCCGGGCTTGAGCGAGAAGATGTAGCTCGAGGCGATGCCGGGGTTGACGTTCTGGAAACCACTGCGGTCGGCCGTGAAGGGCGGCGTGGCTATTCTTACTGTCAGCATGAAGACGTCGCCTTCGGCGGGGTAGTTGGCCATGGAGTAGGCGCGGACGGTGGGCTCGGTGTTGACGCAGACGAGGTCGAACATCTTGAACTTCTCCCAGGCGGGCAGGTACTCGTCGCCGATGAGGCTGCGGTCGAAATCGCTGTACTTGATGCGGAAGGTGGGTATCTTGATCTGTGCGTAGGAGCCGGGCACGAAGTCCATGTGCTCGCCTGCGGGCAGCTGCACCTTGAACTCTTTGATGAAGGTGGCCACGTTGCGGTTCGAGACTACGGTGCACTCGTACTCCTTGATGCTGAGAATGCTCTCGGGAAGCTTCAGGCTCATGTCCTCTTTCACCTTCACCTGGCATCCGAGGCGCCAGCCTTCCTGAATCTGCTTGCGGCTGAAGTGGGGTGTCTCGGTGGGGAGGATGCTGCCGCCGCCCTTGACGACGCGGCATTTGCACTGGCCGCAGCTGCCCTTGCCGCCGCAGGCCGAGGGCAGGTGGATGCCTTGCTCGCTGAGGGTGCTGATGAGGGTGCCACCCGTGGGAACGGTAAGTTCTTTGTCGTCGTTGATGGTTATCTTGACGTTGCCCTGCGGTATCAGCTTGGCACGCAGGATGAGCAGTGCCGCCACCAGCAGCAGGATGACGACCAGGATGAGTATGATTGAGATGATAAGTGTTTGTGTCATTGCAGTATTGTCTTAACTACTTAACTACTGTCTACTTAACTACTAAAGTTTAAAGCCCATGAACGACATGAACGCCATGCCCATGAGGCCGGTGATGATGAAGGTGATGCCCACGCCGCGGAGGGCAGGGGGGATGTGGCTGTAGCGCAGTTTTTCCCTTATGGCGGCGATGGCCACGATGGCTAGGAACCAGCCGATGCCACTGCCGAGGGCGAAGACCGTCGCCTCGCCGATGTTGGCATAGCCGCGCTCCTGCATGAACAGCGACCCGCTCATCACCGCGCAGTTCACCGCAATCAGCGGCAGGAAGATGCCCAGCGAGTTGTACAGGCTCGGGCTGAACTTCTCCACCACCATCTCCACCATCTGCACGATGGCCGCGATGACGGCGATGAACATGATGAGGCTCAGGAAGCTGAGGTCCACACTGGCCAGCGAGGGCGAGAGCCACGCCAATGCGCCGGGTGCGAGGAAGTACTTGTTCAGCAGGAAGTTGATGGGCACGGTGATGAGCAGCACGAAGGTGACCGCTATGCCGAGGCCCGCCGAGGTCTTCACCGTCTTGCTCACGGCCAGGTAGGAGCACATGCCGAGGAAAAAGGCGAAGATCATGTTGTCGACAAAGATCGACTTGATGAATATGTTAATGTAGTCCATAGCGGATTGTGTTAATGTGTTAATGTGTTAATGTGATGGTATTTGTGGTGTACTTGTCCATCCAAAGTGTTAAAACTAATTATACCTTCTCCTTTCACTATTACAATCGAGTCAAAAAAGGCATATTCGTTTTCCCTATTGAATCCTTCGGAATATGCAAATACCACCGAGTCACCATTTCTCTGTCCATTAGTATAATCCACATCACGGTATTGAAGCAACCGAAGCGTCATTTCTTCTTCTGTCATGTCAGGAGTCCATATATCTACCTCAAACGAGGTGTGATTTGAATAATCAAACGCCACATGATAGTAATATTCGCATCCACATTTGCAACCCCATTCCAAATATTCCGGTCTGGTTTTATATAAGCCTCGCACATTTAAAACAATGGTATCTTGATGTTCGTCAACAAAGCAAAGATTCTCCCCTGCCGTATATGGCAAATAAGATGTCAGCTCATCAGGGAAACCATAACAATATTTTCCCTTGCAGCCAGCGAATGTCAGGGTAGATAAGATGATAAGGCCAAGCAAATGTAACTTTTTCATATTATTACTGTTTTATAATGCATTTATAATCTTTGTTTTCTCCGATAATGGTAACGATATAATAACACCCCGAAGGCAAGTGAGAAAGATCAAGGACGTTTGTCTTCGATGTGGCATTTTTCTTCTCGATGGTAATTCTGCCAAAAATGTCAACTACTTGAAATAATATGGTATGGTCGCATACACCATCGACCTCAATCGTAACATTGTTCGATGCTGGATTAGGATATACAGTCACCTTGTATGGGATGTTTTGGCTTTCTGGAATAATCAACAATCCTTTCTCTGCCTGTTCACGATTGCCTTTCGTGTTGTGTGAAGGTAATCGATTTGACACACATTCTTCTATCTGCATTGTCACCTCAGATCCTGCCGAAGCCGTAAAACCATCCTGCAAAATTATCTCCTGGCCTGCTCTTACAGTGAGTTCAGAACCATATCCTGCACGATTGTCTCCATCAAAAATAACGTTTCTTGCCGCTCTATAGTACAGTTTGTCTCCTTGGCCAAGGCGCATTCTTTCTACATAGTAGTCTTCGTTGCAGCCAAGGCCTCTCACCAGGAATGAAGGGTCTCCCATAAGGTTATACGATTTTATATATCTTTTTGCGTGACTGCTTGTTGTAAAGAATGCATCATAATAACGTTTCATCCCTATTGCCACGATGCCACCGATTGTCGGTTCATCGTACAAGGCATCTCCAAACAGTTTTTTCTCTATACGATAATCACTTAAGACAAGTGTACTAACTGATGAACCAAGATATAGAGTAGAACCATTTTTGTTTAGAATCCAGTTTTCTGCAATACTTGTGCTTGAATATGCAAAGTTACCTGTTTTACATGCAAAAGCAAATACCGAGGGGTACGTTTTATGAGAACTGCCGTTTATGAATGATCCGTCAATATACCAGGATTGATTATTATATACGCCAATAGTCCCCCATGTGTTAAAATACCCATGCCCGGAATAAACATAAAACAGCGGGTTGTCGTTAAGGTACGATAGTGCAGTTGTCCGATTTGGTTGGTTAAGCTGCGTACAGTAGTATCCATTGGGATCAAACGTATCATCTATCACATCCTCATGACCTTGTTCGAAATAGTATTGGTTTATTGAGTTGTCATCCGTTCCAGCAATAAAAACGGCTTTTTTGTCGTGTAAATGCATATTCATCTCCATATAGATGGTTTTGTTTGCAATTGTCTGTACGTCGTCAGTGTTATGTACAGGCCACCGTCCAATCAAGGCATCACGGTAGTAGTCGTCCCCCTCCAAAAAAGTGTACGAAACATCTGTTATTGGGTCATCAATATCTTCGCTTGTGGAGTCACCTTCGCAAGCAGGCAAATTGGGGTGGTCTCCGACTAGTAGAATAAAGTCTGGGCGTGTGTCGTTGTTATTGTAATAATCTTGAATAAGCAGTTTGATTGCCGTAGGAGTTCTTTGGCTTTCATTCAGCGAATGAATTTTTACGTTATAGCCAAGAGACTGTTTGTAGTCGGCAAAATATTGCAGGGCATCAGCATATTGAGGCAGTGTTATTATCAGGTAATTCTCAGTAGAAGGTGCTCGTGTTTTATGAATATGATTGACAAATGTATTGTTGAGGATATTCTCCCATGCAATAGAATATTTATATGTGGATTCTTGACGAGGTGTTGTGTGGTACTTTATATGTAACCTTGCATTCTTTAGAATAGTAAGCTGTTTCCGGTAAGGGTTGTATTTAAAAGGCATGACCGACACCCGCACACCTTTTGTCCCTCTAACTACAAATGTGTCCATTATTTTGTAATCTTCCGTCATAAAGGTGTTTCGAGAATTATAAAAATGTTCGTCGAAATAAAAAGAACGATTCTCATAAATAGAATCTTTGGGTATATCTCCTTGAAATGGGATTATATGATAGTTCAAAGTTACATTTTCATATAGGACCTCTGTTGCCGTGATTTCAATATTATGAGCCGAATAAGGAACCTCGAAGTTGTATGAAATAAACGGCAGCTCAGGTAGTCCCATACTATCTATGACACCCGAGCTGGGACTTTTTACACATATATAGTTAAAGGTTGCTTGATTGTTGAAGATTGCAGGCGGTACAGTGTCAAATATATTGTAAACAGGCAAAGAGAAATCATATACAATTTCTTCAGTACTCTCTCTTGATTGACAGAATGCCTGTTGCCCGATAGAAAGTAATAATACTGCAATAAATATTGGTTTGAATTTCATATCTTGATATATCTTTTGAATGCCGTTATCATAGGTCATGCCACGTATTGAGGAGCAACTATGACGGTCTTCACCGTCTTCGACACGGCAAGGTAGGAGCACATGCCGAGGAAGAAGGCGAAGATCATGTTGTCGACGAATATCGACTTGATGAATATGTTAATGTAGTCCATAATCTATAGAATGTGTTCTTCTCTTGGATTGATTTGGGTTATTTGTTTTGTTCTATCACCGAGAAAAGTGAATCGTTCTTCTCTTTGTCAAAATATTGGCCGTCGCTTAATCGGTAGAATGTCGTAGTGTGATAATCATTGAAACCGTCGAAATCCGTCCTGTCAGCCTCCTCTTTTATCAAGTCGGCGTCAGGATACATAATGTAGGTGGCTTTCTTCACTGTGCCATAGTAACTGGTATGCAACTGGTACATTCGCCTGTCGACAAGGCCATCTCGTTTGTAAAGCACGAACATCTCAGGGTCGAAAAAGTCATAGTATTCCGAATATACGACATGGTCTTTGTCGCCCCAAACTTTATTGTCGTGCCTAACCAATGCACCATAAAGACCAATCAAGCACACCTCCACCAACACAACACATCCAAGCACTACGAATATTTTCTTCAATACATGTTTCCCTTTTGCGTAATGGATTGTCAACAGGACAACATCGACTATAATAAGCAGCGTGGCAAGTATCCTTGCCCAATTTTGCAATTGCCATACCAACCTGTCTCCGTTGTCGAGAAAGAATTTCGGCACAAGGGCGATTCCCAGCATAATCACGGCGGCTATGGTTACTATCAATATCTTCTTCATTGTCTTACTGTGTTTATTGTTCGTCTTCGGTTTGTTATTCCATTTGTGCAGTTTCACTGCGCATACCTGCAATTTGCTGTTGCAGGGCTGTAAAATGACCGCAAATATATGCGTGGCGGTTTCCCCCGTTTGCGGAGTGCTGTTGCTGTAGGGGTTCACTACCGAAGGATCGCCGAAGGATCGCCGAAGGATCGTAGAAGGATCGAAGAAGGCATAGTATGTGTTGGGAGGTGTTCATTGCTCGCAAAGGTCTTTGTTGCGGCTGCGGTGCCACCAGATGATGAGGCCGACGAGGATGAGGGCCATGGGGGGCATGATCATCAGGCCGTTGTTCTCGTAGCCGATGCCGTAGAGTCCCAGCCGCTCCATGACGGGGTAGCCCCAGAGGGTGCCGCTGCCGAAGAGCTCGCGCACGAAGCCCAGCGTGATGAGGATGACGCTGTAGCCAAGGCCGTTGCCAAGGCCGTCGAGGAGGCTGGGCCAAGGCTTCTGCACCATGGCGAAAGCCTCGAGGCGGCCCATGACGATGCAGTTGGTGATGATGAGGCCCACGAAGACGGAGAGTTGCTTGCTGACGTCGTACATGTAGGCTTTCAGCACCTGGTCCACCAGCACCACGAGGGTGCTGACGACGACGAGCTGCACGATGATGCGGATGCGCGGCGGGATGGTGTTGCGCAGCAGCGAGATGATGACGTTGGCCAGCATCACCACCACGGTGACGCTGATGGCCATCACCACGGCGGGCTTGAGCTGCGCCGTCACGGCCAGGCAGGAGCAGACGCCCAACACCTGCACCAGGATGGGGTTGTTCTTGCTGAAGGGGAGTTTTATCAGATCGGTGTTCTTCATAGTGTTCAGTGTTTAGTGTTCAGTGTGGAGTAGTCCTCGTAGGCTTTGGCCAGCATGGCGGTGACGCCGTTGCTGGTCATGGTGCCGCCGCTGATGGCGTCAACCTCGTAGGGGTTGCTGTGGTCGGCGTTCTTGGCCAGGTGGATGGCTTGGGTGTCCATCTTCTTGCCGATGAATCTCTGTGCGAACTTGTCGGTGGCGATCTCGCCGCCGAGGCCGGGGGTCTCGCCCTTGTGGTCGAAGACGGCGCCCACCACCGTGCTGGCACTGTCAAGTGCCAGATACCCCCAGATGGGGCCCCAGAGGCCGGTGCCTTTCAGAGGCAGGATGATGCCGCCGTCGAAGGTGTAGTAGCCATTGGCCTCGGTGATGTGCTGGGCGTAGAGCTTGTCGGCGTTGTCGCGGGTGGCCTCTACACCGATGGTCTTCAGGATCATCTGCTTTGTCTCGGCCTGCTGGTTACGGGTCTGCATTGGCTTGAGGCTGACGCTCACCACGGTGAGGATGAGGGCAGCCACCACGACTAGTACAGCCGAGTAGATAAAGATATAGGTGTTGCTGAAGTTCTTTTTAGCCATTGTGGGCCTCCTTTCCTATAGCGGCGCGTTTGGCGCGGCGCTTGATGTTCTGTGCCACCACGCAGTGGTCGATGAGCGGGGCCATGCAGTTCATGAAGAGGATGCTGAGCATCATGCCCTCGGGGTAGGCGGGGTTGCAGACGCGCAGCAGCACGGCGAAAGCACCGATGAGCAGGCCGTAGATCCACTTGCCGGTGTTGGTCTGGGCGGCGGTGACGGGGTCGGTGGCCATGAAGACGGCGCCGAAGGCGAAGCCGCCCATCAGGAAGTGGTAGTAGAACGGCAGTTGCAAGTAATAAGTTGACAGTTGACAGTTGACAGTTGACAGTAGATTGAAGAATAACCCCATCAGGCCGCCGCCGAGGAAGACGCTGAGCATGATGCGCCAGCTGGCGATGCCCGTGAAGAGCAGCAGCAGGGCGCCCAGGGCGATGGCGATGACCGAGGTCTCGCAGGTGGAGCCAGGGATGGTGCCTATCAGCATGTCCAGGGCCGAAGCCGAGGGATGCAGGCCGGCGGCCAGCTCGCCCATCGGCGTGGCACCGGCGATGGCGTCGCTGCCCCACAGGTCGGCGGCCACCCACACTTTGTCGCCACTCATGTGGGTCGGGTAGCTGAAGAAGAGGAAGGCGCGCGCCACAAGGGCGGGGTTGAGGAAGTTCATGCCGCTGCCGCCGAAGACCTCCTTGCCGATGATGACGGCGAAAGCCACGGCCAGCGCGAGTTGCCACAGCGGTGTGGTGACCGGGAGAATCATGGGGATGAGCAGTCCGGTGGCCAGGAAGCCCTCGTTGACTTCGTGATGGCGCACCTGGGCGAAGGCAAACTCGATGAAGAGGCCCACCACATAGCTCACCACAATCATGGGAAGCATGCGCAGGAAGCCGAACCACCAATAGGTGATTAGTGGGTAGTGGATAGTAGGTAGTGGGTAGCAATTGGTATAGTGCTGGTAGCCGATGTTCCACATGCCGAACAGCAGGGCAGGGATGAGTGCGATGACCACAATGATGATCGAGCGCTTCATGTCCACGGCATCGCGAATATGGGCGCCGCTGCGGGTGACAGTCTTGGGCGTGAAGGCAAAGGTGTGGAAAGCCTCGTAGGTGCTCCCTAGCCAGGCCCATTTGCCTTTGGGTTCAATCTTCTCGAACCAATCGGATAGCCATTTCATATTCATTACAAAGCCTCCTTTCTGAGGACTTCGAGTGCCTCGCGGATGATGGTCTGTATGTCGGTCTTGGAGGGGTCGATAAACTCGCACAGGGCAAAGTCTTCGGGCTCTACCTCATAGATGCCGAGCTTCTCTTGCAGTTCTATGTCGCCCACGATGCAAGCCTTGACGAGCTGCAGGGGGTAGATGTCCATCGGGAACACTCGCTCGAAGTTGCCCGTGAAGAGGAAGGGGCGCACCGAGCCGTGGACGTTGGTGTTGAACTGAGTGGGCAGTGGGTAATGTGTAGTGGGTAGCAGACGCGCGAAGCCGCTGAGGAAGGTTTTGCTGAAGCTGAACTTCCTGAGGCCGGGCATCAGCCATCCCATGAATTCGTATTGGTTGCCTTCTTCCACGAGGGTCAGCTGGTGGTCGTAGAGGCCCAGATAGTTGTCCGGCTCCACCTGTGTGCCGCTGAGCACGCTGCCGCTGATGACGCGGGTGGTGCCGGGGACGGTGGCGAGACTGGGATAGGCCGGATTCATCAGCTGGGGCTCCAGTATCTGGCTGAGGCATGCGCCGACGATGAGCCGGTAATACTTGGGTGCTTTGGCGGCAGGACCGGCCACGGCGACCAGTCGCTCGGGGCGGTAGACGCCGGTCTGGCACCAGCGGCCTATGTTGGCCACATCCTGTGCGCCGACGTGCCAGATGCATTCTCCCTTGTTGATGGGGTCGAGGGCGGCCACGATGGTGCCGATATTGCCGGCGGGATGCGGACCCTCAGCCCTGACGCAGTGCACTTCGGCCCAGGCCGAGAGGGCTTGGATGCCGGCCTCGAACTCGTGTTCGCGGCCCCGCAGGGCGAAGTCCAGGTCGGGGGCCAGCGGGTTGGTGTCGCGCAGGCTGACGTAGATGCCTTTGGGCTTGTGGTCGGGATTGGCTATGGTGCCGAAGGGTCGCTCGCGGAGCATCCACCAGACGGGGGATTGAGTGGTAAGTTGACAGTTGGCAGTTGGCAGTTGATAGTTTGTGTCGACGGCAGCCTTACGTTCCACTACGACGGCTTCCAGTCGGCGCTTCTCGCCGCGGACCACGGCTTTCACCACGCCGCTGACGGGCGAGGGGAGGGTCAGGCGCGGGTCGTGTTTGTCTTCCATCAGCGCCTGTCCGGCGGTGACGGTGTCGCCCTCGGCGACCAGCAGTCGGGGCGTGAACCCGACGACGTCGGTGGGTTTGACGGCGTAGCTGTCGATGCTGCGTGCGTCAACGACATACCTCTCGGCGGCGCCGCCGAGAGGTATGTCAAGACCTTTTTGGATTTTTATATTGACGATATTCATTTCTTGACTGAGAGGTCCACAGGTTGCAGCATGTTCTCTGGTTTGAGTATCTCGTCGAGCTGCTCTTTGGTGAGCAGGCCATGCTCGAGCACGAGTTCGTAGACGCCGCGGCCTGTCTCGGAGGCTTCCTTGGCTATCTTGGTGCTCTGCTTGTAGCCGATGATGGGGTTGAGCATGGTGACGATGCCGATAGAGTGCTCCACAAGCTGGCGGCAGCGCTCTTCGTTGGCGCGGATGCCGTCGATGCAGAGGGTGCGGAGGGTGTCGAGGCCGTTCTCCAGCAGGTGCACGCTCTCGAAGAGGGTGTAGGCGATGACGGGCTCCATGACGTTGAGCTCCAGCTGGCCGTTGTCGCTGGCGAGGCTGATGCACATGTCGTTGCCGATGACGCGGTAGCACACCTGGTTCATCACCTCGGGTATGACGGGGTTGACCTTGCCGGGCATGATGCTGCTGCCGGGCTGGCGCTCGGGCAGGTGTATCTCGTTCAGGCCGCAGCGGGGGCCGCTGGAGAGCAGGCGCAGGTCGTTGCACATCTTGTTGATCTTGATGGCGAGGCGCTTCATGGCGGAGCTGTACTGTATCATGCAGCTGGTGGCGCTGGTGGCTTCTATGAGGTTGTCGGCCAGCGAGATGTTCCATCCGGTCACTTTGCGCAGTGCGCGGATGCAGGCGTCGCTGTAGCCGGGCTTGGAGCAGATGCCGGTGCCGATGGCGGTGGCACCCATGTTGACAATCAGGAACTCGTCGGCGGCGTTGCGCAGGTTGGCCACTTCGCCGCGGAGGCTGGCGGCAAAACCGCCAAAGGTCTGGCCCAGGGTCATGGGCACGGCGTCCTGCAGCTGGGTGCGGCCCATCTTGATGACGTGGGCAAACTCCTTGCTCTTGTAGCTCAGGGCCGAAATCATCTGCTCCAGGTGGGGCATGAAGGAGAGGTGCTCGAGGCACATGGCCATGTGGATGGCGCAGGGGTAGGCGTCGTTGGTGCTCTGGCTGGCGTTGACCACATCGTTGGGCGAGCAGTACTGGTACTCGCCGCGCTTGTGGCCCATGCGCTCCAGCGCCAGGTTGGCAATCACCTCGTTGGCAGCCATGTTGGTGGAGGTGCCGGCGCCGCCCTGTATCATGTCGATGGGAAACTCGTCGTGGAAGCGTCCGGCCAGCAGTTGGTCGCAGGCCCACTGGATGGCTTCGCCCTGTTCGGGAGTGATCATGCCCACTTCCACGTTGGCTATGGCGGCGGCCTTCTTGGTGATGGCCATGCCCTTGATGAAGTTGGGGTAGCTGGCAAGCAGGTGTCCGCTGATGCGGAAGTTCTCGATGGCACGGGATGTCTGTACTCCATAATAGGCTTCGGCGGGCACTTCGCGTGCGCCCAGCAGGTCGCTCTCGGTACGGTATTTTTGTTGTTCCATAATTGTTTTGCTCAATTTAAAGAGTTGATATTTAGTTTATTGTTTTATTATTCTCGCTCAAAAGCGGATGCAAATATACGAAAAAAAAACTATTCGATAAAAGATTTGCGAAAAATCACTATTTATTGTGACCGCGACGGCGGGTGGTACCCGTGGGGGCGCCGGGGGCGGAAGCGCTGCCAATCGACGTTGCAAGGACATGCTAACAGCTTATCAACTACTACTATAGTAGGTGTTGGTAAGTCGTTGGTAAGTCGTTGGTAAGTCGTTGGTAAGTCGATGATAGGTTGGGAGCCTGAGGTTCAGTGGGTTACAAGGGCGTTTTTTCGCGTCACAACAGGTGGGGGCATTTTCCCGGGGTGGGGTGCTGCGGCGGGGGCGGGCTGTCAACATCGGGCTGTTGATACTTTTTCCTGCCGGGGTGTACAATAATAGTGCCGCTGTCTGCGTTATGACAATCAAAATGTAAATATAAAGAATACACGCGAACGTGAGACGACTGATGCTGATAACGATGCTGCTGCTCCTGGGTGCTACGCTGAGGGCGCAGGTGAATGTGGAGATATCGGGCGAGGGGGCCAACCTGGCGGGCCGCAAGCTGGAGCTGCTTTGCTACGACGATATGCTGACGCTGCACGAGAGTCTGCTGGACAGCGCCGTGGCCGACAGTGCGGGGCGCTTCAGCCTTGGGTGCTACCTGACCTATCCGCGCTTGGTGGTGGTGCAGGTGGAGTGCTACAGCCAGTCGTTCTACGTCGAGCCGGGCCGCCGCTACGAGGTGTGGCTGCCCGAGTTCCAATGGGACCAGGACGAGTCGCACAACGTGTACCTGGACCCGGTGGCGCTGCCGTTCGAGTTTCTGAATCTGCCGACCGACGAGCTGAACCTGCGCATGATGCGTCTGGATGATGCCATCGACAGCTTCGTGAGCGTCCACCGTGTGCATTTCGACCCCAAGTTCAAACCCAGCCGCCGCTGGATGGACACGCTACAGATGTCGCTGCAGGGCGCCGGACTGCTGGAGGGGCAGGATTCGTTCTATGTGCGCTATGCGCGCTACACGCTGGCGCAGATGCGCTACGATATGGGCTTCGCCAGCCGGGCGCATATGCTGCGCAGCGTCATTCCGCAGCCGGTGCTCTACCACGACGAGTGCTACATGCGCACATTGTTCGACGTGCTGGGCGGCATGGTCAGCCAGGGCACCCGCAAGGTGGGCAAGCTCCGTCTGGCGGAGTGGGTGCGCGCCGGGGCTATAGACCGCTATATGGATTCGCTCGGCACCGACCCGCTGCTCTACGACGAGCAGCTGCGCGAACTGGCTGCGCTGGTGGCGCTGAACGAGAGCCTCTACGACCCGGACTATGACCGCGACGGAGTGCTGCGGATGCTGACCGCTTTGGGCACACGCTCCAAATGGAAAGAACACCGGCAGCTGGCCGAGCGTCTGGTGGCCGGCTGTCCGGCTGTGGGCGCCGAAGGTGTCGGCCTGGTGCCCGCGCGCTGGCCGCTGGCCGGGGTGGCGCTGCCCGATGCCGACCGCCGCATGGTGGGGCTCGACAGCCTGAGCGGCCGCTGGGTCTACCTGAGTTTTGTCCGTGTGGACGACCCCAACTCGCTGCGCGAGCTGGAGGCCCTGGCCCATTTCAAGGACAGCGTCTATGCCCACCACGACGATGTGGTGTTCGTCACCGTGGCATGCGACCGCCAGTTCCAGAAGATGTACCACCTGCTGCGCAACAGCCGCCGCGGGTCGCGCTACAGCTGGACCTGGCTCCACTTCGACGGCAACTACCGGTGGCTGGAGCGCATGGGCGTGGTGAGCTATCCCACCTTCATCCTCTTCGACCCCGAGGGCCGCCAGCCCTACAGCGTCACCCCGTGGCCCGGCAGCGGCATGCTGCTGCACGCCCCGTGGGAGAAGCCCGCCGTGGAGCGCGAGAAACTGGAATTTACCGACTAAAGCAATCATAATAACACAGACCGATAGATGAAAAAGACCGTCATCACCGCCCTGCTGCTGGGTGCCGCGCTGGGCTGCTGGGCCCAGCGAGAGACCGCCGACGAGCGTCAGCGCGACCTCTACCGCCAGGCCACGGACCTATACCAGAAGCAGAAATACGCCGCCGCGCAGCAGATATTCGACCAGGTGGTCCCCGATGGCACCGACCGACTGACCGCCAGCGACGCCGCCTACTACGCCGCCGTGTGCTCGGAGAAGCTGGACAACAACGACGCCTACTACCGCCTGGAGGAGTTCATGCGGCTCTATCCGCAGAGTTCGCGCGTCAATATGGCCCGCTTCTACCTGGGCAATTTCTACTATACCCGCGGCGACTACGAGCGCGCACTGGCCTACTACCGCGACGTCAACGCGACGGAAGTGGAGTACGACCATCGCAGCGAGTACAATTTCAAGATGGGCTATTGCTACTTCCAGCGGGGCGACATGCAGCGTGCCTCCAAGCTCTTCTCCCAGCAGGTGGAGGGAAGGTCCAAGTATCGCACGTCGAGCCTCTACTACTATGCCCACATACAGTACATGAACGGGCAGTATGACCTGGCGCTGAAGAACTTCCGCGAGCTGCAGCACGACCGCAAGTTTGCCAAGATAGCCCCCTCCTACATAGCTCGCATCTACTATTATCTGGGCAAGGACGACGAGCTGCTGGCTATGGCTCCCGAGCTGCTGTCCGAGCCCGACGCCTTCAAGAAGAACGAGATACACCAGATGATAGGCGAGATATACTTCAACCGAGGCGAGTATGCCCGTGCACTGGAGCAGTACCGCGAGGTGGAGTTGGAGCAGCGCAAGGCCGAGAGCTGCACGCCCCAGGACAACGACTACCAGGTGGGCTACAGCTACTACATGCTGGGCCGCTACGCAGAGGCCGCCACCTATCTGGAGAAGAAGACCGCCTGTAGCGACAGCGTGGCGCAGAATGCCCTCTATGTGCTGGGCGACACCTATGTGCATCTGGGTCGCAAGATGGATGCCCGCAGCATGTTCCTGCAGGCATCGAAGATGGATTTCAACAAGAGCATCAAGGAGGACGCCCTCTTCAACTATGCCAAGCTGAGCTGCGAACTGAACCAGAACGCGATGGGCGAGAGCATCAAATCCTTCGAGAGCTACCTGAAGAAGTATCCGCGCAGCCGCCATCGCATGGAGGCCGAGGAGATACTGACGGAGCTCTATTGCTCCACCAACAACTACAAAGAGGCCATCCGCCTGCTGGAGCAGGTGCCGCAGCGCAATGCCGCGCTGGAGCAAGCCTACCAGCGTGCGCTGCTCAATCGCGGTATCGAGCTTTGCAACAGCGGCAAGGAGAAGGAGGGCGTGGCGCTCTATGAGAAGGCCGTCAAGGTCAATGCCGTGCCCCGCATCACCGCCGACGCCAACTATCTGCTGGCCGAATGGCAGTATCGCAACGGCAAGAGTCGCGAGGCTGAGCAGAACCTGAACCGCTTCCTGCTTTCGTCCTACAGCAAAAGCTCGCCCTACGCCAACGATGCACGCTACACCTACGGCTACTTGCAGATGAAGAAGAAGCACTATGCCGACGCCTTCGAGACCTTCAGCGAGCTGGAACCCCGTTTGCAAGGCACCGACAAGAAGGTGGACGAGATGCGCAACGACGTGCACAACCGCATGGGCGACTGCCTCTATGTGCAGAGCCGCTTCGCCGAGAGCATAGTGCAATACGACAAGGTTATCAATGCCAAGGGGCGCGATGCCGACTATGCCACCTATCAAAAGGCCCTTGCCTATGGTGCCCAGGGCAAGAACAGCGAGAAACTCACCTACCTCAACTACATTTTCGAGCGCTTCACCAACTCGCCCCTCAAGTCGAAGGCAATGCTCGAAATAGCCAACACATATATGATGTGTGACAACAACGAGATGGCCATGACCTACTACAACAACTTTGTGCGCCAGTATCCGCAGAGTGTGTATGTGAAGAATGCGCTGCTGAATCAGGGCTTGATTTACTACAACACCGACCGCAACGACGAGGCACTGCGCACCTTCGACCGCCTGCTGACCGAGTATCCCGGCACCGACGAGGCTCGCGATGCCCTGGGTACGGTGAAGAATATATATATCGCCCAGAACCGTGTGGATGAGTATTTCGCCTATGTGCAGCGCACCACCAAGGTGTCTGTCTCCACAGTGGAGCAGGATTCCACCACCTTCCTGGCGGTGGAGGAGCGCTACCAGCAGGGCGAGTTCGCCACTGCCGCCGCAGGATTGGAGAGTTACCTGGACAAGTTCCCCAATGGCCTTTTTGCCCTCAAGGCCCAGTGGCTGCTGGCAGATATCTACTATGTGCGTCTGCCGCAGCCCGAGAAGGCTTTGCCCCACTACGAGGCTGTGGCTGCAGCCGGCAGCAACCAGTATAGCGAGCGTTCGGTGGCCGCCGCTGCCAATATAGCCTTCGACCTGCATCAATACGACAAATCCGGTCGCTACTATGAGCGTCTGGCCACGGGAGCCGAGACCGATGCCGGTCGTCTGCAGGGCCAGTTGGGATGTCTGCGCTGTGCTGTGGCCGGTCAGGGGAGCCATGCGGATGTGATGTCTGCCGGTCGCCGTCTGGCCGACAACCCCAAGTCCACCACCGAGATGCGCGAGGAAGCCTGGCTGGCAATGGCGCGTAGCAGTTTCAATGCGCAGTTGCGCGACACCGCCAACCTCTACTATGCGAAGCTGGCCGCGTCTTCCAATGGTGAATATAACGGCGAGGCCCGTTGCCGTCAGGCAGAGATACGGATGCTCCAGCAGCAGTATGGGCAGGCGGAGAAAATCATCGAGTCCATAGTCAACGATGCCTCTAGCGACTATTGGCTGGCCTACAGCTTCATCCTCTGGGCCGACATATACTATGCCCGTGGCAACAACCTGCAAGCCAAGCAGACGCTGCAGAGCATTATGGACAACTATGACGGCGACGACGACCTGGTGCAAGTGGCCCGTCGCAAGCTGGACGCCATTGTGGCTGCCGAGCAACCCGCCGCCGAGGTTGATGTGGAGGAAGAAATAACGATTGAATTGTAAGGTAGCAGAAAGGATATAGACATGATGAAGAAAGAACTCATACTGGCAGCACTGCTGCTGGGCACCGTGGCCTTACAGGCCCAGAACGACGACGTCTACAACGAGAGCGTAGTCGTCAAAGGGTCGTACACACCCGTCATAGAGCCTGCCGAGAAGCTTTCCTTCCCGGCCCAGATTACCGATACCCTGTCGCGCATAGAGCATGCGTTCCAATACAGCATCACACCGACGCGCCTCAAGGCTATGTATGAACCCACGCGTATCCGCGCCGCCCGTGTCATCGGCGAGCCTGCCACCAAGCTGTACAACAACTATCTGCGCCTGGGTATGGGCAACTACTGGTCGCCGCTGGCCGATCTCTACTGGTCCTCGACCCGCGACAGGCTGAAGACCTACGGCATCCGGGTGAACCACCGCTCGTCGTGGGACAAGCTGGCCAAGCTGCCGGAGTACGGTCCAGTGCAGCAGGGCAACACCGGGGTGACCCTCTTCGGGCGCTATATAGTCGGCGACGTGCTGCAACTTTCGTCGGACGTAAGCTATGAGCACGACCATAACCTCTATTACGGTTTCACCGATAGTACCCTGTTGGCGAACATGGGCCGGTCGCGCGACGATATCTCGTTCGGCGACTACAGGGCTTCCTACAACCAGGTTTCCTGGAATGTCGGTGTCAAGAACATGGAGCTTGATGCCAAGAAACTGGGTTATGCCGCCGATGTACATCTGAGTGACCTTTGGGGCTTTTGGGGACAGAACGAGTTGAACCTGAACCTCAGTGGCGATGTGCACTACGGATTTAATATAATGAATCAATATAAAGGTATAGCCTATCTGCATGCCGAGTGGGATGCCTATAGCAACAACCACCCCGATGCCCGTGTGCCGCTGGGCTACATTCCGGCGCCTTCGGCCGATACGTTACACTCTGTGGGCAATATTGTCAAGGTCAATCCCTATACTGTATTCCTATTCCGCGGCCTCAATATCCATGCGGGTCTCACCCTTGGATGGGATGGCTGCCAGGGCAGCGCGGAGCACACGCACTTCCATATCTTCCCCGATGTCACCGTCAGCAAGAGTCTGATGAATGATAATGTGGTGCTCAGCTTGGCTGCCACCGGTGGTGTCGATGCTGTCAGCCTCAACAGCATCCGTCTGCTCAACCCGTATGTGGCGCCCGACTTTGCGGCCATGTCAACCACGCACTATGATTTTATCGGCCGTGCCCGCTGGACTTTCAGCCGCAAACTGGAGGCCAATGCCGAGGTGAGCTACTCTATACGTAGCAATGACCCCACCTTCATGCTCAGTCCGCGCTATGGACTGGATAACGTCTACGAGGTGGTTTTCAACAGCCTCAACCGCCTCACCGTGGGTGGCGACATCACCTTCGTCAACGACGAGATGATAACCCTCCGTGCTGGCGGACATTACTATCACTACACTTTCACTGACCTCGGCGCCGTCGAGCCGGTGTGGAGCCGCTACTACCGTCCCGACTGGGATGCCCTGCTTGCGGTAGACCTGAATTATCATTATAAATGGTATGCACATTTGGAGGGTCAGTTGATAGGCAAGATGGAGTCGGACAACGGCACGTTGCCTTTGCGCTACGGTGTGATGGCTCAGGTCGAGTATCGCCACAACCGGGCGCTCTCTTTCTTCCTGCAGGTGGACAATCTGGCCTTCCAGCGCTATTGGTATTGGGCCAACTACCCCTCGCAGCGCGGTCTCTTCACCCTCGGTCTCACCTATACTATTCCTCACAAATGAATTATCAAGAGACACTAGACTTCATGTTTGCGCAGCTGCCGATGTATCATCGCATCGGCGCTGCCGCATATAAGGCCGACATCCAGCCCACCATCGACATGATGGCCGCCCTCGGCAATCCTGAATGCCGGTTCAAAAGCATTCATGTCGCTGGCACCAACGGCAAGGGCTCCGTCAGCCACTTCCTTGCCTCCATCCTGCAAGAGGCAGGCTACAAGGTGGGCCTCTACACGTCGCCCCACCTTGTCGATTTTCGCGAGCGTATTCGTATCAACGGCGAGATGATTCCGAAGGAGGAGGTGGTCGCTTTCGTGGAGGCATATCGCCAGCTTTTTGCCGACCTTCACCTCTCTTTCTTCGAGATGACGGTGGGCTTGGCCTTCGACAACTTCGCCAAGGAGAAGGTCGACATAGCGGTTGTCGAGGTTGGCATGGGCGGTCGATTGGACAGCACCAATGTCATGCCTCCGGCTCCTCCCCTGGGCCAGGGGAGGTGTCCGCAGGACGGAGGGGTTCTGCTCTCGGTCATCACCAACATCGGTTTGGACCATACGCAGTTTCTCGGCGACACGCTGGAGAAGATTGCCGCCGAGAAGGCCGGCATCATCAAAGAGGGCATCCCTGTGGTGATAGGGGAAACGCAACCTGAGACGCAACCAGTGTTTGAGCGGGTGGCGGCCGAGCGGCACGCTGCCATCACCTACGCCGACCAGCACTACCAAGTCTCCGATATCAGACGCTACACCACAGAACTCACAGGCGAATACCAGAAACATAATATCGCCACTGTCCTCGAAGCCGTGGATGTGCTGCGTGGCAATTCTCAACTCTCGATTTCCGATTCCCAGTTACAACGCGGTCTGGCCCGTGTGGTCACCAACACCCATCTGCATGGCCGCTGGCAGAAGATTGGCGACAATCCGCTGACCATCTGCGAGACTGCCCATAATGAACCCGGCATCCGGGCTATGCTGCAAGGTATCGTCAACACACCCCACCGCAACTTGCATATTGTCTACGGTTGTGTGAACGACAAGGACTACACGCATATTCTCCAGTTGCTCAATTCTGCACTCTCCACCATCCACCCTTCGCTCACCTGGTACTTCACCCAACCTTCCGTGCCGCGGGGGCTTCCTGTGGACGAACTTCGGGCTGCTGCCGGACAGATTGGCATACAAGGTACGGCCTACAAGCGGGTAGGGGAGGCCATTACTATCGCGCGGAAGAATGCGCAACAATATGACCTTGTGCTCGTTACGGGTAGTATATTCCTAGTGGCCGACGCCTTGGCTTTCACCAACAGTGGTGAGGTCTCCGAATGATGGAAAGTTCGTAATTTTGCAAGTCGAAATCAATAACTAAAAAAAACTGCAAGATTATGACAGAACAACACCATCATCACGAGCATGACCACCACGGTCATCACCATCACCACCACCATGCACATGCCATAGAGCGCCTGTCTACTATATATATTGTAGCCGTTGCGCTCAACCTCGCCTTTGTTGTGGTCGAGGTCATAGCCGGCCTGGTTGGCCACTCGCTGGGCCTGCTCAGCGATGCAGGCCACAATCTGAGCGATGTCTTCTCGCTTCTGCTGGCTATGGTGGCCCTCAAGCTGGCCTCCAGCCACGCCACTAAGCGCTTCACCTATGGCTATCGCAAGGCATCGGTGCTCATCTCGCTGCTCAATGCCATCATCCTCCTCGTTGCCGTGGGCGCTATTATGGTGGAGAGTGTGCGCAAGTTCATGCATCCCTCTGACGTCAACGGCACCCTTATCATCTGGACCGCTGCGGTGGGCATTGTCATCAACGGCCTCACTGCCTGGGCCCTCAGCCGTCAGCAACAGCACGACATCAACACCCGCGGTGCTTTCCTTCACATGTTGGCCGACACATTGGTCAGCGTAGGTGTGGTAGTCAGCGGCGTGGTAATCAACCTCACCGGATGGACCATTGTCGACCCCATCATCGGTTTGGTCATTGCCATCGTCATCCTGGTCAGCACCTGGAGCCTGCTGGCCGAGAGCCTGCGTATGAGCACAGATGCCGTCCCCGAGGGTTTCGATGTCGACGAGGTGAAGCAGAAAATAGAATCGCAGGAGGGTGTAGTCAATGTGCATCACCTGCACATCTGGCCTATCTCCACCACCGAGACAGCCCTCACCTGCCACGTGGTCATACCCTCGTCGGAGAGACTCGAGGAAGTCACCGACCGGGTGAAAGAGTTGCTGAACGGTATGGGAATCCACCACAGCACGTTGGAAATGGAGACCCGCAGCAGCCACTGCCACGACCACGACTGCTGCTCGCATTAGAAATGAATTGTGAGCTCAAAAATTAAATCAATATGAAGAAACTATTATTAGTCGGCGCAATGCTGTGCACCCTCGGAATGATGACCGCCTGCAAGAGCGGGACGGCAAACAACAAGGAAAAGACTCTTGTCGGGCATTGGGAGACAGTGGCAGCGACAGAAGTATGGGATTGCAGCGAAAGCCCTGTGGTTGCAGCAGGCACGCAATACAACCCCAAGTTGGATTCCGCCGAATACAGATATATCTCGTTTGATATCGACGAGGATTCCATCACGATGGTGGAACACTACAGGGGCGGCTGCGGCTGCGACCCCGTGCCTCCGCTTGAAATATCAAAAAGGAAGGTCAGATACACTTGCGACAAGGACACCCTCACGTGGTACAACGCAGGGAATTATCCCATCGAATGGAAGATTGTGGAACTCACCCCGGACAAACTGGTATTCCAGGACGAGTACGACTTTGAGGACTGCACCGTCGTTGAAACATACACGATGAAACGGAAATAGGGCAATCGAACCGCTCTTGTGTCAGCCCAAGCGATTTTGAGAACGAGTGGCTGAGTGGCTAAGTCCACTCAGCCACTCAGTCACTCTCCCCTCAGCCTCACCTTGTGATACACCACGCGGTCGTGGTTGCCCGCACGGCCTTCGAGGTAGAGCCAGCCGTCGCTCCCCCAGAAGCATCCATCATAGGGAAACCATGCGGGAGTGGTCTGGTAGACAAGGCTCTGTTTTACACTCCGACGGTCGGCACTGAGTGGGTAGAGATAGATGTACCCCGGACTTTCCACCTCCAGCGGTACCTGATAACCAGCAAAGACCCCCTCTTTCGACAGCGCCAGCCAACAGGCATTCATCTCCGCAGTGTCGCCAGTGATGAAGGTGCAGCAGTAGTCTCCGATGGGAATCTCGACAATGTCGATGTCTGTGTCCTCCAGGTGGAAGTATTCCACCTCCTGCGAGTCCGCGCCCATGGGGTCCCACCACGACATGTTGTACTTCTCCCGGTAGCGGAGCACCGCGGCGGTGTCGGCCGCCGTGGGGGTGTCATACTGCATGCGGGCGTAGTTGTATTGGACGGAAGAGGCTTTGGCGGCAAGGTATTCGGCCTCGCCGACCTCCACGTCCTCCAGCCGGCAGTTGGTCTGCGGGTGCATGTCGACATGCAGCTTGTAGCATCCGCCACGCTCGGTGCAGAAGTAGAGCCATCCGCCCTCGGCCCAGCGCAGGCCGGTGAGGGCGCCCTGCGTGCTGTCGAGGGCAAGGTCATGGAATCCAGAGACCTCATATCCGTCGATGAGGGAGATGTGCAGGTGGTCGCGCAAATCGCCCGACGAGGGCGACTGCGAGGCGAAGACACCCTCAGGCGAGAGGGCGAAGAGGCGGTCGGCATCGAAGTTCGTGTAGTGCATGCCGTTGAAGTAGAAGCTCCGGCGGTCGTCGATGGGCCACAGCATGTGCACCCCCAGCGTGCCCGAAGGCTGGAATCGCCCGATGCGGCAACGCAGTCCCTCGCTCTCCAGCCATGCATACTCTTGGCTCCCGGGCCACGAATGGAACACCTCATAGAATTCCGTCATCAAGAGTATGTGTACTTCGGTAGTGACGGCAGCGGTGTCGAAGCGCTGGCTTACGTCACGTTGCGCCATGTATTCGCGCTCGCTGACGGCAATGGTGTCCCAATGCTCCTCGAAAACTTCCGGCCTGAAACCCGCCATGCAGAAGGCCAGCGTCCGGTGGCTCAGCGCCGGACGGCGAAAGGCGAAGAGGCCGAAATTGTCGGTCACAGCCAACTCCTCCCAAGGCAAGAAACATTTCTCACCATATATCTCGTAAAGGCTGCTCACCGTCACGTAGGGCAAAGCCTCGCCGGTCTTGGCGGAGGTCACCATGCCGCTTACCACAATGCTGCCATCCTGCTGCCGCTTGCAGGAGTAGTTGATTTTCATCTCCTCCTCGCCGAAGGTGACGCCCAGCACCAGCGTATCGCCGTGCTGCGTGAAGGTGGTGGAGTTGCGGTGCCCGATGTTCTCCATGCATTGCGCCGCCGCGCGGCCACCACCGACAGCCACCAACATCACAACCGCAACGATTATCTTATAGAACCCTGTGTGCATAACACTTAACACTTAACACTAAACACTCAACACTAAACACTCAACACTTACTTCTCCGCCTCCTTCAGCGTATCGCGCAGCGAGTTCAGGAAATCCTCCGGAGCCTCTTCGCGCTCGAAGCATTCGATGGCCTTGCGCAGGTGGGCGACATCCTCGCCGCCCTTCTCCATCAGTTGGAAAAGGTAGAGGTGGCAGATGCCTAGCTCGAAGTCCTCCTTCGCCTCGTCGCAACGCGACTGCAGGAACGCGATGGCCATGCTCCCCTTCTCGTTCTTCATGCATTGGCCGATAATATAACCCGTTTCGTCAAACGGATTGTTGCTTTGCACAGCCGCATGCCAACCGGACCGCAACACGGGCTGCACATCGTCCTGCGCCAACTGCTGACGCAACAGGAAATCCAGCAGGAATCCCCAGCTGGTGACGTCGGTGCTGTCGTCGGCAACGGCCTGGCGGTAGTAGCGCTCGGCCTTGGCAGCGTTGTTCAACGCCTGGTCGTAGATGATGGCCATCACGCGAGCGGCATCGCCTTTCAGCCGCGGCACCCGATAGCCCTTCCAGGCACGCTCCAGGTGGGCCAGGGCCTTGTCGTTGTGCCCCAGCTGGTACTCCATCACACCCAGGTTGTAGTGCGCCTCCCAGAGGGTGTCCCTCAACGCGACGGCACGGCGGAAGTAGTAGGCCGCGCTGTCGGCCGTGGACTCGTCCGAGGTGTAGAGATACCCCATCTGCGAACAGGCATCGGCGCTCTTCGTGGCCTGTTGCAACAGGGCCTTGCATTCGGGCGCAAGGTATGTCATCCACAAATCGTCGCCATAGTCGTCGAGCAGCGCCTTGTGGTAGGCGGCATGGGTGGCCAGCAACGACTGGTCGCCGGGATGGGTGGCCAGCAGACGGCGCGAGAGGCTGTCCACATCGAAGGCGAACACATCGCCCATCTCGAAGTTGCGACGCACCGAGTCGAGGCTCTCACCCTTCGTCAGGTCCACCAGCGAGAAAACCATGTGGTTCACGCTCTGCGCAAAGTAGTGCAGCACGATGTCGGCCTTCATGGCCAGCACCGCCGGACGGTCGTTCGCGGGGTCCAGCGCTTCCAGCATGGCAAAAGCCGACGCATACTGCCGCTGGGCCACCAGGCCCTCGGCCTTCTTGAGCGTAGCGTGCTCGCTCTGTGCCTGTGCGGCACCTGCGGCCGACACCATCAACACCGCCACCATGCAGCAGCGGACTACAAAGGATGTGTTCTTCATTTTCATAGTGTTTATTTTTTGCAATAATGCTACAATCCCCCTTTGGGTCTCAAAAACCTTATCACTATAGTAGCCGCCTTTCTCCAAACAGACGACAGAGTATATCTATTTTTAATATTATTTAACAATAGAAAATGCTCTGTACCCCCCAAGCACCATTTTTATTCATTCACCGGATGTGTGTGCATAGAAACGCAAACACAACACACAAGAAGACTACCAGCTATAAATCAACACTATAACCCATGAACTTTAACCCCTAACCTATACCCCATACCCCATAACCTATAACCCCTAGCCCCCAATGGCGGCTGTCATCTTGTCCCAGCCATACTTCTTTTTCTCGTCGCGCACACCGGCGGCCAGCCTTTCGGCCCAACCCTCGTTGAAGAAGCGCACCAGCGCATCGGCGATGGCGTGTCCGTCGGGTTCCACCACGAATCCCGCCTTGCCGTCGGGCACAATCTCGGGCAGTCCGCCCACGCGGGTGACCACCATCGGCTTCTCGAAGTGGTAGGCTATCTGGCTCACGCCGCTCTGGGTGGCGCTCCGGTAGGGCTGTGCCACCACATCGGCGGCGCCGAAATAGCGGCGCACCTCGCTGTCGGGGATGAAGTCGGTGTGCAGCGCCACCCGTTCGCCCAGCCCCAGACGTTCTATCTGCTCCAGGTAGGGCTTCGGGTCGCCGTAGAATTCGCCCGCCACAATCAGCCGTACGTCCAGCTGCCGTAGCCGCTCGTCGGCCATCGCGTCCAACAGCAGGTCCAGCCCCTTGTAGTCGCGTATGAATCCGAAGAAGAGCACATAGCGGTGCTGCGGTTCCAGCCCCAGGCTCTGCAGCGCCTCTGTGCGGGCGGGTGCCGTGCCGTAGTGGTCGTAGAGCGGATGGGGCGAATAGCGGCGCGGACGGCGGCGTTGCGGGTCGAAGCGGTCTATGTCGTCCAGCACCGACCGGCTCAGCGTCACAAAGCCGTCGTTCGACCCCACGAAATAGCGTGCAAACAGCCGGTCGCCGGGGCGGTGCTCGTGGGGAATCAGATTGTGCACTATCGCCACGCGCCGCGTCCCCGGCCGCTTGGCCAGCCGCAGCGCCGTGCCGAACGCCGGTGCCATGAAGGGCAGCCAGAAGGCGCTCACAATCAGGTCCGCCTTCTGCCGCCGCAGCCACCGGCCCGTACGCAGCCAGCTCAGCGGATTCACCGAACTCAGCATGCGGCGGATGTTCAGCCCCTCGGGCGCGGGGTCGGGCGAAAACTGCGTCTTGCCCGGAAAGAGGAATTTGGGGTACTGCAACGTGAAGGTGACCATCTCCACCTCGTGACCCTCCTGCTGGTATTGGCGTGCCAACCGCTCGCCGAAGGCTGCGATGCCGCCCCTGTAGGGCCATGCCGGCCCTAAGATGATGACTTTCATACTACTATAGTTTGAATACGATAGGCAGCGTGAACTGCACGCGCACCTTCTTGCCGCGCTGCTTGCCGGCCTTCCACTTGGGCATGGCACGCACCACGCGCACCGCCTCGGCCTCCAGCGGGGCCATCTCCTCGCGGTGGTTCAGCACCCGCACGTTGGATATCGACCCGTCGGTCTCCACCACAAAGGTGACAAACACCGTCCCTTCCAGCTGCTGCCGCTGGGCCTCGGCCGGATAGTTCACGTGCGCACCCAGCCACGGTGCCAGCGCCTCCATGCCGCCGTCGAACTCCGGGTCTTGCTCCACCACGGTGTACACCTCGGTGCCGCCCACCGTGGCTGTCGGCGTCGTCGACTGTGCCGTGGCCGCCAGACCGCCTGCCAGCGCCAGCATCATCAGGATTATCTTCTTCATAGAATGTCTCATTTTATAGTTCCTGCTCTAACAACGCTATGGGCGCGGAAATATTGTGTCCGGACGCCATAAAATTCACCCCGGCACACCCCGCCCCCATCGAGCCACGATAGCCCCTCCATCGGTAGGCTAAAACCTTATCAACTACTACTGTAGTAGGTGTTGGTAAGTCGTTGGTAAGTCGTTGGTAAGTCGTTGGTAAGTCGATGATAGGTTGGGGGCCTGACGTTCAGTGGGTTACAAGGGCGGTTTTTTGCCTCACAACAGGTGGGGTAAATTCATCTGTATGTCGGCATGCGCACACGTGAGGGAGCCGTTTGGCCCCCTTCCGCCCGCTGTCCGCCCCCGCCACCCGCCGCGTCGCCCGCCGGCCAACAAAAAAAGAGCACCGCTATGCAGTGCTCTTCTGTACCCCGGGAGGGACTTGAACCCTCACGCCGTTGCCGGCAGCAGATTTTGAGTCTACCGTGTCTACCATTCCACCACCAGGGCATCGCTTTTCGTCTTGAAAGCGGGTGCAAAATTACACACTTTTCTGCACACGGCAAAATATTTTTTTGCCAATCAATAAAAAAAGTGTATTTTTGCACTCGTTTTCAACGACTAAAGAAACTAAAATATTCTTTGTAAGAAACCTAAAATCAAAATCATAATGAGCGACAAACGTTCTGACAAAGTGTTCATTTTCGCGGGGCGCGCCACCCAGGGGCTGGCCCGTCGCGTGGCGGAAATCTACGGCATTCCGCTGGGCAATTCGACTGTTTTCCAGTATGCCGACGGCGAATTCCAACCCTCCTACGAGGAGACTATCCGCGGCGGCATCGTGTTCATCATCCAGTCGACCATACCGCCGACCGACAATCTGTTTGAGTTGCTGATGATGATCGATGCAGCCAAGCGTGCCTCGGCCCAGAAGATTATCGCTGTGATACCCTACTATGGTTTCGCACGTCAGGACCGCAAGGACCGCCCCCATGTGCCCATCGCATCCAAGCTGATTGCCGACATGATCAGCGTGGCTGGCGTGGACCGTGTGATTACGATGGACCTGCATGCCGACCAGATTCAGGGATTCTTCAATATCCCGGTCGACCATCTGTACGGCTCCAGCCTCTTCATGCCCTATATCCGCGAGAAATTCGACATCGAGGATGTGATGTTTGCCAGCCCCGACATGGGCGGCAGCAAGCGTGCCGGCACCTATGCCAAGACGCTCAACAACAGCTTCGTCATCTGCTACAAGCATCGCAACAAACCCAACGAGATAGGCGAGATGCGCCTCATTGGCGATGTGGAAGGCAAGCATGTTATCCTGCTGGACGACATCATCGACACCGGCAGCACCATCTGCAAAGCCGCCGCCATCATCAAACAAAGCGGTGCCAAGAGCGTGCGCGCCATGATTACCCACCCCGTGCTGAGCGGCAACGCCATCGAGAAAGTGGAAGCCTCCGATCTGGAAGAGCTTGTGGTGGCCGACACCATCCCCCTGAAGCGCGAGTCGGAGAAGATACACGTGCTCAGTTGCGACTGGCTGCTGGCCGAGGCTATCCGCCGCGTGGTGAACTTCGAGAGCCTGGACAACCTCTACGAAACCACCCTGCACCACAAAGGTGTCATCCGCCGTATGAATGAATAGTAGGGACAGAAGACCCTGCCGTATAACAAATAAAACAGTTTAACAACCTAAAACAAAACAACAATGAGAGTAGTATCAATGAGCGGTGCTCTGCGCGAGCACGTAGGGAAAAAGGATGCTAAGGCTCTGCGTCGCGACGCCAAGGTTCCTTGCGTCATGTACGGCAAAGATCAGCAGTACATGTTCAGTGTCGACCAGACCGCCTTCCAGCGCGTGCTGTTCAACCCGGAGCCCTGCTTCATCAAAGTGACCCTGAACGGCGTCGACCACATGACCATGCTGAAAGACATCGAGTTCCATCCCGTGACCGAGATTGTCTATCACGCCGACTTCTATGAGATGACCGACGACAAGCCCGTCGTTATGTCCATCCCCGTCCACACTACTGGCACCAGCAAGGGTGTCATGAAGGGCGGCAAACTGGCCTACAAGCAGAAACGCCTCAATGTGAAGGCTCTGCCCGCCCACATGCCCAGCGAGGTGTTGATCGACATCACCAACCTCGACGTCAACCAGCGTGTCCGCGTGCAGGACATCGCCACCGACAACTACTGCATCCTCAACCCGAAGAGCAGCGAGGTGGTCAACGTCCTCAGCACCCGCGCCAGCGCCACTGCCGGCGACGGCGAAGAGGCCGCTGCCGAGTAAGACTTACGACTATTTGCAAAGCAGGCGACTCGTACGAGCCGCCTGTTTTTTTATTCTGTCAGTTTGAAACGCATGCGCCACGTGCCGGTGTCGGCATTGTAATCGTGGCTGATGATGCGGAACTGGCCTATTTCCGACGTGTTCTTTACGTGTGTGCCCACGCAGGCGCAGAGGTCGTAGTCGCCGATGCGCACCAGGCGCAGCGTCTCGCTGGCGTCGTCGGGCAGTTTTCCTAAATCCACCTCGGGCGGCACCTCGTCGCGGCGGACGAACTCGTATGTGACCTCCAGTCCGCGCTGGATCACCTCGTTCACGCGGCGCTCCAGTTCCTGCACCTGCTCCTCGCTCGGGCAGGCGGCCAGCTGGTAGTCGCACTTGCTCTTCTTGCGCTCTATGTGTGCGTTGCGCGACCGCGGGCAGCCGAACATGCGCACCATCGTCTGGTTCAGTATGTGCTCCGCCGTATGCATCGGCGGATACTCTTGCTTATTGTGCTCGTTAAGAATAGGCTCTTGTTCCATATTAATTCGAAGTATATTATCATTTGACGTAAAACATTGCTGGTAAACTTCTAAAAGCAGCTGTTAAAGCAATGATTTCCTCTCGAAGTTGTTCGGCGGCAGCTTTATCTTGCTTTTCAACGGCTTTACATAATCGTTCCATTAGCCAAACCGCACGACCACAGTTTGAGTCCTCATAAGGTTCCCAAGCGCCCGCTACGGTATATATGTCCATTGGCAGATAAAACAAATAGCTTGTGCCATCAAATCCCGACCTTCTTGAATCAGGACTCGCAGACCTGATAATTTCACAAAACATCGACTGTAATGAATCCACATAGGCTTCGTCAACAGGAAGCCGATAGTATGTCAATCTTTTCTTTCTTGCTTTTTTGCTTTCCCCATTCCAAATGGCATATCCAATCTTGCTTTTTGACTTACAGAGCAGAAGGGATTTGTTTATGGAATCGTATGTCATACAATACTCTGTAGTAAATGACGGCTCGACTTGATAGACAAACTTATATGCAGTGTCTATTCCGAACCCAAGTGGGAGTTTCTTGTCGAACTTGTTTTCCTGTAAATTAGCTTTGGGAATGGGATACATCCTTTGTTGTGCACCAACAGAATATGCCATAAAAACCATAACGATGCATAGAACTATGCGTTTTATGATCAAGGATGTGTTGTTCATTCCTCCCGTATGCATGGGCGGGTACTCCTCTTCGTTATGGGCATTCAAAACGGGTGCTTCCATATATATTTATCTTTTAAACTTTAAACCTTAAACCTTAAACCTTACTCTTTATACCTCACGTAATCCCAGTCGATGGGGGTGAAGTCGGAGGTGTCGTCCTTGTAGTCGGGGTCAGGCATGTACCACCAGAGGCCCTCGAAGTATTTGCGCAGTCGTTTGTCGCGGAACACGTGGCCGCGGTTGGCGTAGGGCAGGTTGCGGGTCACGCGCTGGCGGAAGGCTGCGTCGGCGGGCACCCACTGCATACCATCGTAGGGACCCCAGTCGATTCGCACGGAGCGGTCGTAGGTGCCGCCCGCGATACATTGCTTGCCAACGTAGCATCCATCGACTCCCACGGCGCGGATGGTCAGTTCTCCAGTGGGGCGGAAGTCGGTGGCGTGGAGGGTGATGGCGCCGTTGCGGAGGCTCACCTCGGCGCATGGGTCGCCGTAGCAGGTGGCACGGCGCGTCTTGCCCATGCCTTCGCTGACGGCAAAGGGGGCGCCGGCAAACGAGCTGTCGAAGACGTAGAAGTGCTTGGCTGTGCTGTCGGCACGGATGGTGAGCGTGAAGTCGCCAATCTTGCCCCCGGCCCAGCGGGCGGCGGGCGTCAGCTTGTAGTCGACAATGAATGGGCTGCCCACATTGGTCGACATGCGGTAGACATACGTGTGATGCACGTGGTTGAGACCCGGCTGGAAGTCGGCGTCGAAGTAGTAGACGTAGGCGAAACGGATGCCCGCATCGTAATCTATTGGGTCGCTGTAACCGGACTTCGGGTCGGCGTTGGCGGTGTCGTAGAGCCAGTTGTTGTCCCACATATAGTAGCGCTTCAGGTCTTTGATTCTTGTCAGCGGCAGCGTGTCGGCCACGCATACGGCGTTGCTGTACTCCAGCTGTCGACCGTTCATCTCGACGGTGAAGAGGCTGATGCTGGGGTGGCGCCCGTCGGGGTGGAACTTGTAGTCGTAGTTGTACGGCGGGTCGGCCTCGAAACCCATCGTGAGGCGCTTGGCGCCGCCGGGGTTCCAGAACTCGTACTGTACATCCACGCGGGCCATCCCGTTGTCCATCAGACTGATGGTCAGTACCTCGCGCCGCACGCTGATGTCCGTCTCCTGCAGGGGGACGAGTTGGTTGCCTTTGGTGTAGTAGGTGCCGTCGTTGGCCACGGCGGAGATTGTTTCCACCACGCAAAACACGGCCAATAGATATGTTCTCAGTGTCTTCATGTTATGTCTATGTAACCAAATGACACTGCAAAGATACGAAATAAAAACGAATCTTGAGGCGGATTGTCAATAAAAAGAAGAGGCCATCGTTACGATGGCCTCATGTTGTTGGCGGAGAGACAGGGATTCGAACCCTGGGACCAGCAAGCTGGTCAACGGTTTTCGAGACCGCCCCGATCGACCACTCCGGCATCTCTCCAGTCGTTGCTTTTTTTGTTCAAAAGCGGGTGCAAAGGTACTAACTTTTTGCGATATGGCAAAATTTATTTTATTCAGTCTGCGCCGATGGTTCGTTATCAATGGTTTGCAAGGGCTGTGGGGTGGGGTGGTGGCTCAGTTCGAGGCGCATATTGTCGGCGGCTACCACGGTGTTTTGGAACTCTTCCTGCGCTTGCTGCAGCAGCAGGTCGGGTTCGCGGAAACGGGCGCTGATATGGGTGAGCAGCAGCTGGCGTACGTCGGACATACGTGCCAGTCGGCCGGCCTGTCCGGCGGTGAGGTGCTTGCGTTCGGTGGCCAGTCGCTCGTATTCGTTGCTGAAGGTGCACTCGAGGCATAGCAGGTCGACGCCACGCACGTGGTCTATCAGCCGCTCGTCGTAGGCGGTGTCGCAGCAGTAGGCATAGCTGAGCGGTAGGGCGGTGTTGCGCGGCACCTCGGTGATGCGGAAGCCGTAGTCGGGCACCGAGTGGTCGAGCGGGAAGGCGTCGACGGTGCAGCAATGGTTGGCAAAGACGCGTTGCTCGCCCTCGGCGAAGTCCATTTCGCTCCATTCGATGGGGAAACCCACATGGTTGCCGGTGAGCTCGAAGGTGGTCTCTATCACCTGGCGTGCACCTTTGGGGGCCACGATGGCTACGGGCTCGGTGCGGCCGCAGAGGTGCATGGTGCTCAGCAGGCCCGGCAGGCCGAAGAAGTGGTCGCCGTGCAGGTGCGAGATGAGGATGGTGGAGAGCGACTGCAGCTTCAGACGGTTGTATCGGATGCGGTCTTGGGTGGCTTCGGCGCAGTCGATGAGCAGCTTGAAGCCCGCGATATTGAGCACCTGGGCCGAGCAGCGGCGCGAGCCGATGGGGAGGGCTGCGCCCGAGCCGAGTATGGTGACGAACATGTGCATTCGGTGTTCAGTGTTTAGTGTTCAGTGTTCAGTGTTTAGTGTTCAGTGTTCAGTGTTTGGTGTTTAGTGTTCAGGGAGCTGAGCCAGAGCAGAACGAAGGTGATGAGGCCGTTGAGGAGGAGTATCTCGAAGCCGAAGTGATAGCCGAACCAGCTGAAGGAGTTGAGTTTGAGTACGTAGCAGACCACCGGCGAGAGGACGGCGATGAAGGGCACCCAGCTGTCGCGGGCGCGGCGCCGCGTGAAGAGGCCGAAGGCGTAGAGGCCCAGCAGGGGGCCGTAGGTGAAGCCCGCCACGTCGAAAACGGTGTCAATCAGCGACTGGCGGTGGAAGGGGCGGAAGGCGATGATCACCAGCAGGTAGAGCAGCGCGAAAGCCACGTGGACCAGGCGGCGGATTTTTAATTGGGAATTGAGAATTGAGGATTGAGAATTTTGCCGGACCTGCTTTTCACTTTCCTCTTTATCGAAGCCCAGGAAGTCGTAGCAGAAGGTGGTGGTGAGGGCGGTGAGGGTGCCGTCGGCACTGCTATAGCCCGCGGCCACCATGCCGAGCACGAAGCATACGGCCGTGAAGCCGCTGAGCGAGAAGGCGATGGAGGGGAATATCTTGTCCGGCACCACGGCACCGGCCTCGTTCACCGGCAGGGCGAAGCCGGTGCGGCTGGCATAGAGCAGCAGGGCCGAGCCGAGCATCAGGAAGAGTATGTTGACCACGATGAAGAGCAGCGAGGAGGTCATCACGTTCTTCTGCGCGTCGCGCAAGTTCTTGCAGGTGAGGTTTTTCTGCATCATATCCTGGTCGAGGCCGGTCATAGTGATGGTGATGAACATGCCGGCCAGCAGTTGCTTGACCCAGAATTTGGGGTGGGCGGGAGCCGTTTCCCAGATGCGGGTGTAGCCTTCGTCGGCCGAGGCACGCATCAGTTGGCCCACATCCATGTGCAGCGAGTGCAGTATGGCTGCCACGGTGGCCGCGGCGGCCAACAGCAGGAAGGTGGTCTGCAGCGTGTCGGTCCACACGACGGTCTTGATGCCTCCCTGGAAGGTGTAGAGCAGTATGATGGCTATGAACACCACCGCCGGCACCCAGAAGGGGATGCCCCAGGCGCGGAAGACAAACTCGTAGAGCACGAAGACCACCAGATACATGCGGAGTGCCGACCCCAGCAGTCGGCTGAGGATGAAGAAGGCGGCGCCGGTCTTCTCGCTGCGGACGCCGAAGCGCTGCTCGAGGTAGGTGTAGATGGAGGTAAGGTTGAGCTTATAGTAGAGCGGCAGCAGCACCAAGGCGATGGCGGCATAGCCCAGCACGTAGCCGAACACGAGCGGCATGTAGGTCCAGCCGCCGCTATAGACACCGCCAGGCACCGACATAAAGGTCACCCCGCTGAGCGAGGCCCCAATCATGCCGTAGGCCACCACTGGCCACGGCGACCGCCGTCCGGCACGGAAAAACGCCTCGTTGCCATGTGCTCCGCGTCGCGAGGTGAGCCACATGACGAGGAACAACAGCGCCGTGTAGAGTGCAAAACACACTAGTATAGTTAGTTCCATCAGTTTTACTTTTCGTTTGTACACTGCAAATGTACACAAAAATCCTGAACTGGCCGCTACCGATTCGAAAAATAATGTCGCTGCCGTGACAGACCTCGTTGGCCAAAGACGGCCGTGTCCGGGGGCGTAGTGCCAGGAGCGAAATCTGGAGAATCCTACTGCGAGGCGAAAAAATCCACCTCCATAACAGCCTATAAACCAGTATTAAAAAGGTACCCCCTCTTACCCCTCTCTTACCCCACTCTATACCCTCTCTTTATAACCGCCTAGTTTTGTAAGAGTTGAATGGTAATTGACTATGATATGGTATCTGGATAATATTATTGAAACCCCTGGTTGACCCCTGCCGCTTGGCTGCTGGTCGGCTTATGTCGGCGGGCTGGATATGGGATTGATGAGCAGAAGTTTTGGCGCGATACGTTTTTTTTTCGTATCTTTGTTGGCCGAAACGATAATAAAATAACGATTAACAAATTGTATATTATGGATTTGCCTAAAATTCACTCTATCACTAAAAAGATTCTGGTGGCCTTGGTGGGCGCGTTTCTGCTCATCTTCCTGCTATTCCACGCCACCGCCAACCTGTTTGTGTTGCGCCACGACGGCGGCGCCTGGTATTCGGCCTTCTGCCACTTCATGGGCACCAATTGGATTGTCAAGGTGTTCGAGATTATCCTGCTGGGCGTACTGGCCCTGCATGTGCTGCTGACCCTGTGGCTACAGGTGACCAACCGCCTGGCCGGTGTCAGCTCGGCTGACAACCGCTTTTTTAAGCGGCGCTACCACGAGCCCCAGCGTTCGAAGACCGACAGCACATCGAAGCTCATGATGTGGACCGGCATCGTCATCTTCGCCTTCCTGGTGATGCACTTCTGCCAGTTTTATTTTGTCAAAATCGGCTGGGTCAAAGGTGAATACATGGTGGAGACCGCCAAGCTGCAGGACCCCGAGATGATGCAGATGGTGCAGCTGAGCCAGCAGTATGGCATGACGCCCGAAGAGATGCTGGACGAGCTGGAGCAGCAGGCTGCGATGTATGCCGACGAGGACGGCGCCGACGCCGAGACCGAGCAGTATATTGCCTCGCTGCGCGAGCGGCTGGGTGTGATGGACATCGTGCAGCGCGCCTATGACGAAGGCAATGTCAGCGAGGACCAGAAGTGGATACGCCACCTGACCTACGACGAGCGGCAGACGCTGCGGCGCGTGATGCCCGAGAGCAAGCCCGAGCCTGACTTCTACTATATGGTGCGCGAGCTGTTCCACAATCCGCTGATGGTGCTGCTCTACCTCATCACCTTCGTGGCCCTGTTCATGCACATGCGCCACGCCTTCCCGTCGGCTTTCCAGACCCTGGGTCTGAACAACTACAAGTACAGCCGCGCCATCGAGATATGCGGCATCGCCTATGCCTGGCTCATCTGTCTGATGTTCGCCGCCGTGCCGATTCTGGTCTACCTGGGACTGTAACCCGGCCGACAAAAGAAGACAACACTTGCCTATCAAACAACACAATGGAATTATGAATAAAATCTCGAAACTGCTTTTGGCGTCGCTAGTCCTGTTCTCAATGACGGGATGCGTGGTCTACCACCCACAGCTGGCCGACGTGCCGCTGGTCGAGCATAAAGGCGATGCACGTGTTGCCACGTCGCTATATCTCTACCCGGAGCCCGGTTTGGCAGCAACCATTTCAACGGGACTGACCGACCACCTTGCCGCACAGGTGCATGCCAGTTTTGATGGGCCGGATGTTTTCTACACCCACATGGCTGTGGGTCTCTACTTCCCGCATGAGAAAAGCGTACTCGAGACATACCTTGGTCTGGGGCGTGGCAATGGTGACGCATATATCGACGCCGATCCGGCGTCTGCGCGGGGACCCTATATGTGCCATTTCCTCCAGTTTAACTATGGCTGGAAACTGTCTGAGAAAAGCACAATCGGTGTTTCGTTCAAGGGCGGAACCCTCTGGCCGCATGTCAGGTGGAACGGCTCGGTGTATAGCGCCGCATCAGACAGCTGGATTATCGAATCGGGTATCGACAATGATGTCCATGCCCTGCTGGAACCTCAGTTTTTCTACCGTGTGGGAAACGAACGTCTGAAGTTCCAGATTCAACTGGGATACTCCTATGTCGGTTTCCCGCGCGACATCCGTGCACTGCGTTATTCTCCATTATCCTTGAGTACTGGTGTGTCAATAAACCTATAGCAAAAATAACAAACGTATATGATATTAGACTCTAAGATACCTGAAGGGCCCCTCAGCGAGAAGTGGACCCGCTACAAAGCCAGCCAGAAGCTGGTGAACCCCGCCAACAAGCGGAAACTGGACATCATCGTGGTCGGCACGGGCCTGGCCGGTGCTTCGGCGGCCGCAAGCCTCGGTGCGCTGGGCTTCCAT
The DNA here is from genome assembly GCA_045576855.1 of Bacteroidales bacterium. GTDB lineage: Bacteria > Bacteroidota > Bacteroidia > Bacteroidales > P3 > Colimorpha. The sequence continues at coordinate 53,637 of JAZNHG010000059.1, read as the reverse complement.
GTGGACATCTTCTGCATCCAGGACTCGCCCCGCCGCGCCCACAGCATCGCCGCCCAGGGCGGCATCAACGCCGCCAAGAACTATCAGAACGACGGCGACAGTGTGGAGCGCCTGTTCAAGGACACCATCAAGGGCGGCGACTACCGCGCCCGCGAGGCCAACGTCTACCGTCTGGCCGAGGTCAGCGGCTCGATCATCGACCAGTGTGTGGCGCAGGGCGTCCCCTTCGCCCGCGACTATAGCGGCCTGCTCGACAACCGCTCCTTCGGCGGCGCGCAGGTCAGCCGAACGTTCTACGCCCGCGGCCAGACGGGCCAGCAGCTGCTGCTCGGCGCCTATGGCGCCCTGAGCCGCGAGATTGCCCGCGGCACCGTCGTCCTGCACGAGCGCCACGAGATGATGGACCTCGTAGTGGTGCCCGACAAGGAAGGCAAGCCCCGCACCCGCGGCATCATCGCCCGCAACCTGGTCACTGGCGAGCTGGAGCGCTACGCCGCCCATGCCGTGGTGCTGGCCACGGGAGGCTACGGCAACATCTACTACCTCTCCACCAACGCCATGAACAGCAACGGCTCGGCGGCCTGGGTGTGCCATCGCCGCGGCGCCGCCTTCGCCAACCCCTGCTACGTGCAGATCCACCCCACCTGCATCCCCGTCCACGGCGACTACCAGTCGAAGCTCACGCTGATGAGCGAGTCGCTGCGCAACGACGGCCGCATCTGGGTGCCCAAGAAGAAAGAGGACGCCGAGGCCATCCGCCGCGGCGAGAAAGGCCCCCTTGACATCGCCGAGGAGGACCGCGACTACTACCTGGAACGCCGCTATCCGGCCTTCGGCAACCTGGTGCCGCGCGACGTGGCCAGCCGCGCCGCCAAGGAGCGCTGCGATGCCGGCTACGGCGTCGGCCCCACCGGCCTGGCCGTCTACCTCGACTTCGCCGACGCCATCAAGCGCCTCGGCCGCGACGTGGTGGAGCAGAAATACGGCAACCTCTTCCAGATGTATTATAAGATTGTCGACGCCGACCCCTACCAGGTGCCGATGATGATCTACCCCGCCATCCACTACACGATGGGTGGCCTCTGGGTCGACTACGAGCTGCAGACCACCATCCCCGGCCTCTTCGCCGCCGGCGAGGCCAACTTCAGCGACCACGGCGCCAACCGCCTCGGCGCCAGCGCCCTCATGCAGGGCCTGGCCGACGGCTACTTCGTGCTGCCCTACACGCTGCAGAACTATCTGGCCGACCAAATCTACGTCGGCAAGATCAAGGCCGAAGGCCCCGAGTTCGACGAGGCCGAGGCCAATGTGCGCGCCCGCCTCGACGGCCTCATGGCCATCAGCAAGACTTCAAGTCGTCAAGACAGCGAGACGACTCAAAGTCTCGAAGACTCGAAGACTCGAAGTCTCGAAGACTTTCACTCCGTCGACCACTACCACAAGGCCCTGGGCCGCGTGATGTGGGAGTACTGCGGCATGGCCCGCAGCAAGGAGAGCCTGGCCACCGCCAAGGAGAAGATTGCCGAGCTGGAGGCCGAGTTCTACCAGCATGTCTTCATCCCCGGCAAGGCCGCCGAGATGAACCCCGAGCTGGAGAAAGCCTACCGCCTCGAGGACTACTTCGAGCTGGCTCGCCTCATCGTCGACGACGCCACCCAGCGCGAAGAGAGCTGCGGCGGCCACTTCCGCGTCGAGCATCAGACCGAGGACGGCGAGACCCTCCGCGACGACGAGAACTTCATGTTCGTCGCCGCCTGGGAGTACCAGGGACACGACAAGCCCGAGGTGATGTACAAAGAACCCCTCGACTACGAGTACATACAGATTGTGAAACGAAACTATAAATAAAGTTGGTAGTGGATAGTGGATAGTGGGTAGCAACAGACCACGAATGCTACCTGCTACCCACTACCAACTACACACTATAAAACGAAGTTTTATGAAATTCAAATTGCATATCTGGCGCCAGGAGAACGCCCGCGCCAAAGGGCACTTCGAGACCTACGAGATCGACGGTATCAGCGCCGACTGCTCGTTCCTCGAGATGCTCGACCAGCTCAACGAGAAACTCATCAACGACCACATTGCCCATCCCGTCTGCTTCGACAACGACTGTCGCGAGGGCATCTGCGGCATGTGTGGCCTCTACATCAACGGCCGTCCCCACGGCAACGACGACGGCGTGACCACCTGCCAGCTCCACATGCGCCATTTCCACGACGGCGACGAAATCTGGGTGGAGCCCTGGCGCGCCAAGGCATTCCCGGTAATCAAAGACCTGGTGGTGGACCGCACCGCCTTCGACAAGATCATCCAGGCCGGCGGCTATATCAGCGCCACCACCGGCGGCGTGCCCGACGCCAACAATATCCTGGTGCCCAAGCACAAGGCCGACCAGGCCATGGATGCCGCCGCTTGCATCGGCTGCGGCGCTTGCGTGGCGGCTTGCAAGAACGCCTCAGCCATGCTCTTCGTGGGTGCCAAGGTGAGCCACCTCGCCCTGTTGCCCCAGGGCCAGCCCGAGGTCATGGACCGCGTCAAGAAGATGGTCTGCAAGATGGACGAGCTGGGCTTCGGCTCCTGCACCAACACCTATGCCTGCGAGGCCGAGTGCCCCAAGCAGATCAAGCGCCAGAACATCGCCCGCCTCAACAGGCAGTGGATCGGTCAGTTGTTCGGCCGCGACCGCCGCGATTGATGAGCGACATATCGGTATGAGAGATGCCTTTGACACGGGTGACCCCGATGCCAAAGGCATCTTTTTTTATGCACCAAAATAGTCTTTAGGTTTTACTCCCCTTTTACTCATCTTTTGCCTGACTATATTGTAACGCCATGCTTCCTATATGCTACTACTACCGACGGTATGGCTCGGAAACCGACGTGGTGTCTTGCTACAACCCACAATTATATTTTGCCAGATAGAAAATAATGTGTATCTTTGCAGCGTGAAATAACAAATACCTGCGCCTGCTGCAATGCTTGCGACGCCTGCACAATAAAAAAAGAATGTGGACGTTACTATGGCAGAAAAAAACAAATACAATATATTATGGCAACAATGACAATATCCTACGATGGGCACAATAGGACTGCGCGTACTGTTGTGGAACTCATACGTTCTCTCGGGGATGTGTTTCACATCACCGCTGAGCAGCCGAAGGAGTCTGACCGTGAGTGGACAGCCGCCGAAGAGCGTGAGGCATTCCTCTGCACATCAAAAATGAACGCCGCCCGATGGATGGCCAAAAATGAAATCTGACACTCTATGAAGTACGAACAGCGCGATATTGTTGAGGTCAATTTCATGTTTCCCGACGGCACCTTCAAGCCCCATCCCGCTCTCATCGTATCCAACAACGAATTGCAGGAAAACGAAGGCTATATCTACCTCTGCATGATTTCGACGAAGGACTACAACCCGCAGTACACCTTCGCACTCAGCAACGAGATGCTTACCAAGCCGATGCCCAAAAAGAGCTATGTCAAATGCCAGCTGCTGATGGGCAACATCGAGCGTGACGTGGTGCGCAAACTCAGTCGCATCCGTCAGCCCTATTTCGACCAGATTGTTGAGAAAATCAAGAAGTCGATATTCTGACAGGTTTTGCCAAAACGCTCATAACTTGCTGATTTTTACCCCCTCTATACGCTGGATGTAGAGGGGGAGGCGGACATGTTTGGTCAAGATATTCACGGCCTCGGACGATGCTCACAGCATCCGTCCGGGGCTTTGTGTTTATACATTTTTCAATTCATCAATTTATTTATCATTAAAACATTACCAACATGAAGAAAATGTTTTCAATTCTGATGGTCGCCTTCGCGATGACGGCAATGGTCGCCTGCGGCGAAAAGGATAACGACGGCACCGACAATGGCGGCGGTAGCAACGGCGGCGGCATGTCAAGGCTGATGTAAAGGCACATGGCACCCTAACGTGCCGGCACGTCACGAGGGTGGGGCTTGAAAGTCTGACAGAATGCTAAATGCAACGGGGCCCGCGCGTCAGCGCGGGCCCCGCTATTCATTGTTGTTGCTATTGTCAACCGAGGGCAGCGATTTGGGCTTTGAGGGCGGCGATCTTGGTCTCGGCGTCGCGCTGTTTGTTGCGCTCCTTCTCAATGACGGCGGCGGGGGCGCCGTTGACAAACTTCTCGTTGGAGAGCTTCTTCAGCACGCTATTGAGGAAGCCTTCGGCATACTTCAGGTCCTCCTGCAGCTTCTTGAGTTCCTCTTCGCGGTTGACGTTCTGGCTCATGGGCACGAAGCACTCGGTGGTGCCGATCATGAAGCTGAGGGCGCCGACGGGCTTCTCGGTGATGACATTCACGGCGCTGACGTTGCCCAGCTTGCGGATGATGCCCTCGAAGCGGTCGATGCGGAAGCGCTCATCGCTGGCGATGTAGCTCACCTCCAGGGCCTCCTTGGGCGAGAGGTTGCGCGTGTTGCGAATGTTGCGCACGCCGGCGATGACCTCGCGGGCGGTGTCGAACTCGTCGAGCAGGCGCTGGTCGTAGTAGACGCTGGTGGGCATGTGCTGGTTCATAATTGAGAATTGAGAATTGAGAATTGAGAATTGGGGGTGCTCCTCAACCTTGTCAGGATTTTCAATTTTCAATTTTAAATTATCAATTTGCAGCTGGTGCCAGATCTCTTCGGTGACGAAGGGCATGAAGGGGTGCAGCATCAGCATCAGGCGCGAGAAGATGGAGAGGGTGGCCTCGTAAGTCTCGCGGTCGATGGGGGTGCCATAGGCGGGCTTGACCATCTCGAGGTACCAGGAGCAGAAGTCGTCCCAGGCCAGCTTGTAGGTGGCCATGAGGGCCTCGCTGAGGCGGTACTGGTCGAAGTCGCGCTCGATCTCCTCGAGCATCTGGGCCATGCGCTGCTCCATCCACTGGACGGCGACGGCGTTGTTAGACTTCGAGACTTCGAGACTTCGAGACTTCGAGACTTCGGTATTTGAAGTCTCCACTTGCCAGCCGCTGACGAGGCGCAGGGCGTTCCAGAGCTTGTTGCTGAAGTTGCGGCCCTGCTCGCAGATGCTTTCGTCGAAGGGGAGGTCGTTGCCCGCGGGAGCGGTGAGCAGCATACCCATGCGGACGCCGTCGGCGCCGTACTTCTCGATGAGCTCGATGGGGTCGGGGCTGTTGCCGAGGCTCTTGCTCATCTTGCGGCCCAGCTTGTCGCGCACGATGCCGGTGAAGTAGACGTTGTGGAAAGGCACGTCTTTGCGGTATTCCTCGCCGGCCATAATCATGCGGGCCACCCAGAAGAAGATGATGTCGGGAGCCGTGATGAGGTCGGCCGTGGGGTAGTAGTACTTGATTTCGGGGTTGTCGGGGTTGCGGATGCCGTCGAAGAGTGAGATGGGCCAGAGCCAGGAGGAGAACCAGGTGTCGAGCACGTCCTCGTCCTGACGCAGGGCGCCGGTGTAGCCGTACTTCTCGGCGGCCAGCTTGCGGGCCTCCTCCTCGTTGAGGGCTACGACGGTCTCCACGCGGCCGTTCACCTCCAGATACCAGGCCGGTATGCGGTGGCCCCACCAGAGCTGGCGGCTGATGCACCAGTCCTTGATGTTCTCCAGCCAGTGGCGGTAGGTGTTCTTGAACTTGGCGGGGTGGAAGCGGATGGTGTCGTCCTCCACCACCTCGAGGGCGCGCTTGGCGAGGCCCTCCATCTTGAGGAACCACTGGGCGCTGAGCTTAGGCTCAATCACGGCGTCGGTGCGCTCGCTGTGGCCCACCTTGTTGGTGTAGTCCTCGATCTTCTCGATGAGGCCGGCTTCCTCGAGGTCCTTGACGATCTGCTTGCGGCAGGCGAAGCGGTCCATGCCGGCGTATTTGCCGCCATGCTCGTTGAGCGTACCGTTGTCGTTGAAGATGTCGATGGACTCGAGGTTGTACTTCATGCCCAGGTTGTAGTCGTTGATGTCGTGGGCGGGGGTGATCTTCAGGGCGCCGGTGCCGAACTCGCGGTCCACGTATTCGTCCATGATGATGGGCACCACGCGGCCCACGCCGGGCACGACGACGCGCTTGCCCTTGAGCCATGAGTAGCGCTCGTCCTCGGGGTGGACGCACACGGCGGTGTCGCCCATGATGGTCTCGGGACGAGTGGTGGCGACGACGATATATTTGTCCTCACCCTCCACAAAATAGCGCAGGTAGAACAGCTTGCCGTGGCTCTCCTTGTAGATGACCTCCTCGTCGCTGACGGCGGTGAGGGCCTGGGGATCCCAGTTGACCATGCGCACGCCGCGGTAGATGAGCCCCTTGTTATAGAGGTCGACGAAGACGCGGATGACGCTCTCGTAGCGTATGTCGTCCAGGGTGAAGGCGGTGCGGTCCCAGTCGCACGAGGCGCCGAGCTTGCGCAGCTGCTTCAGGATGATGCCGCCGTACTTCTCCTTCCATTCCCACGCGTATTTGAGGTATTCGTCGCGGGTCAGGTCGCGTTTGTTGATGCCGCGCTCGGCGAGCATCTTCACCACCTTGGCCTCGGTGGAGATGGAGGCGTGGTCGGTGCCGGGCACCCAGCAGGCGTTCTTGCCCTGCATGCGGGCGCGGCGCACCAGCACATCCTGGATGGTGTTGTTGAGCATGTGGCCCATGTGCAGCACACCTGTCACGTTGGGCGGCGGGATGACCACCGTGTAGGGCACGCGGTGGTCGGGTTCGGAGTGGAAGAGCTTTTTGTCAAGCCAGAACTGATACCATTTCTCCTCGATGGCACGAGGGTCGTATTTCGATGCTAATTCCATTGTATATTATTGTATTTGTTATATTCTTGAGAAGGGGTGTTTGCGCCAGTAGAGGATCAGCAGGAAGCCGATGAGCATGCCGCCGAGGTGGGCGAAGTGGGCCACGCCGTCGTAGGAACGGAAGATGCCCTCGAAGAGCTCCAGCACAATCATGCCGATGATGAACCACTTGGTCTTGATGGGGACGAGGAAGTAGAGGTAGATGTACTCGTTGGGGAACATCATGCCGAATGCCAGCAAGAGAGCGTAGACAGCACCCGAGGCACCCACCGAGAGGTGGACACCCGGCACCAGCAGGTTGAGCAGTCCGGCCCCGATGCCGCAGACGAGGTAGTAGAAGAGGAAGCGGCGCGTGCCCCAGTAGCGCTCCAGTACGGCACCGAACATCCAGAGGGAGAACATATTGAAGAAGAGGTGGTCGAACGAGCCGTGCATGAACATGTAGGTGAGTGGTTGCCACAGGCGGAAGTTGCCGGTAGAGGGAGTCCATATGCCAAGCCAGTAGTTGAGGTCGATGACATGCTGCCTGGCCAAAACATAATAGGCAATATAGCCAAGCACGTTGATAATCAGCAGGTGCTTCACTGCCGGTGGCAGGAGGCTGTATCCTTGGGGTTGGTATTGGGCCATGAAGTTTTAAGTTTTGAGTTTTAAGTTTTGAGTTCTGAGTTATGAGTTATTTTAACAGGTCTTCGGGGTTGACAATCGTGATGATGCGCTTGCCGGAGGGCGACACCTCGGCCATGGGACAGGCGAAGAGGTCGGCCACGAGCTGCTGCATCTCCTCCTGCGAGAGGACGGTGCCGGCGCGGACAGCCATCTGTCGCGCCAACGAGAGGCAGAGGCTCTCGGCACGTTTGGTGTATTTCTGCATGGTGGCCCCCTTGTAGTCCTGCAGCATCTGGTCCAACAGGGCCTGCAGGTCCTCGTCCTTGAGGTCGGCAGGGGTGGCGGTCACCACGAAGGTGGTCTGGTTCAGGGCCGACATCTCGAAGCCGTAGTCTTTGAGGTCGGGCATCAGTTCGGTCAGCATCTCGGCGTCGGCGGCCGAGAAGCGGCACTGCAGCGGGAACATCAGCGTCTGCGACGCGGCCTTGGTGGTGCGTGCGTTGAGCAGACGGTGGTAGAGCACCCGCTCGTGGGCCCGCTGCTGGTCGATGAGGGCCAGCCCCGACGAGAGGGCGGTGACGATATAGCGGCCCTGCACCTGAAGGCAGGTGCCGCCGGAGGGCGGAAGCACGGGCTCCCGCTGGGCCGCACGCTCCGGCATGTCTAGAGCGTCCGGTGTGTCCAGCCTCTCCGGCATCGCGTCCTTTTCGCGCGGCTCCAGCGTCAGACGGGTCTGGCTGCCGGTGGCCCGGAAGGGGTTGAAATCGGGGTTGTAGCTGATCCGCGGCTGGGGCGGCACGTAATTCTTGGGGGCGGGCGGCAGGTTGAACTCGGCAGGGGTGTCGAAGCTCAGCTCGGTGGCCAGGCTGAACTGGCCCAGCGAACGTTTGACGGCCGAGCGCAGGATGGCAAACAGGGCGTGCTCGTCCACAAACTTCACCTCGGTCTTGGTGGGGTGGATGTTGATGTCAATTTTGGATGGGTCCACCTGTAGCCCGATGAAATAGCTGGGATATGAACGGTCGGGCAGCAGGTCGCCGTAGGCGCGTTCCACGGCGGTGCTGAGGGCAGGATGCTTGATGAAGCGGCCGTTGACGAAGAGATACTGTTCGCCACGGCTGCGGCGACTGTATTCCGGACGGCTGACAAAGCCGCGAATCTTGACCAGGTCAGTCTCTTCCTCGACGGCATAGAGGCGCTCCTTGTAGGCGGAGCCGTAGATGCCCACAATGCGTTGCATCAGCGACCCGGCCTTGAGGTCGTAGAGTATGCGTCCGTTCGAGGTGAAGGAAAATGCCAGATCGTAATGTATCAGTGCCACCCGGCGGAACACCTCTTCGATATGGCCCAGTTCCACACTGTCTTTTTTCAGGAAATTGCGCCGGGCGGGAACGTTAAAGAATAGGTTTTTCACCATCATCGACGTGCCCGGCGGACAAACCACGGGGTGCTGGCTGACGATGTTGGACCCTTCGATAATCACCTCGGTGCCCAGGTCGGCATCCGTCTGTCGGGTGCGCATCTCCACCTGGGCAATGGCGGCGATAGAGGCCAGCGCTTCGCCGCGGAACCCCATCGTGTGGATGGCGAAGAGGTCGTCGGCACGATGTATCTTGCTCGTGGCGTGGCGCTCGAAGCAGAGGCGGGCGTCGCTGTCGCTCATACCGCTACCGTTGTCCACCACCTGTATCAGCGTGCGGCCGGCATCTTTTACCACCAGGTCGATGCGGCTGGCACCGGCATCCATAGCGTTCTCCAGCAGCTCCTTGACGGCACCGGCAGGGCGGTCCACCACCTCGCCGGCCGCTATCTGGTTGGCTACGCTATCGGGCAGTATGTTGATGATGTCCACGAGTTCTGGGTTTTATTGTTGGTTTTTCTCATAGTTGTCCAGAAAGCTGGTCAGGCTCTTGATGGGCAACACTTTGTTCATGATGATGTTGCGACGCCAGTCGAGGATGATCATGGTCGGTGCACCATGCACATTGTAGGCTTCTTGATAGTCGATGTTGACGTTAGGCCCGCCCACATTGATCCAGCGAAACTGGTGCTCTTTCACGTAACGCTTCCATTTCTCCACGTCGCTTTCGTAGCCTACGGCGTAGACTTCGAAGCGCTTCTGCCCGCTTTCCATCTGTTGGTCGTAGAGGGCCTTCAGCTCTTCGCTCTGTTCCTGGCAGTGGTGGCAGTCGGGGTCCCAGAACCACAGTATGACATAGGGGGTGGGCTGCCGGTGCGACGAGTGCCAATGCTCCGGTGAGTCAATCTGGGTGGTGTCTATCATCCACAGCTCTTTGCCGTGGGCACCGATGATGCTCTGGCTGATGCGCTCGTAGTTCTTGCGGGCCAGGTAGCTCTCGCTCTCGCGCATCCACGGGCAACGCCCCTTGAGTATATACTCCGAGGCGATATGGCACCACACTCTGTCCCAGCCTATATTGCGCGTCGAGCGGTAGTAGCGCGGCTCGATGAACTGGATCACGTAGCGGGCCAGGGCGGTGTCGTCGCCGATGCGGGCCATCAGACGGTCCAACTCCAGGACGATCGTGTCGGCGTCGGCGCGGTAGAGCATGCCGTAGAAGAAGACATTGAGCTTGCTGAACAGCTGGGGGCTGTAGAGTACCGCCGAAGGGTTGGAACGGTAGAAGGCGATGGAATCAAAGAACGGATCCCAGTAGTGGAGGCGGAAGTAGCGCGCCTTGTCTTCGATGCTGTCGGGCACTTCGGCCGGTTCGCAGAGGTTGATGAGCTGCATGTAGAGGTTGTGCTGCCCATCGCGCCGAACTTTCTCTTCGAAGGCGGTCATGCGTTCGGCGAGGGCGTCGGTCGAGGCGCCGGCCTTGCGCAGGCTGTCGGCCTCGTGGCGGGCGGCGTCTTCGGTGGCGATGTAGTCGTACATCAGCCGGTTGGCCTTGCTGCCTTTCACCCGCAGGCTGGCGGCGCTGAGGGTGGAGTCGCCGCTGAGCGTGAAGGTGCGGCTGTCGTCGACCAGGAAGTCGGTGAGCTGGGTGGTGCGGTCTTGCCGCACCAGGACGTAGAGGCCGCGCTCCCACGGGCGGCGCCCCTGGAAGTGGTAGCCTTTGCGACCGCGGGCGGCCGAGTCTATCAGCTGCACCTCGTCGCGGTAGTGGCGTCCCACGTAGAGCATGGTGTCCTCCAGGCCCTGAGGTTGGAATAAGAAACTGTACTGCTGCGCAAAAGCTGTGCAGCAGTACAGTAGTATAGACAGTGTGAACAGTGTCCGCTTCATAGTGATTACCAGAGAAGGGCACGTTTTTCAGGGGCAATCCACATGCCGTCGCCCTCTTTGATGCCGAAAGCCTCGACAAACTCGGTCACCTGCGGCAGAGCCACATTCACGCGGTTGCGGCCCAGCGAGTGCACATCCATCTGGGTGAGCTGCAGGGCGGCCTGCGGGCGGATGTTGCTGGCCCACACGGCGGCATAGGCCAGGAAGAAGCGCTGCTCGGGGGTGAAGCCGTCCATCTCTTTGGCGTTCAGCTGCTTCTTGGCCTTGGCATTCTGCATGGCCAGATAGCTGACGTGCAGACCGCCGTTGTCGGCGATATTCTCACCGAGGGTGAGCTCGCCGTTGCCGTGGATGAGGCCGAGCTCGGGGTCGTCGAGGGCCACGCACTCGTTGAAGGCGTCGATGAGGGCCTGCTTGTTGGTGTTGAAGTTGGCGGCATCTTCTTCGGTCCACCAGTCGTTGAGGTTGCCGTCCTTGTCGTACTGGCGGCCCTGGTCGCCGAAGCCGTGGGTCAGTTCGTGGCCGATGACGACGCCGATGGCGCCGTAGTTGGCGGCCTCGTCGGCCTCCATGTTGAAGAACGGGGGTTGCAGGATGGCGGCGGGGAAGCAGATTTCATTGGTGGTGGGGTTGTAGTAGGCGTTGACCGTCTGGGGGGTCATCTGCCATTCGTCGCGGTCCACAGGCTTGTTGATTTTGCTGAGCATGTAGTCCATGTCGAACTCGTTGCTGCGCACCACGTTGGCATAGTAGCTGTCGTTCTTGATTTCCAGGCCGCTGTAGTCGCGCCATTTGTTGGGGTAGCCAATCTTGACCAGGATGGTGGAGAGTTTGTCGTGGGCGTTGGCCTTGGTGGCGTCGGTCATCCAGGTGGCCATGTCTATGCGCTGGCCGAGGGCGGTGATGAGGTTCTGCACGAGGGTCTCCATGCGGGCCTTGGCCTCGGCGGGGAAGTAGCGCTCGACGTAGAGTTTGCCGAGGGCCTCGCCCATAGCGCCGTCGACGGTGCCGGTGACGCGTTTCCAGCGGGGGCGGTTCACCTCGCGGCCGCTGAGCAGCTTGCCGTAGAAGTCGAAGTGGGCGTTCACGAAGTCGTCGCTGAGGTAGCCGGCGGCGCCGTTGATTTCATGCCAGGCGAAGTAGGCTTTCAGGATTTCCACGTCGGTGTCGGCCAGCACGCGGTTCACCTCCTCGAAGTATTTGACCTGGGCGATGTTGAAGGTCTCCATGCCTTCCATGATGTTCATGGTGGTGAAGTAGCCCTTCCAGTCGATGTTGGGGGTCAGCGTGGTGGCGCTGTCGACGGTGAAGCGGTTGAAGGTGGCCTGGGGGTCGCGGTTCTCGAGGCGCGTGTTCTGGCTCTTGGCCAGGCGGGTCTCGAAGGTCATGACCATCTGGGCCAGCTTGTCGGCGCGTATGCCGCTCAGCTTGTCGTAGCCGGCCATGGCGAATTCCTTGGCCATCAGCTCCACATAGCCGGCGCGGACTTTCTGGTTGTTGCCCTCGTCGGTGAGGTAGTAGTCGCGGTCGCCCAGACCGAGACCGCTCTGGTAGGCCCAGGCGATGCACATTTTGGCGTTGTCCTTGTCGGCCTCGCCGAAGACGCCGAAGAGCACGTGGTTGCCACGGCGGTGCATCTTCAGCAGCTCGGCCCACGCGTCGTCGCGGGTCTTCACCTGGTTGATTTCCTCCAGGAAGGGCATCAGAGGCTCGGCGCCCTGCTCCTGCAGGCGCACGCTGTCCATACCGATGTTGTAGAGCGTGGCGATTTTGTCGGCCAGCGAGCCGGCTTCGTTCTGCATGGCACTCACCGAGTCGATGATGCCGCGCATGTTTTCCTGTGCCTTCTCGGCCAGCACGTCGAAGGCGCCGTAGCGCGAGTGCTCGGCGTCGAGCGGGTTGTTTTTCATCCAGCCGCCGCAGGCGTACTGGTAGAAGTCGTCCTCCAGTCGGACCGTAGTGTCGAAGTTGTCAGGGTTCACGCCGGAGGTGAGCTCCGCCTTGTGCTGGCAACCGCTAGCGATAACTGCCATAGTAGCAATGCTTAAAAGGGTTTTTTTCATCTCTTGTTATTTATAATTTGTATTCTACAAAACAAAATGCAAAGTTACACAAAGATTTCCGAATATGGCGTATTTATTTGAAAAAAATATATACAGTGCCTATTATCATGCCGTTACCGAAGGGCGCCCGCGAGGTGCGGCGCCTGTTTTTCCGCTTTCCGGCGGCCCGAAGCGGCGTTTTTTCACCCGCAGGCGCCGGGCGGAGGGCGGAGGTATGAGGTCGGAGGGCGGAGGTCGGAGGTATGAGGTCCCATCCCACTTCCGACCTCCCACCTCATACCCCCGACCTAATCCGACCTCCGACCTCCGAGTTTCGACCTGACCATCGTTGCTTCCGAAATGTTAAAATGGTAGGATGGTGGTAGGATGGTGGTAGGTTGATGGTAGGATGGTGGTAGGATGACCCCCTTCGGGTAAGTGGTCAGTGTGCAGTGTTCAGTCTTCAGCGGTCTGCAGAAAAAAGGCTGCTGCACACCACCTATAAACTTAACACTGAATATCTTACTCTGGCACTGCTCACTGAACACTGCTCACTGAACGCTGCTCACTGAACACTGAACGCTGCACACTGAACACTACACACTGAACACTGAATAAAGCCCCCTCAGCGTGCAGTTGGATTTTGCAAGTTAAAAGATGTTAAACCGTGTCGGGGCTTTATTTGGGGGGCGGGATAATAAAACCGGCGTTTTTGCGTTGTCATGGGTAGTCAATACATATAATAACCATGAATGATAGAACCGATTCCTATATGCAACAGGCTATTGCCGAGGCACGTAGGGGCATACATGCCGGCGACGGCGGCCCCTTCGGCTCGGTGGTGGTGCGGGACGGCGTCGTCATCGGACGCGGCCACAACCGGGTGCTGAGCCATCACGACCCGACGGCGCACGGCGAGGTGGAGGCCATACGCGACGCCTGCCGGCGGCTGGGCAGCCACGACCTGTCGGGTTGCGACATCTACACTACCGGCGAGCCCTGCCACATGTGTCTCTGTGCCTGCCTGTGGGCCAATATCAGCCATATCTACTACGGCTGCACCATCAAGGACAACGCCCTCATCGGCTTCCGCGACGACCATTTCAACGATATTTTCTCCGGCCGCGACCAGCTGTCCGACGTGCTGTGCCAGACGGACCGCGACGCCTGCCTGGAGCTCTTTCGCGAATATATGGAACTGCCGCACCGGGGATATTGATGAATGAAGAATGATGAGCCAAGATTGTCTGTGGCAAGTGCTCTTAGACCCTTCGACTCTTCGACTTTTCGACTTTTCGACTCTTCGACTCTTCGACTCTTCGACTTTTCGACTCTTAGGCTTTTCGCCTCTTAGACTACAAACTACAAACTATGAACGTATTCAAACAACTACTGGAGAAGTACACGTCCGTGAGCCTGATGCTGCGGATACTGACAGGATTGGTGATAGGTGCCCTGCTGGGACTGCTGCTGCCGCAGTGGACGGGCATAGCCATACTGGGGCGCATGTTCGTCAGCGCGCTGAAGGGGATAGCACCGGTGCTGGTGGCCGTGCTGGTCATGTCGTCGGTGGCCAAGGCGGGCAGCGGACTGGGGCGCCGCTTCCGCTCGCTGATAGCCGTCTATCTGCTTTCCACCTTCATCGCCGCCCTGTGCGCCGTGGTGGGCAGCTCGCTGTTTCCCGTGACGCTGGAGCTTGGGGCCACGGCCGACGTAGAGCCCTCGGCGGGTTCGCTGGCCGAGGTGTTTGCCAACCTGCTCACCTCTATGGTGGCCAACCCGGTGGCCGCCATAGCCAATGCCAACTATATCGCCATCCTCTTCTGGAGCATCATCATGGGTGTGGCGCTGAAGACGATGGCCTCCAAGGCCACGGTCAATGTGGTGCACGACCTGAGTTCGGTGGTCACGCGTGTGGTGAAGTGGGTCATCCAGTTTGCCCCGTTCGGCATCCTGGGCCTGGTGTTCAGCACGGTGAGCGAGAACGGCCTCTCGGTGTTCACCACCTATGGGCACCTGCTGCTGTTGCTGGTGGGCTGCATGCTGGTCAATGCCTTTGTGTTCAATCCGCTCATCTCGTTCGTGCTGCTGCGCCGCAATCCCTATCCGCTGCTCTTCACCTGTCTGCGCGAGAGTGGACTGCAGGCATTCTTCACCCGCTCGTCGGCGGCCAATATACCCATCAATATGGCGCTGTGCAAGAAGCTGGGCCTGGACGAGGAGTTCTATTCGGTGAGTATCCCGCTGGGCGCCACCATCAATATGGACGGTGCGGCGGTGACCATCACGGTCTTCTCGCTGGCGGTGGCGCACACGCTGGGCATCGACGTCAGCTTCGGCTCGGCGCTCTTCCTGGGCGTGATTGCCACGCTGGGTGCCTGCGGCGCCTCGGGGGTGGCGGGCGGCAGCCTGCTGCTGATTCCGATGGCCTGCTCCTTCTTCGGCATACCGAACGACGTGGCCATGCAGGCTGTGGCCATAGGCTTTATCGTGGGCGTGGTGCAGGACTCGGTGGAGACCGCCCTCAACAGCAGCGGCGACGCCTTCTTCACCGCCACCGCCGAGCTGTACGATCGGAAGAAGCGTGGCGAGGGAGGGGTGAATGATGAATTGTGAATGATGAATTGTGAATGGTGAATGTAGGAATATATAATTTTGAGATATGAAAAGGTTGCTTTTATTGGTGGCATTCATGGCCGCTATCGGAATGGCCCGCGGGGCCGACACACTGACGCTTCGTAGTCCCGACGGACGGCTGGCGGCGCACTTCTATCTGGCGGACGGCGGTCGGCCTGTGTATTCGCTCGAGCGCGAGGGCAAGACGGTGGTGCGCGATTCGCGCATGGGCTTCACGCTGGAATGGCGCAAGAGCGACCTGGCCAGCGGCTTCAGCGTGAGCCATGTGCAGCGCAGTACCTTCGACGAGGTGTGGCATCCCGTCTGGGGCGAGGAGGCCAATATACGCAACCACTACAACGAGCTCTGCGTCACGCTGCAGCAGGACTTCTACCTGGACCACGAGGGCAAGTGCGTCGACAAGCCTACGGTGATGGTCGTCCGCTTCCGCCTCTACGACGACGGCCTCGGGTTCCGCTACGAGTTCCCGCAGAAAATTCAACATTCAACATTCAGCATTCAAAATTCACTGGTGACCTTCTGGCTCACCGACGAGCTGACGGAATTCCGTATGACGGGCGACCACACGGCCTGGTGGATTCCCGGCGACTACGACACGCAGGAGTTCAACTACACGCAGAGCCGCCTCAGCCAAGTGCGCGAGTTGCACAACAATCCCCACCTCACCGGCGGCTGGCCGTGGAAGAGCTTCTCGGACAGTGGTGTGCAGACCGCCCTGCAGATGAAGACCGACGACGGGCTATACATCAACATCCACGAGGCCGCCGTGCTCGACTTCCCCACGATGAACCTGGATTTGCAAGTGGATAGTGGGGAGTGGATAGTGGGGAGCACTCGGGGACAAGTGCTATCCACTACCCACTGTCCACTACCCACTCTCAGGGTTCACCTCACGCCCGACGCCACAGGCTATGTGGGCCGACTGCAGTCGCCCTGCTACACCCCTTGGCGCACCGTCCAGGTGTGCGAGAGCGCTACCGATGTGCTGCGCTCGCGCCTGATACTCAACCTCAACGAGCCTTGCGCACTTGAGGACGTCAGCTGGATACACCCGGTGAAGTACATGGGCGTGTGGTGGGAGATGATCAGCGACCACAGCACCTGGGGCTACACCAACGACTTCCCCTCGGTGCGTCTGCCCGGCGACCCCTCGCTGCCGCCCTCGCTGCAGGGCTCCGTCACCGACTACACCAAAGCCAAGCCCCACGGCCGCCACGGCGCCAACAACGCCAACGTACGCCGCTACATCGACTTCGCCGCCGAGCACGGCTTCGACGCCCTGCTTATCGAAGGTTGGAACATCGGCTGGGAAGACTGGTACGGCAAGGACAAGGACTACGTCTTCGACTTCCAGACGCCCTATCCCGACTTCGACCTGCCGGCGCTCAACGAATATGCCCACCGCAAGGGCATCCGCCTGATTATGCATCATGAAAGCAGTTCGTCGGTCTCCAACTACGAGCGCTTTATGGAGCCAGCCTACTCGCTGATGAACCGCTACGGCTACGATGCCGTCAAAAGCGGCTATGTGGGCCACATCGTTCCTCACGGCGAGCACCACTACAGCCAGCCCATCATCAACCACTACCACCGTGCCATCGTCGAGGCCGCCAAGCACAAGATAATGGTCAATGCCCACGAGGCGGTGCGCCCCTCGGGCCTCTGCCGCACGTGGCCCAACATGATTGGCAACGAGAGCGCGATGGGCACCGAGTTCCGCGGGAGGATCAATCCCGGCCACACCACCATCCTGCCCTTCACGCGGCTGCAGGGCGGCCCGATGGACTACACCCCCGGCATCTTCGAGACCGACATGGAGAAGAATGCCCCGTGGAACCGAGACCTGATGCGCCATACGATCTGCAACCAGCTGGGACTGTATGTCACCTTCTATTCGCCGCTGCAGATGGCCGCCGATTTCCCCGAGCACTACGAGCCCCACATGGACGCCTTCCAATTCATCAAGGATGTGGCTGTGGACTGGGACACCAGCATCTACCTCTACGCCGAACCGGGCGACTATATCGTCACCGCCCGCCATCCCAAGACCTCCACCCTCAACCTCGCCGCCGAGGGGGTAGGGGAGTTGTCCGACGGCAAGAAGGGTGTCATCAGCAATGCCGCCCGGTTTGTGTATGGGTTGGATGGGGTTAATGGGGTTAATGGGTTGGATGGGGCGAGTCCGAGAGACACGTGGTTTGTCGGCGGTGTCACCGATGAGCAGGCCCGCGAGGTGGAGGTGAAGCTCGACTTCCTGAAGCCCGGCGTGAAGTACGAGGCCACCATCTACGCCGATGCCAAGGACGCCAGCGGCTACGTGTCGGATGTGCATATCGGCTGGGAAGCCGCCCAGAAGGAGGGCTACAACCCCAAGGCATACACCATCACCAAGAAGAAAGTGACCAGCAAGAGCAAGCTGAAACTCCGCATGGCACCCTGCGGCGGCTTCGCTGTTTCCATCCGCGAAATAAAGTAGCCATATGAAACATCTGTCAGTCCTGTTGACCTTCTTGATGCTGACGCTCACGCTGTCAGCCAAAGAAAAGACCTACACCCTTGCCTCGCCCGACGGGCGGCTGGTGACGCATATTGTGTCCGACGGCGTATCGTTTGGGTATTACGTCTATTACGACAGTGCTCAGCTGTTGCGTCCTACATTCATTGACCTTGAATACATTCAAGGGAAGCAGTCGTTCGATAAGATGACCGTTCGGAAGGTCACGCGCCGCACGGTCGACGAGGTTGTAGCCTCGCCCTTCACACGGCAGGCCACCATGCGCAACCACTGTAACGAGCTGACCCTGCACCTGAAGGAAGGTCTCTCGCTCGTCTTCCGAGCCTACAACGAGGGCATTGCATATCGCTTTGTGTGGGAGGGTGAACCCGGCAGGGTCATACAAGAGACCGTAAGCTACAATTTCGACCCCAACTGGGAGGTCACCGCGCCATACGTCAGCCAATTCGACTCGCTGCGCCACGATGTGCAGTACAGCACCTCGTTCGAGAACCAATACACCCATACAACCCTCTCGCAGTTGGACAAACGCCGCCTCTGCTTCCTGCCGCTGATGGTGCATTGCGACAAGGGCGTGAAGGTGTGCATCACCGAGTCGGCCTTGCTCGACTATCCCGGACTCTATCTGCACGGCACCGGCGAGAGCGGCATTCTTGTGGGCGAACATGCCCCGCTGCCCCGTCGCGTGGAGCAGGGCGGCCACAACAACCTGCAGCTGCTGGTCCGTGAGCGCGAGGACTACATCGCCGAGATGGACCGCAGCAAGGTCTTCCCCTGGCGCATCATGATGGTGGGCACCGACACAGAGATTGCGATGAACAATATGAGCTACCTGCTGGCCGAGCCCTCGCGGGTGGATGATATCAGCTGGATAAAGCCCGGCAAGGTGGCCTGGGAATGGTGGAACTGTTTTAACATCAGCGGCGTCGACTTCCCCGCCGGAGTGAACAACGACACGTACAAGCACTACATCGACTTCGCCTCCAAGTACGGCATCGAATATGTCATCCTCGACGAGGGCTGGGCTGTTCCTTTGAATTATGAATTTAGAAATTTGAATGTTGAACATGACGGCGACAGCAATTCAATATTCACAATTCAAAATTCACCATTACTAAATGTGGTGCCCGAGATTGACCTGCCAATGCTGGTGCAGTATGCCAAGGAAAGGAATGTCGGCATCATCCTCTGGGCTGGTTACTATGCCTTTGAAAGGGACATGGAGCGCGTGTGCAAGCATTATAGCCAGATGGGTGTCCGAGGCTTCAAGATCGACTTCATGGATCGCGACGACCAGCTGGCCGTCGACTTCTACCGCCGTGCGGCGGAGACCTGCGCCAAGCACCACCTGCTGGTCGACTTCCACGGTGCTTTCAAGCCCGCAGGCTTCACACGCACCTACCCCAACGTGCTCAACTTCGAGGGCGTCTTCGGACTGGAACAGATGAAGTGGGCCCCGACGACGGTGGACCAGATGCGCTACGACTGCGAGATACCCTTCATCCGCCAGGCCGCCGGCCCGATGGACTACACGCAGGGGGCGATGCTCAACGGCGGCAAGTGGAACTACCACCCCTGCTGGATGGAGCCCATGAGTCAGGGTACGCGTTGCCACCAGCTGGCGCTCTACATCGTGCTGGAGTCGCCGCTCAACATGCTCTGCGACTCCCCCACGCACTACGAGCGCGAGCCCGACTACACGCGCTTCGTGGCCTCCATTCCCACCGTGTGGGACGAGACGCGCGTGCTGCAGGGCGAGGTGGGCGAATACATCGTCACCGCCCGCCGCAAGGGCAAGACGTGGTACATCGGCGGCATCACCAACTGGACAGAACGGGACCTCGAGATAAATCTCGAAGACATCGAGACATCGAGACATCGAGACGTCGAGACTTCGAGACTTCGGGACTTCAAGACTTCAGGACATCAAGACATAGAGAGTTTTGAAGACTCGAAGACTCGAAGACTTGAAGACTCGAAGTCTCTCACCGTCACTCTCTACACCGACGGTATCAACGCCCACCGCAAGGGCAGCGACTATAGGTGCACGAAATTCAAAATTCAAAATTCAGCATTAAAGGTCCACCTCGCCCCCGGCGGCGGTTTCGTACTTACACTGCGTGCGTCGGAATAAAAAAGATAGAAGTGAAATGAAGTGAAAGAAGTGAAAGAAGTGAAAGGGAGTGATAGACAATAGTAAAGAAGCTCCACTCTCCGCTCTCCACTCTCATCCCGCAGGCGAGCCGCCTGCGTACCAAGCGGCGGCAGCCCGTTCTCCACTCTCATCCCGCAGGCGAGCCGCCTGCGTACCAAGAGGCGGCAGCCCGTTCTCCACTCTCATCCCGCAGGCGAGCCGCCTGCGTACCAAGAGGCGGCAGCTCGTTCTCCACTCTCCACTCTCCGCTCTCCACTCTCCATTCTCCACTCTCCGCTCTCCACACCCTCACCTGTTGTGACGCGAAAAACGGCCTTTGTAACACACTGAAATACAGGTTCCCAACCTATCATCTCCTTACCAACGCCTTACCAACGCCTTACCAACACCTTACCAACACCTACTAAGGTAGTAGTTGATAAGGTTTTAGCAGGGATAAAGTAGGGTGATGCGGAGTGCGATGTGGGGGCTTGGCTCGAGGGGTACGTCGGGGATGTGGGGGGGGACTTTCATTTTTCGCTTCACGATTTCCAATTTTTTTGTACTTTTGCACTTCGAATATACCCGTTGGAAAGGATGACAAGTATGAGAAAGTACGCCTTGCTGCTCTGCCTGCTGCTGTCGTCACTGACAGTGGCTGCACAGCAGTTGGCTCCACAAGGTCGCCGAGCTCACTTCATTGGCTGTCGCACCGACAGCGGCTGGGCCGAGACCCCGATGCTGCGCACCACGTTCGAGGTGGAACGCACCGACCTGGCACCTGTCGTTGGCCATAGCGTCACGTTTAGCATCAGCGTCGTCTCGCTCGGCTATCACGAGGTGTACCTCAATGGTACCAAGGTGGGGGACTGGGTGTTGCAACCTGCCGTCAGCCAGCTCGACCGGCGAGCGCTGGAGGTGACCTACGATATCACCAATTTGGTGCGCGAGGGCGACAACGAGCTGATGCTCTGGCTCGGACAGGGCTGGGGGCGCATCTACGGCACCCCGGCGGTGGTCTGGGCCGTAGTGGAGCGGACGGCGAGTTTAGTGGGTAGTGGGTAGTGGATAGTGGATAGCACACGTGGACAAGTGCTGCCCACTACCCACTACCAACTACCCACTATTTGCCTTGCCAGCACCGACAGCACCTGGGAGGCCTCGCCGTCGCCCTACAGCTACACCGGCAGCTGGCAGCCCCTGCAGTTCGGCGGCGAACGCTACGATGCGCGGGTTAAGGAAAGTTGGCGAAATGCAACATACTGGGACGCAGGCTGCCAGCTTGGGACGCGGGCTGCCAGCCCGCGACAATGGGACGCAGGCTGCCAGCCTGCGATAGCTTCACAGGAATTCAAAGGTAACCGCATCGTCGATATACTTCAGTTTCAATCGGTCGACACCCTGACAGACGGCACGCTCCTCTTCGATTTCGGACGCGTGGTGACGGGCTGGTTCCAATTGGACTGCCTGCCTATCCCCAAGGGCGACTCGATAACCATGGAATACCTCGACCACCTCGACGCCAAGCCTCCTCATACCGAGACCGATATCTACATAAGCGACGGAACCGGCGACGACGACATCCACTTCACCAACCGCTTCCATATGCACGCTTTCCGTTATGTCAAGGTCTCCGGCCTTGGACATTATGTCGCCTACGGCTTGGACACTCCCATCGCCACGGCCAGTGCTGTGCAGATTTCTGCCGTCGACCCTGCGGGCGGTGCCACCTTCGAGTGCAGTGACCCGCGGCTCAACGCCATCCACGACATGGTGAAGTACACCCTCAGCTGCCTCACCTTCAGCGGCTACATGGTTGACTGTCCGCACATAGAGCGCATGGGCTACGGCGGCGACGGCAACTCGTCGACCAACACGCTGCAGACCCTTTGGGATGTGCGCGACGTCTATGCCAACTGGATGCTGGCCTGGCACGACGCGCTGGACAGCACCGGCGACCTGCCATACGTGGCACCGGCCTTCCGCACCGGCGGCGGCCCCTACTGGCAGGGCTTCATCGTCAAGGCCCCGTGGCGCACTTACCTCAACTATGACGACCCCACGCTCATCTACCGCCACTACGACGACATGTGCCGCTGGATGGACTACATTGCGCGGCACAGCGTGGACGGCATCTTGCAGCCGTGGGACGATACGGAGCAGCATAGTTGGTTTTTGGCCGACTGGGCCGTCCCCGAAGGTGTCGACAAGGGCGGCGAGAGCGTGCTGCACGCCAGCAGCTGTTTCATCGCTGACTGCCTGGCTGACATGGAGCAGATGGCCCGCATGACAAGGCATTGGAGTGATGCGGAGCGCTTTGCCGCCCGGCGGCAACGGGTCGTTGACGCCATCCACCGCCACTTCTACCATCCCGAGACCCACACCTACGCCAACGGAACGCCGCTGGACATGGCCTATGCCCTGCTGATGGACGTGCCGCCCGACAGCGCCACGGCAGCCGCGGTAAAGGCGCAATTAATCAAAGATATCCACGGCCGCTACCGCGACCACGTGGCTTTCGGTCTCATGGGTACCCCCATCTTCACCGAATGGTGCATCCGCGAGCGGCAGAGCGACCTGATGGCCACCTTGCTGCGCCAGCCCGACTACCCCGGCTACCTGTATATGATGGAGTCATCGGGTCGTCAGGACAGCTTGATGTCTCGAAGTCTTGAAGTCTCGAAGTCTTTTCCCTCCACCACCTGGGAGTCGTGGGATTGCGGCCGCCCGGGCAAGGAAGACCGCAGCCGCGTGCACAACTGCTACAACGGCATCGGCACGTGGTTCTACCAGGCCCTCGCCGGCATCCGCCCCGACCCAGCACAGCCGGGTTACAAGCACTTCTTCGTCGACCCGCAGCCTGTTGAGGGCGTCGAGTGGGTTCGGTGCACCAAGCCCACACAATACGGCGACATCAAGGTGGAGGTGAAAAGTGAAGAGTTAAAAGTAAAAAGCGTTAAACTCGTAATTCCCACTGGTGCTACTGTCACGGTGTACCCCGGTAGCCGCTACGAGCGCACTGTCGGTCCAGGAGAGTACATAATTCCATTATACCAATAGCCCTATGAAACACCTCATCCCCATCCTCCTTACTTTTTTGTTCGTCTCCTGCGGCAGCAAGGTGGAGATAACCAACCTCACCGTTGAGATGCAAGACGGAAGTATGCCCCTGGCTACCGCCACGCCACGCTTCAGCTGGAACTACGAGGCAAAGGTGGACAACGTCATGCAGACCAGTTACCGCGTCATCGTGGCCAGCAGCGAGGAGAAGGCCCGTCGCGGCGAGGGCGACCTGTGGGACTCGCAGACCGTCGACACCTCGCAGATGCTCTACATCCCCTACGCCGGCAGGCCCCTCAAGAGCCGCGACCGCTGCTGGTGGCGGGTTTACACCACCGTGACATACGGAGCTTTGGAACGCGGGCTGCCAGCCCGCGAAGATGGAACGCAGGCTGCCAGCCTGCGGAAAGAAACCCTCGAGAGTCCCATCCAATACTTCGAGCTCAGCCTCCTCGACCGCAGCGACTGGCACGCCCATTGGATCGGTCGCGACTACCCCGACGACAAGATAGAGGGCCATACCGTGGTGGCAGCCCGCTACTTGCGCAAGGAGTTCCAGCTGCGGCGGGACATCGACCATGCCCGCCTCTACATCAGCGGCCTCGGCCAGTACCAAGCATTCTTCAATGGGCAGGAGGTGGCTCCTGACGAGCTGATGAAGCCTGCCCTTTCAGATTACACCCGCCGTGTGTACTTCAACGCCTACGACGTCACCGATATGCTCCAAGCTGGCGACAACGCCGTCGGCGTCATCCTCGCCCCCGGCCGCTTCACCACTGTGCGCCACGACACCAACTATCTGGAATGGTGCGGCATCAACCACGCCGCCCACTACGGCCGTCCGCAGCTGCTGATGCAGCTGGAGGTCTTTTATAAGGACGGCACCGCCGACACCATTGTGTCAGGCGAAGGCTGGCGAATCACCAATCGGGGACCCATCCGCAAGGCCAACGAGTTCGACGGCGAGACTTTCGACCAGCACCTCGACGTAGCCCTTGGGGCCTGGCTCCACACCGACTACGACGACAGCCAATGGCAGGACGCCGTTGTCGACTACGACCGCCACAACATGAACCACGAGGACCGCTTCAACCCCCGCTGGAAGCGCCGCGACGACAAATACGATGCCTCCATGCCTTTCCCCGACAGCGCCGAGATTGCCGCCCAGCGGTTGGAATACGGGCTCACGCCGCAGCCCAACCCCAACATCCGCGTCATGGAGCGCCTCAAGCCCAAGTCCATCTTCCGCAAGGGCGACAAATGGATTCTCGATATGGGGCAGAATATGGTAGGTACACTTGAATTGAAAATTGAAAATTTAAAATTGAAAAACGGGGACACCATAACCCTCCGTTATGCAGAACTGCTCACCGCCGACAGCACACTCTACACCGACAACCTGCGCTCTGCCGAATGCACCGACCGCTACATCGCGGCAGACAATTCTCAATTTTCAATTCTCAATTTTCAATTTGTCTACCACGGCTTCCGCTATGTCGAAATCAGCGGCCTACCATTTGACAATGTCTCGGAGTCTCGATGTCTTGAAGTCTTGAAGTCTTCTGTCACCGGCCTCGTCCTCTACGACCAGATGGCCTCCACCTCCACCTTCGAGACCGACAACGACGTCATCAACGCCGTGCACCGCAACGCCTTCTGGGGCATCCGCGGCAACTACCGCTCCATGCCCACCGACTGCCCCCAGCGCGACGAGCGTATGGGCTGGACCGGCGACCGCACCACCGGCTGCTACGGCGAGAGCTTCCTCTTCGACAACCACCGACTCTACGCCAAGTGGCTGCAGGACCTCGAGGACTGCCAGTGGCCCAACGGCCAGCTCAGCGACGTCGCCCCCGCCTACTGGCGCAACTACACCGACAATATGACCTGGCCGGGGGCCTTCATCACCGTGGCCGACATGCTCTACACCCGCTTCGGCGACATCGAGCCCATGCGAAAACACTACGACGCCATGCGCAAATGGCTGTTGCACATGAAACTGTGGTACCTCAAGGACGGAATCATGACGCGCGACTGCTACGGCGACTGGTGCATGCCGCCCGAGAGCCCCGAGATGATCCACTCCAAGGACCCCAGCCGCATCACCGAGGCCGCCGCCATTTCCACCCCCTTCTACTGCTACCTTTGCATTATTATGAGGGGCTTTGCCATCTGGCTTGACAAGGACGACGATGCCGACTTCTTCCAACGGGAATACGACAGCGTCACTGCCGCCTACAACGCACGATATCTTGACACCCTCACGGGCAACTACGCCAACGGTACCGTCACAGCCAACATCCTGCCGCTGTGGTTCGACATGGTGCCCGGCGTACTTGAGGACAAGGTGTTTGCCAATATCATCAACAAAACGATGAACGACTTCGGCGGACACGTCAGCACCGGCGTAGTCGGCATACAACAACTGATGCGCACGCTGACCTATTACGGCCGCACCGACCTGGCCCTCCGCCTGGCCACCGACACCACCTACCCCTCGTGGGGCTACATGGCCCGGCGCGGCGCTACCACCATCTGGGAACTCTGGAACGGCGACGCGGGCGGCGAACGCGACCTTATGGGAGCGAACGGCCAATTATTGGCCTCAATGAACAGCGCCAACCACGTCATGCTCCTCGGCGACCTCCTCCTTTGGGAATACGAATACCTCGCCGGCATCCGACCCCTCGAACCCGGCTACAGCAAGATACAGTTTCGCCCCACCTTCGTCGAGGGCCTGAACCGCGTCGATTGCACCTACCGCTCCGTCAGCGGCACCATCGAGAGCCACTGGCGCCGTACCGGCGAAGGCATCGAATGGACCATCGTCATCCCGCCCAACACCACCGCCGAAGTCTACCTGCCCACCGCCGACGGCCACGCCGAAAAACAAATCCTCGGCAGCGGCCGCCACCGCTTTACCATCTGACCACCGCCCACCCTTATCTAGTTGATAGGGCACGATGGGCCGATGGTTATGGCGGATGGTTTGGGAAATAATTTTGCCGATTAAAATATTCTTCGTATCTTTGCAAATTGAAATGGACAAGATGTTATA
This sequence comes from Bacteroidales bacterium, assembly GCA_045576855.1. Lineage (GTDB taxonomy): Bacteria > Bacteroidota > Bacteroidia > Bacteroidales > P3 > Colimorpha. Next base: position 27,566 of record JAZNHG010000059.1, on the reverse strand, counting down.
CATCATCGGGGGCTGTAACGGGGCTGGAAAAACCACTGCCTCATATACCGTTTTGCCCGATATTCTTGACTGTCGTGAGTTCGTCAATGCCGATGAGATAGCACGAGGATTGTCTCCTTTCAATCCTGCAGATGTGGCCATCGAGGCTGGCAGGCTTATGTTGAAGCGCATAGAGGAACTTCTCGCCCGAGAGGAGTCTTTCTCCATCGAGACCACTCTTGCCACACGCTCCTATGTCAATCTTGTTCGTCGAGCCCATAACAAAGGTTACCGTGTAACGTTGCTGTTCTTTTGGCTGAATTCCCCGGAATTGGCCATTCAGCGCGTAGCCGAGCGTGTAAGCAAAGGGGGACATGATATCCCCGAAGACATCATTCGCCGTCGCTACGTCAGTGGAATCCAGAACCTCTTCAACCTTTATGCCGCAGAGGTGGATTCATGGAGCATCTACGACAATAGCACCACACTTCGTCGCAATGTGGCAGTTGGAGGCAAGACTATCAAAACGGTAATAAACAATGAAGAAATATACAATCAGATAATAAGCCATGTCAGAAAAGGAAATATTTGAATTGCAAGATAAAATAGACGAGGGTTTGCGATTGGCCGAGAAACGTATGTTGCAAGAAAAAGCCTTGCACGACGAGTGTGTCATCGTGCAGAACTCCGACGGAGAGATACAGCATATTCCGGCAAAGCAAGTCCTTGCCGAACAGGCAATGTCTCTTTAGTATCTTTGCAGCGTGAAATTGATAAAATGAATATGACATAAAACGTAAAATATAACAAAGACATATTGAGCTTGACGCTCTTGTTTCCTTTGAGTAAACGGTCTGGAAAATCATTTACATCTGTGTGGAAATAAGATTGCGGATAGTTCACGCGATGGCGTGGATTCTTTCCCCACTTATTTACACAAAGGTAATTCCAGACCACCTTCTCAAAGAATAAGTGACAATTATCGAAAGGATTTGCGCCTTTCTTAATGTCCCTTATTCAAACATCGGCTTCCGGCTCATAACAACAAGCGGGGAAGCCGAAAACTGCATTACAGAGTAGGCAAGTAAAAAAGTATCAATATGGGATTTTTTAGAGATTTGTTCGGATCTCAGAAAACAACGAACACGCAAAGTACATCAAATCCTATTGGAGACATTTCAAAGGATTTGTTCCAGGGTGTAACAACAGAACAGCGATTGGCAATACTTGGTTTCGAAACATCAATAATGAGTTTCGCTCAGGGTGTGGCGGAAAAACAAGAAGCACTCAAGATGATTGAGTATGAGATGAAGGCTCTTAACATCTCAGAGAGTCAATTTGTTTCATATGCCCAAAGAGGCGGACACAACAGAGTGCAGGATATCGTTAATGGATTGAAGCCAATTACCAATAAAGCAGCTTTAGATTCAACTTTGTATATGGGCTTTGGTATTGCTAGCGTTTGTAAAAACGAAAAAGCATTTGGGTATTTGACTCATGTTTTTGAACAACTTGGCTATACTGAAGACGATATGACGAATGTGATTCAGAAAATCGAGTTGCTTGGAAAACAATTTGGAATGTAAACTTTAAAAATATAATGTCATGCAAAAATCAACAAAAGTAATCGTGACTATCGTTGCAGTAGTCCTTTTCATTATCCTTTCCGCCGTCATTACGGGAATACGCTCTGATGCGGGGCATTCTACTCCTGGATTTCTGGCGATAATTCTATTCGTTGCCCTTGTTGGCGCTCTTCGGGCCATTTGGAAAAAGAGCAACGATAACGATGACAACACATCATTGCAGAAATAGGGCAAATGGAGTTCAAGGACTATTATGCGATTCTGGAAATTGGTAGGCAGTCATCCTCGGAGGAAATACGGGCTGCCTACCGACTCCTATCAAAAAAATGGCACCCGGACCTTAATCCGGGAAAAGATGTTACGCAAAAAATGCAAGACATCAACGAAGCTTATGCCATTCTGAAAGACCCTGTGAAGAAAGCGAGATATGATTTCGAATACGACAATTACTACAGGACAGATGAAACAAAACAAGAAAGGTCAGGAAGATACGAAAAGGAGGAACGCAAACAAGAATATGAGGTACATGACGAGAACTTGAAACAAGATATAAATGAAGCAAGGAAATATGCAGAAGACCTTGTTGCAGAATTCTTCAAAAATCTAAAAGAAACATCTAAAGTTGCGGCAAAAGGGGCCTGGGATGAGGCAAAAGGTTATATAGTCGCAGGTATCATTATGTCCATTATCGCCACATTGGTATTGACATGCTCTGGATAAAAACGCAATAATCTATTTTTATTTTGCTACCTCGGAAATAATGTGTACCTTTGCACCCGTATTCATCGAATGTTAAACCACAAAAAGAAAGGAGCAACAATGCCTTTATTTTACAACAAAGTGCAAAGGGTCAATCCGCGCGACCCGAAAGGTGCCCGCAAATGGTATCCGATTCTGAAGAGCGTGGGACAGGTGGATGAGCACGAGGTGGCAAAACTCGTGTCGGACGAGACAACGCTGAACCCGAAGGAGGCCGAAATGGCGGTCTACCAGCTGGAGAAGGTGATGGAGCGTCTGCTGCTGGACGGCCACACGGTGCAGCTCGGCGAACTCGGCTCGTTCTCGCTGACCATCACAGGCGAGGCCTGCCGCAGCGAGAAAGAGGTGACGCCCGACAAAATCAAGAAGGTCAACCTGCGTTTCCGTGCAGGCAAAGGAATCAAGGCCGCTCTGGCCGAAGCCAAGTTCCGTCCTGCCGAGGATATGTTGAGCAAGAAAAAGTAGCCTGCAAAATCCCAAGCGCAAGAAGTTTCAAAATCATGCTCATGAAGTTTTGAAAAGATGAACAATCTAAAGTAAAAAGTTCCAATACGGAGGCTTTACTTCTAAGGCTTATTTGTCTTTTAATCTTTTTAGAATAGGATAGTATTCTTCGATAAGTTTATACTCTGGTTCTGCTCCATAATAAAACACTCTTGAATCTACACCATAATCAGAGGTTAGTTTTGCAACTCTTAAAACATTTTTCAAGTCCTTTTGACTAACTTGACTCTTCCAACTCCTGAATCCTATTTGCAGAATTCTGTCGTTTTTTGATTGCTGTCTTACAAAAAGCCTTTTGGGTGTGGTTTTGGTTTGATATACATTGATATAATTGCCACTAGGATCCCCAAGCCATACATTGTATTTTTTTAGTTTAGTATTAAATTCTTCATAGGTTAAAGAGTGAGATGAAGCATCAACTTTTCTGGTTTTCCTTCGGATAAAATCAGCAATAAACTCCACTTCTGCATCTGGACCATTAAAATTCTTGAATTCGTTATAGTCCGAGAGTTTATTGGCTGCAATTCGTACTAATAAAGTTTCAAAGACTTCCTTTTTGCAATCGGCCTGCCTTTTGTTTTTGTTTAGAGCCAATAGCATGGAAAGCAAAGCGGTTCGTTTATTACCATCGTTGAAAGCATGGTCTTTTACCAAGCCAAACACAAGCGTCGCAATTTTTTGTATAGGTGTATTCCATTTCTCCTTTCCTCCAAATGCAACACATTGTCTGCTAACTGCAGAAGAAAGAAGCCCGAAATCATGTATACCAAAACGCACAGACTCTCCTTCAGATAAAAAGTAGTCCGAAAGAATGTAGTGTGCTTTCATTACTTCATATTCACTTAAAAGACCTCCGTTACAATCTTCTGCGGGATTATATTGCTTTTTCGAGTATTCAAAATCTTCCCTAATTTCCTTTCGTAAATGATCCATGAGAAATACGCTAATATAAAAAAAAGCTCATAATCTTATGTGTAAGGTCATGAGCCTCTTGTGATTAAATTTTTGTTATTTCACCTCTTCGTAGTCGACGTCGGTGACGTTGTCGTTGGGGTTGCTGCCCTGCTGGCCGGCACCTGCGTTGGGGTTACCACCCATGTTGTTGGGGTCGAAGCCGGCGCCGGGATTGGCACCGCCGGCCTGCTGCTGGGCTTTGTACATGTCCTCGCTGGCGGCCTGCCAGGCGGCGTTGATCTTGGCCATGGCCTGGTCGATCTGCTGGACGTTGCGGGCGCTGTGGGCGGCCTTCAGCTCGTTGAGGGCGCTCTCGATGGCGCTCTTCTTCTCGGCGGGGATCTTGTCGCCGTAGTCCTTGAGGTTCTTCTCGCTCTGGAAGATCATGCCGTCGGCGTTGTTGATTTTCTCCACCTCTTCCTTGGCCTTCTTGTCCTGGTCGGCGTGGGCCTCGGCTTCGGCCTTCATGCGCTTGATTTCGTCCTCGCTGAGGCCGCTGCTGGCCTCGATGCGGATGTTCTGGCTCTTGCCGGTGGCCTTGTCGAGGGCGCTGACATTGAGAATGCCGTTGGCGTCGATGTCGAAGGTGACCTCAATCTGGGGCACTCCACGCGGTGCAGGTGGAATGCCGGCCAGGTGGAAGCGGCCGATGGTCTTGTTGTCGTTGGCCATGGGACGCTCGCCCTGCAGCACGTGGATCTCCACCTCGGGCTGGTTGTCGGCAGCGGTGCTGAAGACCTGGCTCTTCTTGGTGGGGATGGTGGTGTTGGCATCGATGAGCTTGGTCATCACGCCGCCCAGCGTCTCAATACCCAGCGAAAGAGGTGTCACGTCGAGCAGCAGCACGTCCTTCACCTCGCCGGTGAGCACACCGCCCTGGATGGCGGCGCCGATGGCGACCACCTCGTCGGGGTTGACGCCCTTGCTGGGCACCTTGCCGAAGAACTCTTCGACCTTCTTCTGCACGGCGGGGATACGGCTGGAGCCGCCGACGAGGATGACCTCGTTGATGTCGCTGTTGCTCAGGCCGGCATCCTGCATGGCCTTGCGGCAAGGCTCGATGGTGGCGCGGATGAGGTCGTCGCACAGCTGCTCGAACTTGGCGCGGGTGAGTTTCATCACCAGGTGCTGCGGCACACCGTCGGCCACGGTGATGTAGGGCAGGTTGATTTCGGTCTCCATGCTGCTGGAGAGCTCGATCTTGGCCTTCTCGGCAGCCTCTTTCAGGCGCTGCATGGCCATGGGGTCCTTGCGGAGGTCAATGCCCTTGTCGCGCTGGAACTCGTCGGCCATCCAGTTGATAATCTTGCGGTCGAAGTCGTCGCCGCCGAGGTGCGTGTTGCCGTTGGTGCTCTTCACCTCGAAGACGCCGTCGCCGAGGTTCAGAATGCTGATATCGAACGTGCCTCCGCCGAGGTCGAACACGGCGACGTTCATATCCTGAGCCTTCTTGTCGAGGCCGTAGGCCAGAGCGGCAGCCGTGGGCTCGTTGACGATACGACGCACCTTCAAGCCTGCAATCTCGCCGGCCTCCTTGGTGGCCTGACGCTGGCTGTCGTTGAAGTAGGCGGGGACGGTGATGACGGCCTCGGTAACTTCCTGACCCAGGTAGTCTTCGGCGGTCTTCTTCATCTTCTGCAGCACGATGGCGCTGATCTCCTGCGGGGTGTACTGGCGGCCGTTGATGTCGACGCAGGGGGTGTTGTTGTTGCCGCGCACCACCTTGTAGGGCACGGCCTCAATCTCCTTGGTCACCTGGTCGTAGGTCTCGCCCATGAAGCGCTTGATGCTGTAGACGGTGTTGTGGGGGTTGGTGATGGCCTGACGCTTGGCGGGGTCGCCCACCTTGCGGTCTCCGTTCTCGAGGAAGCCCACCACGCTGGGGGTGGTGCGGTTGCCCTCGCTGTTAGCGATAACTACTGGTTCGTTACCTTCCATGACGCTGACACAGCTGTTGGTTGTGCCGAGGTCGATTCCGATGATTTTTGCCATAATGTATTTCCTTTCTTTTTTTTGTTTTCTTTTTTATCTCAATCAGAACTTTCAGAACCATCAGAATTTGTCTTGCCGCTTTCTTTTTGTTCTTTTCGTTCTGATTGAACTTTCACACCCTCATGACAACAACATCCGTGCCAATCGCACGGACTGACACGGATGCTGACATTTTGGCAGTCGGATATTGCCGCTACTTCACCACGACGATGCGGCGGGCGGGGGCGGCGCCGACCTGGACGAGGTAGGTGCCGGAGGCGGGGACGTCGAAATGTACAGGGGAGCCTTCGTTGCGGCGCACGGCCAGCTGGCGGCCTGCGGCGTCGTAGAGGGTCACGGTGAGGCCGTCGGCATCGGTGACGACAATCCGCCCATCGGCGGCAACCACTTTGGCGTTGATGCCGTCCACATCGCTGATGCCCTCGGTGCCGCCGTTGGCGGCGAAGTAGGCTGTGAAGGTGGTGTCGGAGGTGACGGTTACGGTACGGGGATTGTCGGTGTTGTTGTCGTTCCAGCGCAGGAAGTGGTGGCCCTCGTTAGCACTGGCAGTGAGGGTGACGGTTTCTCCCTCCTCCACGGTGACCGAAGTCTCGCCGTTGACGGCGACGCTGCCCATCGTCGGGTCAGCACTGCTGACAGTGACCGTATAGGTCTCCACCTCGCCACCGCAGGGATCAATGATGTTGTTGCAACTGCTCCAGCCGGCGGCATGGCGGTAAGCATAGCCGGCATGACAAGGGACAATAATAGGCACGTTTACAAGCGATGTGTCGTAAGCCCAGAGCGTGTCACCGGTGGTTTGGTCAATATTCCGCCACCACCCTTCGTTGGTTTCATACAATGGTGGTACGCTGCCCAGCATCCGCAAAGTGTCGAGTTCGCAGCCGCTAAAAGCACCACAGCCAAGCGTTGCGAGGGCGGCAGGCAGCGTGACATCCATCAGTGCGGAACAATAGGAGAATGCATAATCTTGAATCGCACTTACGGTGGAGGGAATGTCTATCTGCTCCAATCCACTGCAGCTGTTGAATGCCTGGGAGCCTATTTTCACCACTCCTTCGGGAATGACAACCTGCGTTAAATCAGAGTGCCAGATGAACGCACCGAACCCTAAGGTGTCCACACTGGCGGGCACTGTGGCGTTTGTCTGCGTGTAGTCGCAGGCTGTTAGGCAGGTCTTGCTCGCATTGCGGTACACATAGCCGTTTTCGATGTATCCGTTCAGCGTTCTGGCTCCCCAAGCACCGACACCATTGGTGTTGTTTGAATCTACAAGCGAGCCTGTGTAGTTAATGTTTTTCACCAGTTGGAATGTGGTGCTGGCCGGATAACTCATCCAACCGTATGAGTAATCGCTGAAACTCACAGTGGAGGGAACATTGATGGTCTCTGTTTTATAACAATTATAAAACGCACCACCCTCTATCTGTGTTACGCTGTTGGGGATAGTGACAGAAGCAAGGTTGCTGCAGCTTGAGAAAGCAAGCCCTCCGATAGTCGTAACGGTTGTCGGCCAGGTGATAGAAGAGATGTTCGTTGCGGTGAAGGCATGGTCGGAAATGGTTGTCACACCTTCGGGAATGGTGATGTTGCCACTCAGTTGGAAACATCCGGAGAAGGTGAACGGGGCGATAGCGTTGGCCACGAAAGAATAGGCATTGTTTTCATTGCTGGAAATTTGAATGGAAGACAAGGTGTCTGGCATAGTGACAGAGGTGAGGCTGGTGCACATGTAGAAGGCTTCCTCCCCAATGACTTTCACCGTATTGGGAATAACCACGGAGGTTAAACCACTGCAATTCATAAAAGCATGGCTTTGAATGCCTCTGACGGGGACAGGCCCCAAATACGGCACCATCACACTATCGGGAATAACCAATTCGCCTGTTGGCATCTCGTGTGTACCCCACGAACCAGTGTTGCTAACATTGCCAGGATGAACAAGAATAGCAACTTGGTGAACGTCTCCTTGTTGTGTCTCAAATAATACATCGTAATAGAGTGTCTGTCCACTGGGAGCAACTTCAGTGTGGTCGAAATTTTGGGCGTATGAAACTCTTCCAACGCCCATCGTCAGCAGCGCAAGGGCTGCAAAAAATAATTTTTTCTTCATTTTTTTATTGCTTGTTGGTTAATATTTCAGTTCACAGACAAATAAAAAAAGCGCGGGAACAACTTTCTTGCTTATCCCGCTCATGAGGCTCTCGCATTGCCTTTGGTACAGAATAAGCAATGCCGAAGCCCACGCGTTATGGATATAGTGAGACCACTATATGCCAAACCAATGGACATTGGTACATTGCGTTATTGCGGTACCAAATAGAATTTGCGAGATTCATGAGCCGCAGATAAAACGCCGTTTCAACGTCTTTCTTATATGTCCTGCCGCTTCCAGTGGACATGGGCTTGCGCCTTTGCCCGCCCGCTTGCCCGTCGCTCTCGAGTGGGGCTCCGGCGGTGTGGAAACGACGGTGCAAAAATACAAACTTTTTCCGATATGGCAAAAAAAAAGTGCATGGCGGTTGCAAAAATCAAAATTGCACAGTCACCCATGTGAGATGTAGAGACGCGGCGTGCCGCGTCTGCCATCATTGTCAGAGGCAAACGGAGGAGAATGCAGACGCGGCACGCCGCGTCTCTACAGTCCCATGCCGGCCTTGGTGCGGAAGAGGGTGTTGCGGCCCACGATGTAGGCGTAGCAGGCTGTGGGCATGAACTGCAGGTTGCCCCACGGCAGGCTCATCAGGCCGCTCTGGGTCTGGGTGGTGACAAGGGCCTGCGTCAGCCCGTTGGCGGCCATGAAGGCTTGCAGCGACTTCAGCTCGCCCGGCTTCTCGTAGAAGCGGTCGGTCCACTTCAGCTCCACCGCCCAGTCGGGCTTCTGGCGCGCCTCGTTGATGCCCACGATGTCCACCTCGCCCATCGCCACGCGGCCGATGCGCCAGCTGGCATAGCCTATGTTGGCGCCCAGGCGCGGAATCCACTGCGCGAAGACGGCGGTCTCCACCATCGTGCCGATCTCCTTGTCCTCTATCGTGATGGGTTCGAAAAGGGCGCAACGCAGCGAGGGGTTGGTCAGGTAGAGCTTGAAGGCGTGCTCGCGCTGGTAGCGCTTGGCGGTGTCGTCGGTGCGGTGTATCTTCTTTAGCAGGAAGGCCGCCTCGAAATATTCGATATATTTGCGCAACGTCTCCTTCTTCACGCCGGTGTTCTGCGCAAGACTCTCGTAGTTGAATTCGCCGCCGGAGTTGAAGGCGATCATGGCGAAGAGCGCGTTGAGCTCCTGCACGTCGGTGATGCCGTACATGCTTGGCAGGTCGCGCAGCAGCACTTTGTCGATGATGTCGTGGCGTATGTACTGCCCCGGGTCGGCCTGCATCTCGGTGTTGAAGGCCACTTCGGGATAGCCGCCATAGTTGATATAGTCGACAAAGGTGCTGTTGAGCAGTGCGATGTCGGTGGGTTCGAACGAATGCACCTCGTGGCCGTTCCATACGAGGGTGCTCTCGCGCAGCTGGTTCTCGCAGTGGCGCAGGTGTACATATTCGTAGAATGTCAGCGGCGGCAGACTGAAGTCGCTGAAGCGGCCGGCACCGCTCTCGACGCTGCTCTTCTTCAGCGCCGCCGCCGCGCTGCCCGAGGCCACGAAGCGCACGTTGGGGAAGGCGTCGAAAAGGGATTTCAGTCCCACCTCCCACTGCTTCAGGTACTGCACCTCGTCGAAGAAGACGTAGTACTGCTCCGCGGTTGCGAAGGGCTTCCCGCTGGCGGTGAATGCGGCGTTCATCAGCTCCTCCAGTTGGATGCCGTTGTAGATGGGCGTGTCGACCGATACATATATTATATTCTTGGGGTTGACGCCCTCGTCGATCAGCAGCTGTATGGTGTGGTAGATCATCACCGTCTTGCCCACGCGGCGGGGCCCCATGAGGATGATGGAGCGGTGTACGCGCGTGTTGCGCACCAGTGCGTGGAAGATTTCCAGGTAGGCGCGTGGCCCCATGTCCTTGAAATCGGCCCTGATCGAGCCGTTTTGCCACCACGGGTTGTCGATGCTCAGGCGTGCAATTGCCTGTCGTTCTGCTGATTCGGATAAAAACATAACCTATCTCCTTCTATGATTCACGATGCAAAGATACAACTTTTTTTCAAGTTAAGTATATTTTATTTCGCTTAATTTGATTTTTGTGTGCAATTTAATGAAAACAGACCTTGAAACAAGGCGTTTGTGAAATTAAATTGCAGTTGTAATTATTAGAAATACAGATTGTTAGCTATCTAATACAAAATAAGCATGTTTGAATATGCTTATTTTGCAAAATGGGCAATAGTGACGACTTATTACGTCCTTTATGACACGATTTCACCATTGCCCTGTAGAGACGCGGCGTGCCGCGTCTGCTATCATTTTGTGTGGCAAACGGAAAGAATGCTGACGCGGCGTGCCGCGTCTCTACAGGGTTATGCTCATCCGTGGTCGGTGGGATGGCCGGTGGCTGTGGGATTGTCGGAAATATCGATGGCAGACGCGGTACGCTGCGTCTCTATGGGCTGGGGGCTGTGGTCGGCCTCGTCGGTCTGGGTGTCGGGCTCGCCGGCGTCGTCGTCGGGGCAGGGGACGTAGAGGGTGGGGCTCCAACGGCCGTCGTCGTGGCGGACCATGAGGTAGGCGTGCAGTTCGCAGTCGGCGAAGGCGTCGGGCAGGGCAAGGCGCAGGTGCTTCTCGCGGCGGTAGGCGGGGGCGGAGAGGAAGCCCTGCTCGAGGTCGGGGGCGTAGACGTAGAGGTAGACGAGGTCGTAGGCGGCGCCGTGGCCGCGGTCGAAGCTGACGCTCAGTACATTGCCGTCTTCGCGCACGGCGGTGGCGGCGGCCACCGGCGCTACGTCGCCCAGGCTGAGCTGCAGGCGGCTCCAGTCGACGCAGAGGCGGCTGCCGGTCTGGCCGAAGGCGGGCTGGTTGAGGCTGACGAAGAGGTTGAACGCCGTCATGCCAGCCTGGCGTGCCGGGCCGGTGAGCGTGGTGGTGACGGCCCAGCGCAGGCGGGCCGCGAGCTGCACCTGCTGCTTGAAGAGGGTGCGGTGCGCCATCTGCGCTGCGGTTTGCGGGTTGTGCACATAGGGCTGGTGCGACCGCATGCACCAGCGGCCGTTCCATTGATAGCCGATTACGGGTCCCAGCCGTCCGCTGAAACCGCCCAGAAAACCAGACGTTTGCTTAGCCATTGCGAGGTATTTTTGAGTTATTTTCCACCTATGTTAACGTTGTTTTGCCCTACTTATTGCCTACTTGTGTGATTTTTGACTAGGGGTAGGGTATGGGTATGGTAGGAGATGAGTAAGAGATGGTAGTCTAATGACCTTGTTTTGAGGGTTTCCTGACTGGGGGGTGACGGGGCCGTTAGGGGAAAAATTGTGCCGGCGTGGCGGCTTTTGTTGTCGGGCTTGGGGCGGGTGGGGTTTTCAACGGGGTGGTGTTTGTAACTTTATTTTGCCGAGTGGCGGAAAGAGTGTACTTTTGCAGCCGGAAACAGCCGCGGTCCGCCACGGGGCGGACAATAGGGAACCGTGTGAGAATCACGGGCTGACGCGCAACTGTAAGCCTCGTTGGAGTGGAGAGTGGAGAGTGGAGAGTGGAGAGTGGAGAACGGAGAGTGGAGAACGGAGAGTGGAGAACGGGTGGCCGCAGGGTGCCATTGGGTCGCAGGGGGCCCGAGAAGGCGCGGTCGCCGGAGGCGAGCCAGGAGACCTGCCGCTGCTGCAGAGAGACGCTTTCGCGAAATAAAGCAAATATAGATATATGGATACCAATACATTCTCAATCACCAAGCGTGACGGTACGACCGAGCGCTTTTCGCTGGACAAGATAATGAACGCCATCATCAAGGCGTTCGGTTCGCTGGGCGAGCCTATCGACCTGGGCCGCCTGTCGAAGATACTTTCGCGGCTGGACATCCACAATGGCATCACGGTGGAGGAGATACAGAACGAGGTGGAGGTGGCGCTGATGCAGGAGGGCTACTATGCCGTGGCGAAGAGTTTCATACTCTACCGCCAGCAGCACACCGAGGACCGCGAGACGATGGAGAAGCTGCGCTTCCTGAGCGACTATGTGGACGCCGCCAATGCCGCCACGGGCAGCAAGTACGACGCCAACGCCAATGTGGAGCACAAGAATATAGCCACGCTGATAGGCGAGCTGCCGAAGTCGAACTTCATCCGCCTGAACCGCCGTCTGCTGACCGACCGCATCAAGAAGATGTACGGCAAGGAGCTGGCGGACCGCTATCTGGACCTGCTGACGCACCATTTCATATATAAGAACGACGAGACGTCGCTGGCCAACTATTGCGCCTCCATCACGATGTATCCGTGGCTGCTGGGCGGCACGACGAGCATCGGCGGCAACAGCACGGCTCCGACCAACCTGAAGTCGTTCTGCGGCGGGTTTATCAATATGGTGTTCATGGTGAGTTCGATGCTGAGCGGCGCCTGCGCCACGCCGGAGTTCCTGATGTACCTGAACTATTTCATCCAGAAGGACTACGGACGCGACTACTGGAAGGAGCCGGATCGGGTGGTGGACCTGAGTCTGCGTCAGAAGACGATGGACAAGGTGATCACCGACTGCTTCGAGCAGATAGTGTACAGCCTGAACCAGCCCACCGGCGCGCGCAACTACCAGGCTGTGTTCTGGAACATCGCCTACTACGACGAGCCCTACTTCCGTTCGCTCTTCGGCGAGTTCCGTTTCCCGGACGGCAGCGAGCCCGACTGGGAGGGCCTGAAGTGGCTGCAGAAGCGTTTCATGCGCTGGTTCAACGCCGAGCGCACCAAGGCGGTGCTCACCTTCCCGGTGGAGACGATGGCGCTGCTGTACAAGAAAGAGGACAGTGGGGAGCGTGCCGTGGGTGGCAATACGGAACAAGTGCTACACACAGCCCACTCCACACTGCCCACAGTCAGCTTTGCCGACCCCGAGATGGCGCAGTTCACGGCCGAGATGTATGCCGAGGGGCATTCGTTCTTCACCTACATCTCGGACAATGCCGACTCGCTGAGCAGCTGCTGCCGCCTGCGCAACGAAATCACCGACAACGGATTCAGCTACACGCTCGGCGCCGGCGGTGTGAGCACGGGGTCGAAGAGTGTGCTCACCATCAACCTCAACCGCTGCATCCAGTATGCGGTGAACCACGAGATGGACTACCGCGAGTTCCTGACCGACATCATCGACCTCTGCCACAAGGTGCAGCTGGCCTACAACGAGAACCTGAAGGACCTGCAGGCCCACGGCATGCTGCCGCTCTTCGACGCGGGCTACATCAACATGAGCCGCCAGTACCTGACCATCGGCGTCAACGGACTGGTGGAGGCTGCCGAGTTTATGGGCATCCCGATCACGGACAACCCGCAGTACCGCGAGTTCGTGCAGACGGTGCTGGGCCTGGTGGAGAAGAAGAACAAGGAGTACCGCACCCGGGAGGTGATGTTCAACTGCGAGATGATACCGGCCGAGAACGTGGGTGTGAAGCATGCCAAGTGGGACCGCGAGGACGGCTACTTTGTGCCGCGCGACTGCTACAACTCGTACTTCTACATCGTCGAGGACACGAGCCTCTCGGTGCTGGACAAGTTCCGCCTGCACGGTGCCCCCTACATCGAGCACCTCACCGGCGGCTCGGCCCTGCACTGCAACCTGGAGGAGCACCTGACGCAGCAGCAGTACATGCAGCTGCTCGAGGTGGCCGCCAGGGAGGGTTGCAACTACTTTACCTTCAATATCCCGAACACCATCTGCAACGACTGTGGCCACATCGACAAGCGCTACCTGAAGGAGTGTCCACACTGCCATTCGAAGAATGTGGACTACATGACGCGCATCATCGGCTACCTGAAGCGCGTGAGCAACTTCAGCCAGCCGCGCCAGGAGGAGGCTGCCCGCCGCTACTATGCCACCATGTGAGCAGGTCGGAGGTATGAGGTCGGAGGTTTGAGCTGCCGACCGGAACAGACAACCGCAAGAGACAACCATGCTGAAGTACGTAGATACAGATATAGTCTTCCAGGAGCTGCCCGACGAGGTGACGCTGGCCGTCAACCTGTCGGGCTGCCCCTGTCGCTGTCCGGGGTGCCACTCCAAGCACCTGTGGGCCGACGGGGGCGAGGTGCTGGACGGGGCGGCGGTGGACTGCCTGCTGGCCCGCCAGCGGCAGGAGGTGACCTGCCTCAGCCTGATGGGCGGCGACGCCCAGCCGCAGGAGGTGAACCGGCTGGCCTGCTGGCTGCGCGAGCACCATCCGCGGCTGAAGATAGCTTGGTGGAGCGGCCGCTCGCTGCTGTCGCCCCAGGTGCAGCTGGCCAACTTCGACTACATCAAGCTGGGCCCCTACCTGCGCCATCTGGGCCCCCTGCGCAGCCGCACCACCAACCAGCGCCTCTACCGCGTCGAGGGAGGCCGGATGCACGACATCACCTCGCGCTTCTGGCGGTAGGAGCTAAAATGAAGGATGCTCCGTAGGAGCTTGCTTTCAATGGTTTGTTTGCCACCGTTATTCCGATGGGGCCCGCCGCGCAGCGGCGGGCCCCATCGGGGAGAGGGGAGGTGTGTCCGGTTGTGTCGTCTATTGAAAGGAAAGCCCTGCGGGCTATCTGTCCTTGGATATTTTATATTTATTTGCGTAGTTTATTTTTTATTCGTATCTTTGCGCTCTACGGCCAGAGTGGTTGGCTGTTGTAAATGATTGAATGAAAATGGACTACAACTTCGGAGAAATCGAACCTCGGTGGCAAAACTACTGGCGGGAGCATGGTGTGTACCATGTTTCCAACGATAGCGGCAAGCCGCACTACTATGTTCTCGACATGTTTCCCTACCCCTCGGGGGCTGGATTGCACGTGGGTCATCCGCTGGGCTATATAGCCAGCGACATCTATGCCCGCTACAAGCGTCTGCGTGGCTACAACGTGTTGCACCCGATGGGCTACGACGCTTATGGTCTGCCGGCCGAGCAGTACGCCATACAGACGGGTCAGCATCCCGCCGTCACCACGGAGCAGAACATCAAGCGCTACCGCGAGCAGCTGGACAAGATAGGCTTCAGCTTCGACTGGGACCGTGAGGTGCGTACCTGCGACCCACAGTACTACAAGTGGACGCAGTGGACTTTCATCCAGCTGTTCAAGAGCTACTACGACAACAAGCTGCAGCGTGCGCAGTCGATTGAGTCGCTGGAGGCCCGCTTTGCCGAGTGGGGCACCGACGGGCTGGACGCCGCCTGCACCGAGGAGATGAGCTTCTCGGCGGCGGAGTGGAACTCGTGGGACGAAGCCAAACGCCAGCAGGTGCTGATGAACTACCGTCTGGCCTACCTGGCCGACACGTATGTCAACTGGTGTGCCGAGCTGGGTACTGTGCTGGCCAATGACGAGGTGGTCAACGGCCTCAGCGTGCGCGGCGGCTATCCCGTGGAGCGTAAGCTGATGCGCCAGTGGAGTCTCCGCATCACGGCCTATGCCCAACGGCTGGTCGACGGCCTGGAGCAGGTGGACTGGACCGACTCTCTGAAGGAGATACAGCGCAACTGGATCGGCCGGAGCGAGGGTGCTGCGGTGTGGTTCCCTCTGGATGTGAAGAGCAACGCCAACGTGTTGCCCGGTGCGCAGGCCTACATGTCGCAGTTCGATCCCCAGCCGGTGCCGAGTTTCGAAATCTTCACCACCCGTCCCGACACCATCTTCGGCGTCACCTTCATGGTGCTCTGCCCGGAGCATGAGCTGATAGAGCAAATCACCACGCCGGAGCAGCGCCAGCAGGTGCAGGACTATGTGACCTGGGCCAAGAACCGCAGTGAGCGCGAGCGCCAGGCCGAGGTGAAGAAGGTGAGCGGCGTGTTCACGGGCGCTTATGCCGTCAATCCCCTCACGGAGGAGCGCATCCCTATCTGGGTCAGCGACTATGTGCTGGCCGGCTACGGCACCGGTGCCATCATGGCAGTGCCCGCCCACGACAGCCGCGACTTCGCCTTTGCACGCCACTTCAACCTGCCGATACGCCAGGTGGTCTCGCTGGAAAAGGATGTCACCAGCGATCCCGCCGGTTGGAACGAGAGCATGGACGCCAAGACGGGCTACTCGGTCAACAGCGGCTTTGTCACCGGCATGAAGGTGAAGGATGCCATGAAGGCCGTGATTGATAAGATCGAGCAGATGGGCATCGGCCACCGCACGGTGAACTACCGTCTGCGCGATGCCATCTTCAGCCGCCAGCGCTACTGGGGCGAGCCGTTCCCCATCTACTACAAAGACAGCATACCCTATGCAATACCCGAAGAGTGCCTGCCGCTGGAGCTGCCGGAGGTGAGCGAATTCAAGCCTACTGCCAGCGGTGAACCGCCGCTGGGTCACGCCCAGAAGTGGGCTTGGGACACCAAGAGCAATACGGTGGTGGACTGTTCGGACATCGACAACAAGACGGTCCTCCCGCTGGAGTTGAGCACTATGCCGGGCTTTGCCGGCAGCAGTGGCTACTATCTGCGTTACATGGACCCGAAGAATGACAGCGCCTACTTCTCGGAGCAGGCGGTGCAATACTGGCAGAATGTGGACCTCTATGTGGGTGGTGCCGAGCATGGCACAGGCCACTTGATATATGCCCGCTTCTGGAACAAGTTCCTTTTCGACCTCGGACTGGCCGCCAAGGAAGAGCCTTTCCAGAAACTTATCAACCAGGGAATGATACAGGGACGGAGCAATTTCGTGTACCGTTCCAAGCAGGACAACAATCTCTTCATCTCGAAAGGACTCGTCAAGGACATGGGCGATGTGACGCCGATACACGTTGATATCAATATCGTGGACAACGATGTGCTGGATGTAGAGAAGTTCCGCCAGTGGCGTCCGGAGTTCCAGGAGGCCCGCTTCGAGTTGGAGGACGGCAAGTACGTCTGCGGCTGGGAGATAGAGAAGATGAGCAAGAGCATGTACAACGTGCAGAATCCCGACGACCTGGTGGCTCGCTACGGCGCCGACACGCTGCGACTCTACGAGATGTTCCTCGGACCCGTGGAGCAGGCCAAGCCGTGGGATACCAATGGCATCGAGGGTGTGTTCCGTTTTCTCAAGAAGTTCTGGAAGCTGTACGACGCCAAGGAACCGGAAAGCCAGCAGGACCAGAAGCCTGCCATGAAGATACTGCACCAGACCATCAAGAAGATAACAGACGATATAGAGCGCTTCTCGTTCAATACCTCGGTGTCGACCTTCATGATATGCACCAACCAGCTGACCGACCTCAAGTGCAGCAGCCGCGAGGTGCTGGAGCCGCTGCTGGTGCTGATAGCCCCGTTTGCGCCCCATATTGCCGAGGAGTTGTGGCACCAGATGGGCCACGACACCACGATATGCGACGCCCAGTGGCCGCAGTTCGACCCGCAGTATCTGGTGGAAGACACGGTGAAATACCCGGTGCAGTTCAACGGCAAGATGCGTTTCACCATCGACCTGCCCGCCACAGCCACCCAGGCAGACGTGCTGGCCGCCGTGAAGGCCGCCCCCGATGCCGCCAAATGGCTCACCGGCGAACCCAAGAAGGTTATCTTCGTGCCCAAAAAGATTATCAACATTGTACTATAATAATAGATGCTAAGTAGACATTTCCTACGCTGCAAGGTATTGCAGGAACTCTATGCCTGCCAGATGGAGTCGAAGGATTCCGCCTCGGCTATGAAAGATTTTGAATACCATGTGACCCGGCTGAACGAGCTGGGCGTGCTGCAGGTGGCCCTGTTGCCGCGCATGCTCGAGGTGGCCGACCGCGTTATCGAGGAGGGGCGCAAGAAGTTCCGTCCCACGCAGGCCGAAAAGACCCCTAACCGCAAGTTTCTGAACAATAGCTTCCTTGTCCGTTTGGCCGATAACTTTGAGTTGAAGAAGTATATCGACCAGTGGGCTGGATGCTGGCAGACCCACGAGGAGCTGATACGCGAGGCTTTCATCGACTTCCGCCAGCAGAAGCTCTATTGCGACTATCTTTCCCATGCCGACACCGACTTCAAGGCTGACAAGGAGTTGGCCATCGGGCTGTTCCGCTATCTGATGAACCGTGAGGCCATCGTCACCACCATGCAGGACCGCAGTCTGCTATGGGAGGACGACTTCGAGCAGATAGCCCAATACAACTTCATGATGCTCAAGACACTGGACGAGGCGCACTTCGACGCCGCCATGCCGTGGCCGGTGATGTACGACCGCCGTCAGGACAAGGACGAGGCCGACATGGAATTTGCCCGCGTGCTGCTGCGCGAAAGTCTGGCCCATCGCGAGGAGAGCAACGAGATGATTCGCCGCCGTCTGCAGGGATGGGAGTTCGAGCGCGTGGCGCTGATGGACATTCTGCTGGTCAATATGGCCATAGCCGAGCTGACCAACTGCCCCACCATTCCGGAGAAGGTGACCGTGGACGAATACATCGAACTCAGCAAGGAGTTCAGTTCCGACCGCAGTCGTCTCTTTATCAACGGCATTCTCGACAAGCTGGTGCTGGAGCTGCGTTCGCAGGGCCGCATCAAGAAGACGGGTCGCGGACTGCTCAACGAATTCGGCGAAGAAAACATTTGACGGATATGAAAAAGATACTATACCTGTTTCTGGCGACGCTGCTGGTAGCGGGCTGCCAGAGCAAGAAGGCCGATGCCGACGTGGACCTGATACGCAATCCGCGGAGCGCCGCCGGATACGACGAGACAGAGAAGATGCCCGTCATCACTTTCGACAGCGATATGCACGACTTCGGCCGCCTCTCGGCGGGCGAGAGCATCAGCTACAGCTTCCATTTCCGCAATACCGGCAACGCCGACCTGATTATTTCCGGCGCCTCGGCCACCTGCGGCTGCACTGTGGCCGACTATCCCAAGGGCCGTGTGGCGCCCGGTGGCGAGGGCTATGTCACCGTCACTTTCAAGAGTGCCGGCAAGAGCGGCCAGCAGTTCCAGGAGGTCACTATCGTGACCAACGCACAGCCGTCGCGGGCCAGGCTGAAGATTATGGCCCAGGTTTCACATTAAATCAATAAAACATTACAATAGTTATGATGAACAACATGATTCTACTTCAGGCCCAACAGCAGGGCGGCAGTTCTATGTGGATATGGATGATAGTGATTCTCGTGCTGATGTGGGTGCTCATGATGCGCCCGCAGCGCAAGCGCGAGAAGGAGGAACAGAAGTTCCGCAACGCGCTGAAGAAGGGCGACCGCGTCGTCTTCTCGGGCGGCATCTATGGCAGGGTGCATTCGGTGGAGGACCACACGGTGGACGTGGAGGTCAGCAACGGCGTGGTGATGACCGTCGAGAAGAACATGATTCAGCCCGCCCCCGAGCCTAAGGCTGAGGAGAAGAAGTGAAGCATTTCCTGGTCATATTGGGTATTACTGCTCTGGTGTGGCTGGCCGTGTCGATGTCTGAACAGGGCGAGTATCCCGTGAGGGTGCGCGTGTGCCCGGTGGGATATGACACGGTGCGCTATGCCTTGGTCGAGGCCGATACCGTGTTGCCGATGCAGGCCACGATGTCGGGCTTCGATGCGCTGTGGAACAGCGTGGCCGGCGTGCAGCCAGAGGTGCAGGTGGCCGTCTCGGCCGAGGACGGTACGGTGGCTGTCAACGCCATCTCCGACCGGCTGATGCGTGCCGTTCGCGGCGCCAGGCGGTTCACATCCGATATCGACACGCTGCATTATGTGCTGGCGGCACGCAGCAGCCGCACCTACCATCCGAGTATGGACGACGTGCAGTTCTCCTTCCTGGAGCAGTACGGTCTGTACGGCGAGCCCGCGGTGACGCCGTCCGAAGTGGTGCTCTACGGCCCGGCCGAGGCGCTGGACCGCATAGAGCGCATACGGGTGGCTCCGGCCAGTATCGCCGGTATCAACGAGAGCGGCACCTACCGTCTGCCGCTCGACCCCGTGTGGCAGCAGTATGCCGACGTGCACCCCTCGTGCAGCGAGGTGGAGGTCTCGCTGCCGGTGGAGGCGTATGTGGAGCGGGATTTCCTGGTACCCATCCGGGTCGACGGGGCCGACAGCACGGTGTCGCTGAAGCTCTACCCCGAGGCGGTGACGGTGCGCGCTTGGGTGGCACACCGCGACCTGCACCGCGAACCTGTCTTTGTCGTCTCGGTCGACTATGCCGACGTGCTCAGCCACGGCGGACGAGTCGAGCCTCGGCTGGTGGAATTCCCCTCCTACGTGCGTCCGCGCAATATCGAACCCCGTGAAATCCAGTGTGTCGTTATCCAATGAAGCGGGTGGGCATAACCGGAGGCATGGGGTGCGGCAAGAGCACCGTGGTGGCCGAATTCCGCCGGCTGGGCGTCCCTTGTTTCGTGAGCGACATAGTGGCCGCGGGCTACTATAGTGATATCGATTTCCTCGACAGCCTGCGCGCGCTGCTGGGCGACGGGGTGTTTCTGCCCGACGGCAGTGCCGACAAGCGGGCCGTGGCCAGCCGCGTCTTCGCCGACAGGCAGTTGCTGCAGGGGTTGAATGCCCTGGTCCATCCACGCGTCAAGGAGGATTTCGACGCTTTCTGCCGTCTGCATGCCGATGCACCCTATGTGCTCTTCGAGAGTGCCATCCTCTACGACTATGGCTTCGACCGCCTGATGGACAGCGTCGTGTGCGTCTATCTGGACCTCGACAGCCGACTGGAGCGCCTGCGCCTGCGCGACGGGGTGGGGGACGAGGCCCTGCGCGCCCGTATCGCCAACCAGATGCCGGCCGAGCAGATGATGATGCGTGCCGACTATGTCATCCTCAACTATGAGGGCAATCCCCGCCGGCGGCAGGTGGAATATATCGACCAAATGTTAAAAAAATATAAATATTAACCGGACAAACCCACGTTCACCCATGAAAAAAGAGCTATCATCCTACCACCATCCTACCACCATCCTACCACCATCCTACCACCATCCTACCATTTTAACATTTCGGAGGCATGGAAAACACCTCCTCGCCGTAGCGATGATGATGCTCTGTCTGGCGGGTGGCGCCAGCGCGCAGGAGTTCCATGCCCGCGGGCTCAGCTTTCTGGACCGTGAGACCGTGTGGGTGGAGTCGACGATGGAGGCGCTGTCGCTCGAGCAGCGTATCGCCCAGCTGATGGTGGTGCGCGTGCCGCTCGATATGGACGACGGGCAGGCCGCCGGGTTTTCGGCCCGCATGAACGGCTATGGCGTGGGCGGCGTGTGCTTCTTCGCCGGCACGGCCGACCGCCAGGTGGCCATGACGCGCCGCTTCCAGGCCGGCGCCGGCGTGCCGCTGCTGGTATGCATCGACGGCGAATGGGGCCTCGGCATGCGGCTGAAGGATATGTTCTCTTTCCCCCGCAACGCCCGTTTCGGTCTGTTGCCCCCGGCCCGCGACAGTCTGGTCTACCGCATGGGTGAGGAGATTGGCCGTCAATGTCGCGAGATGGGTATCCATATCAATTTCGCTCCGGTGGTCGATATCAACTCGAACCCCAAGAATCCGGTCATCGGCACCCGCTCGTTCGGCACCGACCGCGAACGCGTGGCGCAGCTGGGCATCATGTATGCCCTCGGGCAGCAGAGCCAGGGCGTGATAGCCACGGCCAAGCATTTCCCCGGCCACGGCGACACCGATGCCGACAGCCACTACGAGCTGCCGGTGATAAACCATACGCTCGATTATATCGACTCTGTCGACACCTATCCCTTCCGCCGCCTGATCGAGGCCGGTGTGCAGGGTGTGATGGTGGCCCACCTGCAGGTGAATGCCATCGACGCCACGCGCCCCTCGTCGCTCAGCCCGCTGATTGTCGACGGCCTGCTTCGCCGCAAACTGGGCTTCGACGGGCTGGTGGTCACCGACGGCATCGACATGAAGGGTGTCACCAACACCTACAAGAACGGCGACGCCGAGCTGGCCGCCCTGATGGCAGGCAACGACATCATCCTGCTGCCGCCCGATGTGCCGCAGTCGATAGCCCGCATCAAGGATGCCGCCAGGGCCGACGACAGCGTCCGTGCTGCCATCGACTATCATTGCCGCCGCGTGCTGCATGCCAAGTATCGCCACGTGCTGCCCTATATGGCCGACAGCATACGGGTGCCGGGCGAGGAGCACCGGGCGGTGTGCCAGGCCATTGTCGACGAGCTGAACGATGTTCTGCTGCTCAATGCCTTCGCCACCGACCGTCGTGTGGACAGCATCTGCCAGGCCGCCATCGCCGCCCAGGCCACGCCCGGATGCCAGGTGGTGGTGCTGCACCGCGGTCGCGAAGTCCTCAATCGCGCCTATGGCCACACGACTTATGACCCGCAGTCCGACACGGTTCTCCCGACCACCGACTACGACCTGGCCTCGCTCACCAAGGTCTGCGCCACAACTCTCGCCATTATGCGGCTGGTCGACGAGGGCAAGCTCTCCATCGACGACCGCCTGGGCAAGTATCTGCCCTATCTGGACACCACCGACAAGCGCGACATCACCATCAAACAGGTTATGAGCCATTGCGCCCGTCTGAAAGCCTTTGATGCCTACTGGCAGCAGACCACCGGCTACGACTCCATATTGCTTGCCGTGGCCGCCAGCCAGCTCAACGGCAAGGAGGGCTACTTCTACAGCGACCTGGGATTCATGCTTCTCTCCGATGTGGTGCGCCGTGTCGGCGGTCAGCCGCTCGACCAGTTCTGCGCCGACCGCTTCTACAAGCCTATGGGATTGCGCCACACCGCTTTCCGCCCGATGGAGAACGGCATTGGGGCTGCCTTTATAGCCCCCACCGAGCAGGATTCCCTGCGTGGCCTCATCTCCGGCGAGGTGCACGACCCCAACGCCTATGCGATGGGTGGCGTCAGCGGCCATGCCGGTCTCTTCTCCACGGCCGGCGAGGTGGCCCGGCTGATGCAGATGTTGCTCGACGGTGGCGTCTCCAATGGGCAGCGCTACCTGAGCCAGGCCACCATCGACCTCTTCACCAGCCGCCACTATGCCGAGTCGGGCAACCGTCGCGCGCTGGGCTTCGACAAGCAGCTCTTCACCCCCTCGGCCAGCGGGCCATGCTGTCCCGAAGCGTCGCAGGCCAGCTATGGCCACACCGGCTTCACGGGCACTATGCTTTGGGTCGACCCAGAGAAGGAGCTGGTCTACGTCTTCCTGTCCAACCGCGTACATCCCTCGGCCACGCCCAACCGCCTGGCGCAGATGAATGTGCGTACCGAAATTCAGTCTGTAATATATAAAATATTGAATAATGAGTAGTATCACCAAATGGCTCTTTGCGGGCCTGGGGTGGGCCATCGGTGGCCCGATAGGTGCCCTGCTGGGCTATTGGCTGGGCAAGGCCATCTCGCCCGACAGGCAGATAGGCGACTCCGGCAGTTCCTTCTCCTCGGGCGGCTATCATCGTGGCCCATATCGCAACACAGGCACACAGCAGGATGTCAACGCGGCACTCATGGTGCTTATCGCCGCCGTGATGAAGGTCGACGGCGCCGTGAAGAAGAGTGAACTGGACTTTGTCAAGCGCTTTCTGCTGCAAAATTATGGCGAAGAGCGTGGCAAGGAGATGCTGAAAGTGCTGCAGCAGATGGTGCAGCAGGATATTCCCATCGACCAAGTGTGTGCCCAAATCAAGGTCAATACCGACTACACCACCCGCTACCACATGGTGGACTTCCTTTTTGGCATAGGCGGTGCCGACGGCGATTTCAACCAACCCGAGGTCAATATGCTGCGTCTGATAGCCCAATATCTGGGCATCTCCGCCTCAGACTATACCAGCATCTTCGAGCGTCATGTGGGCTATGAAGATGCCGGCTATGCCGGCGGACACTCCAACCGCTCCGGCGGCTCCCGTTCGTCGAGCTACAACAAGGACCCCTATCGCGTGTTGGGTATCGATAGTTCGGCCACCGACGACGAAGTCAAGAAGGCTTACCGCAAGATGGCCATGAAATACCACCCCGACCGTGTGGCGGGTATGAGTGAGGAAATGCAGCGCAATGCCGCCGAACAGATGAAAGAAATCAACGAAGCCTACGACGTCATCAAGCAGCGCCGGGCTTCGATGAAGTAGACTTACGCCATTCGTTCCACCACAGTGCCGACCAGTTCGCGCATCTGCGGGTGGTAGTCATTCAGGAATGTGCCTTTCGGCCGGTTGGCTATGATGAGGCATACGGTCAGCGCCTCGTGGCCGAGCATGTGGCTGAATCCATAGATGGCCGAGGTCTCCATCTCCAGATTGGTCACCGGCGTGCGTTCCCATTCGAACGTCGCCAGGTTCTCATTCAGATTGTTCACCGACGGATGCAGCCGTATGGTGCGTCCTTGTGGACCGTAGAATCCGGGTGCGGTGACGGTGATGCCGTGGTGCATGTCCAGGCCCACTCGGCCCATCAGCATCTCGCTGCCGGCCACGCAGTAGGGCATGGCCAGCCTGTGGTTGAGCCCCATGTGCACCATGAAGCGCTGGTCCATCTCGGGCATGGGGGGCACCCACTCGCGGTAGTAGTTCATCAGGCCGTCCAGTCCTATGGCATAGCGTGCCGCCACGTGGCTTCCGCAGTCGATATTCTCTTGCAGCGACCCGCTGGTACCGATGCGAACCAGTTGCAGATTGCGGTTGCACTTGTCGTTCCATTCGCCGTGCTCCACCCGCAGGGCGGCGTCCAACTCGGTCAGGACGATGTCTATATTGTCACATCCCATGCCGGTCGACAGGGCCGTCATGCGCGTTCCGTGGTAGCTGCCGGTGAGGGCGTGTAGCTCGCGGTTGTGCGACTCATAGTCCACTGTGTCGAATATCTCTTTGAACATGTCGACCCGTCCGGGGTCGCCAACAAGCAGCACCTTGTCTGCCAAGGTGCTGCTGCTGAGGTGTATGTGGTACAGGCTGCCGTCGGGTGCCAGTACCAATTCGCTGGCTTTCATAATCGGTCTGTTGTTATCTGCGTGTGGTGGTCGAGGTGCTGCGCGTGGCGGTACCGCTGTTGCTGCTGCGCGAGTTGCTCGAGGTGGAGCTGCTGCGCGTGGTGGGGGAGGCAGTACTGCTGCTGCGGCTGGTGCTCGAAGTGGAGCTGCTGCGCGTGGTGGGTGTGGCAGTATTGCTGCTACGGCTGGTGCTCGAGGTGGAGCTGCTGCGCGTGGTGGGGGTGGCGGCACTGCTGCTGCGGCTGGAGCTCGAGGTGGTACTGCTGCTGCGCGAAGTGGAGGTGCTGGTGCCGCTGCTGCTGCGCGTGGTGCCGGTGCCTTCGCTGCTGCGCGCGGTGGAGCTCTGTGTGCCGGCATTGCTACGCGTGGGAGTGGTACCCGTGCTGCTGCGCGTGGTCGTGGTGGTGCCGGTGCTGCCGCTGCGGGCGGCGCCACTGTTGCGGCTGGGGGTGGCGCTGGGCGTCTGCGTGCCGCCTGTAGACTGCCGGGTCGTGGGTATGCTGCTGCTGCCGCTACGCGAGGTGTTGCTTATCTGCGGACGGTCTATGCCGGGTGTCCATGTGGCCATCGGGGCGGGAGCCGGAGTTTGCGGTGTGCGCATGTAGTAGGGGGGCAGGGGAGGTTGGGTGTGGGGGCCATAACCGTGCACCGGCGGTGCGGGCGGCATCCAGCCGTGGCGGTGTATGTCGTAGTGGTAGCTGCGCACATAGCCGACCATGTGGACCCTGCGCGTATAGGGGTGGTAGGCGGGCACATACCAGCTGAAGCTGGGGGGGCGCACCGTGGCGTGGAAGCGCAGGTACTGCGCAGCGTTGTACATCCGGCCGGCGCTGTACAGCCACACACACTGCAGGTCCAGCGGCATATAGATTTCGTCGCCCGTGTAGGCGTCGTAGCCGTACACCCACAACTCGTAGTAGGACGAGTTCACCCGCTCCATCCACACCTCGTTGATCAGTACATAGGTCTCCAACTCGTATTCGTAGCCGCAGTATATCATCATCTCCTGCTGGGCGTTCAGGTATTGCACCGTGCGCTGCGCCTGCGGAAAGGTGAAGTAGCGGATGGAGTGTGCCGATGCCGTCAGGGTCATCATCAGCGTAACTACAATAATTGCAATGCGTTTCATAACTCTCGGTTTTTGTTGGTTCTCATTATTTCGTACTGCAAAGATACAAAAATTTTTCTATTTGCGTAAAAATAATTTCTTGGGTATCGTTTATTTGCGTATCTTTGCACCCTCAATTATCTGCTATGGAAGAACCCACACTGAACATCCTCGGCCTCATGTCCGGCACTTCGCTCGACGGTGTCGACCTCGCGCTCTGCCGTTTTTCCCCCTCGTCGCATGCCGTACTCGCCGCCACCACAATCCCGTATCCCGACCATTGGCGCACACTGCTGGCTTCGCTCGAAAACCAGTCGGCACTCCAGTATGCCCTCGCCAACGTGAATCTGGGGCACTATTTGGGCCAACTGGCCAACGGTTTCCTCCGCCGGCAGAACCTTCGCGCCGATGCCATCGCCTCCCACGGACACACCATCTTCCATCAGCCCGCCCTGGGGCTCACCACCCAAATCGGCGACGGCGACGCCATAGCAGCCGAAACCGGCCTTCCCGTCGTCAGCAACTTTCGCACGCTGGACGTGGCCCTCGGCGGACAAGGGGCCCCGCTGGTGCCTATCGGCGACCGACTGCTCTTCGCCGACTACGACGCCTGCCTCAACCTGGGCGGCATAGCCAACATATCCTACAACGCTGGCGGAAAGCGTATTGCCTTCGATATCTGCCCCTGCAACATGCCGCTCAACCGGCTGGCTGCCCGGTTGGGACTCGACTACGACCCCGACGGCGAAAACGCTCGCCGCGGCACCGTCGACAGCACCTTGGCCCGCCGACTCGATGCGCTCGACTACTACGCCGCCCGCCCGCCCAAATCACTGGGCAAAGAGTGGTTCCTCAATCACTTCCTACCCCTGCTCGACGCCTCGGCAAGCTCCACAATCGACCTCCTGGCCACCGTCTCAGACCATATTGCACGCCAGATAGCGGCCGTAGTCGCCGCCCAACCCATAGCCACACTCCTCGTCACTGGTGGCGGCGCCCACAATCGTCACCTCATCGACACCCTGCGCACTCTCCTGCCACAGGTGCAGATAACTGTGCCAGACCCCTTGACGGTCAACTATAAAGAAGCCATCATCTTTGCCCTGTTGGGCTACCTCCGTCTCACCGCACAGGTCAATACCCTCGCATCTGTCACCGGCGCCAGCTCCGACTCCATCAGCGGCACACTCAGTTCACTCCTCCCCGCGCGTGACTGAACATCCCCACATAATAGTATATACATAAGGTATAGACGGTGGAAAACCCCACCCATCGCCCGCCGAGGGCCGCCCGAGGGGCATACCAACGCCTACCGCGGTAGGTGTTGGTAAGGTGTTGGTAAGTCGATGGTAAGTCGATGGTAAGTCGATGGTAGGTTGGGGACCTCATACTGAAGCAGTTGCGGAGGCGTTTTTTTGCCTCGCAGCAGGCGGTTCCGTGCCATCGAAAGCTGCGCTTTTGTGCTTACCGAATTGATATTCAGTGCAATATTTAGATATAACGCTGTTTTTGGCGGCCGTCCCGCATCCGGGGAGGCGTTTTTTGTGAGATTTTGGGGTGTCGCGGGCTGTTTTGCGGAGCCGGCACGTGGAGTGCGTGAAAAAAAGTTTTGTTTTTTCGGTGTTGTCAATCAGTGCATTGAGACAATTTGGAGAAAAATTTTGAAAAAATATTTTGCCGGAATGGAAAATGGTTGTATCTTTGCATCCGCTTTCGACGAAAAACGGGGC
>JAZNHG010000058.1:0-25300 GCA_045576855.1 Bacteroidales bacterium | reverse complement strand
TCAGCGTGTACAGCGAGCTGCCCGTCACGTCCTCCACCGTCCACTGCGACTCCGCCACCCCGAACGGGCCGTAGCGCAGCAGCACGCTGGTGTAGTTGGCCATGTCGTCCCACGTCACCGTGGCCACCGAGTCGCCCACGGACACCTCCACGTTGGCCACCGGCAGGCACAGGCTCTGCGGCGGCACCGTCGTGTCCACCTCGATCAGCGGGTAGACCAGAATTCTCACTTGAGGATCAACATACCACCTCCACAATGACTCTTCAAGCGTTATGCCTTCTGCATGACAACTTGTCCTCATTCTGCCTATACCATTATAAAACTTACAATTCCAATCAAGATGTTGCAGTTCACTGCATGGCTGATTGATAAAATCAGGGAAAGGGGATGCTGTATGCACACCATAATATGCCGAATAATATCCATCCTCTACCAAAACATTGTTGTACGTGACACCAACATAAAACGAATCATCGACCGTGATAGCTGAGTCGAAATAGTATTCATATATCGGGAAGTAAACATCAGCCGGATTTTGGCCACAACAGGAGTCCACAGGAGGGGTCTGCCAAGTCCAGTTGGTAGGAAAGGCATGGTGTTTATAATGCAAAGTACGGTGGGCATCAAATGGATTCCACCCCAACCGGCCCGCCAGCGGAAAGCTGTCGGCTATAGCATCGTAAATAACAAAAAAATCCTTTGTGGCATCAGTATCTATTACATCCTGAGCAGTAAGACGAAACCGCACACACCCGCCAGCCAACCCCACCACACGTAACGGCATGGGGGTATAGTAGCGAAACATAACCTCCATCGAGTCACCATTACGGAAGGACTGGTCCAAATATTCGCGGTACATCTTTGGGGTTGGATAATCTATGTATATATTACTTTCGAAAAGTGTCTCGAACGGCCACCAGTCGTAGTAGCCTATCTCCGACCGCCACTCGATGGTGTCGCCCGTGCGGTGGTAGTACAGGTCCGAATACTGCGCCCGCGCTCCGCCGACAACCAGCAGCAGAAGCGTCATAATCAAATACTTATGTTTCATAACACATGGATTTATCATCTGCAAATATACGCATAATATTTTGGAAATACAAATTTTTTTACACTTTTTTATTCCCTACAAACGGGGCCGAAGCCTAGGGCACCGGCAGCCATGCCAACGAGCCATCCGCACCCGCGGGCGGAGGCGGTGCCGGAACCGGATTGCATCGCGCACGACCAAATCTGCAGCACCCCCGAATCAACGGCGCGTCAGCCCCGCCTCCGCTCCGAGCCGACTCGGACCGGACACGGACCGGACACGGAGGGGACACGGAGCAGAGGCGGCGATGGCAGGAGGCCGCCGCCAGGGGTGGCGGGCATATGTAACAGCACTGTACATCAGCACGATAGCACGCATCCCGGGTATGCCCGGCCGCGGACAGACGCGCCACGCCTGCCCGCCGGACACTTTGCAGGCCCGACGGGGGTCGGCAGACGGGGTCGGCAGGCCGATTTGGTCGTGCACGATGTAATTTTGGAGGGACGCGGCCGCCGCTTTCTCTCGACGACCCCTCCTGCCCCTGGAGAGCATCTTTTTCGTTCCGCTCGGGAAGCTGGAATTTCTTTTCAATTCTTTTCGTTCTGATTGAGAATTGAAACGGCGGATTGCGCGAATTAAGCGAAGCTTGCGCAGGCCATTGGAAGCGAATTACTCCAAGCTGCGCAGGTCGGCGCATATTGTCTTGAGACAGAATTTCTTTTCCGTTCTTTTCGTTCTGATTGAAATTTGAATTTCTTTCCCGTTCTTCTCGTTCTGATTGAGAATTAGAGAATGTTCCCCTGTCCCGGGGAAGCCCCCCGCAGGGGTGAGAGGCGAACTATTTTTTCAAACATTTATATATATATCGTTTTTTTTGTGTACATTTGCACCCAAATTGAACGCCGATGAAATGGCCAAAATGGATTGCAAACCTTTGCAGCAAAAGGGATTGCAGCAATAAAGAAGAAGACTCGATGGGGAAATATCTAATCGTGGGACTGGGCAATGTGGGTGCCGAATACGAGGGCACGCGCCACAATGCCGGCTTCATGGTGGTGGACGCGCTGGCCGCCGAGGCGGGTGCGCGCTGGAGCCTGGAGCGGCACGCCTACCGCACGGAGGTGCGCCACAAGGGGCGCACGCTGGTGCTCATCAAGCCCACCACCTATATGAACCTCAGCGGCAAGGCGGTGAAATACTGGCTGCAGGCCGAGCGGGTGGAGCTGTCCAACCTGCTGGTGGCGGTGGACGACCTGGCGCTGGACCCGGGGGTGCTGCGCATCAAGAAGCAGGGCGCCGCCGGAGGCCACAACGGGCTGGCCGACATCGAGGCCGCGCTGGGCACGCAAGCCTACAACCGGCTGCGGCTGGGTGTGGGGGCCGACTTTGCACGCGGCCGACAGGTGGACTATGTGCTTGGCCGCTTCTCCGACGAGGAGCGCGCCGCCGTGGAGGGCGCCGTGCAGACGGCCTGCCAGGCGGTGCAGTGCTTTGTCACACAGGGCATAGACCGCACCATGAACGCCTACAACAGCAAAGGCAATGCGCATGTCAAGGTTTAAGGTTTAAGGTTTAAGGTTTAAGGTTTAAAGTTTAAGGTTTAAAGTTTAAGGCTTAAAGATAGATTTGATGAATCTGGCAATCGACATAGGGAACACGGCAGTGAAATGGGCCACCTACGAGGGTGGGCGCCGGACGGCGAGCGGCACGTGGAGCGAGGCCGGCGAGGCACAGGGCGGCGCCTGGAGCGCGGCCATAGCCTGCGCCAGCGGCAGCGCGGAGCGCGTGGCCGAGGTGCGGCGGGCGTTGCCATGTCCGCTGCAGCTGCTCGACGCGTCGACGCCGCTGCCCATAGCCATCGGCTACCGCAGCCCGGCCACCCTGGGGGCCGACCGCGTGGCGGCGGCCTGCGGCGCCTGGGCCCGCCACGCCGGCCAGGACTGTCTGGTGGTGGATGCCGGCACCTGCATCACGGTGGACTACCTGAGCGCCGACGGCACCTACCACGGCGGAGCCATCATGCCGGGCCTGCAGATGCAGCTGCACGCCCTGCACGGGCAGACGGCGCGCCTGCCGCTGGTGAGCCTCGACGGGGTGCAGCGGGCGCCGGTGCTGGGACGCACCACCGAGGAGTGCCTGCTGGCCGGCACCCTGGGGGCCACCATGATGGCCCTGGCGGGATTCGTGGCCCTCTATCGCCAGCGCTGCCCGCAGCTGCACGTGCTGCTGACCGGCGGCGACGCCCACCGGCTGACCGAGGCCGGCGCCGACGCCTGGGAACTGGCTCCGCAGCTGACCCTGGACGGTCTGGACGCCATACTGCGACACAACACACATGATTGACAACCACAGCATACACATACACACAACCGAAACTAGGATGAAAAGCAAGAGAAAGAGAACCCGCCTGGGCCGGATGCTGGCCGCAGGACTGACAGCAGCGGTGCTGGGCCTGGCCCCGGCCACGGCCGCAGCCCAGAACGCCATGAACCAGCCCTACTCCCAATTCGGCGTCGGCGTGGGCGAGCAGCCCTTCAACCTGCCGATGGCCACCCGCATGGGTGGCGCCGTCTACAGCCTGGCAGGCAGCAACTATGTGAATCCCTTCAACCCCGCCTCCTACGGCGCCGTGGAGCCGGAGAGCTTCGTCTTCGACATGAGCGCCAACGTGCAGCTGAGCACCCTGCGCGACCGCCAGCAGAGCCTCTTCGACGCCGACGGCAACCTGGGCTATCTGCTCGTGGCCATGCCGCTGACGCGCTGGTGGAAGCTGGCCGGCGGCCTGATGCCCTACAGCACGGTGGACTACGAGTCGGTGGCCCTGCAGTCGCACCCCACCTACCCCGGCACGGTGAAGACCGTCTACGGCGGCACCGGCGGCGTGAACCACGTGTTTCTCGGCTCGGCATTCAACGTGCTGCGCGCCAAAGGCTACAGGCCCGACATACAGCTGGGCTTCAACGTGAACTACCTGACGGGCTCCATACACCGCTATATCTCCACCACCTTTCCGGGCAACGACTCGACCTACTTCCTCAACAGCCGCCGCTACAAGCTGACCACGGTGCGCAACGTGACCTTCGACCTGGGTCTGCAGGCACGCCAGACGCTAGGCCGCGGCGTGGAGCTGCAGCTGGGCCTCGTCTACAAGCCCTACCTGGACATGAAGGTGCGCGACATGGCCATGATATACACCTACCACACGTCGGACGAGTCGCTGGTGGACACCATCTTCCCGTCGGCGGGCAGCGAGCCCGAATTCGACAGCCGGCTGGAGCGCCCGCAGACGCTGGGCATCGGCCTGGGCGTGGTGGTGGACAAGCGCTGGCACGCCGCGCTGGACGCCACTCTGTCCTCGTGGCAGGGGCTGCGCTACACCGAGGGGCAGCAGCCGTCGGTGCTGGGCGACAACTCGGTGCGCTACGGCCGCTTCAGCCGCTATGCCCTGGCGCTGGAGCGCATAGGCAACATGGATGCCTCCAGCTATTGGGGACGCATCAGCTGGAGCCTGGGCGGCCACCTGACCCAAGGGCAGCTGCGGCTGCAAATGGACGGTGCCGAACAGCGCCTCGACGCCTGGGGCCTCGGCGCCGGCGCCACACTGCCCATGCGCAAAGGGCGCTCGCTGCTCACGCTCAGCATCGGCTATGCAAGCATGGGCTCGGCCGACGTACTGCAGCGCGACACCTTCACCTTCGGCATCGCCATCAGCAGTTGCGAGCACTGGTTTTTCAAGCGCAAATACAATTAAAGCAAGAAAAGCCCACTTGAGAATACTAAATCACTAAAGAAAGCAGAAAAAAGAAACAAAAAAACATATCACAATGAAAAGCATCAGAACACTGACAATCGGAATCATCCTGGCCGCCACGGCCATGCCCGCCGCGGCACAGCACATCAAAGGGTGCCCCGAAGAACTGCAGGAGGCCATGCGCGAACCCGTCGCCCTCTATCAGGACAACTGGAAGCAATACACCGCCTCGAAAGACGAGCGCTACCTGCTCGAAGCCTACCCCTACTGGAGAACCATCGTGCAGAAATGCCCCGCCAACGGCAAGAACATCTACACCCGCGGTGTGGACATCATGGAGGCCAAGATAAAGAACGCCGCCACCGACGAGGAGCGCGCCGAATACTTCGAGGAGCTGATGGCCCTCTACGACACCCGCATGGCCACCTTCGGCGAAGTGGGCAAAGTGACCGCCATGAAGGCTATGGAGATGGAGAACCTGCTGGGCGAACAGGGCCTGGAGCGCTACTACAAACTCTATAGCGACGCCGTGAAAGCCGAGGGCGGCCTGGAGGCCGGCTACCTGGTGAAATACATGGAAGCCACCATCAACTACGTGCGCGCCGGCTTCGCCGAGCCCACCCTGGTGGTCGACAACTATGACTTGGCCAGCGACATGCTGGAGGACGAGCTGCAGAAGAACGCCGCCGACAGCGTGAAAGCCGCCGAGATACGCGGCTACATTGCCGGCGTCGAAGCCGCCTTCTCGCCCTATGCCAGCTGCGACCAACTGGTCGAGATATACGGCAAGAAGTTCGAGGCCGACCCCGAGAACGTGGAACTGCTCAAGAAAATCACCGGCATTATGACCCGCAAGCGCTGCACCAAGCAGGAGCTCTTCTTCCGCGCCACCGAGAACCTCTACCGCCTCGAGCCCACACCCTCCACCGCCATGCGCATGGGTATGATGTGCCTCGAGAAGGAGCAGTACAACGACGCCATCAAGTATCTGAGCGACGCCGTCAAGAGCGTCGAGGGTAAGGACAAATACACCGCCTACCTCTACCTGGGCCACGCCTACGCAGGCCAGAAGAGCTACAGCGCAGCCCGCACAGCATACAACAACGCCGCTGCCGCCGACGCCACCAAGGGTGAGCCCTACCTGCGCATCGCCGTCCTCTACGGCTCGAGCACCGGCAGCGCCACGGAGGACAACGTCAACGGACGCAGCGCCTACTGGGCCGCCGTCGACGCCCTCAACCAGGCCAAGCGCGTCGACCCCTCGGAGGAGAACGTCGAGCAGTGCAACCGCCTCATCTCCACCTACAGCGCCCACTTCCCCAAGCAGGCCGACGCCTTCATGGCCGGTCTGGAGAATGGCAAGAGCTACCGCGTACCCGGCTGGATTGGAGTGAACACCATCGTCAGAACACGCTAAGCACTTGAACAACACCGACAGACACACCCGCATAGAGGCATTGCGACCGATGCCTCTATGCGTTCTTTTGCTCCTCGCCACCAGCTGTTCGGGCGACATGAACGACATCGCCCGCTTCGAACGCCAGAATCCACCCGACCAGGAGATACGCCAAGCCCGCATCCACCGCACAGAGCGAGGCCGCCTGCAGGTAGAAGTAGAGGCGCCACTCATCACGCGCTACAGCCAGCCCTCGGCCCGCACGCTATATCCCAACGGCGTAATGCTGCGTTTCTACGACGAACAGCGTCAGCTGAAGACCACTATCAGTAGCGGACAGGCCGTCTCCTACGACGACCGCAACATCATGAAGGCCAGCGACAGCGTGGTGGTAATCGACTATAGCAACGGCGACACCATCTATCTGGAGGACATCATCTGGCGCGACGACGAGGACATACTCTTCTCCAACCACCCCGTGCGCGCCGTCAACGGCAAGCGCGTCACCTACGGCGACGGCTTCGTCAGCGACGAGCAGATGACCAACCTCCGCGTCACCCGCCAGCGCGGCGTGATAGAATTTAACGACAACTGACAACAATGCAATACACAGCCAAAGAATTGGCCCGCTTGGTGCACGGCACCGTCGAGGGCGACGAAAACACACGGGTATGGAAACCCTGCAAGATAGAAGAGGGCTGCCAGGGCGGCATCACCTTCCTCGGCAACCCCAAATACACACAGTACTTCTACGAACAGCAGGCATCCATCGTCATCGTGCGCCGTGATTTCGTCCCCGAACATCCCGTAAGCTCCACCCTCATCCGGGTGGACAACCCCTATCTGGCCGTGGCAGCCCTGCTCCATGCCTTCAACGAGCGCAGCAAGCCCCCCCGCGGGCGCTCCTGGCGCAGCCATGTAGGCCGCGGTTCCCGCTTGGGACGGCACCTCTACATGGGGCCCTTCGCCGTCATAGGGCGCCACTGCCGCATAGGCAACGACGTCAAGATTTACCCCAACGTCACCATCGGCGACAACGTCACCATCGGCGACGGTACCACAATCTACTCCGGTGCGAAGATATACGAAGGAGTGGAAATCGGGCGCAACTGCACCATCCATGCCGGCGCTGTCATCGGCAGCGACGGCTTCGGCTTCGCCCCGGCCGACGACGGCACCTGGAACAAGATAGACCAAATCGGCAATGTCATCCTGGAGGACAACGTAGAAGTGGGTGCCAACACCACCATAGACCGTGCTTCCATCGGCAGCACCATACTCCACCAGGGCGTCAAGGTGGACAATCTATGCCAGATAGCCCACAGTGTGGAGATAGGCCGCAACACGGCAATGGCCTCGCAAGTGGGCATTGCCGGCAGCTGCCATGTAGGAGAACAGTGCATCATAGCCGGCCAGGCCGGACTGGTGGGCCACATCACCGTGGGCGACCACGTCACCATCGGCGCCCAGAGCGGCGTCACACACTCGGTGCCCGCCAACCAGAGCATCTTCGGCAGCCCCGCTATGGAGGCTTCCAAGCGCCGCAAGGTGGAGGTGCTGGTGCGTAACATAGAACGACTCGCGGCTCGCATAGAGAAACTGGAGAAACAGCAATGAAGCCGGGACGCATACTTCTCTTCCTGGCATGCACCATCGCCGCCCTGGCCTCGCTCGGCGCTATTATCCCCGACGACGGCATAGACATCGCGGGCCAGCACCTGCGTTTCGCCTCGCTACACTCACTTGTGGCCAGCCGCGAAGCCGACATACAGCCCGTTGACACCACCCCTGCCGTGCCACCCGAGATGCTGGCCCTGCGCGATTCGGTCGACTATTACCGCACACTGGTCCGCGAAGGCGACCTGCGGTTCTGGCTACCCGACGACCACTACCTCGATGCCTTCTGGCGCACCGCCGAGCGGGCCCGCCGCGACCGGCGCACCGTGCGCGTGCTACACTACGGCGACTCGCAGATTGAGATGGACCATATCACCTCGCGCCTGCGCGCCCACCTGCAATCCCATTTCGGCGGCGGCGGCCCCGGCATGGTGCCTTTCCACACCATCACCCCGTCGCTGACCGTACGCCAAGGTACTACGGGCGAACTGATACACCTCTCCTCGTTCGGCGACAGCACCGTGGTGCGCAGCCGCGGCGACTACGGACCCATGATGCAGTGCTTCCGCATGGCCACCGGCAGCGCCACCGTCAGCCTGCGCGCCGCGACAAACAGCAGTGTCGACAACCGGGCCAAGCGGTTCTCCAACGTCACCCTGCTCTACAACAACCGTGGCCACCAGATAACTGCCAACCTGGCCGACCGCCAACACAAAACCAACACCCAGCGCAGCACCGGGACCAGCGGCATCGGCAGTCTCGGCTGGGCGCTCGACTCCGCCACCACCAATCTGCGCCTCACCGTGCGCGGAAGCGCCGACCTCTACGGGGTGCTCGTCGACGACGGCCCCGGACTGGCCGTGGACAACATACCCATGCGCGGCTGCTCGGGCCAGCAATTCACCCTCGTGCCAGAAGCCAAGCTGACCGCAGCCTACGATCAGATGGACATCGGACTCATCATTCTCCAGTTCGGCGGCAATTCGGTGCCCTACCTCAAGACCGACAAGCAGATAAGCACCTACTGCCAAAGCCTGGGACGGCAAATCGACCATGTGCACCGATGCTGCCCCGAGGCGCGCATTCTCTTCGTCGGGCCGAGCGATATGAGCACCCGCGTGCGGGGCCAACTGCAGACCTATCCCATGCTGCCCGCCCTGGTCGACAGCCTGGCCGCCACCGCCGTGGCCCACGGAGCCGCCTATTGGAGCATATACCACGCTATGGGCGGACAGAACAGCATGCCCCAATGGTACCGCCAGGGGCTGGCCGGACAGGACTATATCCACTTCTCGCAGCGCGGCGCCGACCTCATGGGCGACCGGCTCAGCCAGGCGCTGGAGAACAGCTACACGCTCTTCCGCATGGAGCGCCGACTCAAACGACAGAAAGGAATCCGCCGATGAAACACCTAGCCACCGCCCTGCTCCTGCTTTTGGCCTGCGCCGCACCCCTCTGCGCGCAGGACGAGGAGCGCTACGACTTTATCCGCTACGACTCCAACCGGCTGCACTACGACAGCACCTCGCCCTCGCTGACGGCCCTTTTCGACCGTTGGCAACGCGTGGTCGAGACCGGAAGCGGAAACATCAACATCGTGCATATCGGCGGCTCGCACGTGCAGGCCGGCATGATGAGCAATACCGTGCGCTGCCGCATCATGCAGCAGTGGCCCACCCTTGTGGGTTCGCGCGGCATGCTCTTCCCCTATTCCGCCGCCGCGCGGTGCAACAATCCCGCCGACTACCGCATCCACTGCCGCGAGCGCATGCAGCTCAACCGCTGTGTGGCCAAGGAGCATCCGCTGCCGCTGGGCCTCTGCGGCATCGCCGTCACAGCCGCCGACACGATGACCGAGGTGCAGGTAGTGATGAACGAGCCCCGCGTCGACTACGCCACCTCGCGCGTGGTCGTCATAGGCCATTCGGACAGCAATGTGGTGCCCTGCCTGAGCATCGACGGGCGCACGGTGTATCCCTCCTACGTGGCCGCCGCCACGGAGCGCTACGTCTTCAATCTGAGCGCCCCCACCGACTCCTTCGCCATACTGCTGCCCTGCCAGCCGGGCCAGCAGTTCACCCTCACGGGCCTCTACCTCGGCAACCGGCAGCCGGGCTTCACCTTCAGCTCTATAGGCGTCAACGGGGCCGCGGTGCCCGACTATCTGCGGTGCACCCACTTTGTGCGCGACCTGCGCATGCTGCATCCCGACCTGGTCATCTTCGGCATTGGCATCAACGACGCCGTGCCGGCCAACTTCGACACCGCCGCCTTCCGGCAGAACTACCTGGCCCTCATCGACTCGGTGCGGGCGGCCAATCCGGACTGCGCCTTCCTGTTCGTCACCAACAACGACTCCTTCCGCAAGACGGGGCGCCGCCGCTATGCCGTGAACACCAACGGCGAGCTGGCGCGCGAGGTCTTCTACCGCCTGGCGCGCGAGGTGGACGGTGCCGTGTGGGACCAGTACGAGGTGATGGGCGGACAGAAGTCGATGGACAAGTGGCGCATACACAAGCTGGCGCAGACGGACCGCGTGCACTTCACCGCCGCCGGCTACCGGCTGGTGGGCAACCTGCTGGCCGACGCACTGCTGCAGGCGCTGGACGCCCACAGCCAACCCACCACAACCAGATAGCCCAGAGCACACCGAGCCATGCACGACCTACTCACCTACCTCTCCCAACTGCTGAGCTTCGACAGCTCGCACCCGCTGCTCTTCACGCAGATCCACTTCTGGGTCTTCTTCCTGCTCGTCTATGCCGGCTTCACCCTCATCGTCACCCGGCGCTGGCGCCTCACGGCCCGCAACGCCTACCTCTTTGCCGTCAGCCTCTTCTTCTACTACAAGACCTCCGGCCTTTTCGTGCTGCTGCTTGTCGGCTCCACGCTGCTCGGATGGCTGCTCGGCATCGGCATGGACCGCCCGGGCGCGAGCCAGGCCAGGCGAAAGGCACTGATGGTCACCGGCGTGACTCTCAACCTGCTGGTGCTCGGATTCTTCAAGTATGCCTACTTCTTCACCGACCTCTTCAACGCCACCTTCGGCACCGACCACCATATCGCCATCCAGATACTGCTGCCCGTGGGCATCAGCTTCTTCACCTTCCAGAACATAAGCTACATCGTCGACGTCTACCGCCGGCGCATAGCCCACGTGGGCAATATACTCGATTTCGGCTTCTACACCGCCTTCTTCCCCCAGCTGGTGGCCGGGCCTATACTGCGCGCCGACCAGTTTGTGCCGCAGCTCTACCGCCCCTTCTTCCTCAGCCGCCGCATGTTCGGCATCGCCCTCTTCTGGATTCTCAACGGGTTGGCGAAGAAGCTGGTGCTCAGCGACTACCTGGCCGTCAACTTTGTGGACCGCATTTTCGACAATCCCGCGCTCTACACCCCCTTCGAGAACTTCGCCGCCCTGATGCTCTACTCGCTGCAGGTCTACGCCGACTTCTCGGGCTACACCGATATTGCCATCGGCGTGGCCATGCTCATGGGCTTCTATCTGCCGCTGAACTTCCGCTCGCCCTACAAGGCGCAGAACCCCACCGACTTCTGGCGCCGCTGGCACATCTCGCTTTCGCACTGGCTACGCGACTATCTGTACATCCCCCTGGGGGGCAACCGCAGCGCGGGGCCGCTCAGCTATGCACTGCTGGCCGCCATGATGGCCATAGCCGCCTTCCGCCTGCGCAGCACGCTCTTCACCGTGGCCGTGCTCGTCGTGGCCGTGGGCATAGCGCTGCGCTGGCTGCTGCAGCCCTCGCACCGCCGCACGATGGGCACCAATGTGAACAATATGGACACCATGCTCCTGGGCGGACTGTGGCACGGGGCCTCGTTCAACTTCATCACCTGGGGCGGGCTGAACGGCCTGGGCATACTGGTGCACAAGTGGTGGCGCCGCCAGGGATGGATTACCCATCTGCTCACGCTGGCCGCCCTCGGCCTGCTGCTCTCGCTGCTCAAGGGGTGGTTGCAGTCGCCGCTGGTCAATATGCTGCACTTCATGGTGCTCGTGTGTCTGGCGGGATACACGCTGCTCCACCTGCTGCCGCAGCAGGCACGCCCCACCCGCGCCCTGCGCACCGCCTGGTTCACCGGGCTCACCTTCGTGTTCATCAGCTTCACGCGACTCTTCTTCCGCAGCGGCTCCAACCTGGACCCCGCCGAGGCCAACGAGGTGGCCTGGCGCACGGCCAGCCAGATGGTGGCGCAAATCGGCTCCCACTGGAACCTGGCGCAGATTCCCGACATCGTGGGTCACTACTGGGCTCCCTTCCTGCTCTTCGCCCTGGGCATGGCGGTCCACTGGCTGCCCGAGCGGCTGAAGCGCCGCTACCGCCTCGCCTTCGCCCGGCTGCCCCTGGGGCTGATGCTCGTCGTGGTCGTGGTGGCCGTCGTGGTGCTCTACCAGTTCATCACGGCCGACCTGCAGCCTTTCATCTACTTCCAATTCTAGCCACGTGCTGTCCGAGGCCCCTTGGTCCAGACTCCAGGCGAAGCCGTAGAGGTGCAGCTCCTGCTGCCGCCAGGCTTGGGGCAGGGCGAGCTGCACGGCATGGTCCGAGCGGTAGGCCGGGAGCGAGAGCAAACCCTGCTCCAGGGCGGGAGCGTAGGCGTAGAGATAGACATAGTCGGTGCCGAAGCCGTCGCCCGGCGCAAAGGCTGCGCGCACCACGCCGTCGGCGTCCATCGCGGCGCGGCCGAAGTCTACCGGCGGCAGCGGCCCCGCGGCCAGCCGCAGCGCAGGGTAGTCCACCTGCACACCCGCGGGGCCGACGGCCATGCACTGGCGGTTGAGCCCGACAAAGAGGTTGTGCACCCCCATGCGGCGCTGCGCGGCCAGCGCCCCCAGGCCCAGGTCCACCGCCGGGCGCATGCGGCCCGCCAGCCGGGCCGCGGCGCCGAAGCGGGCGCGGCCTTCCTGCTGCCGCGCCGTGCGCGGATTGCGGCACTCGCACTCCTTGCTCCGCATCACCATCTGGCCTCGCCATAGATAGCCCACCACCGGGCCCACCTGCCCCACGAAGGGGCCCAAGATTCCGTAACTGCATTTTGCCATTGTCTTTCTGTTTTGGGTTGAACGTCGGGGTGTAATATAAGGCCGTTTCGGCAAAAAGGGCAAAATCGTCCGGCAGAGTGACGCTAGTGTCCGGCAGGTGTACGCTAGTGTCCGGTAGGGCCACCGGCACGCCGTCGGCGCCTCCGGGCCGCCCCGGGGCCGGGCCGCGTCGGACCGGACACGGACCAGACTCGGACCAGACACGGACCAGAGGCGCACCCGGGAGCCGGACGGCCGGGCGAAGCGGGGGCGCAAAACAGATGCTCCGCGGCGGCCGGGGGCGCTGCGGAGCACTGCAAGGGGGTGTATGGCGCGGGAGACTGCCTATTTCTCGCGGATGACGTCGCCGTGGTCGCGCACAATCATGCGGTACCACTCCTCGCGGTATTTGGGCTGCTCGGGGAAGGCGGCCTGGCCGGTGGCGGTGCGCTCGAAGCGGCCGTCGCGCTCCTTCTTGATGTTGCCGTCCATGTATTTGACCAGCAGGTAGCGGTCCAGCTCGTTCCACTCCTTCA
This sequence comes from Bacteroidales bacterium, assembly GCA_045576855.1. Classification (GTDB taxonomy): domain Bacteria; phylum Bacteroidota; class Bacteroidia; order Bacteroidales; family P3; genus Colimorpha. Next base: position 11,926 of record JAZNHG010000058.1, on the reverse strand, counting down.
TCATGCGGGCGGCGGCGCGGTTGCTGAAGTCGTTCAGCTGGCGCTCCAGTGCCTCGCCTTCGCTCTGGCGGGCGCGCTCGTCGAACTTGCGCACGTCGGCGATGTAGGTATCCTCCAGGCGGTCCTGCACGCGCTGCAGGTCACGAATCATGTCGCTGTAGCGGCTGTAGACGAAGTTGCTCACGCGGTTGAAGAGCCAGAAGGCCGAGGTCTCGCTGTAGGTCAGCATGTCGCCGTTGCCCTGGCGGAAGCAGAGGGGGATTTCGGTGATGCCGCAGTACATGGGGGTGTAGACGGTGCTGTAGGTGTCGTCGACGCCGAACCAGAGGATGCCGCCCACCTTGCTGGGCAGCCAGCTGCGGCACTGGGCCACAAAGCTGAAGCCGGTCTGCTGGGTGCTGGTGGCACGCTCGTGCACGTAGGTGTGGCCGTCCACCTCGAAGCCCATCGGGCGCCAGCGGTAGGGGCAGTTGAAGGGGCCGGCACCGAGGTCCTGGCTCATGTCCATCGTCGTGCCCTCGTAGTGGTCGCGCATGAGCTTCATAGCCTCGCGCACGTCGATTTTGTGGTCGGGTTTAATCCAGAGGGGCAGGCGCTCGGCGCTGGCATCGCCCATGGCATACTTCTCGTAGCGCTGCATGCCGCTGGCCACGCGGTTGAACATGGCGTAGACGCGGGCGTCGCAGCCGCGCAGACCGCTGAAGGTCAGCGGGGCGTAGGTGTCGCAGAAGGAGAATTCGGCATCCGTGCCGTCGTACCAGCCGCAGGCGCGGGCATAGGTGATGACCTCGGCGCTGTAGACGCACTCCACCTCGGGCTCGTACAGATAGTCCATGTGCAGGCTGCTGATGGCCTGGTGCAGACCCTTGCCCTTGGCCTTCTGGAACTTCTTGGGCTCCTGCGGGAACTGGGTGATGCGGGCCTGGTTGGCGTGGCCGCTCACGTAGCCGTCCGGTATGCGACGGGCCACCCACACGCCGCCGTCGGTGTATTTATACTTCAGCTTCTTGGCCAGGTCGGCCTTCACAGTGCCCTGGCGCTTGCCGATGAGCTCGAGAATCCACACCTCGTCGGGGTCGCAGATGCTGAAGCTCTCGCCCTCGCTGTGGTAGGGATAGTCCTTCAGGAAGCCCGCCAGCACGGCGATGGCCTCGCGGGCGTTCTTGGCACGCTGCAGGGTGAGGTAGATAAGCGAGCCGTAGTCTATGCCGCCCTCTATCTCGGTGGCCAGCTCGGAGCGGCCGCCGTAGGTGGTCTCGCCGATGGCCAGCTGGTGCTCGTTCATGTTGCCCACCACGCTGTAGGTGTTGGCCACCTGCGGAATCTTGATGAGCGGCGTGCCGGTGTCCCAATCCACCACCTGGAACATGGTGCCGGCGGGATAGCTGGCAGCCTTGCGGTAGTAGAGCTCGCCGTAGAGCGTGTGGCTGTCGGCGGCATAGGTAATCATGGTGCTGCCGTCCTTGGTGGCACCCTTGGTGAAGAGGAAATTGGTGCAAGCGTCGGCGGCCGAGCTGAAGAGCATGGCGGCGCCGAAGAGACCTGCTGCGATGATACGGTTGATTTTACGCATAACTTTATGTTTTTGTATTACTTTTAATCAAAACGAATAGACCATGCTCAGTGAGAGGCGCAGGTTGCCCACAGGCTTGTCGTAGCCGGCATAGGTATATTCGGCTTCGGCCGTGAAGTCGAGTCCGGTGAGGGTCTTGTAGGTCAACCGGGGCTGCACACGCCAGAGATATTCCAGTTCATGGCCGCGGCCGAAGCAATGCAGGTAGTCCGCATTGCCGTAGTCGAGGTTCTTGGCGTAGCCGAGGAAGAGGCCCGGCTGCCAGTGGCCGGTACTCTTTTCGACATCGAGCCACACGGTGTTGAAGTGCCAGTCCTGGAACGAGCTGTCGGCCAGCATCAGGTAGCCGCCCAGCGAACAGCCCTCGTAGAGGCTGTTGTTCAGTAGCGTCTGCACTTTGACGGTGAAGCCAGGGCCGTTGTAGCGGCCGAAGAGGCTCCAGCTGAACGAGCTGTGTAGTCCTGTGTGTTGCAACGCTGTTGCAACAGACACGACCTGCGGCTGTATGGTCTTCAGGTTGGCGGCGGCGCCGAAGAAGAAGTGCTCGTTGAGGTAGCGCAACTGGAGGTTGAGCTCGGGCACCAGGCTGTGGCGCGCGAAGAGGGTGCTGCTGGCGGGCACTCCGTTGAGCAGGCCCTGACTCATATTGTCCAGCTGCCAGCTGGCGGCGGCCACCACATTGAAGCCGTGGGCGATGTATTCGTAGCGCACCTGCGGCTGGCGGGCATAGCAATGGAAGGGGGCCCCCATGTTCAGCGGGTTGGTCATGGGCATAATCTCATGGATGACCATCGGATACCAGTACTGGCCAGCCACCAGGCGGTGGTGCTGCCAATTCATCTCAATATATGCATGCCGCAGGCGCAGGTTGTTGATGGTGGCATTGGTGCTGCCGGTGAAGTCGCCCTCGACGTAGGCCGAGGTCCGCGCACCCAGCATGTCGGGCCCTTTGACGCGCAGCCCCAGGCGGGCGGTGATGGCCAACATGTTGGCCTGCCAGCCGTCGTTGATGTCGTTGCCGAGGCTGTCGAGCACTATGGGCTTGGGGTAGAAGAGCATCATGTCTTCGCGCCCGCCCACCACCGAGCGGCTGTCAGCGTAGTAGTGTGGGTTGACGAAGCCGTGCCACTCCAGACTGAAAGGGCTTTGGGCCCTCAACGAACCCATCAACCCCATTAAACCCACTAAACCTATAAGAAGCTTCTTCATTTCTTGATGGCAAGTATCAGACCCAGTGCCACACCGAGCAGGGCGGCGAAGAGCACCTGCAGGTTGGCTGGCAGGATGAAGGTGATAGTGTGGGCCGGGAACCAGAAGAGGGGGATGGTCCGCTTAATGACGAAGTTCCACTGCATGTCCCAGTTCACCTTGTGGGCGAATATCTCGCGCATCTTCATCGGCCGGAGCAGGCCACGCACGGTGCCGCCGTTGTCTGTGATGTGGATGTCGGTGCATTTGTGGAAGGTCATCATCACCGGGGCGAAGATGCTGTTCATCAGTACGCTGACGGCAAATGCCACACCCAGCTTGCCCCAGGAGAAGGCCGGAGCGGCAAATACCGCAGCGGCACTCTTCCACCCCAGCGAGCCGAGGAAGGCCGGCACGCCAGTCTTGAAGATGACCATAGCCATAGCAATGCACATTCCGAGGAAGCCCCACACCATCATGCGCGGCAGGACGCCGAAGCCCTTCTTGTTGTACACGCCTTCGCGGATGCGCAGGGCCAGCATCTCGCCCAGGGTGGCGAGGATGGCGAACTTGAAGAAGGCCATGATGTAGGGGTGGTGGGCGGTGGCCCAGTTGAAGCCTTCGGCGCAGTGGGTCTGCGGGATGGCGAAGAGTGCCGCCACCACGGCGACACAGGCGATCAGTATCCAGTCTCCTTTTTTCATAACTCTTAACTATTTAACTCATAACTCATATCTGCCACGTGGCGCCGTCTTTGCCGTCCTTGACGGTGACACCGGCCTCCTTCAGCGCGTCGCGTATCTTGTCGCTGGTGGACCAGTCCTTGTTGGCCTTGGCGGTGGCGCGGATGTCGAGGATGATATGCATCAGGCTGTCGATGAGGGCGGTGTTGTCGCTGCTGGACTCGTCGCGCATACCGAGGATGCCGAAGAGGAAGGTGTCGAAGACCCAACGCAGCTCGTCGATGTCGGCCTGGCAGAGCTTGATGTGGCCGTCGGCGGCGCTGTTGATGGTCTTGGCAGCCTCGAAGAGGTGGCTGATGACGGTGGGGGTGGCGAAGTCGTCGTTCATGGCGTCGTAGCACAGCTGGCGCAGGCCGGACACGTCGGACTTGTCGGACTTGTCGGCCGGGCTGATTCTCGACAAAGTCTTGTAGGCTTCCTGCAATTTGGCAAAACCCTTCTCGGCGGCCTGGAGGGCTTCGTTGCTGAAGTCGACGGTGCTGCGATAGTGGGCCTGCAGGATGAAGAAGCGGATGGTCATGGGCGAGTAGGCTTGCGTGAGCAGCTTGTGGCTGCCGGTGAAGAACTCGTCGAGGGTGATGAAGTTGCCCAGGCTCTTGCCCATCTTCTGGCCGTTGATGGTAATCATATTGTTGTGCATCCAGTAGCGGCAGGGGGCATGGCCGGTGGAGGCCACACACTGCGCTATCTCGCTCTCGTGGTGGGGGAAGACGAGGTCCATGCCACCGCCGTGGATGTCAAAGGGCGAGCCCAGATACTTGGCCCCCATAGCTGTGCACTCGGCGTGCCACCCCGGGAAGCCGTCGCTCCAGGGCGAGGGCCAGCGCATGATATGCTCCGGCGAGGCTTTCTTCCACAGGGCGAAGTCGCCGCTGAAGCGCTTCTCGTCCTGGCCGTCCAGCTCGCGTGTGGTGGCCAGCATCTCGTCGATGACGCGGCCGCTGAGCTGCCCGTACTTGTGCGTGTCCTCCTGGTACTTGCGCACGTCGAAATAGACGCTCCCGTTGCTCACATAGGCCAGCCCGGCGTCGAGGATGCTCTGCACGAGGGCTATCTGCTCCATGATGTGGCCGCTGGCGTGGGGCTCGATGCTGGGGGGCAGCACGTTGAGGCGCTCCATAGCGGCGTGGTAGCGGTTGGTGTAGTACTGCGCCACCTCCATCGGCTCCAGCTGTTCCAAGCGGGCCTTCTTGGCTATCTTGTCCTCGCCCTCGTCGGCGTCGTGTTCCAGGTGACCCACGTCGGTGATGTTGCGCACGTAGCGCACCTTGTAGCCCAGGTGCTGCAGGTAACGGAAGACCACGTCGAAGGTGATAGCCGGACGGGCGTGGCCCAGATGGCCGTCGCCATAGACCGTGGGGCCGCAGACGTACATGCCCACGTGTCCCTCGTTGATGGGCCGGAAGAGCTCCTTCTGCCGGCTCAGGGTGTTGTATATCAACAGTTGCTGTTCCATATTACATTATTTAGCATCAATACAATAATCCGAACAACCAAAGCGGCAGGCGGTTGCGGCTGCCCATGTCAATACCGTCCACTGCGAGGTAACTGTCCGGAATGTCTTTAATCTGTTCGAAGTTTTTGCTGCGGCCACCCACCTCGAAAAGGAACCTGTGGCCCACCTGGAAGTCTCCATGCTGCGGACATACGACATCCGCCACAGCGCTCACCTGGCTCATGAAGAATGTCTCACGCAGGGCCCCTTCGTCGATGTGCACGCCCAAGGCATACATCAGATTGGTATTGCCGAGGTACACTTTCTCGGGGCCAACCAGGTGCTTGTAGTTTTTCACCTCCTTGGTGAGGAGCATCAGCAGGCCGGCGCGGTCGAGTGCATAGAGCAGTCGCAGGCATACGTCACGTGTGGTTTCCAGCTGTGCCGACAGCTTGGAGATGTTGGGCACCAGCGGCACATTGCCGGCAATGACCATCATCAGCTGCTTGGCTTTCTGCATGGAGGAGTACGACATGCGTTCCACCGCGGGCAGGTCGCCCTCGATGACCAGCTGCGCCACCTCGGCCAGCCTCGGAAGGTAGTCGTCGCCGGCCTCGATATAGAATGGGTAATAGCCCGTGCGCAGGTAGGCGTCGAAGTATTTCAGCACCGGTATCTCGCGCACCACGTCCATCGACAGCTGCAGATGGTTCTCCACCAGGCCGTCCAATGTCTGCACCGGGAGCTGCACGACATTCTGCATTTCGAGGTATTCCCTGAACGACAGGCCCCGAAGCGTGTACAGCGTCTGCCGGCGCGAGAGGTCGACCCTCGAATTGTCTATCTCCAGCAGACTGCTGCCTGTATAGACAATGTACAAATCGCTGTAGGTGTCGTACAGGTTCTTTATCACCTGTGCCCACCGGTCATATTTGTGCACCTCGTCCAGGTACAGGTGCCTCACTCCGCGCTGGTACAGCCATTCCACCATCTCGGGCAGCGAGTGGGACTGGAACCAGATGGAGTCCAGCGAGGCATAGAAAACAGTGTCGGCTTTCTGACGGGCCAGTTTTATGCGTTGCAACAGCAGAGTAGTCTTGCCGACACCCCTCGCACCTTTGATGCCGATGAGCCGGGCATCCCAGTTTATCTGCTTATAGAGGTATCTTACAAAACGTGTATCCACCTTGCTAATGCGGATATTATACACATTCTCAATCTGTTGAAGTTCCTCCTGCGTCATGTTGCTTCACTTTTTCAAAATGCAAATATACACATTTTTTCGCTTCCCCAAAAGTGTTTTTTGCACATTTCCCTCACATTGGGGCTACAGACGACTAGAATTCAATCGCATCGGGCGCCGTCGGCAAAAAGGGGCGGACATGCCGGAGGGAAAATTTCGGGGGCGGACAGGCGGGGGTCGACGGGGTGAAAGGTCCGTGTCCCCTCCGTGTCTGCTCCGTGTCTGGTCCGAGTCCGGTCCGAGTACAGACGGACATGATTCGGGGTTGAAACGGGGTTGAGGCGGGGATGGGGGGTCGGCTAGCGGAGGGGTACGGGGCGGCCGGTGTTCTGCTGCCAGGTCTGTAGGAAGCGTTCGCTGACGCGCGGCAGGTATTCGCCACGGGTGATATGCCACTGCACGGCCGGGTGCACACGGGGCGCCAGGTCGGTGTCGCCGTCGTCGAGCAGGCGCCAACAGAAGCCCTCGCAGCGCAGGCGGCCGGGATAGAGGTAGGCATAGCGGTCGACGAAGTACTGCGAGAAGTAGACCGGCCGGTCGGCGGCGGTGGCCACCAGGCGCTGCACCTCGGGCCAACCGGTGAGACCCAGGTTGTAGACACTGACGTCGGTGCGGCGGCCTTCCACCTGCTGCAGGTACCAGAGGGGGAAGGTGTCGTTGTCGCCCAGGGTGATGAGTATGGCGTCGGGCGAACAGCTCTCGAGGTGGTTGAGGGCTATGTCGTGCACCGAGTGGCAGCGATGGCGGTCGTGGTCGGCCCAGTTGCCGACGGCCAGGGTGAGGGGGGCCAGCAGCGCCAGGGCCGTCAGCCAGCGGCGGCGGGGCAGGCTGTCGGCCCCGATGCCGATCCAGATGGCGAAGGCGTAGAAGGAGAGCACGTAGACATAGTCGCGCGGGCGGGGCTCGTAGCAGGGATGGTTGAGGTATAGGTTGAGCAGCACCCCGCCGAAGAGGAAGAGCAGGAGCACGGCCCACCATTCGAGCCGCGCGCGCCGCCGGTGGCACCACAGCCCCCACAGGCCCAGCAGGAAGGGCAGCACGAAGACCACGACGCAGTGCCAGTGCATGTTCTCGCGCCCGATGAAGCTGTACATAAAGTAGCGCAGATACATGTATCCGAGCTGGTAGCCGGCATAGTAGACCACATTGCCCGCCACGCCGTCGAGGCCCAGGGTCCAGTCGTCCCAGTTGGCACTGTCGCGTTCGCGCCACATGCGCGGGTACAGGGGGGCGTGCTCGTACATGTCGCGCTTCATATAGGAGGCGAAGCGTTCGGGCGTCGAGGGGTCGCCCTCGTTGATGGCGGGGTTGGCGGCGGCGCGCAGGGGTATGACGGCATAGGGAGTGAGGCCCAGCAGGAAGAAGAGCGCCAGCGCGGGCAGGTGCAGCGCCCGCAGCGAGGGGCGGGCGGCGGCTATCAGCAGGGCGGCGGCCGGCAGGGCAAGCAGGGTCATCATGTGCACGCCCACGCCGAGGCCCGCCAGCAGCGCCATGAGCAGCAGCAGGCGCGGCCGTCGCGAGCGGCGGTAGCGCAGGGCCAGATACACCTGCAGCGCGCAGACGAGCATGGCCGGGGCATAGACCTCGCTCTCGACGGCGGAGAACCACACCGAGTCGCAGAAGAGATAGCAGCAGGCACCCACAGCGGAACCCAACGCCCGCGCGCCGAGCTGGCGCAGCGTGAGATAGAGCAGCCCCACGGTGAGCCCGCCGCACAAGGCGGAGAAGGCATTGCCGAGTGGCGCCACCAGCATCGGGTTGCCGAAGGAAAGAAGCATGAAGATATGGGACAGGAGCTGATAGACGGGCGCGCCCGACGGGTGGCCCACGCCGAGGGTCCACCCCGTGGCCAGGAACTCGCCGCAGTCCCACCAAGAGACCGTGCGGTCCATCGTGAAGAGATAGACCGCGGTAGCCAGCAGGGTAACTACCAGTTCACCACGGACTTGTTGAACACGTCTTCGCATAGCTCGGATACAATCTCGCTCACGAGGCCGCTCTCGACGCTGGAGAAATCGCGCGAGGCGGGATAGTCGCGATAGCGGGAGAAGGACTGCTCGAAGTCGGCCTCGGGGTCTATCTGGTTCACAAAGCGTACCCGGATGGTGATGGTGAGACGGTTCATGCTGACCTCGTCACTGCTGCTGAGGGCGGAGGCACGCGTGTCGTAGCCGGTGATTTCGCCGCTCACCTGCAGGTCGCCCTCCTCGGTGGTGACGGTGAGCGAGGTCTGGCTGGAAAACATCTGGCGCAGGTCGTCGCTCAGCTTCTGGCTCAGCTGGGGGTTCACCGTGGCGGCATAGTTGGGGAAGGTGGCCACAGAAATGGTCTTGGCCCCCGGCGGAATAGAGGCGCCGGTGAAGGAGTAGCCGCCGGAACATGCCGCCAGCAGCAGGCATCCCAACAGACTAATAGTCGCGCGAATCCTCATCTATACGCTGTTCGTCTTCGAGCTGCCAGAGCAGATAGCCCGACTCCTGTTGAATATAGTTCAGCACTGCCACCTTGGTGGTCAGGTCGCTCACGGCGGCCACTTCGCTGATCAGACGGTCGATTTTCTCTTTGAAGGCTAAATCCATAGTCGTTTGTTTATGTTATCCGTTGAATCTGTTATAGTAGTGCCACCACAGGGCCGGTATCTCGTCCTGCATGGCCTGCTCGTAGTCGGCATAGGAACAGGGGATGATGGTGTGGGGCAGATAGCGCTCCTTGCGCTCGGCATCGTCGCAGGGCACCTCCATCCACCAGCGGTCGCTCTTGAGACTCTTGTAGAAAACTATCTCGGTGGCATTGTCGTTCAGCTGCACGCTGAAGCGCTTGTACGACTGGCGGTCGCGCGACGGGAAGTCGCCCAGACGGTAGAAAAAGCCCTCGATGAAGAACCACACGGCGTGGGCCATCATGTGGGCCGTCTGGTCGTCGCGGTCGCGCGCGGGCACCATCTCGAACATGCCGAAGGTGGTAGCCTTGTCACTCATGCCGGCATAGCGGGCTATCTGGCAGAGCTGCTCGCCGTAGAACCCGTGTGGCGACGGCGACGAGGCCGCGGGGGCATCGCTTTGCCGCACGGCACTGACGTCGACGGCCACCACATCGCAGTAGCGCACCATAGGCTCGGCCAGCTCCATATTGCCCTGCACCTCGCCCACGCGACGGGCGGCAAACTTCAGCTCCTCCATCAGCTGTACCATCTCCTGGCCCACGAAATAGGTCTGATAACCGAGATTGACGTAATCGAAGAGATAGTTTGGCTGCTGCAGAATGATGTGCTGCAGGTAGTTGGCGCTGTTCACCTTCTCGCCGCCCTCCAGATTAAAGCGCGAGTCGACCGAACAAATATTGATGACGCGCCCAAGCACCTCGTAGGCTTTGTAGATGGGGAACACCAAATCGTCCGACCCGCCCAGCACGATGACCGTGCGACCATCCTCCAGCAAATGCTGCAACACCTCGATAACGGCGAAATAAGTATTGCTCACCGTGTCGCCTGGAGCTATATTGCCCAGGTCCACCAAGTGCGTATCCTCGTGAGGTTTGGCCAGACGATAAAGCTTGTTGCGGATAAAATCGGGAGCCAGAGCCGAACCGTGCCCGTCCACCGAAGCGCGGTCCTCCTTGATGCCCAGCATCACCAGACGGGACTGATGCCAGTCGGGGAAGCCGGCCTCATCGGTATAGGCGGCTATGCTGTCGCCCAGCATGGGGCGGAACTCCACACTGTGGTAGTCCACCACCGTCGTATCAATAGGTTCGAAATAGTTCTTCAATTCCATAACACACAATTAACGCCCTGCCTCCCGTTTTATTGTGTGCGCGGGAAGAGAAATGTCAAACATTCCAGATGAAGCCGTCGAAGGGGCGGAGGCGGTTGCAGTCCTGCTCCTTCGAGCGCTCCTGCATGCGCTTGATGCGCCGCAGGCCCCAGCGCCACATCCTGATGTCGAAGACCACAAAGACGATGAACAGCACGCCACACACACCCATCGCCAGGCCGCTGTCGCTGCCCTCCAGGTTGCTGCTGACCATCAGCAGCGCATCGTATGTACCATGCAGCAACACGGGATAGAGCAATGCCTTCCACAGGTGCCCCCGGCGGCCCGCCGGGTCGAACTTGGCCAGTGAGACATAATAGCCCATTGTCACCGCAAAAAGGAAGTGCGCCGGCACAGCCAGCAGGCCGCGCATCAGGGCTGTTCCCATCGGGTCCGCCCCACCGAGCACATAGCCTATATTCTCCACACAGGCAAAGCCCAGCGAGAGAAAGGCGGCATAGACCACGCCGTCGAAATACTCGTCGAAGTGCCGACTGCGCCATATCACCCACAGCAGCAGGAGCAGCTTGCACAGTTCCTCGCTGAATCCAGCCACCACATATCCGGTAAACAGGCCATTCAGCACCGGAGCTGCTTCGGCAGTCGGTCCCAACGGCATCAACACACTCTCCATCAGCGAGGCCGGAACCACGCTCAGGCATCCCACAAAGAAGGTGAGCAACAGCCTGCCCAGCGGCTCGGGGTTCAATCTGTCCTTGCGATAGACGAACCACAACAGGAGCAACACCGGTAGCACAGCCGAGATAAACGCTATATTCATACCATTCTATTCTTGTTTTTTCCGACTGCAAAGGTACGACTTTTTTCCAATACGACAGAAAAAAGTCGTATCTTTGCACTATCAAATTAATACAACATCTATGGCTAAAGACATTGTTTGCAGCGGAATACGCCCCACCGGAAACCTTCATTTAGGCAACTATTTCGGCGCGCTGCGCAACTTCGTGCGTATGCAGGACGAGAAGGATTGCTACTTCTTCATCGCCGACTACCATTCGCTGACCACCCATCCCACTCCCGGAAGCATCTATCAGGATGCCCGCACCATCCTGACGCAATATCTGGCCGCCGGCCTCGACCCCGAGCGCAGCACTATCTATCTGCAAAGCGACCTGCCCGAGACCATCGAGCTCTACCTCTTTCTCAATATGAATGCCTACCTGGGGGAGCTGGAGCGCGTCACCTCCTTCAAGGACAAGGTGCGGCAAAACCCCAACAATGTCAATGCCGGCCTCCTCACCTACCCCACCCTTATGGCTGCCGACATACTGATTCACAAGGCCACGCTCGTGCCCGTAGGCAAGGACCAGGAGCAGCATCTGGAGATGACCCGCACCTTCGCCCAGCGATTCAACAATATGTACCATGCCGAGGTCTTCCCCCTGCCGCAGGCTATGGGCACCGCAGGCAATCTGGTGAAAATCCCCGCCCTGAACGGCAGCGGCAAGATGGGCAAGAGCGAGGGCGAAGCCAGCACCATCTTCCTCACCGACGAACCCGCCGTGGTGCGCAAAAAGATTATGAAGGCCAAGAGCGACAGCGGCCCCACCATGATGAACCAGCCCAAACCCGAGGAGATAGAGAACCTCTTCACGCTGCTGCGTGTGGTGTCCACCCCCGACACGGTGGAGTACTTCGACGACCTCTACAACCGCTGCCAAATCCGCTACGGCGACCTGAAGAAGCAGCTGGCCGAGGATATGGTGGCCTTTATCGAGCCCCTGCGCCAGCGCATTCTGGAGATTAGCGCCGACGATGCCGCCCTGCGCCGCATCATGGACCGCGGCCGCGAGAAGGCACACGCCAGCGCCGCTGCCACCCTGGCCGAGGTGCGCCGCGTCATCGGCTACCGCAATTAAGCCCGATGCCTATAGCAAAACAAGAGGGCACGCCACCCCGGGCCCGGGCGCC
>JAZNHG010000057.1:0-1807 GCA_045576855.1 Bacteroidales bacterium | reverse complement strand
TTTGTTGGTGCCGGCATTAATGGTAAAGACAAAGGAAATAGAGTCCTTCTTATTGTGTGGGCAGGAGCAGGTTGCCCTATTGTATTTATAGAAGAGGGTAGATGTCTCATCGCCTTCCCTATCAGGACGAACGCTGACAACGTAGCGGCCACTGATTCCCTTGTCGTCATTCTGACGGTCAGAGAAGATGCGATAGCTGTCGATACCCTCAATCTTCTGGTTGATGCGGGTGACGAGGTCGAGAAACTTGAGCGTGTCATTGTCTTGGTGGCCAATCGTTGTACCGACTTTTAGAATCAGTATATCAGAAAGACAAGACTCATGTGCCCAAGCTGAGTCAGGGTAAGCGTTGAAAACCTCTTCGACAATCTCCTCCGCGATGTCGATATTGCTCCGTGGCTGCTCGGAAGATGCTTTGGGGGTGCATTGCGTAAAGAGGCTCACGGTGAATAATGCGGCTATAAATGATACTATAGGTTTCATAGTGTATGTTGTTTGAATTCTTTTTAATAATCACACAAAGGAATTTCTCAGGCAAGTGATTGTTGGCGTTTATTCTTGTACTTGTTAGTTCATCAATTCTTGTTCGAAGAGGTCCATCTCGCGTGTCATGCGCTCGAACTCCTGCTCAATGTCCTGCTGCATATCGAGCAACTGCTCGTCGGTGATGCCATAGAAGATGCTGGGCATTGCTTGCGCGAAGTCGCCCTGCTGAGGGGCCGACGGAGCGGTGGATATCGTCTCCTTCACGGTATGCACGATATGTTTCTCTACATACACCGTGTCGGTCTTGACAATGGTCTTGACCTCAGGCGTGGCAGTCGCCATCAACGTGCCGGGGTCGGCAGTAGTCGGGGCGACGTCCGTGGCGCTGAAGCGCATTCCGATGAAGAAGGCCGCGGCCAGCGATGCAGCTATGGCGGTGTAGCGGACGATGAGCGGCACGATGCGGCTGCGGGACTTCTGCCCGGTAGGGAGAGGCGCGGCCTCGTGGGGTTCCTCCTCGGCTATGGGCTCGGGGGCAGGGAGCTCGAAGGTAGGTGCCAACTCGCCACTCTCAAACACGAGGAACATGTCCCGATAGTCGGCAAACTCGTCGTCGACCTCGTTCGTGCGGAAGTAGTCGGCCAGCGCAGCCTCCTGCTCGAGGCTCGTGGCGCCGTCCATAAACAGCTGCAGCAGTAAGCGCAGCTCCTCACGGTCCGTAATCTTATGTATACTCTCTTTCATTTCTCAAGTCCTCCTTTGTCTTAATTGTTCCATCACTTTGGCGCGTGCCCTTGACAGAATCACTCTTGCCGAAGTCTCCGAGGCGCCTATGATGCGGGCTATCTCGGCAAACTCCATATTCTCTACCTGTCGCATCTGGAGCACCGCGCGGTACTTGTCGGGCAGGTTGCGGATGGTGGTCTTTATCCAATCCTCATCTTCCTGCTGCTCCAGACGAGTCTGGGCATTGCTCCCGTTGTCGTGGACGATGGTGTCGGTGAGTTCGTCGTGCCGGTGTCGCTGCATCGTTCGCAGCCGGTCGATGCTCAGGTTCTTGGCAATGGTAGTGCCCAGTGCCTCCATGCCTCCCTGGCCTTCGCGGATGGCGTCACGTGCTGTCCATAGTTTCAGCAGCGTGTCCTGCACCACATCCTCGGCCTCGTCATCGTCTGCCAGATAGAAAAGAGCGATTCGTTGCAGCTTCAATCTCAACTCAGGGACGACTCTCTCAAAGTCCTGTCTGTCCATTGCGTATTGAGTGCTTGTTACGTTCTGCAAAAATACGGTTTACTTTCCTTTTTTCAAACATCATTTGCCC
>JAZNHG010000056.1:0-1601 GCA_045576855.1 Bacteroidales bacterium | reverse complement strand
GACCAATGGGCACTTGAAATGTACCTGCAAGGTTATGCTGTGGAAATCACCAAAATCGACGGCATTTACCACTGCGAAGCTGTGAAAGCGGCCGCCGCGGACCCGCAGACTCTGACCAGCCTGGCCGGCACGCAATGGGTGTGTCACATTGACACTTGCCATACCATTCATTGGCAAGACAGAGTATATAGCACCTATTATTCTGCAAGACAAATACTGGTATTCGAAACCGACAGCACCGGACACCTGAAAATAGTAACAGATTCCAGTTGCATGGTGAATGAACACAGGCTGGGCTATCCCACACAAAGTGAGTCGAGTTTAAAATACACCTACGAGTCGACACAATGCAATGGCATTATCCGACTAGCGCCATACACACCTAGCAGCACCCCCTCCTTCATGCAATACGATACACTCTCCGGCACACTCAAATGGCAGTACCATACGTACGTCCGTATATATTAATCCAGGAACACGAACCCGATTGTTTCACAAACACATTGTCACCATGAAAATCATCAAATGAGGCCCTGCACACATCCGTGCACCACGTGTGCCAGGGCGAAAAGGAACAGGCGAACTTGCGGGATTTGCAAAAAAACAGCACAACACCCCATATCATTGCCAGCTGGTGCATGATGCCCCCATCACAGATTGAACCATAAAAAAACACAATATTAATTAACCATTAAAAGTCAGTATTATGAAGAAACACATTTTGAAGCTGGCGGCTGCGATAGCAACTACAGCAATCTTGCTTACGGCATGTACCCCTGAACAGGTAGAGCCCACAACGGATGCCTTGTTGGCAAACACTGCCACGGTTTCCGAACAGACGCATTATCCCATCCCCACCACACTTGCCGGAACACAATGGCAGGTTGATATTGACACATTCATGTACGAAACTTGGCGCAATTACCAGTTCGATGCGCATATCATTGGCACACACACTCTTGAGTTCGAGGACAACGGTGTCGGACGAGCTATCTGGCATGTATCCCCTGAAACTGTCGTAAATGAGACTACTGGCATTACTACTGAAGAAACGGAGGTCTTTCACTACACATACAATCCCGAAAGCGGCTCCGGAGAAATCACGACGAACCCCTATGGTTACGAAAACACCAGTCCGATTATATTCGACAAACAATCAGGCACCCTACATTACGGGAGTCACTTCTACGCGCAGGTGTTATAGTTTGAGCTCCTGCGCACTGTTCCTGCGAATACCATCCGAATCGTACCTGAAGAAATCAATCCATCTAAATAATACTACAACCCATGAAACACCTGATTTGCCATCTCTCACTCCTGACCCTGCTGGCCGCTTGGGCCGCTGGATGCCAGAAGACAGACCTGCAGGAGACATGTCCGCAGCCCGATGTCTACCTTCTCAGCTACTCCATCGACGCCTCTGTCGGCTGCGACACCCTGCATGGGCGGCAGGCCCTGGCCGAGAGGGTACAGACGCTGGTCGCCATGACCGATGACGGGCACAGCATCCGGATTTGGGAGCCAGACCGTGGACAAACACCACACACCAAGGAGGTGGTCACCTTCGACACCTGCAGCCGCGAGGTGGCCGACCAATGGGC
>JAZNHG010000055.1:0-3635 GCA_045576855.1 Bacteroidales bacterium | reverse complement strand
CCCGCTTGGCCCCCGACTTGGGCCGCCCCGGTGGGGGCGCCCCTCCTGCCTTTTGTAGTGCGTTTGGTCAGCCCTGGAAGTGGGCCTTCAGGGCGTCGAGTTTTTTCTGCTTGCGGCGGTCCCAGATCTGGGTGATGAGTTTCTTGGTCGAGAGCGGGAAGTCGCTCTTCATCATCCAGTCGTAATAGGAGGGCTCCTGCTCGAAGACGCGCTCGACGGGCTCGCCCTTGTGTTTGCCGAAGTTGAACACCTCGCGGTGCTGGGCATCGTAGCCGATATGGCCCACGAGGTCGGCCCACTGGCTGTTGCAGGTGAAGCGGCTCAGGGCGGCGATATCGTTCACCACCGGCTGGCTGACATGGCCGGAGCGGTCCTTGTAGTCCACGCCCTGGTAGCGGTCCAGCTGTGCCATCAGCACCTCGTAGGTGGCTATGGTGTCGGCCGCGGCGCTGTGGGCGTTCTCCAGGTCTTTCTGGCAGTAGAACTTGTAGGCGGCCACCAGCGTACGTTGCTCCATCTGGTGGAATATGTTCTGCACGTCGACCAAACGGCGCGCCGAGAGGTCGAAGTCTATGCCCACACGCAGGAACTCCTCGACGAGTAGGGGCACGTCGAACTTGTTGCTGTTGTAGCCCGCCAAATCGGCATCGCCAATATATTCGAGCAGGCTCGGCGCCAGCTCGCGGAACGAGGGCTTGTCGGCCACATCGGCATCGGTGATGCCGTGCACAGCCGTGGTCTGTTCCGGAATATGAACGGTATTGCCATTCTGGTCTACCGGGCGGACACGCTCCACGCGGGTATCGGTCGTGCCGTCGGGCATCACCTTATGCAGGCATATCTCCACGATGTGGTCGTGACCCACCTGCACACCAGTGGTTTCAAGGTCGAAAAAGACAATGGGTTTAGTGAGATTTAGTTGCATTAGAATATGGTATTATAATAAAACACCTTCCGGCAAAGACGACAGCCTTTACCGGACGGTGTTCTTCTGTTGGTTGTTTCTATTGTTTGTGACATCTAACGTCTTAGTACGACATCTCTTCATTGGCATAGGGGTCAGCGTCCGAGTCGCCAGCCATATCGTCGTGCGACGAACGGCGTTCCGAACCGCGCTGCAGACTGATGATGAGGGCACCGATCATGCGGGTGAGCTCCATCAGATATTCGCGCGACTGGTCGTACATGCCGTCGACCAGCATACCCACATTGTGGGCCATCTCGGTGTACACCACGCACTCGCGAAGCGCCGTCTTGGCAATCTTCAGGTAGTGGTCGAACTGCGTCTTGCTGCGACTCGAGCCCTCGGCTATGTTCAGTGCGATATCGTTGGCCGAGCGGCAGAAGGCGCTGACCAACACCCGCTCCGACTCGTTGCGGGGCGAGGCCATCTGCTGCATGACCCATGTGGCATAATCAGTTGCTTTACCATAGACGCGCAAGTCCTCGAACCGAAAGAAACTTACCACCTTCTCTTCTTGTTGTTCCATAATGTTTATTATTGGGTTAATGTGATTTTTGTGAAACTTATGCGGATGCCAAAAGAGGAAGGGGGTAATCAGGTAGGTTAGGGTAATAAATATGTAACATTCTGTCTACATTAGCAAAATGGCTATCGTCGCAAAATCTCTACTATGACTCTGAATTATTGTTTGATTGTACTATTCTATTTCTGCAAAATACTTCATAAACTGGGTGCGCATGGCCACCGAAGCCTTCTCGGCCGGCATGACGGCCAGCTTGCCACGGAAGGCAGCCAGGTTCTCGTACCCCTTGCGCTGCATCCAAGTCCGCAGACCTTCATTCAGCTCGCGCAGGGTGTCGATGCCGTTCTTGTAGAGGCAGCTGACCACCTGCACCGTAGTGGCGCCGGCCAGCAGCATCTTCACCACATCGTCGGCGTTGTACACGCCCGTGGTGGCACTCAGGTCGCAGCGCATCTTCTTGCTCAATATGGCCACCCAACGCAGCGTGCGGTACATCTCCTCGTGGTTCGACAGATAGGAGGCGTTCTGCATTGTCTCGTGCTCAATGTCGATATCCACCTCCACACTCTTGTTGAATATGGTCACACCCTGGATGCCCATCCAGCTGAGCTGCTGCATCTGCTTGGCCATATCGGTGAAGTAGCTGCCCACCTTGATGCTGATGGGGAGCTCTATCGACTTGCGGATGGTATTGATGATTTGCGAGAACGTACGCTCCACATCGTCGGCCGAAAGCGAAGTCTCGTAGGGCAGAATGGCCATATTGAGCTCGAGGGCGTCGCAGCCGGCCTCCTGGAACTTCTGGGCATAGGTGAGCCAGTTCTCGTAGGAGAAGCAGTTGATCGACCCAATCACAGGTATCGTCAGGCGACGCTTGGCCTCACGTATCATCGAGAAATGGCGCTCCAGCGAGTCGTCGGCCACATGGTGGGCAATGTACTCATAGCTGTCGCCATAGTTGTCTATCGGTGCCACCACATGGGTATTGCGTTTGATATCATGTATAATCTGCTCTTCGAAGACAGACTTCACCACCACGGCACCGGCACCGGCCTGCTCCATCTGCACCATCTTGTCCACATCGGAAGTCAAGCCGCAGCTTCCGACCACTATCGGGCTCTTCAGTTCGAGACCCAAATATTTTGTTTCTGTATTCATAATTTGATATTTTTTCTTCAATAAATATTCTTTGCAAAAATATGTAAAATATATTTACGAAAAAAATTTTTCTTCCATTTTCACACCATTTTTCCTATATCAAACTGATAATCAAACCGAATATTTTTCGCTCCGGCAATAGAAAACAGCACCTGTTAAACACTTTTTTCATTTTTGGCCATGCAATTAATAAAAAAGTTGTATCTTTGCACGCGAAAATTTTGACGCTTACGGAAATAAAAGAAACAACAATAATGGAAAAACAGATTGAAGAAAAGAACACCGAAATGGGTAATATCATCACCCGTTCGGAGGAGTTTATCCAGAAGAACCAGAAGACTCTTATCATCATTGTGGCCGCCATTCTGGTGGTCGTGCTCGCCATCTTCGGCCTGCGCAAGTGGGTGTTTCAGCCCCGCGAGAACCGCGCCGCCGAGGAGATGTTTGCCGCCGAGCAGTGGTTTGCCCAGGGCGACTTCGAGAAGGCGCTGAACGGCGACGACACCTATCGCGGCTTCCTGAGCGTGGCCGAGAGCTACGGCAGCACCAAGGCCGGCAAGCTGGCCCGCTACTATGCCGGCGCAGCCTACCTGCGCATGGGCAACTTCGACGAGGCCATCCACTGGCTCAAGAAGTACAACGGCCGCGACACCTTCACCCGTCCGCTGGCCGAAATGATGCTGGGCGATGCCTATATGGAGCAGGGCAACAGCCAAGAGGCCGCCAACCACTACAGCAAGGCAGCCGAGATGGACAAGAATTTCATCACCGCCCCGACGGCTCTCTTCAAAGCCGGCATGGCCTACCTCATGCTTGAGGACAATGCCAAAGCCCTCGACTGCTTCAAGCAGGTGAAGAACAACTACCCGGAGAGCACCGAATGGACCGAGATAGACAAATATATCGCCCTCGCCGAGGCCGGTAAATAAACAGCAATACAAAGACCAAGCGGCGGCCGCCCCACCCCGGGGGGGCGGCGGACGGGCCGCG
>JAZNHG010000054.1:0-177747 GCA_045576855.1 Bacteroidales bacterium | reverse complement strand
CCCCCACGCTCCTCCCTTGGGACAGGGGAGCCCCCCGAGGGGGTGGGGGGTGCAGGCCGCGCCGCGTCCCTTCCTCCCCTCGGCCCGCCCACAGGGCGCCCAGCTCCCCTGTCCCAGGGGAGCATTGCCGCTCAAGTGCCTCATCCTCCACGGCTCCGCCGAGGCCGGGAAGCTCGCCGCAGGGCTGAGGAATGGATATTTTTTTACAGGTCTGCACATATTTCGGTTTTTTTGTGTATCTTTGCAGCGTCAACCGTGTGCCGCCACAGCGCGGAATGCATGGCTAGTGGGTTGATATATAAAGAGAAAACAATATATATATAAGTATGAAAGTAAACCGCAGAAAAGAGCTGTTCCCCAACGTCAGCGACGCCGAGTGGAACGATTGGAAATGGCAGGTGAAGAACCGCATCGAGACCTACGAGGAGCTGAGCAAGTATTTCACCTTCGAGCCTGAAGAGGCCGAGGGCATCAAGAAGGCCCTGGCCAAGTTCCGTATGGCCATCACGCCGTACTACCTGAGCCTCATCGACCCCAACGACCCGTACGACCCCATCCGCCGCCAGGCCATACCGCAGGGTGCCGAGTGCAACATAGCGCCGGCCGACCTCAACGACCCGCTGCACGAGGACGAAGACTCGCCCGCCCCCGGACTGACCCACCGCTACCCGGACCGCGTGCTCTTCCTCATCACCGACATGTGCTCCATGTACTGCCGCCACTGCACGCGCCGCCGCTTCGCCGGACAGAAGGACGACGAGAGCCCCAGCGAGCGCATAGAAAAGTGCCTGGCCTACATCGAGAAGACCCCGCAGGTGCGCGACGTGCTCCTCAGCGGCGGCGACGCCCTCATGGTCAGCGACAAGAAGCTCGAATACATCATCCAGCGCCTGCGCGCCATCCCCCACGTGGAGATAGTCCGCATCGGCAGCCGCACCCCCGTGGTCTGCCCCCAGCGCATCACCCCCGAGCTGTGCGAGATGCTGAAGAAGTACCACCCCATCTGGCTCAACACCCACTTCAACCACCCCAACGAGTTCACCCCCGAGGCCGAGCAGGCCCTGGCCCGCCTGGCCAACGCCGGCATACCCCTGGGCAACCAGACGGTGCTGCTGCGCGGCGTCAACGACTGCGTCCACGTGATGAAGAAACTCATGCACGAACTGGTGCGCAACCGCGTCCGCCCCTACTATATCTACCAGTGCGACCTCTCGATGGGACTGGAGCACTTCCGCACCCCGGTCAGCAAGGGCATCGAGATTATCGAGAACCTGCGCGGCCACACCAGCGGCTACGCCGTGCCCACCTTCGTGGTCGACGCCCCCGGCGGCGGCGGCAAGACCCCCGTCATGCCCCAGTACGTCATCTCGCAGAGCCCCGACAAGGTCATCCTGCGCAACTTCGAAGGCGTCATCACCACCTACACCGAGCCGCGCCAGTACCACGAGGAGTGCCACTGCGAAGCCTGCGAGGCCAAGCGCCGCGTGGACGAAGGCGTGGCCAGCCTGCTCGAGACCGACCGCATGGCCCTCGAACCCAGCCACCTGATGCGTCACGAGCGTAACAAGAAATAATAAAAATTGAAGCTTGAAAATTGAAATCCTCTGGCTCGAATAATTGGAAATTATGGCGTATGTTAGCATGCGCCATAATTTTCAATTTTCAATTTTCAATTTTCAATTCTGTCAAGGCCCAAGTGGCCGGCCTCGACGCACTGACGGTGCTCGACATGGGCAGCTCCGCCCGCACCGCCGCTTTGGGACTGGACTGGCTGGCCGTCTACTCCGACGACCTCACCGTCGGCGTCGACAACCCCTCGCTGCTCCGCTCCGCCATGACCGGCTCGGCCACGCTCACCCTGGCCCCCCTCTTCGACGGCGGCAGCCTGGGGTCCCTCAGCTACGCCCTCAGCACCGCCCACGCAGGCACCTTCTGCTTCGGCTTCCACTTCGCCGGCTACGGCTCCTTCGACGAATACGACGAGGAGGAGAACCACCTGGGCCGGCTCTCGGCCGGCGACTACGCCCTGCGCGTGGGCTGGGGCATGTGGCTCGACAGCAACTTCTCTGTGGGAGCCAACTTCAAGCCCGTGCTTTCGCAATACGGCACCTACACCGCCCTGGCTATGGCCTTCGACCTGGCCGCCAGCTATGTCAGCGACAGCCGCGCGCTGGCCGCCAGCCTGATGGCCCGCAACATCGGGGCACAACTCCTCACCTTCGACGGCACCGCCGAGACGCTGCCCTTCGAACTCAGCGCCGAACTGTCGTACAAACTGCGCAACGCCCCCTTCCGTCTCTTCGCCGCCGCCACCGAGTTGCAACGCTGGAATCTGCGCTACGACGACCCGCTGCATCCCACCCGCACCGTGGACCCCTTCACCGGCGAGGTGAATGAGGAGGGCTGGCTGGCCGGCACACTGGACAATCTGATGCGCCACACCCAGCTGGGCGTGGAACTCAGCCTCGGGCGCGTGCTCTCCGCCCGGCTGGGCTACAGCTGGCGCCAGACAGCCGAGATGCGCGGCGTGGACGCCTTCAACCTCAGCGGCTTCTCCTTCGGCATCGGCATCCACACGCGCCGCTTCGACTTCGCCTACGCCCGCCGCAACTACCACCTGGGGCAAGCCCCCAACTACTTCACATTAAGCTATAAGTTCTAAACTGTGAGTTTTAAGTCGTAAGCTGTGAGTTTTAGGCTGTAAGCTGTGAGTGGCTGCGCCGTACATAATATCCTGTGCCACCACATCCCTAGTCCTTAGACCTTAAACTATAAACCTTAAACCATCCCCAGAAATGCCCCTCCAGTTTATAGTCTCCGACCAGACCAACCCCTACTGGAACATCGCCGTCGAGAACTACCTCGTCGGCCGTGAGTCCGAGGCCGTCGTACTCTACTTGTGGCAGAACCGTCGCACCGTGGTCATCGGCCAGAACCAGAACCCCTACAGCGAGGTCAACCTCGAGGCACTGCTGGCCGACGGCGGATACCTGATGCGCCGCCGCACCGGCGGCGGCGCCGTCTACCACGACGACGGCAATCTCAACTTCAGCTTCGTGGTGCCTAAGGCACTCTACGACCAGGGACGCCAGTTCAGCGTCATACAGCGCGCCGTGGAGAGTTTCGGCCTGCACACACAGCTGTCGGGCAGAAACGACATATTAGTGGAGAGTGGAGAGTGGGTTGTGGACAACAGCCGTGGTCAAGTGCTATCCACTACCCACTCCCCACTCCCCACTTATAGAAAATTCAGTGGCAACGCCTTCAGCAAGGGCCGACACAACGACCTGCATCACGGCACGCTGCTCATCAGCGGCGACATGTCGGACCTGGCCCGCTACCTCAAGCCCAAACCCGCCAAACTGCAGAAGCACGGCGTCAGCTCGGTGCAGAGCCGTGTGGTCAACCTGGCCGAGCTGAACCCGGCCATCACTCCCGAGAGCATAGCCCCCAGGCTGAGGGAAGCCTTCGAGGCGGAGTATTGCGGGCAGGCGGAGTATGTCGAGTTTGCGGAGGTTATCAAGACGCCCGAGGTGAAGACGCTCCACGACCAGTTTGCCTCCGACGAATGGCTCTACGGCAGCTGGCGCAGTTTCTGTGCCCAACGCAGCGCCCGCTTCGACTGGGGCGAGGTGGAGCTGTCCCTCTCGGTCGAAGACGGCGTAATACGCGACGTACAACTGGCCTCCGACGCACTCGACCTGGCGGCCCTCGACGAAGCCCGCCGCCTCCTCGCCGGCGCCTCCACGGCCACGGCTCCGCCAAGCGACAACCCCATACTGAAGGACATCTTCTCGCTCATCTACAGGGACGATCCCGCCAATTCATGAGTTCCCCCGCTCGCTTCGCTCGCGAGATCCAGTAGATCCTGAAAATGTCGCAACGGTGCCGTCAAGATGCCGGCATTCCAAAGAAGGACGGGTCGCAATGTGGTGAGCCGGCATCCTGCCGGCAACCGACCTCTATCATGGGAATGAACTAAGGATTTTAAAACGCCCCACGACACTTTTTTTTCCCCATTTTTAGAATTATTTGGGGCATACAGCATTCTTTTGACCGCATCAATGAAAGTTTAAAGGCTAATGCCTCCTTTCTTTTGTGGTTTAACATTCGATGAATACGGGTGCAAAGGTACACATTATTTCCGAGGTGGCAAAATAAAAAATAATGGGGCGAAGATTTAACCCCGTCCCATTCATCATTTCTACATATTACTACTATTCTACTGTATAATGATATTTCCAACTTTGTAGCTGTTTCCCAAGCACATCATCCGTGAGCCATGCTTTAGAGGGCAATATCTTTTCTATCATTGTGTATATTTCGTATATTGCAATTGTTTGTCGGCTTGCTTGAGAGGTAAAACTCTTGTCAGACCATCCGTCAACTGAGTATATACCCTCTTTTCTTGTCGCAGTTTGGCCGTTGTATTCAATGTTTGTTTCACTATCGGTTATTTCGGTTATAACAGGCATTTTATTCATTCCCTCAAAGACACTATATGTTGTGTATCGTTCTCCTGTAGCCTGATTCTTCTCTTCTGCATATATGCAAATTCCATGCACATACAGTCTTTTTTGCAATACTTCGACATCAATCTTATCGGTCAAAGTCCAAATACCAGTTGGCAGACCGTCTTCTCCGATTTTACCTTGCAAAATTGATGTTTTCTTTTCGTATGGCTCATATTTAATTGTTACATCTCCAATCATACGGCCATTCGCGAAATTGCAAGACAACGTGTAAAAACGCGTATGATCGCATTTCGTATACACAAATGACCCGTTCAAAGAATCATTTATATAGGTGGCTTGGGCATTGTTAAGTTCGTATTTTTTGATTCGTTGTTTTGTGACAATAGAGTCTTTCACAACCCAAACACCAGTTTTCTTTCCGTGGGTGTATTGACCATACATCACTTGCCATACTGAAACAGAATACTTGTGAATGAACATAAATTTACCATGTTTCACCCTGTCTCCATCAGCATTTTCGTAGTAATCGTAGTATCCCTCTCCTTTGTCATCACTGATGTAAGGTAGGAATTGGCGCATTTGCACCAAATCTTTGGGGATAATCATTACACCTTCGTAACGAGTTGTTTTCTGCGCGTGAGCGATGTTCACACTCATCAGTGCGATACATGCAATAAGAAGTTTTTTTTTCATTTGTAATTTTTTTAATTGGTTTTTATTTATTACCTTTTATTATTGCTATAAGGAAAAGCAATCCAACAACAATAAAGAATGTCCATTTAATAATTCGCCAAATTTTCAGGAGTTTTGCCTGAAAGCCACCTTCTGCCTCTATCTCAGCAAGTCGTTGTTTTCTGGCCTCACGTTCTCTCTGCCGTGCGGCATCTTGTTCTCTTCTGGCTTGTTGTGCATCATTTTTGCACTTCAAGCTGCAATAACCTCCATTAATATCTCCTGTCGACCGGCGGGCGTTGTCATCATCAAATTGTTTTCCACACCATTTACAAGTATCTATTCTTCCCATTTTTTTTTGCTTTAATTGTTAATAAAATTTTCAATTACATAATGCCAATACTCCCAATTACGTCCTGTAGGGGCACTGGGATGATGAATTTTGAGAGCAGGGATTTCTTTCCCTTTTATTTGGTACATCCAATAGTCTGCGACGTCCCCGTTCTCCAACTTCAAT
Source organism: Bacteroidales bacterium (assembly GCA_045576855.1). Classification (GTDB taxonomy): domain Bacteria; phylum Bacteroidota; class Bacteroidia; order Bacteroidales; family P3; genus Colimorpha. The sequence goes on along the minus strand of JAZNHG010000054.1, from coordinate 172,083 downwards.
TTTTCCCCATACCCTCCAAGGTCAGGAAGTGCATTGTAAAGTCTTGCTCCCCAAACTATGATGTAGTCGGGCATATATCTCTCCAACAATTCAACGAAAGCATCAACTGACTTGGCCCAATGTTCAGGATTGGGTATTGTTCGCGGTCCTTCTGTGGGAAATTGAAGATAATTATAAAAGATGACGCTTTCCCAAAAATCGACACGTTCCTCTTGCGACATCTGCCTGCCTGCTATGGCCCGTTCAAAGCAGGTGAATGTCGCAAGGTAGTTTTGACCGCCAGGCTCGTATGCGATGTCGCGTACAACCCATTGCGTCAAATCCTCGTCAATTTTCCCATCGGAAGCATAATGGCTCTCTCCTAGGACGAGGATTTTCTTTCCCTTGTAGCCTTGTTTGTAGTCTTTTCCTACCCAAGGCTTGTAGTTAATGTTACTCATACTATTATTTTTAAATCTATTAAACAAATTTCGGCTTCCGGCCGTAGAGCCGGAAGCCGATGTCGGGGTAAGGATATGAAAAAGGCGCGAAACCTTCGTCTGTATAAACAATCCTTATTTCTAAACTGGGTGACTGGTAAATACCCTTGGAACAAATAAGGTACGAATATTCCACGCCAAGGCGTGAACCTTCCGTATTCTTATTCCCGTTCCGTTAGATTACCAGTCTTTAGTTTAGGAGAACAAGCACTTCAAGCTCTATCTATTTCTTATATTTCTACGTTTTATATCATATACATTGTTATCATTTTCACGCTGCAAAGATACACATAAATTTCTATTTGGCAAAATATAATTGTTGGTTGTTGCCTAAATGCCCTGCTGTTTTCCGCACCGTTCCAACAATTGTGGTTGGATGTGGAAAGAACGAGGATACAAAGCAGGAGCCTCCAGCATCCACTGGAGGCTCCTGTCGGTTTGCGGTGGGTGGCACCGCTGGTTATTGACTACCACTTAATCATATCCTTGTACTTCACCTGCTTCATGTCGCCATACTGCGAGAGGGATTTGCGGTCGTATTTCTTACTGTTGCCGCTGAGCAGAATAATCATGGGACGACCCTCGACGTATTTCTTGTGGAAGTCGCGCAGGTTGTTGTAGTTGAGCTGCATCACCTCGCCGGTCATCTGCTGGCGGGGGTCGGCGTCATACTTCTCCACCTCGCGCCAGTAGCGCACCTGCGCGGGCAGCTGACGGAACCCGATATAGTTCGAGTTGCGGGTCGAGAGCAGGTATTCCTTGGCCGGAAGAAACTTCTGTTTGCGCTCGGGGAACTGCAGCATCAGTTCGCGCATGGCGGCAATACCGTCATTGGTCTTGTCGCACTGGGTGCCCAGATAGCCGAGGAAGTTGCTGCGATTGCGGTTGAAACGGTCGTAGCTGAAGATGCCATAGGTGTGGTAGCCCAAAGCACGGAACTCACGTATCTCTTGGAAGAAGACGCTGTTCATGCCACCACCCATGTATTCGTTGAAGAGCGCTGCGGCGGCACGGTCGGTGCGGTAGTCGAAGTCGCGCGAGGGTATGAGCAGTGCTATGTCACTCTTGAGGAACTGTGAGTTGTCGACATAGAATACTGTGTTGCTGGACGGCAGCTGCTGGCTGCGTACACGCTGGGGGACGGTAGAGACCGTCTGATGGACCAGGTTCTCATTGCGCAGCATCTGCGAGAGCTCGTCCACATTGCCATTGCCCACATAGGTGACGTAGCCGTCGCGCTTGAAGATTTGCTCCAGGAGCGCTAACAGGTCCTCACCTTTCATCTTCTTCAGGTTTTTGATGGTGGTATGGTCAATGAACGTGCTCTGCGAACCGTAGGCGACATATTCGCGCAGGGCGCTGAACCATGTGTCGGGGTCGTTCTTGGCGGCTTCTTTGGCGGCCTCCATCTCGCCGGCCATGATGCCCAGCTGCCGATTGTCGTGACGCGGATGGTGCAGTTTGCGCATCACCAGTTGCATGATTTCAGCCATCTTGTCCTCCGGACCTTCGATGGTGAAATAGGTGTAGTCGTAGCTTGTGCTGACCGAAAAGCTGCCGCCCAATCGGTCGAGAGCTATATTGTACTGCTGAAGGTCCATGTTGGCGGCACCAATGCGGTTGAAGTAGTCGGCGGCCACCTCGATGTCGCGGTTGTCGGCCGTGCCGTAGTGGTAGGCCAGCGTGAGACTGAAGAGGTCGTTCTTGGGATTGGGCGAAGCGTACAGGTTGCAGCCACGCGTGAGGGGAAGTATGCGCACATCGCTTCGGAAGTCTATCTTCTGCGGCTCGATGGGTTTCACCTCGCGGGCAGCAATATGACGGGCGAAGGGCGACTGAGCCCCCAGATTCTGGGCCTCGAGGTGGTCCCAGTCGGGTTTGATGGCTACACTCTTCTCCGGGAAGCCCATCGACGAGCGGACGATGGTGCAGTGGTCGCGGTCGAAATAGCGGCGTGCCACATCCATGATTTCGCGCTTGCCGAGCGTCTGCAGGCGCTCGCAATCACGCTGCCACCGCTCGTAGCTGCTGCCGGTGGCCAAGAGTTCCTCCATCAGATAGGCGATACCCTCGATAGACTCCAGTTTGCGCTTGCGCTCAACACTCATGCGCATCTTGATGCTCTCCAGCAGTTCGTCGCTGAAGAGGCCGCGCTGGATGCTGTCGATACACTGCCAAATCAGTTCTTCGGCGGCAACATGTTTCTGGCCGAGGAGCTTGGGGATATAGACGATGATGTTGGTGCCGGCATCGTTCAGGGTCAGAGGCTGCAGGCTGGCGGCCATCACGCGGCCGTCGGTCGACAGGCGGTCGAGGCTTCCGTTGCTGCCCGAGAGCAGCTGGCTCATCAGCGTGAGCGCCAGCTCGTCGCGGTGGCCGGAGTTGACTCCGGGGAATATCATCAGGCCGGCCTTCAGGGGCGTCTGCTTCACCTCGCGCACCACCTGGCTCTCGAACTTGGGCAGCTGATAGCGCGGCTGCTGCGCACGGCGGCCGCGGGGCCAGATGCTGAAGTACTTCTCGGCCAGGGCATGAGCCTCCTGGCTGTCCACATCGCCCACCAGGAGCAGGGTCATATTGGAGGCCACATAGTAGCGATCGTAGAATTTCTTCATTGCGCTGGGCTGCGGGTTCTTCAGATGCTCGTCCAGACCGATGATGTCTCGGCTGTAGGGGTGTTCGCCGAAGCTCTCGACGAAGATATTGCGGCTGAAGTCGTGCAGCATGTCGTTATTATAGATATTACGCTCCTCGTAGACGGCCTCCAGTTCACCCTGGAAAAGGCGGTAGACGGGGTTGCGGAAACGCTCGGCGTAGACCTCCATCCAGTTCTCCAGCTGGTTGCTGGGCAACATGTTGAAGTAGACTGTGTAATCATAGGTGGTGCCGGCGTTGAGACCCGTGCAACCCATCTGCTGCAGGATGGCGTCGGTCTCGTTGGCGATGGCGAACTTCGAGGCGGCGATATTGAGCCGGTTGATTTCCAGCTGTATCTCGTGGCGCAGGGCCTCCTCGGCGGCGGCTTGCTCCTTGGCGCGCTTCTTGGCATCTTTGCCTTCGAAGACGGGACGATTCCGGCCCACCGCCTTCAGACGGTCGTAGGCGTCGCTGATGCTGTCCAGATAGAGGCGTTCGCTCGTCCAGTCGGTGGTGCCTATCTTGTCGGTGCCCTTGAACATGATATGCTCGAAGTAGTGGGCCACGCCGGTGGCGGCGGTGTCCTCATTCTTGGAGCCTGCATGCACGATGACCGAGCCGAACACCTTGGGTTCGGAGTGGTCCTCAGCCACCACCACCCGCAGACCGTTGCTGAGGGTGAAGGTGTTCACCTTCAGTTCGGCCGCCTTCTGCCTAGCGACGGGCTCGTCGGCCTCGATGGCACGCTCCAGGGCGTTGCGGTTCACGATATTGACCCCCTTCATGTGGGTGCCTTGCCGGTCTGGCCGCTGCGCCACAGCGCCCAACGTGAGCGCCAACGCCCACAGCGCAATGATTACCTTTTTCATCGTAGTGTAAACTGTTTATAATTTGCAAATAATATACTCCCGCAGACGGTCGATGGCGACGCGCTCCTGCTGCATCGAATCGCGATGGCGCACGGTGACGCTGCCGTCGGACAGCGTGTCGTTGTCCACCGTGATGCAGAAGGGGGTGCCGATGGCATCCTGACGGCGGTAGCGGCGGCCGATGGCGTCCTTCTCGTCGTACTGCACCATCATGTCGTTCATCAGCATGTGCTGCACCTCGCGCGCCTTCTCGGGCAGGCCGTCTTTCTTCACCAGCGGCAGCACGGCAGCCTTGTAGGGGGCCAGACGCGCCGGCAGGGCCAGCACGGTGCGCACCGAGCCGTCGTCGAGCGGCTCCTCGCGCAGCGCATGGCTGAAGACGGCCAGGAACATGCGGTCCACACCTATCGAGGTCTCGATGACATAGGGGGTGTAGTTCTCGCCCAGCTCGCTGTCGAAGTATTGCAGCTTCTTGCCGCTGAATTCTGAATGGCGGCTCAGGTCGAAGTCAGTGCGCGAATGAATGCCTTCCAGCTCCTTGAATCCGAAGGGGAAGCGGAACTCGATATCGGTGGCGGCGTTGGCATAGTGGGCCAGCTTCTCGTGGTCGTGGAAGCGATAGCAGTCGGCCGGTATGCCGAAGGCCAGGTGCCACTGCATGCGCTCCTCCTTCCAGTGGCGGAACCACTCCAGCTCGGTGCCGGGACGCACGAAGAACTGCATCTCCATCTGCTCGAACTCGCGCATGCGGAAGATGAACTGGCGGGCCACTATCTCGTTGCGGAAAGCCTTGCCTATCTGGGCGATGCCGAAGGGCACCTTCATGCGGCCGCTCTTCTGCACGTTGAGGAAGTTGACAAAGATGCCCTGCGCCGTCTCGGGACGCAGGTAGAGCGTGTCGCTGTCGTCGATTACGCTGCCCATGCGGGTGGCAAACATCAGGTTGAACTGGCGCACGTCGGTCCAGTTGCGCGTGCCGCTGATGGGGCAGGCTATCTCCAGGTCGAGGATAAGCTGCTTGAGGCCGGCCAGGTCGTTGGCATTCAGACAGTCGGCCAAGCGCTTGCGCACCGTGTCTATCTGCTGCTGGTGCTCCAGCACGCGCGCGTTGGTGGCACGGAACTGCGCCTCGTCGAAGCTCTCGCCCCAGCGCTTGCGGCCCTTCTCGCACTCCTTCTCTATCTTCTCCTCCAGCTTGCCGATATAGTCCTCCACCAGCACGTCGGCACGGTAGCGCTTCTTGCTGTCGCGGTTGTCAATCAGCGGGTCGTTGAATGCATCGACATGGCCGCTGGCTTTCCAGATGCGCGGATGCATGAAGATGGCCGAGTCCAGACCCACAATATTCTCGTGCATCTGCACCATCGCCCGCCACCATGCCTGCTTGATATTGTTCTTCAGCTCCACACCCAGCTGGCCGTAGTCGTACACAGCAGCCAGACCGTCGTAGATTTCCGAACTGGGGAAGATAAACCCATACTCCTTGGCATGGGACACTACTTTCTTGAAAAAGTCTTCTTGGTTTGCCATATAGTCTGTTTTGTTTATTTTTGACACTAAATAATGATACAACGCGCACCCGCACGAATTATTGTGCACCCCGCAAAATATTTCGCCCCCGAAGGACTCATCCTACCACCATCCTACCATCATCCTACCACCATCCTACCACCATCCTACCACCATCCTACCATTTTAACATTTCGGAAGCAGCGATGACGGGCCGATGGACAGGTGTCGGCAGCCGCTTTTTGCCACCTGAATTCATAAAAATTGTTAACAAATGTAAGATTTCACCAGCCCAAGACGTTATATGAAAAATAATTCGAAGCAAACACAATGAAAAAGACCCTCCTGACCGCCCTCCTGGTCACCATCGCCGTTCTGGCCCACGGACAGACCACCTACGGACCTTTCCTTTCGCTGCGCGAAGACTTGATAGACTTCAGCATGCCTATCAACAACAACCTCAACCCCACCCGCACCAGCGTAAGCCACATCTTCGGCACCGAACTCTCGGCCGGCTACCGCTTCGCCTTGGACGACGACTGGACACTGGGCCTGTCGGCCGGACTGATGCTGCACGACTACAGCTGGACCAACGCTTTCGAAAACCAGACGGTAACCACCGCCATCGAATACGACGGCTCCACCCACACCTACTCCGCCACCCACAGCGGCCAGACCACCCTCAACCTGCCGCTGCTGCTCAGTGTGCAGTACCACTTCTACGAGTGGGCCGAACACAACCTTTGGGATGTGGTGCCGCTGCTGTCGGCCCGCATCGGATACGTGGTGGGGCTGTCCAGCATCAAGAGCGAATTCTACGACGAATACCATTTTGCAGCCGACGCCTCCGGCAGCATCGAAAGGCGGAACTACACCTTCGACAAGCAGGGCCTCCACCTCGCCGTCGGCATCGGCGCCAGCTACCGCCACCTCGACCTGGAGCTGGAGTACGCCATGCAGCCCAACCACTACGTCGGCAACCAGCACCTGCAGTTCATCGAAGCCGACGGCACCACCAGCACCTACACCCCAGGCAGCCAGAACTTCGCCTTCGCCTCCGGCGACGGCCTCACCCTGCGGGTGACGTATAACTTTTAGTGGGTAGTGGATAGTGGGTAGTGGGTAGTGGGTAGTGGATAGTGAGTAGTGGATAGTGGGTAGTGGATAGTGGGTAGTGGATAGCATTTACCCAGTGTGCTACCCACTACCCACTATCCACTACCCACTAAAAAAAGAGCGCCCCGCAGGGCGCTTTTTTTTAAGCATACAGCTCTTCGAAGATCTTGCGGAGCTTCGGGCACTCGCGGAGTTCCTGCAGCGTGAACTCGGCATGGCCTTTGGTGTAGCCGTTGCCCATAATCATGTTCACGTCGGCTCCGATACCCTCGGCACCGAGGCTGGCCTTGGTAAAGCTGGTGGCCATCGAGAAGAAGTAGACGATACCGTCGTCCTTGGTGCAGAGCACAGCGGTCATCTCCTGGTCGGGCACATTGACGCAGTTGATGGTGACGTCGGCCATCTTGCCGTTGGTGAGGCGCTCGATGAGCTCGTACACCTGCACGGGGGTCATACCGGCGGCGCTCTCCACGATGTCGCAGAAGCCGAGGTCTTTGATGCGCTGAGTGCTCTTCGGGCTGTTGGCGATACCAATCACGCAACCGGTGACGCCGACGCGCTTCTTGGCCTCGTAGGCGCAGAGCATACCGCTCTTGCCACCGGCACCGAGGATGACGACGGTCTGACCGTACTGGCACAGCTTGGCGGTCTGGGCGGGAGCGCCGGCCACGTCGAGGGCGCTCAGGGCGAGCTTCTCGGGCATGTCGGTCGGGATCTTGGCATAGATACCGCTCTCGAAGAGGATAGCTTTACCCTTGATGTCCACCTGGTCCACATCGGGACGGATTTCGAGAATCTCGTCGATGCGCAGCGGGGTGAGGCTGAGGCTCACGAGGGTGGCGATGCGGTCGCCCTCTTTGAGGTCGATCTTACCCTTCAGGGCGTCGCCGATCTTCTCTACCTTGCCGAGGAGCATACCGCCCGAACCGGTGCGGCGGTTGCGGTGCTTGCCCTGCAGCTCCACATTGAGGAGCATCTCTTTCTTCACCTCTTCCATAATCTTCTCCTGGCTGGCGCCTTCGCCGGCCTGCTGTTTGGCATAGTTGTGGATATCCGTGAAGCTGGCGGAGTCGATGTTCAGGGTCTGGACGTCGATAAGAATCTCGTTGTCGTAGATTTCGTCCATGTTGTTGTCAAGCTTGTTGGCGGGCTGGGGAAGCACACCTTTGGGCTCGATGACGCGGTGGGTACCGTACTTGTTGCCTTTTTTCTGCATAATAGATGTTGTTATTTTTTTGATTATTAATTGTTTTAAATGTTTCTTTACCGATTTGAAACGTACAAAGATACACAGTTTTTCCGAACTGGCCAAATTTTTTTTGATACATTATTATCTATTAGTACCCGTACACACGCGTATGCTCGCCTACGATTCGGCCGGATGATACTCCACAAAGGTGTTGTCGCTGTAGACCATCAAGATGCGCGTGAGTCGTCGCTTGCAGTCGGGTACCGCCGTTTCTTCCTGTGGGGCTGAGACAATATAGGAGGGCGCATAGTGCGGCGTGTCCTCCTCCACCTTGGGCGCCACCCCAGTCTGCTCCTCCACCTCGGCATAGGGCTGCGGAGTTGGCGCCACCGCTTCGTCGGCCGGAGGCAGGGGCGACTCGTTGCCGAAGAGGGTGGGTTCAGCCGCAGGCTGCGGTTCGGCAGGGGTGGATGCGGCAGAAGCCGCCGGCGGGGTATAGGCAGACGGTGCCGTCGTGCCGGAGGCATACATCTCACCCCGGCCCAGCAGCAGCCAGTTGGCATCAATCTCGGGGTAGCGCCGGAGCACCTTGCTGACAAATTCGAGACTGGGATTGTTGCGGCCACCCATGATATGCGACATACCGGACGGCTGGATGCCTATCTCCTCTGCAAACTGTTTTGCGGTGATATTTTTCGCCCGTAAAATCAAATTTATCCTGTTTATCATATTCTTACATCTGTAAATAAACCACTTTTCATTTTACAAAAATACAACTTTATTTCATTCCAACAAAATTATTTTTACATTTTACAAAATTAAACACAGCACAATAATATACCAAAACTTTAATAAAACATAATAATATACTATATTACAACAACATAAACACATTTGTTAAATACAACAGCAATTAATGCAAATCCTCGAAAATACACACAAGCATCACATTAATTAAAAGTTATAACATATTGGCATATAATAATTAAAAACACACAATGTGTGTAGTTTTAATAAATTTAACATTATTTACAAAAGTGTATCGTTTACATTTGTAAATAATGGGCAGTTTGAATAAATTTACACTTGTACAATTCACGAAAGCCGTTCTGTATATTACAAAAGTAAAACACAGAAAATCGCTCCTAATCAACTATCGGCGGCAAAAGCATTGTGGACCCCTAAATGGAGGAGAAAATCGCTTAGCGGGGAGATTTTGGAATGTGGATTACCCCCACCCTACCCTGGCGGCGAGAGCATACAGGGGACAAAAACAGAGCCGTCAATCGGTGGCGATAGCATGGCGGACGACGAGGGAAGCGAGGACGAGTCCGAAGGTGGCAGTGACGGGCATGAGAGTGCCGCCCGTCTGGGCCCCCTCGACCCGTTCGGGACTCCACACGCACTGGAAGCGCCGACCGGGATAGCGCTGGCTGCGACGCATACGCCGCCGCAGGGAGGCGGCCAGCGGACATCCGTCGACGCGCCAGAACTCGCTGACCCTCACCTGCAGAGGGTCCATCTTACGCGCAGCCCCCATCGAAGAGAAAAGCACCGGCACGCGCCCCTCCGCAGTCGACGGATGCGGCGTGCAGCGCAGAATAAGCTCCAACTTATCGGCCATACTGTCGATAGCATCTATCACGTAGTCAAACTCTTCCAGCGGGAATTCGGCAGCCGTGTCGAAACTGTAGCGCTGCTGCAGCGCCACAATATGGGCCTGCGGATTGATGGCCAGCAGACGCTGCCGCATCACCTCCACCTTCGGCTGGCCCACCGTAGAGACCAATGCCGGAAGCTGCCGGTTGACATTGGACGGGTCGACTGCATCGGGGTCGACAATCACGAGCCGCGAGATGCCGCTGCGCACCAGTGCCTCGGCACACCAGGAGCCCACGCCCCCTACCCCAAAGAGTATAACACGCCGTGCGGCAATGTGTTGCAAACCATCCTCGCCCACCATGCGCACCGTGCGCTCAAAAATATTCGGAATATCCATCGCATACATAACGCTGGGGCAAGCCAATTATTGTGCCACCGCTCCACCCGCCTGTTGCGACGCAAAAAAACGCCTCTGTAACCACCTCAGAATGAGCCCATCGACCTATCATCGACTTACCAACGACTTACCAACGACTTATCAACGACTTACCAACATCTACTACGGTAGTGGAAGACAAGTAGTTGACCAGTATTACAGCTGCCCATTGCACCCCTTAGGGCCGACGTATGCCGCCGCCCTACCCGCTAGGGGTAGCGACGGCAAGGCACGACAACGGAGGGCAGCACGGCCGATTGTTGAAAAAAAATGAGTCTAGCGGCGTCGGACTAGAAAAAAAAGTGTATATTTGCATTTTATTATGAGTACCTAATATATTACAATATGACAAAGAAACTGCTTATGATTGTGACGTTTGCGGCACTGGCAGCCGGTGGCACAGTGCAGGCGCAGAAGCAAAATATCACGCTGGAAGACATTTGGACCAAGCGCACCTTCAGCGCCAAAGGCATCGGCGGCATCCGTTCGATGAACGACGGCGAGCATTACCTTTCGATGACCCGCACGGGTATTGCCAAATACAGCTACCTGACGGGTGAGAAGGTGGAGGACATCTGCGGCTTCGGCGGTCCGGCGCAGCAGAAGAAAGCCAAGCCCCTGCCTCCGATGGAGGGCTACACGATGAGCGCCGACGAGCAGAAGATACTGCTCAGCAGCGGCTTCGAGCCCATCTACCGCCACAGCGGCGTGAGCGACTACTACATCTACGACGTCAAAGAGAAGACCTTCACCAAGATAAGCAACGAGGGCAAGCAGCGCCTGACCACCCTCAGCCCCGACGGCACCAAGGTGGCCTTCGTTCGCGACAACAATCTCTACTGGATGGACCTCAGCACGCTGGAGGAGCACGCCATCACCACCGAGGGCAAGATGAATGAGATTATCTGCGGCACCACCGACTGGGTGTACGAGGAGGAGTTCGCCATCACGCAGGGCTTCCAGTGGAGCCCCGACTCGAAGAAGATCGCCTACATGGTCTTCGACGAGAGCAAGGTCAAAGAATACAACATGCAGATGTGGGGCGCCTTGTATCCAGAGGATTACAAGTACAAGTACCCCAAGGCCGGCGAGGACAACAGCCGGGTGGAGCTGCGCGTCTATGACGTGGAGAACCAGAAGGGTCTCTTTATGCCCTCGCTGACGGCCGAAGCCCGCACCAACGCCACGTGGGAGTACATCCCCCGCTTCCAGTGGGCCGACGCCAACACGCTGGCATTCATGCGGATGAACCGTCTGCAGAGCCACATGCAGATACTGAGCGTGAACGCGCTGGCACCGAACAAAGCCCAAATGCTGTATGACGAGCAGGACAAGGCCTACGTCGAGGTGCCTGACACGTGGCAGTTCATCACCGTGGGCAAAGGCAAGAAAGCCAAGGAGATGATGCTTATCACCAGCGAGCGCAACGGCTACCGCCACATCTACCTCTACGACATGCAGGGCAAGCTGGTCAAGCAGGTGACCACAGGCAATTGGGAGGTCTGCGACGTTCCCGGAATCGACGTGAAGAACCAGCGCCTCTACTACACCAGCCGCGAGCACCATCCCACCCAGAAGAGCCTCTTCGTCATCGGCTTCGACGGCAAGAAGAAGCAGTGCCTCAACGACGTGACCCGCAATGTCAAGAACACCGAAGACCGGTACGTGCTGGGTACCTACAACGCCACCTTCAGCAACGGTTGCAAATACTATATCCGTACCTTCAGCACAGCAAACGATGCCCCTCTCTACACCCTGCACGATGCCAATGGCAAACTCATCAAAGTACTGGAAGACAACCAGGAACTGAACAGAAAGATGAAGGCTGAATATGAGACCTACCGTAAAACGTTTGGTTCTTTCACCACCTCCATAGGCACAAATCTCAACTACTACACCATTAAACCCAAAGACTTCGACAAGAACAAGCGCTATCCCGTGCTCATCTACGTCTATGGCGGTCCCGGCAACCAGCAGGTAAGCGACAGCTACGGCTACAGCGACTACTACTGGTACCACATGCTGGCTGAGCAGGGCTACGTGGTCTTCTGCTTCGACGGTCGCGGCACCGGTGGCCGTGGCGCACAGTTCAAGAAGCAGACCTACGGCGACATGGGCCGTATGGAGTGCGAGGACGCCATCGAGGCCGCCCGCTGGCTGGGCCGGCAGAGCTGGGTGGACAAAGAGCGCATCGGCATCTGGGGCTGGAGTTTCGGCGGCTACCTGAGCACCCTCTCGCTGCTGAAGGGCAACGACGTCTTCAAGATGGCCATCGCCGTGGCTCCGGTGATGAACTGGCGCTACTACGACAACATCTATACCGAGCGCTACCTCGGCCTGCCGCAGCAGAACGCCAAGGGCTACGACGAGAACTCGCCGCTCAACTTCGCCGACCGCCTGCAGGGCAACTACCTGCTCATCCACGGCACCGGCGACGACAACGTGCACTTCCAGAACAGCGCCGAGATGGTGGAGCGCCTGGAGAATGCCGGCAAGCAATTCGAGTTCCGCATCTATCCCAACAAGAACCACTCCATCTACGACGCCACGGGCAACACCCGCCTCAACCTCTACCAACTTATGACAGATTTCATCCTCAGAAAATTATAAATCATTATGAAAAAGATACTTATTCTAGGCATCATCGGATTGATGGGCATCACTGGTGCCCGCGCACAGTTTGACGACTACGGCGTGAAAGTGGGTCTCGGCAGCGCCACGCTGACCGACGACCTTTCGACCAAAAGCCCCACGCTCGGCGTAAACCTGGGCGGCTATATTAACCTTGGCTTCAAGCACAGCCAGACCGCCCTGTCCGAAATCTTCTATCTGCAGACCGGTCTGAATCTGGTGCGCCGCGGCAACAGCTTCGAAGAATTCTATGAGCATGGCAACACGCTGGCCCATCGTGAGGGCTACCACCACATCTGGTACCTCCAGCTGCCCGTCCTGGCAGCCGTCCATTTCGAGCTGCCGGTGCGCGCCCCAGGCCACTGGGTAGGATTCTATCTGGGTCCCGCCGTCAGTTTCGGCCTTTTCGGTGCCTACGCCGACCGCATGGTGACCCCCGGCTACACCTCGCGCAACGCCAACTATGACGTCAACTTCAGCGGTACCGCCGAAGACCGCCAGCTCTTCAACCATATCAGCCGTCTGGACGTCAGCGCCGTATTCGGCATCACCTACGAGCGTGGCCGCTACACCGTCTCCCTCTTCGTCGACCACGGCTTCATCGCCGTCTCGAAAGGCGAGGACATTCTGCGCATCATCGAGAACACACGGACACAGATACTGGACCAGATAAACAACACCAACACCCAGCCCACTGACGTGGAGATACCCAACGGCAACAACAGCGCCATCATGCTCTCCCTCAGCTACAAGCTGGGCAGCTTCCTGAAATAAACACATTAAACTTTAAACCTTAAACTTTAAACCTTAAACCCCACCCCTTAATGATACGAGTCCGCTTCGCCCCCTCCCCCACAGGGCCACTCCACATCGGCGGTGTGCGCACCGCACTCTACAACTACCTCTTCGCCCGCCAGCAAGGAGGTAAGATGATACTCCGCATCGAAGATACCGACCAGACACGCTTTGTGCCCGGTGCCGAACAATACATCATCGAAGCCCTCGAATGGCTGGGCATCCAGTTCGACGAGGGCGTCCACCTCGGAGGTCCTTTCGGCCCCTACCGCCAGAGCGACCGCAAACCCCTCTATCGCCAGTATGCCGACCAGCTACTGCGCGACGGATGGGCCTACTACGCCTTCGACCGGCCCGAGGAACTCGACGCCAAACGCAAAGAATACGAGTCGCAGAAAAAGACCTTCCAATACGACTGCACCACTCGTGGCAGCATGTGCAACAGCCTGACGCTGTCTCCCGACGAGGTACAGCATCGCCTCGATTCCGGCGAGCCCTACGTGGTGCGTTTCAAATTCCCGGAGAACCTCGACATCACCGTCCACGACCTCATCCGTGGCGATGTCACCATGAACAGCCGCCTGCTCGACGACAAGGTGCTCTTCAAGTCCGACGGCATGCCCACCTACCATCTGGCCAATATCGTCGACGACCATCTGATGGAAATCTCCCACGTCATCCGAGGCGAGGAGTGGCTGCCCTCGGCTCCACTTCACGTCATGCTCTACCGCGCCTTTGGCTGGGAAGACACCATGCCACAGTTCGCCCACCTGCCCCTGCTGCTCAAGCCCGAAGGCAACGGCAAACTCAGCAAGCGCGACGGCGACCGCCTCGGCTTCCCCGTGTTCCCGCTCGAATGGCAGGACCCCAAGAGCGGCGAGGTGAGCAACGGCTACCGCGAGCAGGGCTACCTGCCGCAGGCCGTGGTCAACATGCTGGCCCTGATGGGTTGGAATCCGGGCACAGAACAGGAACTGATGAGTATGGATGAGCTCGTCAAACTGTTCAACATCGAACATATCAGCAAGAACGGAGCCAAGTTCAACCTTGACAAGGCCAAGTGGTTCCAGCACGAATACTTCCAGATGCTCGACGACGAGCAGGTGGCCACCCTGCTGGAAGCCCAGCTCAAGGAACACGGCATCGAGGCCGACCATGCTTACGTCGTCAAAGTGTCCGCCATGATGAAGGAGCGCATCACATTCCCCCGCGAGCTGTGGGACACCTGCAGCTACTTCTTCCAAGCGCCCACCGACTACGACCCCGCCGCCATCAAAAAACGCTGGAAGGCAGGCATGACCACCCATATGGCCAAGGTCATCGAAATCCTGAACACTGTTCCCTTCGAATACGACGCTATCCATCAGGCGCTGCTCGAAGACTACATTAAAGGCAACAGCCTCAACATGGGCTCCGTGATGAACTCGCTGCGCTTGGCTGTGGTAGGACGTACCGTCGGCCCCGACATGCTTACCCTCGTCATGATGCTCGGCAAGGAAGAGACCATCCGTCGCGTACAACGCGCCATTGACACCATCGGCGAAGTGGAAGAGAATTGAGCATTGATAATTTAGATTAGAAATTAGAATTTAGAAATTAGAATTAATCATATAAAGGAATTAAATAATATATAATAATGAAAAAACAAACCATCCTTACCCTTGCGGCAGCCCTGATGCTTATGGGCGCCACGTCTTGCAACAACAACAGCAACACAAACAAGCAGAACCCCGAAGCCATCGCCCCCGTAGTGGCCGAAGGTGGCCTCAAGGTGGCCTATATCGACACCGACACCCTGCTGGCCAAATACCAATATGCCATCGACTTGGAAAAGCAGCTCGCCGAATACACCGAGCAACAGCGCCGCTACGGCCAGCAGCAGGTCGAAGCCTTCCAGAAGGACTATAACAACTACCTGCAGAATGGCTCTACCCTCACCCTCACCCAGCAGCAGGCCAAGGAAGCCGAGCTGAAGCAGCGTGCCGAGAAGATGCAGACCCTCGAGCAGGAGCTCATGGCTAAAATTGCCGAGAAGCAGACCGCCGAGACGGCCAAGATTATGAACGCCATCTATGCTTTCGTGCGCGAATACAACGCCGCCAACCAGCAGTTCGACATGATTCTCACCAAACAGGCCACCCTCTACATCAACCCCGCGATGGACATCACCAACGAGATTGTCGACGGTCTGAACGAGGAGTACAAGAACCTGAAGAAATAGTTGGCACTATACGTCTTTTAGACATTCGCCAAGAAAATATCTTCCACTACTATTCTACCTATCAGTTGCCTTGGTGTTTAATTTTATTGTATAACGAATTGTAAAGCAAACTTACGATAAGTAGATATAGAGATATGGAGTAAACTCCACCAACTACCCCTTGGGTCATTTAAAATAGACTAAAAAACATACTCCGAAAATGTTTTTATACTATTTAAATAAACATGAAAATGACAAACTCAATTACCCCCAAAAAATCACACAACAGCGGTAGTGGTACAATCTCTCCCCAACTCCGCTGTGCCAGGTTGGGGTTGAGAAGCATCCTGCTATCATTATTGTCTATCATCATGGGACTGGCCCCTGTCGCAGCACAGGGGCAGACCCTCGTAACCGACCTGTCTCAGATTACCTCGGCAAACGGTAACTACCGACTGAACGCCGACATCGACGCTTCGGGTTTTAACGGTTTTTTATTCACCAACTTCACCGGCACCCTCGACGGAGGCTACCACACCATCAGCGGCCTCACCGTTCCGCTTTTCAACACCCTCAACGGGGCCACGGTGAAGAACCTGCGGCTCGATAACGTTAACATCAACCGCACGGGTGCCAATGCCGACGCCGGCGCCGTGTGCATCACCGCTACGGGCAGCACCAAGGTGTACAACTGCGGCGTGCTGGCCACGACGGCCTCCACCGTACAGGGCACGCGCTACGTGGGCGGCCTGGTGGGCACCATCGGCTCGGGCAGCAACGTGCGCGTGGTGAACTGCTACAACTACGCCACCGTCAGCGGCGGCACCTACGCCGCCGGCATTGTGGGCCGCAACCAGGGTACCGTCAGCGGCACCACGACGGTCAACACCACCGGCGTGCGCATAGCCATGTGCATGATGTACGGCGACATGACCAGCGGCACCAACCGCTCGCCCGTCTACGGCGGCAACCACACCAACAACGTGCAAAAACTGACGGAGTACAACTACTACCGCTCGCGCGCCAACCTCACCTATACGGCCTACAACGACCAGCTGGCCATCGACAAGGACGCGTTCCTGACACGTTTCCCCTTCTACCGCCACATCCTGAATACGCACCGCGAGATGGCGGCCTACTTCCTCTTCGGCGACCACACCGACGCCCATGTGGAGGAGATAGGCCACTGGGTGCTCAAGCCCGAGGTAGCCCCCTACCCCATCATCGAGCCGTGGGAGACCGGTACGCATCGCACCACGCAGGACATCGCCGCCAACCTGCCGTCGACCACGGCGGACTACGCCGGCAAGCTGATCGACAGCATGGGCAACAGCGGCTACCTGACGGTGAACTACACCATCGGCGGCACCACAGGCAGCCTCAGCCTGCCCATCACCGACATGGACACCGCGCGCTACGACTTCACGTGGGGCAAGGTGGTGCTGCCGTTCGCCAACGAGCTCTGGACACAGACCGACTACAGCACGGTGGTCACCGGCTGGAAGATAACCTCCGTGACCAAGAACGGCACCTCCTACAACACCTTCAACATTCCCACCGCCGAACCTTACAACTTCGCCGACCGCGACAACCCGCAGAAGGACATCTACAACGCTACCGACAACCCCTACATCTTCGCCCAGGGCGGCAACTACATAGTGCCCTACGGCGTGACGGCCATCAGCATCGAGGCCAACTTCGCCACAGCCTACTACCTGAGCGATGCCTATGCCGATTTCGGCTATGGAAACACCTACAACAACCAGACCAACCTGGGCTGGCAGATGCCCACCTCCTACCACGGCCGCATGGTCTACACCAACCTCAACACCCTGGTGAACGCCATGAGCAACAGCACCACCCCCCACAGCCAGGCCATCGTGCTGGTGGGCAACTACCACTACAACCAGAGCACCATCGGCGGTGTGCGCCTCAACACTGCCAAAGCCTGCACCATCATGAGTGTGGACGAGGACAAGAACCAGGAGCCCGACTACGGCTGGTACTCCTACCACACCACCGACCGTTCGCCGATACCTCCTATACGCTTCGACTTCGTGCCCAACATCGGCATGGGCATGGCCGAGCGAGTCACGGGCAGTAAGCCCTATCCCACCATCGGCATCTGGCACGGCAGAGGATGGTTCGAATTGACCGAGACCTGCGTCAGCTTCATGAGCGAGTGCGAAATCAACGACGGCGACTTTACCAACAACGACAACGGCCACGGCAACAACCGCTGGATAGCCAACAGCGGCTACTTCATCCAGATTGTCCGTGCCCGCAGCAGCAACGCCAACAAACTGAGTTACGAGCAGATTGGCGGCAACGCCTACGTGGAGGAGCTCTACCCCGGCTCGCACACCGACAATCAGCTCGTCACCACCATCAGGCCCATCCTCGTCACCGGCGGCGAGATTGAGGAGTGCTACATGACCGGCTACCGCGCCGGGAGCACGGCTACCGGCAGCAACATCTGGTTCTGGGGCGCCGGCGGCAAGATGCACAAGTGGCTCGGTGCCTACATGGAGAACCCCAGTACCAACGGCGTCAACGTTACCGCCAAGGTGGACCACGCCGTCATAGGGCGTTTCTTCGGCGGCGGCACCTCGCCCAGTGCCCGCATCACCGGCAACATCGACATCACGATGAACAACAGCCTGGTGGACTTCTACTGCGGCGGCCCGGAGTTCGGCGACATGGCCGCGGGCAAGACCGTCACCACCCACGCCACCAACACCACCTTTGGCGAATACTACGGCGCGGGCTTTGGCGGCACCTCCATCACCTACAACCGCGAGGGTAACAACACCAGCGTCGATTTCGGCAACAGCATTGACTTCCCCATCGCCTTCACAACAACTTACAAACGACTGACAAACAACGCCACCTACGGCATCGGCAGCTGCTATAAGTTCGAGTTCATCCTCTACTCCGGCGGCAGCGGCACGGGTGTGGCGCGTTCCTACACAGGCTATGCCAAATTCGACCTTGCCACCACAGGCAACGTGACCAACGTACTGAACGGCTGCACTGTGCTGGGCAACTACTACGGCGCCGGCTGCCAGGGCAAGGTGAACGGCACCGTCACCTCCACGCTGACGGGCTGCACCCTCATGGGCAGCGCTTTCGGCGGCGGCTACAAGGCGGCCTCCAACGAGGTGCCGGTCTACCCCAGCACCGAGCCTGCCAAGTCCCGCTACACCAAGGAGACGGGCCTCTTCAGCGACTTCGGCACCGTAGAGCCTGAGACCTTCACCTGGCAGCAGCGCGGCACCACAGGTTCCAACGACGCCAACAAGATACTCTACACCACCACCGACATGACCACCCTCGGCACCGTCACCGGCAAGATTACCCTCAATATCAAGGACGGCACCGTGGCGGGCAGCGTCTATGGCGGCGGCAACGAGAGTCCCTCGCAGAACGACACCGACGTCACCCTGAGCGGCAACGCCCACATCAGCGGCAACGTGTTCGGTGGCGGCAACAAAGCCAACGTGGGCGGCAACACACACGTCACCAGCAAAGACTAGGAAGTATAGCCAACCCATACAACAAGCCACAAAGGGCGGCCCGAGGGGCCGCCCTTCGTCGTCCCCACTTCAAACAACCCGAAGGGGCAAAAAAAGGACCGCATACCGTGATGGCATGCAGTCCTTAGCTTTCCTTTGTTCGGAATTTACTTCACAGGATGGTCCTTGTGGAACTGCTCAAGACGAGCCTTGAGGTCGGGGAACTGGTCGCGCTGCACCAGGGCCACACAGGCACGGATACCCTGCTTGTGGCTGCCCGTGATGTCCAAGGCAATGGCACTGACGCCGTAGCGGATGAGCTCGTTGAGCAAATCCACGCCTTCGAAGCCGGGATAGCAGAAGGTGAAGTAGAAGCCGTCGCCGATATCCTCGCCCATATCCTTGTCGTAAACAATGTAGAAGCCATTGTCGGTGAAGAGTTTCTTCATGATGCCAGCCTTCTCGCCGTACTCTTTGATATCCTTCACGAAGTTGAAGGTGCCGTCGTTGGCACCCTTGAGCATGGCGGCCATAGCGTACTGCACGCTGTGGGCAGTGCCGCTGCTGAGGCAGTAGAGCGTGCCGAAAATGAGGGCGCGGCCCAACTGGGTCTGACTGTAGTAGCGGGCCAGGTCGGGGCACTCCATATTGAACAGCGTGGGCGAGCATATCATCATGGCTATACGTTCACCGGCATAGCTGAAGCTCTTCGAACCGCTGATCATCAGCACATAGCGGTCAGTGTACTTGGCCACGGTGGGCTGGAACGGTGCCTTGCCGGGAACACTGTAGTCCTTGCGGAAGTCCATCAGGAAGTAGGCGTCGTCCTCGAGCACCACCACGCCGTACTTGTTGGCCATCTCGCCGATAATCTGCAGCTCGTGCTCGGTGAAGCAGAACCAGGCGGGATTGTTGGGCGAGCTGTAGATGAGGCAGGCCACGTCGCCGTCCTTCAACTCTTCTTCCAGTTTGGTACGCAGCTTGTCGCCACGGTACTCGTAGACGTCGAAGGTCTTCATCGGGATGCCCAGCACACGGCACTGCTGCTTCTGCACGGGGAAACCGGGGTCGATAAAGAGCACCTTGGTCTTCTTGGCATCGTAGCGGGTGAGGGTGAGGAACGAAGCGAAACCGGCCTGCATCGAACCCACGGTAGGCACGCAGCAGTCGGGCGTCACGTCGATGTCGAGGAAGTTCTTCACAAAGCGGGCAGCCTCCTGCTTGAAGTCGGCTGTGCCGTAGATTTCGGGGTATATGCTGGCCACACCGTTGCGCAGGGCCTCTATCTGAGCCTCCACGCCCACCTGCGGGGCAGGCAAGCCGGGGATGCCCATCTCCATCTTCACAAAGCGAACGCCGGTCTCCTTCTCCACGTCCTGAATCATCTTGCGCATCTCGCGGATACTGGCCTTGCCGGGGTTCTTGATTTTGTTGGCCGCAGCTATACGGTCTATCGTCTCTTTCTGTATCGGTATTTGTGTCATAAGGGTTATTATTTTTTAGTGTTGAATTCTTTCATTTTCACGGCATTGATTGGGCTCACAGCTTTCACCAGGTCGTACACCTGCTGCTTCTCGTCGGGCGGCGCAGGCGTGAAGATGGAGACCAGTTCCTGCACCTTGACGTCCACAAACTGGCTGACGGCAAGCAGATTGCTGCGGCGTTTGCCGATGGCCTCCAGCCCTTGCAGGGCGCCTATGATGGCCTGGCGCGCCTTCGACTGGTCCTTGGTCATCATGTCGAGCCCCAGCCGGTGGTAGGCATAGTACACATCATGCAGCTGTGCATAGGCCGAATTGGTGTGGTTCTCCACAAACCAGTAGCGGGCCTTGGAGTCGCTGTCGCTACCCCACCCCGCATATCCGCCGCCCTGGGCGGCCTGCTGCACCTGCTGTGCCAACTGGTAGAAGGGCTCGCCTCCGCCGGGGGCGAAGCTGTCGAAATACATGCCCAGCATCAGGTAGCAGTAGTAGCCCAGCGTGGACGAGAGGTTGCTATAGAAGTTGCCCAGGTCGAAATCCAGCGGCTGACTCTCGTTGTACGAGAAGTTGAAGGTGCCGCTCTCCATATAGTTGAACAGGCCGGAGGTGTAGGTGGAGTTATACACCGGCCGGCGCAGCTGTATCTGCAGCTGGCCACCGAAGTCCGTAGCCGACGAGCGCGTGTTCAGCACCAGCGATATCGAGCAGTCCAGACGCTCCTGCTGTTCCAGCTCCAGATTGGTCCAGCGCCGCCCGTTGACGAAATCCTCTATGGCTTGCTTCATAGCGTCGAAGACACGCTTGTCGTTTTCCGACCCGTATGCCTGCTGCGTAGTCATCAACTTCTGATAGTTCACCTGCACGCTACAACGGAATTCCTGCCCCTGTGCAGCACAGAAGCAGAACATTATCAGTACTATAGACAATATTCGGCGCATAGTTTACACTGCAAATGTACATAAAAAAAACGAATTATGCACAGAAGTGTGAAAATATTTATCCTCCCCGCACACCAGTGGGGAGTCCGCCAGTCCTGCGGGAGCGGCAGCAAACGCGAGGCACGCAGAGCGGTGCCCCGTCTGTCGCTCCCCCGGGCGCACCGGTCACTCGGCCTTGACGATGCTGAACCCCTGCGCCAGGATGAAGCGCAGCGTCTCCTGCGAGGTGTTGCGGTCGTAGAGCTTCTCCTCCTCGGGCAGCTCGGCGTAGGGGACCAGGCAGGGGTGTTTCTTCTGCGCGTCGTCGCGCTTGGGACCGTAGGTCCAACCCTGCTCCATGCGGGTCTGTGCCCACACCTCGTGCACGTTCTCGGCCATCAGCTCGGCCAGTTCCATCATTTCTGCGGGCAGCTCGACGGCCGACGTGTCGACCGGCTGCGGCCGGTATTGTTTCTCGTTCATATTTATAATTATTTGATAATCTCAGGCAGATACTTCACGTTGTCGCGGTCGAATTCCTTGTAGCACTCTAGCAACTGCTCATAGGGGGCTATGCACTCGTGGCAGCAGGTAACGTTGCGCCGCCCCTTCAGCTGATTCTTCAGCGCCATGCACTCTTCCTCCTTGCCGTCCCGCTCCAGCTGTTTCAGTCTCTCGCGCTCCTCGCGCGGCACCAGACCGTAGCCCATCA
This sequence comes from Bacteroidales bacterium, assembly GCA_045576855.1. Lineage (GTDB taxonomy): Bacteria > Bacteroidota > Bacteroidia > Bacteroidales > P3 > Colimorpha. Next base: position 149,995 of record JAZNHG010000054.1, on the reverse strand, counting down.
GCAGTTTCTCCATGTTCCATCGGTTGTGCTCCACCACCGCCATCAGGTTGGCCAAATTCTCGTCCGACTTCAGCCGCTCCCCGTTGGCGCCGATGCTGCGGAGCTTCACCCTGATATGGTTGGCGCAATAGATGTTCGACAGACTCAACATGTCGGACTGCTTCGCCGTGTACCGCATCCGTTTCCATGCCTCTCCAACCTCGGCATCGGACATTTCATCATTCAAAACTCTGTGATTGGAATAGACAAAGTTCACCCGCATGCCTTCACGCATACGCCGGAGGAGCATGTCGTTGTAGTTGTCCTGCACACTGCCCGCCGTGATGATATTGACATTCTGCACAGAGGTCGCCATTCGCACCAGCTCCTCGCCCTCAGGCTGGTAGATGAAAATGGGCACGGTGCGCAGATAATCGACGCCACCGGCGTCACAGCGTTCCACATTGCGATAGCACGCGGGCAGATGACGGGTGGCAAGATGGTAGTTGCCGAACACCCCGACGGGCGTCTCGCACAGGACCATTGTCAAATAGGTATGCCCCTTTTGATTGGCCGCATAGTATTCCTCAAGCAGCTTCTGGATGCGGGGCTCGTCGATGGAGCCGTCCACAAACTCCCATTCGATGTCGAGGAAGTCCTCGTCGGGCCGGTGCACCACGCCGTCGACAGTCACTTTCGAGAGGCTGAACAAGCTTCCCATCGAGGACATGAAAGCGTCGCGCTCGTGCTCCATGTCGGGAGCGATGAAGGTGATGCGGGTGCGGCGGTCGGGCCGTTCGCCATAGCCCTCAGGGCTCACACTGACGAAGTTCGGGAAATGGCACAAATGGGCCGCCGTGGTGGCCACGGCACGGGCAAAGGGGGTCATGCCGTAAAGCACGAGGTGTACGGTGCGCTCGCTATCGGGGTCTATACCATTGCGATCCAAGGGCACCCGCTCGTTGAACATAATCTGGCTAGCCGACTCCAGACGGCTCATCACCAGCGTATCCAACTTGCCGTGCAGCTGATTTGACGAGTAGAAGATGCGCGCCGTCTCCTCATGCTCGAGGAAGAGCACACAGGGCACCTCCACGTCCTTGTCTGTGCATATCTGGCTGGCCGCCTTCCAGCAGGCGGAGTTCAGCAGGTCATAGCGTGCCTCGTCGGGCTGCTCTCCCACAATATACACCAACTTTGCCCGGTCCAGATAGAGGCTTTCCAAGTCACTGCGGTTGTCGCGGTAGGCTTGCAGCACAGTCACATTGCGGCACCCCTCGCGGCCGAGGAGCGACTCGATGCGAAGCCGCTCGGCCTGCACATCGTCCTGCGTGGCCACCACCACATGATAACCCGCAAAGTGTTCGCGCCTGAGCACCGACAGCGCCATCTCGCCGCCGCCGAGCAGCAACACATGGTCTCGGAATTTATAGCGGGCCGACCCGTTGCGGTAGGCTTCCTGCCTGTTGCCCAACAGGTTGCTCACGAAGGTAATGGTCACACCGCTGAACAGCACCGACCCCAGCAGCATAGCAATGGCCTGCCACCACAGCGGGAAAGCCTGCGACTCGTTGTCGCCCGTGGGCAAGTCGCTGGCGCCAAAAGCGAGGCCCACAGCCTGCACCCAGCTACTGTGGTCGTCGCCCTTGGGCAACCGCTGTACATCCTGCAGCCACCACCCCACCATGCCGATGCCGAACACCAGCACCACCACCAGCGCCACAATCATGGCCACCTGCAGCCACACATTGCGGTTGTCGCCGAAAATGCGGTCGAAGTGCCACCAAAAGCCCACCTTGCTTCTCTTTGCCATATGCCTCTCTGTTTGTTTGACTATGCTATACCCACGCGGCTACTGCCGGCTGTAGGTGAAAGTGTCTATCTCCTGCTCCTCCGAATCGCGATACACCGCACTGACTATCAGCGTCGTCTGCGTCAGCGTGTGCACCGTCATGCGGTCCACGTCGCCGAACACGGTGACGCTCAGCTGGTGGCTCTCGGCGTCGTACTCGTAGCTGCCGCTCACCGTCTGCTCGTCCATATAGATGCGCATGGTGCCGTCGGACAGGAAGTCGCGGTAGGTCTCCTGCGTCTCCTCCGTGTCGTCGCTCATCGTGTGCCGGCCGGTGCCGAGGTCGGTCACATCGGCCATCAGCTTGTCCAGCCGCCAGCGCCCCACCAGCGAGGAGCCGTCGAACCGGCCCATCTCGTCGTGCTCCACCACCTCCGCGTCGGGCTTCCCGCACCCCGTCAGCGCGGTCGCGCACAGGGCCATCGCCAGGGCGCAGCATATCGTCAGTCGCAATCTCGTTCTCATAACCTCTTTTTTTAAATTACAATAACATAACGCCGCCGGGACGAAAATATTGCGCCGCCGCCATTTTTTTGTGCCACAGCCCCGCCGCCGGCCCCGCACCTCCGGCACAAAAAACCGCCACCCGCCCGCCTACGCCCCCTCCACAAGCCACCGCAAAGGGCTCTGCCACAGGTCGAAGCAGGACATACTCTTACTCAAGTCTTACTCTACACCTACTATACACTTTGTTAAACTTTACAAAAGTAGGCAATAAGTAAGTGTATGTTGCGTTATGCATACCGGAATAACAAGATAAAATACCTTTCAGACATGGCAAAACAGGATACAGGCTACATGGGCGGCTTCCGCGGATCGCTGGGTCCGGCGGTGGGCTACCAGTGGAACGGCAAATGGTGCGTGCGCAGCAAACCCGGCTACATGACCAACCCGCGCAGCGCCAAGCAGATGGAGCACCGCGCTATGTTCCGCCAGCAGGTGCAGCTGGCGGCCCGCATGCGGTGGGGCGTCACGACGGGCCTCACCGCCGTGGCCCGCGAGGCCGGCATGACGGCCTTCAACCTCTTCGTGAGCATCAACCAGCAGGCATTCAGCCTGGTGGACGGACAGATGGCGGTGCAGTGGTCCGAGCTGCAGCTCAGCGGCGGCCCGGTGGCACCGGTGGCCGCCGGCCAGGTGCAGGTGGAGGCCGGCAACGTGCTGAAAGCCACCTTTGTGAAGAACCCGCACCACCTGCCTGCCAACAACTACGACCGTGTCTACCTCTACCTTTACAGCCCGCTGCTGGAGGAGGGCTTTCTGGCGGCCGCCGTCTACCGCCGCGAGCAGCGCGTGGGCGTCAGCCTGCCCGACTACTTCGCCGGGCAGGCGCTGCAGCTCTACTACATGGTCGAGGACGACCGCGGCCGCTTCTCGCCCACGGTGTATGGGGGTGAAGTGATACTGGCAGAGACCGCCATAAGCACCGCAGCGCCAACCGTTTCCGAGCCGGAACACGCACCCGTGCCGGTGGCGGTAGCCGGGCCGGTGGCCACCGCGGCCGAGCCGACAGCCGAGGCCGCACCACCCGAACCGCCCAGCCCCGGCGGACAGCTCTCGCTCTGGTGAGACTGACGGTGTTAAATAAATGTTGAAAACAATAATAAAATATTATTCCCCATGTCGGGAATTATGCGTATCTTTGCACTCTAAAACGAAGAAACGTATAATATTTATATGGCTGACAATCAGAACACAGACTATAGTGCGAGTAATATTACCGTACTGGAAGGACTCGAGGCGGTGCGCGTAAGGCCCGCCATGTATATCGGCGACGTCAACGAGCGCGGCCTGCACCACTTGGTGTACGAAGTGGTAGACAACTCCATCGACGAGGCCCTGGCGGGCTTCTGCACCCGCATCGACGTGCAAATCAACCCCGACAACAGCATCACCGTGGAGGACAACGGCCGCGGCATACCCGTGGACATGCACGAGAAGGAACACCGCTCGGCACTCGAGGTGGTGATGACCGTGCTGCACGCCGGCGGCAAATTCAACAAGAACAGCTACAAGGTCAGCGGCGGCCTGCACGGCGTGGGCGTGAGCTGCGTCAACGCCCTGAGCGACCACATGACCGTCAACGTCTTCCGCGACGGCAAAGTGTACCAGCAGGAATACAGCAAGGGCAAGCCCCTCTACGCTGTGCGCGAAATGGGCACCACCGACAAGCGCGGCACCAAGGTGACATTCCACCCCGACGCCTCGATTTTCACCGTCACGGAATACAAATACGACATACTGCTGGACCGCATGCGCGAGCTGGCCTACCTGAACAAGGGTATCGAAATCAACATACGCGACTGGCGCCAGCCGGCCGATGCCCCCGTGCCCGAGGCGTCAGCCTCGGGAGCCGCCCCCGCACGCGCCGACCGCTTCTACAGCGAACGCGGCCTGCGCGACTTCATCGCCTACCTGGACGAGAACCGCGAGAAGCTGATGCCCGACGCCATCTACATCGAGGGTGAGCGCAAGGGCATCCCCATCGAGATAGCCATGCAGTACAACACCGGCTACAGCGAGAACCTGCACTCCTACGTCAACAACATCAACACCCACGAGGGCGGCACCCACCTGGCGGGCTTCCGCAGCGGCCTCACCCGCACGCTGAAAGCCTATGCCGACCGCAGCGGCATGCTGCAGAAGGCCAAGGTGGAGATTACCGGCGACGACTTCCGCGAGGGCCTGACGGCCATCATCTCGGTCAAGGTGGCCGAGCCCCAGTTCGAGGGACAGACCAAGACCAAGCTGGGCAACGCCGAGGTGCGCGGCGCCGTCGACGAAGCCGTCAGCGAAATGCTGGAGAACTACCTGGAGGAGCACCCCAACGAGGCACACACCATTGTGGACAAAGTCATCCTCGCCGCCCGCGCACGCCAGGCCGCCCGCAAGGCCCGCGAGATGGTGCAACGCAGCAACGTCTTCAGCAGCGCCGGCATGCCCGGCAAGCTGGCCGACTGCCAGAGCAACGACCCCGCCGAGTGCGAGATATTCTTCGTCGAGGGCGACTCGGCAGGCGGCAGCGCCAAGCAGGGCCGCGACCGCCGCTACCAGGCCATCCTCCCCCTGCGAGGCAAAATCCTCAACGTGGAAAAGGTGATGCGCCACCGCGCCTTCGAGAGCGAGGCCATACGCGACATATACACCGCCCTGGGCGTCACCGTCGGCACCCCCGAGGACCCGCAGGCCCTCAACCTCAGCAAGCTGCGCTACCACAAGGTCATCGTCATGACCGATGCCGATGTCGACGGCGCCCATATCGACACACTGATGCTCACTTTCTTCTTCCGCTACATGCCCGAACTCATCGAGAACGGCTACGTCTACCTGGCCACTCCCCCACTCTACCTCGTCAAGAAAGGCAACAAGCAGGTCTACTGCTGGACCGAAGACGACCGCGAGCGCGCCCTGCTGGAGTTCGGCGACAAGGGCATCCACGTGCAGCGCTACAAAGGTCTGGGTGAAATGAACAGCGACCAGTTGCGCGACACCACTATGGACCCCGAAGGCCGTCAGCTGCGCCAGGTGACCATAGAGAACGCCGCCTCGGCAGACCGCATCTTCTCCCTCCTCATGGGTGACGATGTGCCGCCCCGCCGCGCCTTCATCGAACAGAACGCCACCTACGCCACCATCGACGCATAAACACACGCCCCGAAGGGGCGACAGAACATAGCCGGGGGCGTGAGCCCCCGGACCATATCACCAAAACAAACCGAGCCCCGAAGGGGCGACAGAAAAAACAACAATGATGGATAAACGCAACCTCCTCCTCATCAGCAACAGCACCATGCGTGGCGAGGCTTACCTCGGCTGGTGCAAGGATATGATTGCCGACTTCTGCCGTCGGCACAACATCAAGCGCGTGCTCTTCGTGCCCTATGCCGGCGTGAGCCTGGCCGAAGGCGGCCTGAAAAAGAGCTACGACGCCTACGAGGCCAAGGTGGCCAAAGTGTATGCCGAATTCGGCGTGAAGCTCACCTCTGTGCACCACAAGGCGCTGCCCGTCAACGCCGTCTACGACACCGACTGCGTGGCCGTGGGCGGTGGCAACACCTTCCACCTGGTACGCGAGCTGCAGCGCACGGGCCTGATGCAGGCCATCCGCCAGCGTGCCTTCGACGGCATGCCCTACATGGGCTGGAGCGCCGGCAGCAACGTGGCGGGCCCCACCCTCTGCACCACCAACGACATGCCCATCGTGATGCCCGACTCGTTCGACTGCATGGGCCTGGTGCCGTTCCAAATTAACCCCCACTATACCGACTTCTTCGACCCCAAGCACGGCGGCGAGACCCGCGACGACCGCCTGAAGGAGTACATCATGGTCAACCCCAAGGCCACCGTCGCCGCTATCCGCGAAGCCACGGCCCTGCTGCTCGAAGACGGCAAACTCAAGCTTATCGGCAAGCCAAATAAGATGAAAGTCTTCAAGACCAAGATGGAGAACACCAAGGAGCTGCCCCTCGACGCCGACCTGTCGTTCTTGCTGAAAGCGTAACACAATAAATCGAAACGATACACGTTATTGGTTATGAGTCCTGTCTTTAAAAGAGAACATGGATACACTTTCAAGATTTTCTCCAACGAAGAGGAAAGAATGCATATCCATGTGATGAGAGACGGCTGCGAGGCTAAAGTCTGGCTTGAACCAATAGTGCAACTTGCCGATAACGACGGATTCGCAAAACACGAAATAAACGATATAATAAAAATAGTAAAGACCTATGCAGACGACTTTAGAGACCAATACCAGAGACACATTGGCAAACGTATTGATGATTAACAGCCAAGGATTGCTGTTGTCGGTTTGCGGGCATGACTATTTCCTGTCGTACAACCGTGTGCCGTGGATGCGTGATGCCTCCATCAACGAGGTGCTCGACGTGCGCATGAGCGGCCGTAATGCCATCGAGTGGCCACTGCTGGATGTCGACCTTGAGATTGACAGCCTCCGCCACCCGGAGCGCTATCCTCTGCTCATCCGCCGCAATGAATTTGACAGCGTGATATAACCACGAGAAATCCACAACGATGTGGACACACTGGCAAACTTCCCATTGACAGGAAGGGTTTACTTCCATGACAAGGAGGCAGGCATCACTTACCGAAGCTTGGCATCCAAGTACCATAAAGTACTTTACTATATAGAAGGAAATGTCGTCAAGATAGTCCTTTTGTGGAACAACCGCCGAGACAATAGTAAATTAACGAACTTGCTACAAAATACAAAACAGCTCTATCGAAGATATTGTTTTAACACCCCCGCACCGCTGCAACATGGGTTCGCAACGGTGCGGGATATGTTTTTATGACGTTTTTTTTTAGATGGACACTGTCTTTTCAGAGCTTATTCAAACAACTTTAATATTGGAGCGAACAAATACATTAATATTGCAGCCGCAAGAGTCGCAAGCCAACTACCCCCCGAAACATAAAATGTAAATACTAGTGTAATAATAGAAATAACTATGGCCAACGCTCTTTTCTCCTCATCAAAGAACAGTATTGCCGGAATAATTATTAACAGAACCCAAATCAATCGGCATACCCAATGCATACATTCCCAGATATGGGTAAGCCGTCCATATTTTCCCAAGAAAGGGGGCTTATACTTTACGTTTTGCAAAATATCATCAATCCTATTTAAATTTGCACTATCATTCGATGAATACTTAAAACACACCATTGCATCTGCAGTATGCGAAGAGAATGTCGTAACATAGTCTTTCCCATCTTGTTTTGCATAAGTCTTTTTAATATATCGCCTATGCTGTTGATACCATTCTTGGTGTTCTTTTTTTATGCAAGAATATTCTTTTGCCAATTGGGGAAACAAATTTGTATCAAGAGTCTTAATATCCTTCCACTTGTCATCCAATTCCTGTCGTCCAATAGCCTTATTTATCATAAAACCAAATTTGAATTCATCATCCAATGTTTCGTATAACGACTCAAGCAATGCACCTTTTAGATGTCTACGAATAACACAAATAGTAATTTGGTCATTGGCGTTCTGTCCTTCGAATACATATAAAAACTGGGTATTTGTTTCCCTTGTTTTTTCATATTCTTCTGGCATCAACACAGATAGCCTTTTATCTAGCTGAAGTATCGTGTCTTGAGCAACAACATGAACTGTTGTTGCAATTAACAATAACATCAATAATATTCTTTTTACCATTGGTTTTCTGCCGTGTTATACTGTTGGCTCGTCAGCTCTATCACTCTTCCGTGCCGCGTTGAGAAGTGTACAACAAACGAAGCGTGGCACCGTATGCCATTTCCCCATACGGAGGTCGTGAGAATTACCTTGAAAAGAAGAATAGAATACAGTCCACGCTATACACGCGAACCGTCATACCGTTCTTGCTTTTCATTGGAAGTTTCTCACGTTTCCGTATGCAAGAGTCGGGCATAACGCCTCGTGGTTTTCATCTAAAACCAAGTGCAAAAATACACACTTTTCTCGACGTGGCCAAATTTATTTTGCGGGATGGATGAAAATGTGTACTTTTGCATTGTTTTTATCACACCTACAAAAGGTGTTTCTGGGTATATGAAACGATACATAAATATTGTCTTGGGGCTCATAGCCGTGGGGCTCGGGGTGCTGGGAGTGGTGCTTCCGGGACTGCCGACCACGCCGTTCCTGCTGCTGGCATCGTGGCTCTTCTACCGCAGTTCACCGCGTCTACAGCAATGGCTGCTGGCGTCGTGGCTAGGAAAATATATACGCAATTACCACCGTCGTGGCGGCATGACACGCACGCAGAAAGCCGGTGCAGTAGGCGTGATGACAGTCATGGTGCTGCTCTCGGCCTTCTGTTTCATCCCCGCGGGTTCGGTGGCACGCATCATAGTGCTTGCGGCAGGTGCCGCGGGAGCCTTGACCGTAATCTTCGCCGTACCCAACGCCAAGAATGACGACTGAGCTGGTACACACAATTTAAGCACCGTTTCTCCGTTATTGTGGCGTAAAGTAAGATTGGACATAGGATGAATATCGAGGAATATCGCGACTACTGCCTTTCGCTGGGCGACGACGTGGAGGAGCGGATGCCATTCCAAGCCTTCAAGGCGGCGCAGGGTGTACTGGCCTTCTATGTCTGCGGCCACATGTTCGCCTACTTCGATACCGACCACTTTTCCATCGTAAGCCTTAAATGCCGCCCCGAAGAGATAGACGACCTCAAAGAACACCACCCCGAAGTGGGCGCCCCATACAATCTCAGTGCCAAGCACTGGATAGGCGTCGACGCCACACAGTGTGACGCTCCCTTACTCCACACGTTGACACAGAATTCCTATACTCTTGTAAAAGAGCAATACACACCCCATAAAAGCAATAAAAGATGCAGAAAGCAATGATGATGGCCCTATGCCTTGCGCTAGCGGCCCTGACCGCGTGCAGCGGCCGACAAACCCATGCGGCCGACGCAGACTCCACAGACAACACCCGTGCCGCAGCCAAAGGCACCGGCATAACCTACTGCGACGCAAACGACTGCATCGGTATCATCGGCATCACCGACCGAGAAGGCGAGCAGGCTGTCGACCTCTTCCGCGGACAGGACGATGCGCTACTCGACTCGCTGCTAGCTCCCGGCCAGACGGCGTTCCGTTCGGCGTTCAACGTCTATATCGCCCGAGGCCGAGCCAACTACGAAGACACCGTGGACCACACCGTCCTCTTCGACGCCGGCATCGGTCCGCAGGCGGGTGGCAAGCTGCTGGAGCGCATGCAGAGCATCGGCATCGAGCCGGAGGACATCGATGCCGTCTGCCTCACGCACCTCCACTTCGACCACCTCGGCTGGCTGCTCGACACCGCCGGACGTGTCGTCTTCCCCAATGCCGACATCCACCTCTCGGAGGCGGAGATGGCCTCCGGCAAGGACAACGAACGTTGGCAGCAGGTGCTGGCGGCCTACGGCGAGCGGGTGAAGCCCTTCGCCGGGAACGGGAAAATAGTCGACGGCCTGGTCGATGCCGAGGTGCGGTCCGGCCACACCCCCGGCCACACCATCTACAAGGTTGGCACATGCCTCATTGTCGGCGACCTGCTGCATGCCCAGGACCTCCAGCTGAAATACCCCGACTTCTGCGCCCGCTACGATGCCGACCCCGACCGCGCGCGCAAGGTCCGCAAGTCGATATACGCGGAAAGCATAGAGCATGAGCTCACCCTCTGCGGCGCCCATTGCTACGAGCATTTTATCCGTATGTATTTAACTCCCGCCGACTCAACTACTAAATAAAATAAGTTTGATTACATTATGAAGAGAACAGTCATCATCCCCTTGTTTTTGTTGTCGTTCTTGTTTTCCGCCCTTCAGGCCGAGGCTTGCACCAACCTCATCGTGGGCAAGAAAGCATCGGCCGACGGCAGCGTGATGTGCACTTACAACTGCGACGGCTTCGGATTCGCAGGCTCGCTGTTCCACACGCCTGCCGGCCGGCACGCCCCCGGAGAGCTTATTGCCATCCGTGGCTGGGGACCCGTGCATGAGGGGCAATACGTCGACCAGGTGGACTACACCTACAACGTGGTGGGCTTCATGAACGAGCGGCAGGTGACCATCGTGGAGAGCACCTTCGACGGCCGACTGGAGCTGCAGAACCGCGAGGGACTGCTGGACTACTTCAGCCTGATGCGGCTGGCCCTCCAGCGCTCGGCCACCGCGCGCGAGGCCATAGCCTGGATGGGCACGCTGGTGGAGGAGTACGGGTACAACTCCACCGGCGAGAGCATCACCATCTGCGACCAAAACGAGGCGTGGATCATGGAGATGGTCGGCAAAGGCCCCGGACGAAAAGGCGCCGTGTGGGTGGCCCTGCGCATCCCGGACGACTGCATCAGCGCCCACGCCAACCTGAGCCGCATACGACAGTTCCCGCTGGAGAAAAAGCGCCAATACCAAAGCATCAGCAACAATAACTACAAGCACATCAACCGTCCGGAAGTGGAATGTGTCTATGCCGCTGACGTCATCACCTTCGCCCGCGAAATGGGTTACTTCAGCGGCAAAGACGAGGAATTCTCCTTCCGCGACGCCTACTGCCCCATCGACTTCGAGAACGTGCGCTATGCCGACGCCCGCGTGTGGAGCTTCTTCCGCCACCACCGTTCGGATATGGACCAGTACCTGCCCTATATCAATGGCGAGTTCGACCGCTGCGACGCGCTGCCCCTCTGGGTGAAACCCGACAAGCCCCTGACCCTGCGCGACGTGATGGCCGACATGCGCGACCACTACGAGGGCACGCCGCTCGACATGACCGCCGACATGACCGCCGGCCCGTGGCAGATGCCCATCCGCCCGCTGCCGATGCACTACCGCACCTCCGACAGCGTCGACCTCTTCCGCGAGCGCCCCATCGCCACACAGCAGAGCGGCTTCAGCATGGTGTGCCAGATGCGCTCGTGGAGGCACGACGATGTGGGCGGCATCACATGGTTCAACTGCGACGACGCCGACATGGTGGCCTACGTGCCCCTCTACTGCTGCATCACGCAGGTGCCCGACTGCTTCCGTCCGGAGAACAACCACCGCTCGGAGTTCAGCTTCGAGTCGGCTTTCTGGATGAACAACTGGGTGGCCAACATGATCTATCCCCGCTACAGCATGATGATCGGCGACCTGCGTAAGGCCCAGCGCGAGTTGGAGGACTACTACATCGCCGACCAGGACAGCGTCAGCCATGCCCTTGCCAACCTCACCACGCAGGAGCGGCGCGACTACCTGAACCGCAAAAGCATAGAATACGCCGACCGCATGATGCAGCGTTGGGACCGATTGGCCAAGCACCTCATAGTGAAGTACAACGACCAAGTGGTGAAGCGCGAGAACGAGGATGGCACCTTCCAACGCTGGGGCTACGACACACCCGGCTACGGCCAACCCTTCATCGACGCCATCCCCGCCGCCACAGGTGACCGCTACCGCCTGAAAGAAGTAATAGAACGCCGCGAACGATGACAAATAGTTATGACAAATAAATCAGTAGTTAAGTAGACAGTAGTTAAGTAGTTAAGGCAATAGCGCAGACTGGCACATATGCCTTAACTACTAGCGAGCGCAGCGAGCGATAACTACTTTACTACTTAACTACTAAATATTAAATCTAACAAAAAAATATGACACTACAAGAAGCCATTGCCGTACGGCACAGTGTGCGGCAGTATCAGAACAAACCCATCGAGGCCGAGAAGGTGGCGCAACTGCAAGCCGCCGTAGCCGAGGCCAATGCCGACGGACGGCTGCATCTGCAGCTGGTCACCGACGAACCCGATGCCTTCAGCCACGGACTGGCCAAATACGGCAAGTTCAGCGGCGTGAGCAGCTACCTTGTGCTCGTTGGCCGCAAAGGCGAAGACGAGCTGCTGGGCTACCGCGGCGAACGCATCGTACTGCTGGCCCAGACCCTGGGTCTCAACAGCTGCTGGGTGGGCCTCACCTTCGCCAAACAACCCGACCACTACACCATCGCCGCCGGCGAGGTGATGCACGGCGTCGTGGCCCTCGGCTACGGACAGACCCAAGGGGTGCAGCACCCACAAAAGCCTATGGCCAACTACTACAAGGCGCACGGCACGGTGCCCGAATGGTTCCTCCACGGCATGGAAGCTGCCATGCTGGCACCCACGGCCATGAACATGCAGAAGTTCGAGTTCGAACTGCTGCCCGACGGCCGTGTGGCAGCACGCACCCGCTTCTCGCTGGTAACCAGCTACCTGAAAGTGGACCTCGGCATCGTCAAGTGCCACTTCGAACTTGGCGCCGGCAGCGACAATTTCAGCTGGGCCAACTAGAGCAGTTCCCAGAACACCTGGGGCAGATACACATTCTCCAAACGGGTGGCATCGCGGAAGAGCGGCGCCACCTGTTGTGGTATATATCCCGCTATACCACAGCCGACTGCCGTGACCAGAAAGGTCAGCTCGGGGTGTTCGCGCGCACACTGGGTGAAGCGGTCCACGGCGGCCGCCATCGAGGCCATGCCCTCCATCGTGGGCAGCGCATAGGTGCGGCCCGTAAGGCCCTCGCCCACACCCCATTCGGCACCGAAATGCTTGTAGGCATACCAAGCGGCGCCTCCACCGTGGGCCCCTTGCATATTACTTCCAAAGACAAAGATTTCACCCTCGCCCAATTCGGCGATGCGGTCCGACGCCACACGACGCCCGTCGATGATGGTGGTGTTTTCCATAGCTGTTTCCTTTTTTGAATTCGACTGCAAAGGTACGAATAAAAAACCACATCCACAAGAAAAAGTACCTTCATGTATCATTCCGCTATCATTCGACATACCTACTCCTACTCATCTCCTACCAGAGTGAGCGATGGGTAGGAGTAGAGTAGGAGAAGAGTAAGACTTGAGTAAGAGTAGGTGGTTCTTTGACCCTGATTTGCAACCTCTTATACTGGGTGATTTTTGGCTCTTTTTCCCGTTTTTTTCAAAAAATTGTTGCATTTTTGTAATCAACTGTTTTTCTGCTAATTGTACAGAAATACGGCTATTTTTGCCACATTTGGTGCCGAGATTGGAAAACTATGCGTATTTTTGCAGCATGGAAACGATGCACATCGACGAAGTGAAAGCGCTGGCACAACGGGCCCACCGGGATTCGGCAGTGCTCGACAGCCTGTTTGCCGACATGTTGCACGGCGAGGAGCGCCAGGCCCGCCTGTCGGCCTGGGTGCTGACACACCTGCCGGCGGCCGACAACGCAGCCATCGACCTCCGGCGCGATGCGCTGGTGGAGCTGGCCCTGTCCACAGAGAGCACCCCCCTGCGGCGGTTGGCGCTGGTGCTGCTCCAGCGACTGGAATGGCCGGCGGCGGCGGTACGTACCGACCTGCTCGACTTCTGCCTGCAGCGCATGGCGGCTCCGGACGAACCCTACGGCGTGCGCTCCCTGTGCATCAAACTGGCCTATGCCCTGTGTCGCCACTACGACGAACTGCGTGAAGAGCTGCACCAAAGCCTGCTGCTGATGGAACCGTCGGAGCTGGGGGCCGGAGTGCGGGCGTGCAGAACCAACATATTGAAGCTCTTATGACCATAGAGGAACATCTTTTCGCCCTGCGCGACGAGCAGTATGCAGCCTTCACCGCCCAGCTGATACCGAACCTGGACCCGTCGCTCGTCATCGGTGTGCGGGCACCGCTCGTGCGCCAATTGGCGCGCCAACTGCACGATACCGCCGCGGCGGCGGATTTCCTGCGCGTGCTGCCGCACCGCTATCTGGAGGAATACGCCCTGCATGCCGCCCTACTGGCTCGGATAAAAGACTATGAAACAGCGCTGAAGGAGGTGGAGCGGCTGCTGCCGTATGTCGACAATTGGTCGGTCTGCGACACGCTGTCGCCGCAGGTTTTCGCCCACCACCGCGACGCGCTGTTGCCGCACATCCGCCGCTGGATGGCCTCGCCTCACGACTACACCTGCCGCTTCGGCATCGGGATGCTGATGCGCTATTATCTTGAAGATGAAGCGTTCAGCAAGGAGCACCTGCAATGGGTGTCCGGCATCGACCGCAAGGAGTACTACATACGCATGATGCAGGCATGGTACTTCGCCACGGCGCTGGCCAAACAGTGGGAGGCGACACTGCCCGTGGTCGGCACCCTGCCCGACTGGGTACGGCGCAAGACGATACAAAAAGCCTGCGAGAGCTTCCGCGTCCCGCAGGCACATAAGGATATATTGCGCGCAATGCGCCAACAAAGCACTGACTCACTGACGGATATTTCTTCTTTAGTGGGTAAGTAGGTAAGTAGTTATCGCTCGCTGCGCTCGCTAGTAGTTAAGGCATATGTTTTTCCTTTTTAGTAGTTAAGTAGTTAAGTAGTTATCGCTCGCTGCGCTCGCTAGTAGTTAAGGCATATGTGCCAGTCTGCGGTATTGCCTTAACTACTTTACTACTATCTACTTTACTACTATCTACTTTACTATCCGCTACCTCACCTCCTCCATCGCGCGTTGGATGAAGCGGTTCAGCGGCACACTGGCGCGCCACACCTTCAGCACCTCGTCGAAGAGCTTTGGGCTGGTGAGCATCCGGTCCGGCATGGTGTGGCTGGTGCAGTAGTCCTTGTACTTCAGCAGGTCGGCATGCTCCCAGTCGTTTGGGTAGCCCTTGGGCACGCGCTGCAGTTTCTTGATGGTGAAGAACTCGCTGCCGAAGTATTTCTTGTAGCTCGGCTCGTTCATGATGGCCATAAACTCGTCGGGGCAGTAGAATATCTCCTGGCGGATGGCGTTGAGGGCCTCGGGTGTAGGCATGAAGATGCCGCCGCCGAGGTTGCAGGTGCCGGTGAGGCCGTAGGCTTCCTCGGCGCCAAGCTGGAAGTAGTAGCCGGGCACACCACTGTTCTTCGGTCCCCACGAGGAGAGGAAGCACGAGACGTGGGTCTTGTAGGGCGTCTTGTCGGCTGAGAAGCGTGTGTCGCGGTAGATGCGGTAGACGCTGTTCTTGGCTGTGAGGCCGACGAGGGTGTCGTCGTATTTGGACATCTCGTCGATGAGGCCCTGCGTGAAGTCGTCGAAGGCGGCCTTGATTTCCAGCCAGTGGGGTTTATGTGCGTTGAACCAGTCGCGGTTGTTGTTCATCATCAGCTCCCGCAGGAAGGGGAGCGTGTCGGGGTGCAGTTGGGGGGCCATATTACTCTAATTGTGAAGATGTTTCTTAATTTTGGTCAGCAATCGGCTGCTGTCAGCATGCGACATATTGATGGCAAAACGGTAGCGGCCGTGGCGGCCGTAGCGTACGCGCAGGGTGTCGGGCACGGTGAGACGGCTGCCTCTGCTGCCGTCGTAGTGTTCAATCCGGCGTATGGCTGTGAGGGGGATGCTTTTGTGTCGCCGCAAAAAGCTCCCCGTGCAGTCGATGACAAGTGCGTCGTCTTGTATTGATATGGTCTCCTGGGCGTGGAATAGACGTATGTGATTGTCTAATACGAAGAAGAACATGTATGTACAAAATAGGAAGACTGCCGTGTAAAAAGTCCATATAATCATGTCTGCGTCATTTTGTTTTGCCGTTGTAACAATAACAAATATCATCATAATGACAACAAACAGCATGAGAAATGGGGGAAGAGAGTCAAGAATCTTCTCCCAGATTGGACATTTTTGGGGACCGTTGACCGCCAAGGTTATACGCTTCGCGGTAGACTGAGTGTCGGGATGCTGCTGGTAGGCCATTCTGTTATTCGTATTTCCGACTGCAAAAGTACGACTTTTTCCCGACGTGGCCAAAAGATTGTTGCTCCGGGTCAGTCGATGTCGTCGAAGAAGACGTTGTACCACTTGCGTTTGGGCGTGGTGTCGGGCGTGGCGTCGTCGGCGATGCCGAGGCGCTGCAGGGTGTCGTCGAGGCCCTGCTGGTTATCACTAAGGAGCATCAGTCGGTCGCCCGGATGGAGCATGGTGCGGCCGGTGGGCACGAAGTAGCTCTCGCCGCGCTTCACCATGATGGCGAGGGTCTTCTCCGGCAGGCGGAGGTCCATCAGGTGGCTGCCGTCGGCAAGCATGCTTTCGGTGATTTCAATCTCGGAGGCCGAGGACTTGATCTCCTCGGGGAAGTCAATGTCGAAGTCGGCCGAGGTAGTGCGTGTGCTCTTCTCCGGAGGCTCGCTCACACCCAGCCAGCGTGCCATCAGCGGCAGCGAGGTGCCCTGCACCACGAGGCTCACCAATGTGCAAAGGAAGACGATGTTGAACATGGCGTCGCCGTGGGGCAGGCCGGCGGCGCGGCAGGTGATGGCGAAGATGATGGGCACGGCGCCGCGCAGCCCCACCCAAGAGACGAAGAGGCGGTCTTTGAGGGTGTAGCGGCGGAAGGGGGCCAACGAGACGAAGACGCTCAGGGGGCGGCTGACAAAGATCATGACAAAGCTGATGACGAGCCCCGGCACCAGCACCTCCTTCAGCTCCGACGGGTTGACGAGCAGTCCGAGGGTGAGGAACATGGACAGCTGCGCCAGCCAGGTGATGCCGTCGAAGAAGTTGCGCGTCGAGCGGCGATGGACAAACTTGCTGTTGCCCACCACCAGTCCGGCGATGTAGACGGCCAGATAGCTGTTGCCCTTGATGTAGTAAGTGGCGGCGAAGACGAAGAAAGAACCGGCCAGGATGAGGATAGGATAGAGTGCTACGTTGTCTATATTAATCTTGTTGACAATCCACACGATGGCGCGTCCGAACGCCCATCCGGCCACGGCGCCGACAGCCAGCTGCACGACGAGCATCGCTATGGCGCTGCCCCACTGCGGACTGCCGCCCTGCTGCACGAGGCTGATGAAGGTGAGCACCAGCACGTAGGCCATCGGGTCGTTGGCGCCGCTCTCCAGCTCCAGCGTGGGGCGCAGGTTGTGCTTGAGGTTGAGACCTTTGCCACGTAGTATTGAGAATACCGAGGCCGAGTCGGTGCTGCTCATGGTGGCGGCCAGCAGCAGGCAGCCCATGAGGCTCACGCCCAGCCGGTGGTCGACCAAGAAGTAGAGTACGACACCTGTGACCACGGCGGTGAGCAGCACGCCCACGGTGGCCAGCATCACGCCGGGGCCGAGCACGGGCTTGATGTCGGAGATCTTGGTGTCGAGGCCGCCGGAGAATAGGATGGCGCTGAGGGCCACGGTGCCCACCATCTGCGCCACCTTGATGTTGTCGAAGTGGATGCCGAGGCCGTCGCTGCCGAAGAGCATGCCCACGCCGAGGAAAAGAAGCAGGGCGGGCACGCCAAAACGGCTGCCCGCCTTGCCTGCCAGTATGCTGGCAAAGAAAAGGGTTGAGAGTACCAGTAGGATGAGTTCTATTTGCATAACGATTTGATGTGTGCAACTTCCGTACCAACAATACACTTGACAGGTGCGTCGGACGAGAAATGTCCGCTTTCGTCGCGCATGGGTTGCATCAGGGCGATGGAGCCGTCTGTGCTGGAAAGAATGCGAAGGGCGCAGTTGCTGCTGTTCACGGGATGCAGGTCGCTGAGGGTGGCGGTGTCACCTTCCGATAGGGCATCCACGGCCTTGCGGTAGTCGTCGGCGGTGAGGTAGACCTTGTGGTCCTTCATGCGGCTGCCGGTGCTCAAATAGGTGTAGTGATAGAGTGCGCCGCTGAGGTTCATGGCGGTGAGGATAAGGCCCACGGCCGAGGCTATCAAGCCCACGGTGAGGCAGGCCGACGAAAGGGCGTCGCTCAGGTGGCCTTGGGTCATGAGTACCAGCAGGCCGATGCCGATGCAGAGTACCAGTAGCGGTGCTATTATGGAGTTGTGTTTGCGTGCTATTTTGCCACCCATCTCGGCGGCGATGTATTCTTCGATTGATTGTATGTGTTCCATTGTGTTTCCTATTTTGTTTTGTTGATAATGATGTCTGTCAGCGGAATGTATTTCTTTCCGTCGACACGTGTCAGTTGCGAGTAGTAGACCCGCTCTTCCTTGTCGCTGTAACGCACCAGTGCCAGCTCCGGAGTGGCCTGCCGTTTGATGCGATTGAGTGCCTGTTCGTCGTGCGACAGGAGGGCGTCGGTCACCGCCTGCTGCATTGCGGTGGAATAGTAGGCATAGGTGGGCTCCAGCACGGCATGCATCTCACGGTTGTAAGGGCGACGCGAGTCACCGAAGAGGTAGTAGCACAGCGTCATCAGCAGGCTGCAGGCGCCAATAAGTACACCTCCTATCAAGGCCGACGCACCACCGGTCGACAGGTTGGGCACCATGAAATAAACCACGCCGCACAAGGCGCCGATGGCCGTCAGCACCCACGCCGACCATAGGGGCAACAGCGTGCGGCGTATCTCCGGCAGGGTATAGATTGATTTTCTGATATATTCCATTTGATATTTCTGATTTCTGATTACTAAATGTCTAAGTGGGTCGACACACCAAGCGAGGGGGGCCGCCCGAGGACAATAAATAAACAAGGGGACGACGTGGCGTTTCACGTCCCCCAAATTATCGAAAAAAAGGAAAAATCAGAGCCTGAGACAGCGCAACAGATAGATGTAGCCTCTGTGGATATAAGCATGATACCGCAATGGTCTGACTGTGTCCAAGGCATACATCCTGTGGTGGACACCTCCGACGGGTACCGTTGCCGAGGTCCCGTTCGATACTAAGCGAACCGTGTTGGGGGGCGTCAGCGACGCCGCGCCGGGTGCCGCCAGCAGGTCGTACATGCCCATGTCGCTCCATTGCGGACGCTCCGTACAGGTCTTGTCCACCAGTTTGGCAGTGGGCTGGCTGTGCGTTTCTGCCTTGCATGGCATCATCCATACAAGGGCGAGCATCAACAATATCAGTCTCTTGAGGCGCATCGGTTTTTTTCTTACGGAAAGCAAAGATACGACTTTTTCCCGACGTGGGCAAATCGTTTTTTATTTCTGTGCCTGGAAGTGCTGTGCGAAGAAGTGATCGCTGCAGACGAGTACCACGCGGCAGTCGGCCTCATGCCCACGGATGCTTTGGGCTACTGCTTCGACGGCCTTGTGCGACACCTGTCGCAATACGTTGGTCCAGAAGACCACCACGGTGTAGCGCTTGTCGTGTGCTGCCAGAGCGGGATAGATGTCGGCGTAGCGGCTGAGGGTCATGGTGCCGGAGGGGTCGGGCACCACGGTGGGCGCCGGCGGGAAGCGGTCGAAGCTGCCGTAGTGGTTCCAGTCGATGCTGACAGGCCCCGCCTGGGCGTAGCAGCTGATGTGGTAGAAGCAGAGCGAGTCGCCGTCGAAGCAGAGCACCTGCACGGGCTGGGCGCGGTGCTGCATCATGTCGGTGTCGGCCACGCTGAGGCGCACCATCTGGGCGTACTGTGCCGAGTCGCTGACGAGCATCTCGCAGGGCATCAACCGCAGGGCTTCCGCATGGAATGTTTCCACCCGCTCGGGACGGTAGTCGCTGATTTCGTCGATGCCAAAGACGGCTTTGGCCATCGGTGCGCAGCCTTGCAGCAGGACGGCGAGGAGGATGGGGAGCAGTCTTTTCAGCAGCTTGTAGTGCGTGGTATCGTCCAGCAGCAGGCGGTCGGTCGGATGGCATACTCTGACGAGCGAATGGCGGCTTTGGAAGCAGCCCGCCAGCGCGAGGCACAGCAGTGCGAGGAGGGGGAGGATGCCCTTCTTCATAAATGTCTGTTTATATAGTAGTCGCACAAGAAGCCAAAATCTTACACGTCAGACGAAAAGTCTTCCCTCGGCCACGATGGCGGCGCTGCCTCCGACCCAGACGCTGCCATCCTGCCGGAGGCTGGTTTCCACCACCGAGGGACGTCCCATCGCCTCGCCCTGCAGGAAACGGTGGTCGCCTGTGGCGATGATGCCGTGGGTGGCCAGGTAGTGTGTCAGGGCGGCGTTGGCGGTGCCGGTGGCGCTCTCTTCTGGGATACCGCAGGCGGGGGCGAAGTCGCGTACATGGGCCGTGTAGCCATCGTTGGCAAGGGCAAAGACGTGGAAACTGATGGCTTCGTATTGCCGTGTGAGCTCCGCGACGGCATCCATATCGGGCTGCAACGCGTTCAGCACCTCGACCGACGGCACCTGTATCATGAGGTCGGGCAACCCGGTGCTAACCACCTGAACCGGCAGAATTGAACATAGCGATACCTGAAGACCGAGGGCTTCATATATGGAAGAAGTGGATTCTACCGTACTGACAATGCGGGGTGAGGCCATCTGCATCAGCACCTTCTCGCCGACCTCCACCTTCAGCTCCCCGGCCCGGGTGAGCAGCCGCGCGGGCCCCGAGTCCGCCTTGAGGTGGTGCAGCAAAGCAAAGGCCGCTATGGTGGCATGTCCGCAGAGGTCCACCTCGCCCTGCGGCGTGAAGTATCGAGCCTCCCAACATCCGGCTTTGCTGCGGCGAATGAAGACAGTCTCCGAATAGCGCAATTCGGCTGCGATAGTCTGCATCAGCCGCTCGGCAGGGAAGAAAGCATTGTTCAGCACCACCACCCCGGCGGTATTTCCACCAAAAGGGCGCTCCGTGAAGGCATCGACGATATAGTATCTCATAGGCTGCGGAGCCATTTTATCTCGTCGGCCCAACGCATGGGGTCGGGAGTCTCGAGGATGATGGGCATGTCGTCGAAGCGCGGGTCGTGCATCAGGCGCGAGAAGAACTCCTTGCCCATAGCGCCCTCGCCCAGCACCTCGTGGCGGTCCACGTGGCTGCCGGCGCCTTTCTTGCTGTCGTTGAGGTGCACGGCGCGCAGGTACTTGAAGCCCACTACACGCTCAAACTCGTCGAAGCAGAACTGGTAGCCCATCTCGGTCGAGAGGTCGTAGCCAGCAGCCAGCGTATGGCATGTGTCTATACAGACGCCCACGCGGCTTTTGTCTTCCACCCCTTCGATGATGCGGGCTATATGCTCGAACTTCCAGCCCAGGTTAGTGCCCTGGCCGGCGGTGTTCTCTATCACGGCCGCGACACCCTCGGTCTTGCTCAGCGCCAGGTTAATCTCGCGGGCTATCTGGTCCAGGCATTCCTCCTCGCTGATACGGTTGAGGTGGCTGCCCGGGTGGAAGTTGAGCATGGTCAGACCCAGCTGCTGCGCCCTGTACATCTCGTCGAAGAAGGCCGCGCGGCTCTTTTGCAGCGTCTCCTCGTCGGGCGAGCCGAGGTTGATGAGGTAGCTGTCGTGCGGCAGCACCATCTCGGGCCTGAAACCCCGGTCCACGAGCAGTGCCTTGAAGCCGTCAATCTCCAGTTGCGCCAGCGGCTTGCTGACCCATGAGCGCTGGTTACGCGTAAACAATGCGAAGGCGTTGGCCCCGATGGCCTCGGCATTCAGTATGGCGTTGCCCACACCACCCGATGCGCTCACATGTGCGCCGATGTATTTCGTCATAGTCTCTCTTATATTGAAGGTGTATTATCGTGAATTCTTTCCAGGCACCAAACGAAGGCACGAGCCATGCGGGCGGCAGGGTCGGCGAAGTGACCGCCCTGCTCCCAGCGGAGTGTGGCACTGCCGGGGCCGAGTTGCCGCTGCAGGCGGCTGTACTCTTCGCGGATACGGTCGCCCACACGGGCCATCGTCTTGTTGCGACTACGCTCCTCGCGGTCGCCAAGGCTGAGGTAGACATGGCGGGCCTGCATGGGGTGGACGGCGGCATACTGCGGCCAGTCGCCGGCCCACAGCGAGGGAGATCCGGCGGCCACGGCAGCGAAGCGGTCGCTCTGGCAGGCCGCCCACAGCGAGAAGAGTCCACCCAGGGAATAGCCGCCGAGGATGACGGGGAGTGCCGGGTGCGCAGGCGTCTCGCCTGCATGCAGCCGGGACGGCTGCGCTCCCGGTGACGGCTGCGGTCCCATGAGGCTGTCGACGATGTAGCGGAGGGTCTCCCCTGCCCCGCCGCCCACCTCGGGGCGGCGGCTGACGGCAGGCTCGGCCCACGGCATCAGCTCCAGCTCCCAGTCCACGATGGGCACCGCCACCATCGCAAACGGCAGTCCGGCGGCGGCTATCTGCGCCACCTCGCCCTCCAGCTCCGCCTCCTGCATCGGACTCACCAGCTGCACCAGCAGCGCCCGGGGGGTGCCATTACTATAAAGGCGGCACATGCGGCCGCCTATATCCCTGCTTTGCAACGCCATAACCCTACTCGTCTTTGTAGCCTGCGGCGATACGGGCGCGCTTACGCTCTATCTCGTCGAGGATTATCTTGCGGATACGGAGGTTGGTGGGGGTAATCTCGAGGTATTCGTCCTCGCGGATATACTCCATAGCCTCCTCCAGACTCATCTTGATGGCAGGGCTGGTGGTAGACTTGTCGTCGGCACTTTTGGAGCGCATGTTGGTGAGGTTCTTGGCCGTCACCACATTGATAACGATGTCGTTGCCAGGACGCAGACTCTCGCCGATGACCTCGCCGGCATACACCTTGTCGCCCGGCTCAATGAAGAAGGGGCCGCGGTCCTGCAGCTTGCTGATGCTGTAGGCAGTGGCTTCGCCGGTCTCCTTGGCGATGAGGGCGCCATACTTGTGGTCGTCCATGTCGCCCTTCCAGGGTTGGAACTCCAGGAAGCGGTGGGCGATGATGGCCTCGCCGTTGGTGGCGGTGAGCAGCGTGTTGCGCAGTCCTATGATGCCGCGGCTGGGGATGGTGAAGTCCAGCTGCACACGGTCGCCCTTGGTGTCGATGGTGCCCACCTCGCCCTTGCGGCGGGTGACCACGTCGATAACCTTGCTCGAGAACTCTTCGGGCACCAGCACGGTAAGCTGCTCGATGGGTTCGCACTTCTGTCCGTCTATCTCTTTGATGATGACCTTCGGCTGGCCGACCTGCAGCTCGTAGCCTTCGCGGCGCATGGTCTCGATAAGGACCGAGAGGTGCATGATGCCGCGGCCATAGACCAGCAGCTGGTCAGGCGAGCCGGTCTCCTCGATGCGCATGGCCAGGTTCTTCTCCAACTCGGCATAGAGGCGGTCGCGCAGGTGGCGGCTGGTGACATATTTGCCCTCCTTGCCGAAGAAGGGCGAGGTGTTGATGGTGAAGAGCATGCTCATGGTGGGCTCGTCCACCTTGATGGGCGGCAACGCCTCGGGGGCGTCGACGTCGCAGATGGTGTCGCCAATCTCGAAGGCGACGTTCTTGTCCAGGTCGAGCAGCACGGCGCAAATCTCGCCGGCCTCGACGGGGGTCTTGATGCGCTCCTTGCCCAAACCCTCAAAGACATACAGCTCCTTCACTTTCGTCTTCACCTGGCTGCCGTCGCGCTTGGCCAGCGTGATGGCCTGGCCGGCTTGCAGGGTGCCGCGGTGCAGGCGGCCTACTGCAATGCGGCCCAGATAGGAGCTGTAGTCGAGCGATGAAATCATCATCTGCGTGTTGCCCTCGTCCACCTTGGGGGCGGGGATATGCTCGATGATGAGGTCCATCAGGTAGGAGATGTCCTCGGTGGGGGTGTTCCAGTCTTCGCCCATCCAGCCCTGCTTGGCGCTGCCGTAGGCGGTGGGGAACTCCAGCTGGTCGTTGTTGGCACCCAGGTTGAACATCAGGTCGAACACCGCCTCCTGCGTAGCCTCGGGGTCGCAGTTGGGCTTGTCCACCTTGTTCACCACCACGATGGGCTTCAAGCCCAGCTCGATGGCCTTCTGCAGCACAAAGCGCGTCTGCGGCATGGGGCCCTCGAAGGCGTCCACCACCAGCAGCACACCGTCGGCCATATTGAGCACGCGCTCCACCTCGCCGCCGAAATCGCTGTGGCCAGGCGTGTCGATGATGTTGATTTTGTAGCCCTTGTAGCGCACGCTGACATTCTTCGAGAGGATGGTGATGCCGCGTTCGCGCTCCAGGTCGTTGTTGTCCAAAATCAGCTCGCCCGTCTCCTGATTGTCGCGGAAGAGCTTGGCCTGATGAAGCATGCGGTCGACCAAGGTGGTCTTGCCGTGGTCGACGTGAGCTATAATTGCAATATTACGAATATTTTGCATAGATGAAACAGATATAAACCAAAGTGCAAAGATACGTAAAAAAATCCGATTTCGACACAGAAGAGACAAAAAAAACACACAAACTTGGTTAGGGCGGAGGGCGGAACTCGGAGGTATGAGGGCGGAACTCGGAGGTCGGAGGTCGGAAGCTGGACGGAACCTCATACCTCCGCCCTCCGACCTCACACCTCCGACCTCATACCTCAACCCTCATACCTCCGACCTCATACCTCCGACCTAAAGAAGGGGTCATCCTACCACCATCCTACCACCATCCTACCACCATCCTACCACCATCCTACCATTTTAACATTTCCGGTGCCTCGACGAACCCGCCCTGACAGAGGCAAAAAATGACGAAAAAAGAAAAAAAACTGCCTCCCGATGTAGTTTTTTCACATTTTTTTACGTTATTATATCCGTGAGACAACAAAACGGGTTCGACGAATTGCTAAACCGCTATCGCGGAATGCTCTACACGCTCGGCCGGCGCTTCAGCCGACGGGGCCTGGAGGTGGACGACCTGTTGCAGGAGGCGTCGGTGACCCTGTGGATGCACCACGAGCGGCTGCTGGCCATGCCGGTGGGTCCCGGCCAGGCGGCGCTAGTGTGGAAAATGGCACGCAACGCGATGATAGACACCCTGCGCGGCACCCCGGACACCGAGGCACTGCCCCAAGGGCTGGAGACCACCCTGGAGGCCGAATCGCACACCGCCATCGACGAACTGCACGAGCAGATAGCCATGCTCGACGAACCCGACCGCACACTGGTGCGCATGCAGCTGGAGGGCTACAGCTACGAGGAGATAGCCCAGCACACCGGCCTCTCGGTGAGCAATGTAAGCGTGCGACTGGTGCGGACCCGGGAGAAACTGAGACAACAATTCATATAGACTATGGAACATAGACACTTGACCGACGAACAATTCGACGCCCTGTGGCAAGAGGCCGGGGCGCGCGCCCGCGGCGAACGGCTGGCCGCCGGCTATCCGGCCTGGCGCCGGCGCCAACGCCACGCCACCGCCGTGGCTGCCATGCTCGCACTGCTGGCCGGAGTGGCCGTGCCCATGCTCGCACAGCCCGCCGACATGCCCGTCTACGGCAGCGTGTACTGCAACCGAGCCGACATACCCGACTCGCAATGGACCAACCTGGCCGCCGACATGCTCCTGGAAGCATAGCACCACAGCCTCCGAAAAAAGAAAGGAACACAATGAAACACAAATTACTTATACTGCTGGTCATGCTGCTGCCGCTGGCGGCCATGTCGCAGGGGCGGCTCTACAAGCAGTACGCCTCGCGGCCCGGCCTGACGGTGGCAGAGCTGAACAACTTCAAGCTCAACGACAGCACCACCGTCAACGTAGTGCTCGTGCGGGCCGACAACGACCAAGCCTGGCAGCAGCTGAAGCAGCAACTCGACGTGCGCGGCACCGAGGGCAGCGACAGCTGGCTCGGCACCTTCGCCAACCCCGCCACCCGCACCCGCTGGACGG
This sequence comes from Bacteroidales bacterium, assembly GCA_045576855.1. Classification (GTDB taxonomy): domain Bacteria; phylum Bacteroidota; class Bacteroidia; order Bacteroidales; family P3; genus Colimorpha. The sequence goes on along the minus strand of JAZNHG010000054.1, from coordinate 124,218 downwards.
GCACCCCGGTGATGCGCGTCGTGGCCTCGCACACCCGCCGCACCGTCGGATTCTACCGCATCGACACCGAGGCCCAATACGACGCCCTCATCGAATACCAGCTGAATAATATGAAACATTAACCATTATAATAAATATACCGACAATGAAACTCGTTTCGAAACTCACCGCCCTGCTGGCCGCCATCGCCCTGATGGTCGCCTGTGGCGAAGAAAATACCGACACCCCCACCCCCGCCGCCGACAACACCAAGCGCGAAATAGTCTACGCCGTGGGCGCCGACGAACACCGCACCGAGCTCGAGAGCGACACCGAATGGGACGCCCTGCTCGACACATTCTGCGACTACGCCCAGCAAGGCCAGTCCGTCACCTTCTACAACATGAGCACCCAGCCCCTCCATGCCGCCAAGGAGGTGGGCACCATCAAGGACGCCACCACCTTCAGCACCAGCAACCGTGCCGAGATGAAACAATGGATGAAAGACATGGAGAAGCAAGGCAAGACGGTGAACGTCACCTACGACAGCAACAACGGCACCTGGAACGGCACCGCCTATGCCAACGCCCCGCACCAGGAAGAGCCCGACAGCGGCTACACCGGCACCCTGGTGCTGACCCAGATGCCCGCGCTGACCCAGCCCTACATACCCGCTCACGTGGTGGCCCTGCAGGTCAGCCCCGACTCCGTGCTCCTGCTCTCACGCAACGGTTGCCTCACCTCCGAAGTGACCGACCTGCTGCCCAACGCCCAGCTGGGCGACGAAGTCACCCTCACCGGCACGCTGCAGACCTACACCGACCTCAACAATGCCCCTTTCATGATGCTCGACATCACCGAGCGCAACATAGGTTCGCTGGTGGGCACCTGGCATCTCAGCTGTCTGGTATCCACCACACCCGGCAACGGCAGCAACTACATACTCAGCTCCGAAGTCTACATACCCGAATTCGACGGAGAGACCATCTCCTACTCCTTCGAGCCTGACGGCACCGCCACCCGCACCACCAGCGGCGAGAACAACGGCACCGCCACCGGCACCTGGAGCCTTACCGACGACGGCATGTTCTGCTGCGACCTGCTGCCCGTCGGCGGCGGATGCTGGAACATCAACTGGCTCTCCCACTCCACCATGATTATCTCGCGCCACGGCATCACCCCCGACGACGAAAATACATACTACCAAATACAGTTCGATATCAACGGTTTACAACTTTTCAAATAGAAAAAACAGAAAAAATTTGCACCCCCTTGTAGTTTTTCACTCACCAAATCCGTTCTTATAGGTGCAAAAGCGAATGAAACTACAGACAAAGTAAACGACAAATAAAACAATAACAAACAAACATTAAAATTAAAAACATTATGAAAAAAAGCATCTCCCTGATCGCCGCCGCCGCTATGGCCATCGCAATGACCGCCTGCCAACCCGAAGAGACCATCATCATCGACAACCCCGCCGCCGGTGGCACTGAGGTCAGCACTCCCCGGGTGAAGACCACCGCCGACCTGATTGGCACCGAGTGGACCTACACGATGGACAGCCTGGTCGCCGTCGACGCCTTTGGCGACACCATCAGCATCCCCAGCCTGGGCGACCTCTTCTACCTGAACTTCGACGCCGACTACGCCCACTTCTCCTTCTCCGACATGATTGAGGCTTGGGGCATGTCCGCCGACGGCATGACGATGGAGCAGATCTCCGGCGTGGACTATGAGTACAGCTACGACGGCACCACCCATACCGGCAGCCTCAACGGCACCATCGAGGACGAGAATGGTACCGAAGTGGCCACCAGCCTCACCTTCACCTACGACGACCTGACCGACGAAATCACCTTCATCATCCCGATGGCCTTCGAGGGCGACACCACCGAAATCGACGTGCCGATGGTCTTCCACCGCGCCATCTAACCAGAATGCATCATGAGAATTTGAAAATTGGTTGAATAAATGAGTGCCCGGAACCGCAGCGGTTCCGGGTACATTTTTTGGGGGGCCGAATACGAGCCCCCTGTTTTTTTTTATGTGGGATGTAATTTTCACCCCACATTTTTGCGTTATTATAGTGTGAAACATCAGGACACGTTCAGCGAGGTGATACTCCGCTACCGCGGGCTGCTCTTCTCGGTCTGCCGCCGCCACCAGCACGACGGCCTGGAGGTGGACGACCTGCTGCAGGAGGTAACGCTGAGACTGTGGGAGCTGAGAGAGAAGCTGTTGGCGATAGAACCGGCACCGAAGCAGGCCGTGTGGCTCTGGCGCGTGGCACGCAGCACCTGCATCGACCTGCAGCGCCGCAGCCCCTCGCCCACCCCGCTGCCCGACGACTACGACACCCCCTCGGAGGACACAACGCTGCACGACACCCTGCACGAACTCATCTCCCAACTGCCGGAACCCGACCGCACAATCGTCACCATGCACCTCGAAGGCTACGACTACACAGAGATCGGCAAAGCGGTGGGCTTGACCAAGAACAACATCGGGGTGCGCCTGATGCGGATCAAAGAGAAACTGAAACAACAATGGGACACAATATGACATTCGACAACCTCTGGGAACGGGAAGAACAGCAAGCCCTGCAGCGGCGCCTGCGGCAGGAGTACCCGCGCTGGCAACGGGCACGGCGTGTGCGCCGCACGGCACTGGCTTCGGTGGCCGTGCTGCTGGTGGCTGGATTTTCAATTCTCAATTCTCAATTCTCAATTCCTAAATCCTACGACAGCGTGGCCTGCAACCGCAGCGACATCGCCGAAGGACATTGGGCTGCCGAAGCCAGCCGCATTTTAACAATCGAGACGCTATGAAACGCCTGTTGCTTATACTTATGCCATTGATGCTGCTGGCCTGCTCGCACGATGAGATGGAGTTGCCGCTGTACCAGCGGTATGCCGACAGCAAGGACCTCACGGTGGCGCAGGTCAAGGGCTTCCAGATTGGCGACACGCTGAAGACCGACGTGGTGCTGCTGGTGGCCGACGACAGCGCGGCGTGGGCGGAGCTGAAGGCGGAGTTCAACATCCGCACGTCGGAGGGCGTCACCAGCTGGATGGGCGACATCGACGAACCCGCCCGCCGCGTCAAACGCGCCGTCCGCCCCGCCTGGCGCGCCATGGCCGTCCATGCCGACCGCACCGTGGCCTTCTACCGCGTTGACACCGAGGCGCAGCGCCAGGCACTGCTAGACTACCAGTTAGACAATCTCAATCAGAACTAAAAGAACAGAAAAGAAATATATAGAACCCGTATGAAACACTCCGTCAAACTATTCGCCCTGCTGGCCGCCGTGCTATGCTGCCTGACGGCCTGCGAAAAGGATCAGGAGAGCAGCGACAAGCAACGCGACATCACCTACACCGTCAGCCCGGGTACGCAGCCGTCCCGGCTGCAGGCAGCCGGCACGCCTCCGCACCCTGTCACCGTCCACCTCGAGACCGAGGCCGAATGGCAGGCCCTGCTCGACCGCTTCTGCGACTGGGCCGAGGAGGGCAGCACGGTGACCTTCTACAGACCGGGTACGCAGCCGTCTCGGCTGCATGCAGGCGGGGCGCCTGCGCACCCAACAAAGGACGCCACCACTTTCAGCACCACCAGCCGCGAGGAGATGAAGCGCTGGATGGCCCAGATGGAGGACGAGGGCATGACCGTCACCGTGACCTTCGACTCCAACACCGGCACCTGGAACGGCACCGCCTACGCCACCACTCCGCAGCCCGAGCACACCACTGACACTACCGCCAGCCTCTTCAGCATCAGCGCCTCGCGGCAGGTCTGCTTCGCTCGTGGCAACCTGCAATACCGCTCAGCCAGCGGCAACTACCGCATGGCAGCAACGCAGTACGACGTGCTCGACGAGGACACTGCTGGCGAATGGACCGACCGCTTCGTCCAGGACACCCTCCGCCACCTCGGCGACGAGTGGCGCCTGCTGAGCAACGCGGAAGCCAGGTACATGATGGAGGTGCGCCTCTGCTCCGCTGTGGGCGGCGTGGAGAACGCACGCTACGCCCGTGCCAAGGTAGTAGACGTACACGGCCTGCTGCTCTTCCCCGACCTCTTTGTCTGGCCCGACAGTGTGGCACTACCCGTAGGGGTGAACAACAACGGTATCTCCAACACCCTGGGCTGGGACGACAACGTCTATAGCCTGGCCGATTGGCAACGCCTTGAGGCGGCGGGGGTTGTATTCCTGCCTGCTGCCAACAGCTACCAGTACAACATGGTAGAGCACGCGGACGGCCGTGCATGCTACTGGACCTCCACCACGGGCTACGCCATCGTGGCAGCACCCGACTACGTGGGCACACAGGACATGGGCGACTTTGAGCAGTTCCCCATCCGTTACGTCCGCGATAACCTATGATAATCAACACATAAAACATAGAAAAATGAAACATAGTATCATCCCCCTAATAGCAGCAATGCTGCTGATTGCAGCCCCGACCGCTCGGGCCTACGACTTCTCAGCTTCCGCCACCAGCGGACAGACCCTCTACTTCAACATCAGCGACAGCACCAACCGCTACGTCGTCGTCACTTGTCCCGACCAAAACGGAAACCACGTCAGCGGTGATCTGGTGGTGCCCTCGACGGTGCCCCACGACGGGCAGACCTGGACGGTGCGTGCAGTAGGACATGCCGCCTTCCTCAACTGCACAGCCCTCACCAGCTGTGTGCTGCCCGAGACGGTGGTCAGCATCGGACGCTACAATGCCTTCGGACAGTGTCATAATATGACCTCCATAACGCTACCCACCTCGCTCTTGTCGGTGGGACAATACGCATTCTACGGCTGTGACGGCCTCGAGGAGGTACACTACAACGGTACTGCTGAGCAGTGGTGTCACATCAAATTCGACGGTTGGAATTCCAACCCTCTGGAGCAGGCCCACACCCTGATCATCGGCGGTGAGCCCGTGCTGGACCTGGTGCTGCAGGAAGGGCTGGACACCATCCGCACCTGGGCCTTCCTCGGTTGCAACATGCGCTCGGTCAGCATCCCACGCTCGGTGCGCTTCATCGGCTACTATGCCTTCCAGAACTGTGACAGCCTGACCACCCTTTACTACAACTGCGACAGCTGCTCCGATGACCACGGCGGCAACTATGGCGACCCCATCATATACAACTGCCAGCAGCTGACGACCCTTGTCTTCGGCGACTCGGTGCGCGACATACCCTCCACTCTGCTCGGCGGCACACCTGCCCTGGCCTCCGTCGTCTTTCCCACCGTACTGGAGACCATCGGCGCCGACGCCTTCTTCGGATGCCGACAACTCCGCACGGTCGACTTCAGCCACACTGCCCTGCGTAGCATCGGCAACTCGGCATTCCGTCAGACCGCCGTCGAGGAGGTCGTCCTACCCCGCACCTGCACCCACATCGGCGAGCAGGCCTTCGCCGACGACACCGCCATGCAACGCCTCGTCATCCGAGCCGACAGCGTTAGCTGGGGCTGGCATGCTTTCTGGCATTGCAGCAACCTGAAGAACGTGCGTATGTTCAGCGCCGTGCCGCCGCATATCGCCGAGGACGGAGCCGAGGTGCCTGCCACGGTGAGCCTCGTAGTGCCGTGCGGCGCGGCAGCAACCTACGCATCCGATACTCAAGGCCACCATTGGAACCACATCACCGACGTTGAGGAGATGCCATCCGTGAGCGTCGAGGTTGCTGCCACCGAAGGTGGTACGGCCAGCGTGCTGCAAGAGCCCACGTGCGACGACATGACGGCGCTGCTCGAGGCCATAGCCTATAGCGGCTACCACTTCACCCACTGGAGCGATGGAGACACCAACGCCCAGCGCACCCTCACCGTCGGCACCACCGACATCATGTTCACCGCCCACTTCGAGGCCGATGAGCCGCCCGTGGGCATCCAGGGCTGTGAGACCGACAGCGTTACCGTGCGTGTGAATGGTCGCCGCATCATCGTCGACGGCACCACCTTGCCAGTGACCATCTACGACATCATGGGGCGACAGGTACAGCAGAACCCAGTGCAGCGGCAAGGTGTCTACCTGGTACGGATAGGTGCCCCAACCACCCGCAAAGTGCTGATATACTAAAATGAAACTTAAAACGTTATGACAACATGAAAACCGCAATCAAATTAATCCCCTTGCTGGCCGCTGTGCTCTGTCTATCCGCCTGCGAGCCCACCGACAAAGGACACACACGCGACATCACCTATACCGTGGCGAAGCAGACTACTACCGTCCACCTCGAGACCGAGGCCGAGTGGCAGGAACTCCTCGACCGCTTCTGCGACTGGGCCGAGGACGGCAACGAGGTCACCTTCTACAATGGTACGCAGGCTGCCAGCCTGCGAAGTATCGCGGACAAGCTGTCCGCGTCCCAGAAATCGCGGGCTGGCAGCCCGCGTACCAACACCAAGGACGCCACCACCTACAGCACCACCGACCGCGAGGCCATGAAGCGCTGGATGGCGCAGATGGAGGACGAGGGCATGACCGTCACCGTGACCTACGACTCACAGACAGGCACCTGGAACGGCACCGCCTACGCCACCGCACCGCAACCTCAGCCCGGGTCTCGGCAGGGATGCCACACCGGTGTGCTGACCCAAGCTCCCATGCGCGCCATGAGCGCCGGCGAGGTGCTGCCAGGTATGGACTGGGCCCTGCAGGTGGGCGATACCCTCTTCTACCTGGTGACCGACGGTCATTTCATCACCGCCAACGACGAGACGCTAACCCTCGACAACGGCACCTACCATCTGGGCGACAGCATCACCCTCTGCGGCAACAGCGTATGGAACCAAGACTACTACGGCGAATACTTCTATTGCCTCGTGCTCGACTTCACGTGGCTCTACCCTTCGCCCTACGCCAATCTTGCTCCCGTCTACATCGGCCATGCCAACAACAGCATGTTCATCATGTCCATCGACACATTGAACCGCCTCATCTACAGCACCTCGACCCTCGAAGACCAAGGGTGGCAGGGCGCCATCGGCGGCGGTAAGTTCAGCTACACCCCGACCGGCGAGACCGACTCCCACGGCGGACGCATCATCGAAGTAAGCGGCGTAGCCACCGAAGGCAACGGACTGCGATTCTCGCTGCAATGGCACAGCGACGGCTCGCTGACCTTCCGCGACCCCAACCACTACCCCGCCGACAACATAGCCCACACCCTCGGCGAGGTGACGATGCAACGCACCAACGACTACGAAACCTGGGTCTACGACGGGTCGGGCTACAACGTGGTGCTACACATCTTCTGCGGCGCCTGCGTGGCTTATAGCGGCGGCTACTCGTCCGAGCCTTTCTATATCAACTGCGCCACGCCCTTCCGTGCGGGAGAGTTTTATGTGTCGGCAGGCTTCTACGACGGCGTCATGACCCTCTCCTATGACTACAACTACTACGACCCCGACGACAACTACGAGACCACCTTCAACTTGGAGCATCACGGCTCGTTCCGATTCACCCTCACCCCCACCAACGAAGCCGTCTACTGCGACCCGAACTGGCTGTTTGAACGGAAATAATAAAAGAGTAAATATATGAAAACCAACTTAAAACTCGTCGCCCTGCTGGCCGCTGTGCTCTGCTGCCTGACGGCCTGTGAGAAGAATCAGGAGAGCAGCGACAAGCAACGCGACATCACCTACACTGTCAACCCGGGTACGCAGGCGTCCCGCCTGCCTGCAGCCGGGACGGCTGCGCACCCGGTCACCGTCCACCTCGAGACCGAGGCCGAGTGGCAGGGACTCCTCGACCGCTTCTGCGACTGGGCCGAGGACGGCAACGAGGTCACCTTTTACAATGGTACGCAGGCTGCCAACCTGCGAAGTATCGCGGACAAGCTGTCCGCGTCCCAGAAATCGCGGGCTGGCAGCCCGCGTACCAACACCAAGGACGCCACCACCTTCAGCACCACCGACCGCGAGGCCATGAAGCGCTGGATGACACAGATGGAGGACGAGGGGCTGACCGTCACCGTGACCTACGACCCCGCCACTGGCACCTGGAACGGCACCGCCTACGCCACCGCGCCATCCCCGACACCAGACCCACTGCCCACATTGGGCTGCGATGTGTTGACCTATGTCTGCGACGCTTCGCCCATGTGGCGCATCATACTCAGCGTCGACACTGCTAACCAGCTGATGTTCTTCACCGGCATGATGTACGACAGCATCAACACCTTCGTCGGCTACAACCTCATGGTGCCCGATGGCTTCTGTCGTTACAACTACTTCGACCCGCAGGATTCAGGTTATTACAACTACTACAACGACCGCGTGTTCATCTTCATCCAGAACCTTGACCAACCGAGCCAGGCCAACCACTACTGCCTGATTGGCAACTTCGACTTCTCGAGCAACGGCTTCACGTTGGAGTTTGAAGACTACGCTCCACAAGACCTCAACACCGTCATTTCTTTCCCATTTGTCCGCACCGATGAGTTCGGGCTGATGATGCACCGATGCGAGAGGTGCGACGTGCTGATTCACATGGGCTACGGCGAAGGGCAGAGCTATATCTTCCCGCGCTTCGACGGAGATTTTCCGTTTGAACATGGCAAGTTCACAATAACGGCAGTGGATGCCACGGCCAGCGACGGCTATGGGTACTTCCATGAGGTGTTCCGCCTGCGATACAGCATAACCGGTAGCGAGCCCATATTCGGTACCTATTATACTGACGGAATATCCGAAGATTGGTATCCCTTGAACTATACCACGTCCGCCATGTGGCCTGCATACTTCCACTTCAAAAAATATTGAAATAACAAATGAGGCGACGGCGACTGCCACCGTGACTGACAAAGTGTCAGCCGGTGGCAGTCGCTGGCAGTTTTATGGGGGTTGGCACGGATGTTGATAACATTGGGTGTCGCCGCGCTGGAGCACGGCACACAGAACAAACGAAGTAAAACAAAAAAACATAACAATTATGACAAACATCAAACCTTTAGCAGACCGAGTCCTCGTGCGTCCCGCCGAGGCTGAACAGAAGACCGCCAGCGGCATCATCATCCCCGACACCGCCAAAGAGAAACCGCAGCGCGGCGAAGTCCTCGCCGTGGGCAAGGGCACCAAGGACCACGAGATGACCGTCAAGGTGGGCGACCAAGTCCTCTACGGCAAGTACAGCGGCACCGAAATCGAGATCGACGGTGAGAAGTTGATGATCATGAAAGAAAGCGACATCTACGCTATCATCTAATTCCAATCAGAACAAAAGATAAAAGATAAGTTTAATTTTCAATCAGAATAAAAAGAAAATAAAAGAAACCAGCAACAATAATTCTTTCCTATTCTTTTCATTCTGATTGATACAAAATCTAAAAGAAATGGCAAAACAGATAGTTTTCAATAATGACGCTCGCGAGCAGCTTCGCAAAGGCGTCGACGAGTTGGCAAATGCAGTGAAGGTGACCCTCGGCCCCAAAGGCCGCAATGTGGTTATCGACAAGAAGTTCGGTGCCCCGCAGGTGACCAAGGACGGCGTGACCGTGGCCAAGGAAATCGAGCTTGAGGACGGCATCCAGAACATGGGTGCCCAGATGGTCAAGGAGGTCGCCTCCAAGACCAACGACCAGGCCGGCGACGGCACCACCACCGCCACCGTGCTGGCCCAGGCCATCGTCAACACCGGCCTGAAGAACGTCACCGCCGGTGCCAACCCCATGGACCTCAAACGCGGCATCGACAAGGCCGTGGCCGAGATCGTGAAGAGCATCAAGGAGCAGGCCCAGGAGGTCGGCGGCGACATCCAGAAGATTCGCCAGGTGGCCACCATCAGCGCCAACAACGACAGCGCCATCGGCGACATCATCGCCGAGGCCATGGAGAAAGTGACCAAGGACGGCGTCATCACCATCGAGAACGCCAAGGGCATCGACACCACCGTCAAAGTCGTCGAGGGTATGCAGTTCGACCGCGGCTACATCAGCCCCTACTTCGTCACCGACACCGAGAAGATGGAGTGCAGCTACGACAACCCCTACATCCTCATCTACGACAAGAAGATCAGCACCATGAAGGACCTGCTGCCCGTGCTCGAGAAGGTCGTCAACACCGGCCGTCCGCTCCTCATTATCGCTGAGGACGTCGAGAGCGAGGCCCTGGCCACCCTCGTGGTCAACCGCCTGCGCGGCAGCCTGAAGATTGCCGCCGTCAAGGCCCCCGGCTTCGGCGACCGCCGCAAGGAGATGCTCGAAGACATCGCCATCCTCACCGGTGGCACCGTCATCAGCGAAGAGAAAGGCTACAAGCTCGAAGACGCCGACCTCAGCATGCTCGGCCAGAGCGAGAAGATCAGCATCGACAAGGACAACACCACCATCGTCAGCGGCAAGGGCGACAGCGAGATGATCAAGGCCCGCGTGGGTCAAATCAAAGCCCAAATCGAGAAGACCACCAGCGACTACGACCGCGAGAAGCTCCAGGAGCGCCTCGCCAAGCTGGCCGGCGGCGTGGCCGTCATCTACGTCGGCGCCGCTTCAGAAGTCGAGATGAAAGAGAAGAAAGACCGCTTCGACGACGCCCTGCACGCCACCCGCGCAGCCGTCGAGGAGGGTATCATCCCCGGTGGCGGCACCGCCCTCATCCGCGCCGCCCAGAAGCTCGAAGGCGTCAAGCCCGAGAACGAAGACGAGAAGCTCGGCATCGAGATCATCCGCCGCGCCGTCGAGGAGCCTCTGCGCATGATCGTCGAGAACGCCGGCCTCGAAGGCAGCGTCGTCGTCAACGAGGTCAAGAACGGCAAGGGCGACTACGGCTACAACGCCCGCGCCGAGAAATACGAGAACCTCTTCCAGAGCGGCGTCATCGACCCCGCCAAGGTGACCCGCGTGGCCCTGGAGAACGCCGCCTCTATCGCCGGCATGCTCCTCACCACCGAGTGCGTCCTCTGCGACATCAAGGAACCCGAACCCGCAGCCCCCGCCAACCCCGGCATGGGCGGCATGGGCGGCATGTATTGATGAATGCGTTATTGTGTGATTGCGTTAATGCTTGAGTGGCTAACGCAATCCAATACATCCAAACCGAAAAGGGAGCATCCTGTGGATGCTCCCTTTCTGTATGTCTTCTTCGTGGGTTCTTTGCGCTTTCTTTGTTCAGCGGGCCAGGAACTCCTGATAGAGGGCCACCGGGCCAAGGTGCCACTGCTTGGTGGATTCCTGCTCCAGACGTTTGTACACTTCGGAATGATAGATATCCTTCACGGCTTGCACAATGCTCTTGCCGCTGTCCTCGGCAAGCATCTCCGCCATATGGCTGACCTTCGACGGCAGAATCAGATAGAGATTGTCCTGTGTGATGTCCAGATTCATAGCATCACCTCCTTTGCTTCTATAAAGGTAAGCGTCTTGATGGCCCTCTCGGTATGGAACAGGTATTGGTCAACCAATTTGTAGGTTTTCAGTTCTTTGATAAGGTCTTGCTTGTTCAGCAGTCCACCTTCAAAAAGGGCAAACGCGGCATACACACGGTCGTTGGCCACAGGGCCATAGACAATATCATAGTCATGCACAAACCCTCTCTCCGTACGGTTGCGCATCACGAAATCCACCCACTCTTCCGTCGGTGATTGGAAAATCAGTTGTCGCAACGAAGTCGGTAGAGTCTCTGGAATATCATAAACATTCACATACCCCTTGTTCTGCTTGGCCTCGTCCATACGACGACGCACCCACGCCTCGGCTTGTTCATACGAAGTCGTGGTGTAAAAGCCGCTGCCATAGTCGAGCGTGCGGTTAGCCTTGCGTATTTCGGGCTTTTGAACAATCTCCAAACTTCCATGATACAGTTTCATGACACCTCCTTTCTGCGAAGAGCGATAAACTCGTCAATATCTTCCATCAGCCACTGGCGGCTCTGCGTGTGCAGCATCTCGTAATGTTCCGCCAAATAATCCAGCACGCCATATTTCTCCAATACCGCCACCGCATCACTACCCGACAGGTGCTTCTCGTTCTTGTACTGTTCCGTACAGAACGATAGGAAATAGGCTATATCTTGTTGTTTTTTATTCATATTTCAAGATGCAAAGATACAACAAAATCCCAAAACGGAGAAATATTTTTTGTAAAATGAAAACTTTTGTACTCAAGTCCGCACTATTTTAGGCTTTGTCCAAATAAAACCTCGGAGAATATCGCAGCATTAAAATATCCTCTCAACAAACAAAGGGAGAATATTGCACCATTACAATATTCTCCCTACAAATAATCGGAGAATAAAATCACCCACGCCAGCCCCGTTTCAATTCCGAAACACATTTTTGCACCCCCGCAAAACCTTGTTTCAATTTCAAAACCCACTTTTGCAAACCGCGACAGCCGTTTTCAAAACCGTTTGGGGGTATTGCAGCACGGCGATGGCAGTTTTCAATCTTAGTTGGTCAACCACGTGATGGAAATGACATCAATTTAAATCGGGATGTACATTGTTGTATGAAGATTAAGGTTTATTGTTTTATCGAAAGGGTGCCAGTTTGGGGCTGGCACCCTTGGGGGCGGTGAGGGTTTTCCGAAGGGATTACTGCTTGGCGAGTGGGTAGGAGGCACCGTTCATCTTTAATGTCAACATATTGCCGTTGATGGAGAATGTAGCAGAGGCAGGCTCATGCGAATCCCGATCCTCCAACGCCATTGTTCCATTTCCCGAAGAATAAGTGTACGTCCCTTGGTAACGATTGGCCGAGTAGTCAAGTTTGTGCATGGTGACATTAGCCTGATTACCCGTTTGCGAAAATCGGATTATTACATTATTAAAGCCATTTATGGCTTCCGAACCAGTTTGGCTACCCCATTCCCAGTGTGTTTGGGAAATTGATTCGGGGTAGTTGGCGGAGCTGCCGCCACCGCCGCCGGAGGGGTTGTCGTCGTTGTTGTCCTTGTTGCAGGACGAAAATGTGAACATTGTGGCTGCCACAAAGAGCAGCAAGGTCTGATTTTTGATTTTTTGAACCATTGTTGTAAGATTTTAAATTAAACATTTATTGAATTAAAAGGTTGTTTAAGACAAACCACATCCGCCCCGCCACAACATTACGGCAGGTGCAGGCAAAAGAATTAAAAACAATATCTGTCTTTAAACACGAAATCGTTATGTGCTGACACCAAGAAAAAAAGAGAAAAACAATAATGTTACACATACTAGTTTTCATCTTAATTGTGGCAGTTTTATCCTGTTGCCTCGTCAGTTTTTGTTTGCCATTCCGCACCACAAATGGCAATAATACAAGAAGCGTGGCACCGTATGCCTTATCTTCTGTTAGAGGTCGTAGGAATTACCTTGGAATAAAGAAATGGGAACAGTCCACGCTAATACACGCGAACCGTTACACTTCCTCTGCATTCCGATAAAGATTTCCTACGTCTCTAACAGCAGAACGAGCATAACGCTTCGTTGATTTCACTCCTGAAATCGGGTGCAAAAATACGATATTATTTTGACGTGGACAAATTTTATTTCACGGCGGGGAAAATAAATCCTTCGACAGCGTTGCTGTCAACCATGCCGTCACCTTCTGAAAAAAAAGAAGACGCCGCTCACTTTCGGTCGGGTGAACGGCATCTGTTATTCTTGTAATTGAATACTGCGGACCTAACGCGCTATCATCTTGGACGGGCGGATACGGTCGACAATGACCATATCATCCTCTACGTGGAATATGAAACACCAGCGGCGGTTGTGGCTCACCATGCGGCGGGCCTTGGGGTGGTATTGCCGAATGTCGGCCATCGTGCTCGGCCGGTACAGGTCGGCATACACCGAGAGCGACTGCACTTCGGCAATCATATTGTCGATGTACTTGTTGGCACCTGATTGCGACATAACGGACTTGAGAAAATCCTCCAAGTCATCCATATCGCGCATCGCGGAGCGACTAATCCTGACCTTGTAAACTGTCATAATAGTCATTGACCCGCTTTCTAAGAATTTCAAAATACTCGTCCACCTCCATCAACTCGCTTTCGGGCGTTTTGTCGACACTTTGTGTTGTGCCAATAGGCTTTCGGCCGCGTGACGAATGCGCGGTACGCACTGCCTTTGGTCTTTCTATTGTTGCTACAGATTCCATATCAGATTGTATTGTTTTCGATTTGCAAAAATACACAAAATAATTCACATACAGAAATCTTTTTCGCCCATGTCGGAAAAAGTTCGTACTTTTGCAGTTGTTTAATCGCAATCAGAACTAAAAGAACTATCAGAGGCGTTTCTTTTTGTTCTTTTAGTTCTGATTGAAAAATAAAAAAATAACTGCAATCAGAACAACCAGATACGTTTCTTTTAGTTCTTTTGGGTCTGATTGAAATAAAACTGATTGAAAAGAAAGAAGAATATGCTACAGATTGGAAACAAGGCGCCGATGTTTGAGGGCGCGGACGAGAACGGGAATACCGTCAAACTGACCGATTATGCCGGCAAGAAGCTGGTGCTCTATTTCTACCCCAAGGACAGCACGCCGGGCTGCACCAGCGAGGCCTGCGACCTGCGCGACAACTACCATCGCTTCCTGGCCCAGGGCTACGAGGTGCTCGGCGTCAGCCGCGACAGCGCCGCCAGCCACCAGCGCTTCATAGCCAAGTACGAGCTGCCCTTCCACCTCATCTCCGACCCCGAGCACAAGATTCTGGAGGCCTACGAAGCCTGGGGCGAGAAGAAGAACTACGGCAAGGTGACGATGGGCACCCTCCGCACCACCTACGTCATCGACGAGCATGGCACCATCGTCGACGCCATCGGCAAGGTGAACACCAAGGCGCACACGGCGCAGATATTGAAATAGACACCCCGCCAGCAGCGATGCCAGACCGGGGTGCGCCTGCCGCAGTGGCTGTATTTTTTTGCCACGGAGGCACAATATTCAGGCCCGGAATGCGTTAAGCACAACGTTATCAAGAGCAGAAGAGTCATGATAGAGCAACTCTACACCACATACCTGCGCACGCGCACCGTAACGACAGACTCGCGTGCCATCACCCCCGGATGCATCTTTTTCGCCTTCCGCGGCGAACACTTCGACGGCAATGCCTTTGCGCCGCAGGCGCTGGAGCAGGGCGCCGCCCTCTGCGTGGTGGACGAACGGTGGAAGGCCGCGAGCGGCGCATTGGGGGCCGACGAGCGCATCATCGGAGTGGCCGACGTGCTGGCCACCCTGCAGGCGCTGGCCCGCCACCACAGGCAGCAGCTGCAGATACCCGTGGTGGGCATCACCGGCACCAACGGCAAGACCACCACCAAGGAGCTGGTGCACGCCGTACTGGCGCGCCGCTACCGCACCAGCGCCACGCGCGGCAACCTGAACAACCACCTCGGGGTGCCGCTCACCCTGCTTGCCATACCCGCCGAGGCCGAGGTGGCCATCGTCGAGATGGGGGCCAACCATCCGGGCGAAATCGAATTCCTGTGCGGCATCTCCGACCCCGACTGCGGCCTCATCACCAACGTGGGCCGCGCCCACCTCGAGGGCTTCGGCTCGTTCGAAGGGGTGGTCCGCACCAAGACCGAACTCTACCGCCACCTGGCGGCCAAGGGGGGCACCGTGTTTGTCAATGCCGACAACCCCATACTCATGGAGCAAGCCCGCGGCCTGCAAACGACCACCAACCTGCGGATGCTCACCTACGGCAACAGCGCCGACGCCATGACCCGCGGCACCTACGTCGGCAGCGACCCCTACCTGCACTTCTACTTCGAAGTTGGCGACAACGTCTACAACGTGCGCACCCACCTGCTGGGCGACTACAACTTCGACAACTGCATGGCCGCTGTGGCCGTGGGACTGCGCTTCGGCGTCGACCCCTGGGACATCAAAGAGGCCATCGAGGGCTACACGCCGCGCAACCAACGCTCGGAATACCGCGAGACCGCCCGCGGCAACCGCCTGTACCTGGACTGCTACAACGCCAACCCCTCGTCCATGACAGCCGCCATCGAGAGCTTCCACAAGCTAATCACCCGCAACCAACCGGCAACCGGCAACAGCGAACCGCCGACCAGCCAGTCCATAGCCATCATCGGCGGCATGCACGAGCTGGGGGCCGACGAGCGCACGGAGCACGAGCGGCTGGTGCAGCAGCTGGCCGACTGCCACCTGGCGCAGTGCCTGCTGGTGGGACCCGAATTCGACGGCATCGCGCTCCCCCACCCCATGCGCACCTTTCCCAACACCGAGAGCGTGCAGCACTGGCTGACGGAGCACCCCGTCAGCGGCGCCACCATACTGGTCAAAGGCTCCAACACCAACCGCCTCTGGACCCTCGAACCCCTGCTCTAGGCACCACACACCGCCTCACGCCGCCCCAAAGCAGGGGAAACCACCCTGCAAGCCACACAAAATCAACCTGTCAACGACATATCAACACCTACCGCAGTAGTCGTTGGTAAGTCGTTGGTAAGTCGTTGGTAAGTCGATGGTAAGTCGATGATAGGTTGGCAACCTGTCTTTCAGTGGGTTACAGAGGCGTTTTTTCGCGTCACAACAGGAGGGGGTACTTTTTTTTCAAGCCCCGGACCAAAATATATTTTGCCATGTGAAAAAGAATGCTTATCTTTGCACCGATATCGGAACGACACAGATATGCATTAACACACTCATAGTCAACCAGACTACGCACACACAGAACCGACCGGCAGCCTCGGGAAAGAGGCTGCGAAAGGGTGGATTATGCGGTTTTGTGTGTGCGCTTTTTGTACCTCACCGTGCGTTCTTTGACATAGCGACCCCGACGGCAACGGACACTGCGCTCCGACGCCCGCATAGGCCCCACCCGGTCATCATCAACCACAAAAAAAAGACAGCTATGGACAAAGAGAAAAGAATCCGAATCAACAAGCGCATGATGGCCTGGAGCAACGGCCAGCGCACCAACGTCATACCCAGCGAATGGGCGAAAGTGGACGACCGCGGCCGCACCCTGGCCTATTACCACCGCAGCCTGCGCGAGGGCGACGAATACCTGTACGGAGCCTGCGGCGTGGTGCGCGACGAGTGCCGCTGCCGCGAATACGAGGCCGACCGCCTGTGGGAACAGGGACACCATCTGGAGGCCCTGCAGCAGATGCTCTACGCCGCCAGCTCCGTATTGCCCGACGAGAGTGTCGGCATTGAGTTCGAGGACGTGCAGTGGCTCAACCCGGAAGAGCAGGTCTGCTGGCATCCCAATCTCATAGAATTCCGTCGCCTGATGCGCCGCTGCCGCGAATACTGCAAGCGAGAGCCCCGGCTCTGGCCCGTGCTGAATGGCAGCCGCACCTACCAGGACTACCTCACTTATCTGGAGAACCTGGGCGCCTGGGCGCACGATTGTAGGTGAGAGGTGAAAAGTGGGTTGCACAAAACAATTAAAAATTAAAGATTAAGAATTAAGAATTAAGAATTAAAAGCTGTAAACAGTAAACCGTAAAAAAAGGGAGTAAAGTAGTGGATGCATCGCGGCACTCTACTACTTTACTCCCTTTACTACTTTTCTACTCTTCTACTCTTCTTACTACATCAATATTTGTAGAAGCCTTCGCCGGTCTTGCGGCCGAGGAGGCCGGCACGGACCATCTTGCGCAGCAGAGGGTGGGGACGATACTTCGGGTCGCCGAACTCTTTGTAGAGCACCTCCATGATGGCCAGGTTCACATCGTTGCCGATGAGGTCGGCCAGGGCCAGGGGGCCCATGGGGTGGTTGGCACCGAGCATCATGCACTTGTCGATATCCTCGGCGCTGGCGATACCGTCGGCTAGGATGCCGACAGCCTCGTTGATCATGGGGATGAGGATGCGGTTGACCACGAAGCCGGGGGCTTCTTTCACCTCGACGGGCTGCTTGCCGATGCTGGTGGCGAGGTCGACGACACATTTGCAGACCTCGTCGCTGGTCAGCTGGCCACGAATCACCTCCACGAGGGCCATACGGTCGGCGGGGTTGAAGAAGTGCATGCCGATGAACTGGGCCGGGCGCTTGGTGCAGGCAGCAATCTCGGTGATGGAGAGGCTGGAGCTGTTGGTGGCGAAGATGGTCTCGGGCTTGCAGATGGCGTCCAACTCGGTGAAGACGTCCTTCTTGAGCTGCATCTCCTCCACGGCGGCCTCGATGACGAGGTCGGCGTCGGCGAAGGTGGCGTAGTCAGTGGTGGTCTGGATGTTCTTCAGCAGGGCGTCGACGGCCTCCTGGGTCATCTTGCCTTTCTCGACGAGTTTGCCATAGCCTTTGGCAATCGAGGCCATAGCCTTGTCGAGGCTGGCCTGCGTGCGGCTCTTCATGACGACGGGCATCTTGGTGGCGAAGGCTTTCACAATGCCTTTGGCCATAGTGCCGGTTCCGATAACACAGATTTTCATAATTGTTGTTGTTTTATTGTTGTTTGTTGAATTATTGCTTTTTCTAAAACATATTAGTCCCATAGGACCCATTATACCTATAAGTCTTATAAGATACCAGTCTTATTTCCCCTGGAAATCGTATTTGCCTTTCTCCAGGAAGGCTTTCATGCCCTGCTTCTGGTCCTCGGTGCTGAAGCAGCGGCCGAAGACGACGCTCTCGTTCCGGATGGCCGAGTCGGCATCCATGTCGTACTCCTCGTTGATGCAGAGCTTGGCGGCCTTCACGGCCAGGGGTGCGTTGGCGGCAATCTGGTTGGCCAGTTCCATTGCTTTGTCCATCAGTTCTGCCTGCGGCACCACCGCATTTACCAAGCCGATGCGCAAAGCCTCGTCGGCCTTGATGGGCTTGCCGGTGTAGATGAGCTGCTTGGCCATACCCATGCCCACCAGTCGGGCCAGGCGCACCGTGCCGCTGAAGCCGGGAATGATGCCCAGGCCCACCTCGGGCTGGCCGAACTTGGCGTTCTCCGAGCAGATGCGGATGTCGCAGGCCATAGCCAGCTCGCAGCCGCCGCCGAGGGCGAAGCCGTTGACGGCAGCGATGACGGGCACGTGCAGCGTCTCCAGCTTGCGGAAGACGGCAGCCCCCTTGGCGCCGAAAGCATTGCCTTCCAGCATGCTCAGGTGGGCCATCTCGCTGATGTCGGCACCGGCCACAAAACTCTTCTCGCCGTCGCCAGTGACGATGAGGCAACGGAAGCGGTTACAGTCGAAATGGGTCAGGTAGTCGTCCATCTCGCCAAGTATCTTGCTGTTAAGGGCATTCAGGCTCTTCGGAGCGCTGATGGTCATGACGGCCACCGCTCCTCGTTCTTCTATCTTCAAGTGTTCGTACATATCATTATTAATTTTGAGGCTGCAAAATTACGAAATAATAATCATTCAACCAAATTATTTTTCCTCCACCTTCAATCCCAACTCTTCACCGAGCCGGAGCATCATCTGCCAGGCGGCATCGCGTTCATTGGGTATCTGACCGTCGAGTATAGCGTCCTTGATGGCATCCTTGATGGTGCCTATCTCGCGGCAGGGACCGATGCCGAAGGTCGTCATAATGTCCTCGCCGCTCACCGGAGGCTGGAAGTTGCGTATGCGGTCGCGCTCCTCGAGCTCCACCAACTTGCGCTTCACCAGCTCGAAATTGGCCTTGTGGCGACGCACCTTCTCGGGGTTCTTGCTGGTGATGTCGGCATTGCAGAGCAGCATCAGGTCGTCGATGTCGTCGCCAGCCTCGAAGAGCAGGCGTCGCACAGCACTGTCGGTCACCTCGTCCTCGCTGAGTACTATGGGGCGCATGTGGAGCAGCACCAGCTTCTCCACATATCGCTCTTCGGCCCCCAACGGCAGACGCAGACGCTTGAAAATGCGCTTCACCATGCGTGCCCCGCGGGCCTCGTGGCCGTGGAAGGTCCACCCCTGCTTGGCGTCGTAGCGCTTCACCCCGGGCTTGCCCACATCGTGCAACAGAGCCGCCCAACGGAGCCAGAGGTTGGTAGTGGATAGCGCTTGTTCTCCGGTGCTACCCACTACACACTCCCCACTGCCCACTACATTGTCCAGCACCTGCATGGTGTGGAAGAAGATATCCTTGTGGCCACGGCCGTCGACCGTCTCCACACCGGCCAGCGCACTGATTTCTGGCAATATGAGCTGCATGAGGCCGCACTTCTGCATTAGCTTGAGGCCGAGGCTGGGCTGCGGCGAGAGCATAATCTTGTTCAGCTCAACCATGATGCGCTCGGCACTGACAATCCGGATGCGCTCGGCGTTGCGGCCGATAGCCTCGAAAGTCTCGTCGGCGATGCGGAATCCGAGCTGCGAGGCGAAACGCACAGCCCGCATCATGCGCAAGGGGTCGTCGCTGAAGGTGACGTCGGGGTCCAGCGGCGTGCGCAGTATTACGTCGTTCATGTCCTTGATGCCCCCGAAGGGGTCCATCAGCTCGCCGTAGCGGTCGGCATTGAGGCATACGGCCAGGGCGTTGACCGTGAAGTCGCGCCGCCGCTGGTCGTCCTCGAGGGAACCGTTTTCCACCACGGGCTTGCGGCTGTCGTGGCTGTAGCTCTCGCGCCGCGCCCCGACAAATTCGAGTTGATAGTTGGCAGCTGGCAGCTGGCAGTTGAACGAGGCGGTGCCGAAGTTCTTGAACACAGACACCTTGCTGCCACCGAGAGCCGCCGAGGCAGCGCGCGCCAGCTCGATGCCTATATGCACCTCGCCCCCCTGTTCGCGACCCACACACACGATGTCGATATCGGTGCAGGGGCGCTGCAGGAAGTAGTCGCGCACCACGCCGCCTACGGCATAGGCGTCCACACCCAGCCGGTCGGCCTCGCGCCCCACGACGCGATAGAGTTCCAATCCCAGGTCAACCATCTAGTACTCCGTTTGCTGCACCAGGTTGCCCTCCTGGTCATATACCTCCCAGATACCGGTAGGCTTGCCGTTGGCATACTGACCGATATAGTAGGGGGCGCCATTGTCGCGATACACGCGGTAGGAGCCATCCTCCTTGCCACCCACAAAGGTGGCCTCGCACTGCACCTGCCCGTTGGCATGGTAGAACACCCAGCGGCCTTCGCGGCGGCCGTCAATCATCACGCCCTCGCTGCGCAGACGCATAGTGCTGAAATACTGCAGCCAGTGCTGCTCGTTGCCTTTGTGGTAGACCACCGTCATGGGGTGGCCGTCCTCGCTCACTTCCACCACGCGCATAGAGTCGTAGTCGGGCACCACCTCGGTGCCGTCGGCACGTGTGATGTGCCATTCGCCGGTCCCCTTGAGGGTGGCGGTCACCGACCCGTCGTCGGCCGCGAAGACTTGGCTCTTGGGCTGGCAGGCCGTCAGCAGCAGGGCCAGCGCCATAGCGGGGATAACGATATTCTTCTTCATATTCTTGATAATCTTGTGTGACGTTTCTTTATCTAAAAATGAAATCCATTACCTTAAACTTTAAACCCTAAACCTTAAACCCTAAACCTTAAACCCTAAACCTTAAACCTTAAACCTTTCAATCAACTGATACAGCCTGCCGGGCAGCGGCCGCACCATATGCTTCATCTCGAGGTCGAAGAGCAGGCCGGCCACCTTGGGCAGCGGCATGTCCGACTCGGCGGCCAGCTCGTCGAGCGAGAGCTGTCCGCGGCTGTGCAGCAGGTCCACCATCCGCTGGGCATCGGGCTCGAGCGTGGGGAAAAGCTGCTGCTGGACTGTGGCGGCAGGCGTGTCGTAGGGCCAACCCATGTGGAAGGCCACGTCGGCAGCGTCGCGCACCAGCTGGGCTTTGCTGGTGGCAATCAGGTTGTTGGTGCCGCGCGAATAGGTGTCGGTGAGCCGGCCGGGCACGGCAAACACCTCGCGGTGGTAGCCCGTGGCGATGGTGGCGGTAATCAGTGCGCCCCCGCGTTCCGAGGCTTCCACCACCACCACGGCATCGGACAGGGCGGCGATGATGCGGTTGCGCGCCGGGAAATTGCCGGCATGGATGGCCGTACCGTGCGGATACTCGGTCACCAGGGCCCCGCCCTGCTCCACTATCCGGCTGGCCAGCTGGCGGTTGGAGGGCGGATAGATGCGGTCCAGCCCGTGGCCCAGCACCGCCACGGTGGGCAGCCGGTGGGCCAGCGCAGCCGCGTGGGCGGCCGAGTCGATGCCATAGGCCAGTCCGCTGACCACGGGCACCCCCAGGGGCTCCAGGCCCGCCACCATGTGCTCCGTGTTGTCGCGCCCCTGCGGCGTGGCGCGCCGCGTGCCCACAATGCCCACCGTGCGCTCGGCTCCGAGGTCGGCCTGCCCCAGCACGTAGAGCACCACCGGACAGTCCTGCGTCTCCGCGCGGTTGAGGCGGGCGGGATAGTCGGAGTCGGTGCAGAAGAGGGGGCGTATCCTGTTGCGTTCGCAGAAGGCCAGCTCGGCCTCGGCACGGGCGAAGGTGGAGCGCGACACGATGGCTTCGGCCAGTCCGGCGTGTCCACGCAGTGCGGTCCGCAATTCGGCGGGCGGCAGGGCGAAGAGGTCGGCGCCGGGGAACATGGCGAGCAGACGGCGGCAGGCGGCGGCACTGAGGCCGGGCAGCATCGAGAGGGCTATCTGGCTCAGCTTGTCCATCGGGCGCTCAGGGTTTTCAGTGTACCATAGCTCGACTGCAGACGGCGCTTCCACTCGCCGGGCGAGACCCACGCCACCTCGGTGATACCCTCCTCGCCCTGGGGCAGCCCCCGGGGATGGCGGCCGGCGGCGCGCATGGCAAACCACGAGGTCTGCTTCAGGTGCCACCCGCCGTAGAGGTTGAAGAGGTGGTAGGTCTTGACGGGCACGGCACCGCAGGCACACTCCGCCGCGATGCCGGTCTCCTCCAGCACTTCGCGCATGGCGCCCTGGCGCAGCGACTCGCCGGGCTCCACCTTGCCCTTGGGCAGGTCCCAGCGCCCGTTGCGGCGGATGAGCAGCATATCGCCGCCCTCGTCGGTCAGCACACCGCCGGCGGCACGCACCCACCGCATGCGCCCCTTGAGCCGGCGCAGCAGGCAGAGAGGCACCTCGCAGGTGCGGTATCGGTAGGAGAGCTTCATTGCAGTTCGAATTTCATCAGTTCCTTGTCTTTCTGGAAGAGCGTGAGCGAATAGGGCGTCAGCACACAGGCCGTGGCCCGCGGCAGGAGCGCCAGATAGCGCTGCTCGGCGTTCATATCGGCCTCGGGACAGGCCACCTGGCCCGACCCCAGATACTCGATAGCGAGCGCATAGCGGCAGCCGGCCTCCGACAGCGAGAGCAGCCGGTGGCTGAAATCGGCATAGTAGCCATTGCACGGCATCTGCCCGCTGAGGGTGCCCGCCTCGGGGTTGAACGTGAGGGTAAACACCCCGTCCTGCCGCGAGAGCTCCTTGCCACGCAGGCTCACCAGCTGCCACACCTGCCCCTTGTCGAAGACAAGCGCCTCGGACATGTCGGCCGCCACAGGCCGCTGCGCGCCGCATCCCGCCGCCAGCGGGACGCACAGCACCAGCAGCACAACGGCTATCAACCTGTATTTCATTGCATAGCACATTTCTTTCACTACTCTTTCCGGCTGCAAAGTTACACATTTTTTCCGAAACCGGGAGATACTTTTCTCCACACCCACAGGGTATCATCCTACCACCAACGTACCATCATCCTACCACCATCCTACCACCATCCTACCATTTTAACATTTCGGATGCCACGCTGCAGACACCCAGAAACCCCGATGTCATCCCCCTGGGAGGGTGCCGACGGTAATTTTTTTTGCCTGCATATATACGAAAAAGCGTGAAGCAGCGTTATAAAGACGTTTTGGAAGTAGAAGCACATAAGATTGCGATGGCGGTGAGCAACAATCTGCACACCGACCAGCGCGTGGACCGCCACTGTCGAACGCTGACCGGGGCGGGCTATGCTATTGTGGCAGTGGCCGCTTGCCGTCCCGGCGAGCATCCGCAGCCGCCCGAGGGGCACCCCTACCGGGTGGCGGCGGTGCGCACCCGCCACCGCCGCGGATGGCGCTTCTACGCCGAGCTGAACCGGCAACTGGCCCGCGAACTGCCGCGGCTGAAGCCCGACGCCATCTGGGCCAACGACACCGACACCCTGGCCGGCTGCTGGCTGGCGGCCCGCCGCTGCCGCGTGCCGCTGGCGATGGACGCCCACGAGCTCTTCCCCGAAGTGCCCGAAATACGCCGCAAACCGCTCGTGAAGTGGGTGTGGCGCACGCTGGAGCGACTGCTGATGCCGCACTGCGACGCACTGCTCACCGTATGCGACAGCATCGCCGACCACTACCGCCAGGAACTGGGCGTGCAGATGGACGTCGTGCGCAACATGAGTGACAGCATGAACTCCAGGTCGGAGGTCGAAGGTCGGAAGTCGGAGGTAATGCATCCAACCTCCGCCATCCAACCTCCGACCTCCGACCTCCGCCTGCTGCTCTACCAGGGCTGTGTGAATGTGGGCCGCGGAGTGGACTGGGCCATCGACGCACTGGAGTGGCTCGACGGCTGCCGCCTGGTGGTGGCCGGCGGGGGCGACCTGCTGGCGCAGATGCAAGCCTATGCCGCGGGCAAGCCCTGGGCCGACCGCATCACCTTCACGGGACCGCTGGCGCCCGAGGCGCTGCGGCGGCTGACGCCCACGGCCGACGTGGGACTGGTGATGCTCGAGGACATGGGCCTGAGCTACCACTACGCCTTCCCCAACCGCATCGGCGACCTGGTGCAGGCCGGGGTGCCGATGGTGGTGAGCGACCTGCCGGAGATGGCACGCTTCGTGCGGCGCCACCAGGTGGGCGAGGTGATGCGCGGCACCGGCGCACGCGCGCTGGCCGACAGCGTGCAGCGCGTGCTGGCCCGCGGCCGCGCCGGCTACCGCTTCGACTCGGCTTGCGCCGACCTGGACTGGAACAAAGAAAAGCAACAATTAATCAATATAGCAAACAAACTATGCTGTACAACATTCTGTTAGTAGCCTACCTGGTAGGCACCCTTGTGGGACTGTGGTTCGTATTCGGCAAGGCCGGCCAGAAGCCGTGGAAAGCCCTGGTGCCGATATACAACATCGTGGTGTGGATCAAAATCTGCGGCAAGAAATGGCCGTGGTACATATACTTCCTGGTGCCGGCCATCAATATCTTCACCTTCCTGCTGATGGTGGTGGAGACGGCGCGCGTCTTCCGCCGCTACAACTTCTGGGAGCAGACCTTCGCCGTGATATTCCCGTGGGTGTACCTGCCGTGGCTGGGCCTGCAGAAGCAGTCGCGCTACATCAATCCCGCCGACGAGAAGCCCCGCAAGGAGAAAGGCTTCCGCGACTGGGCCGACGCCATCGTCTTCGCCATCGTGGCGGCCATGATTATCCGCGGCATGTGCATCGAGCTGTACAACATACCCTCCTCGTCGATGGAGAAGAGCCTGCTGGTGGGCGACCACGTGCTGGTGAGCAAGATGGACTACGGCCCCAAGACGACACAGACGCCGCTGGCCGTGCCGCTGATACACAACGTGCTGCCCGGCACGGGCGGCACCGTGGAGTCGTACCTGAAATGGATACAACTGCCCTACCACCGCTATCCCGGCCTGTCGAAGGTGAAACGCTTCGACGCCGTGGTGTTCCACTACCCCGACGGCGACACTATGTGCACCGCCTTCTCCAGCAATCGCAGCTACCACGACCTGGTGCGCCACTATGGTCGCGAGGCTGTGATGAGCAACAACGTGGTTGACCAATACGGCCGACGCATCGACGTGGGCAAAATCCGCGTGCGCCCGGTCGACAAGCGGGAGAACTTCATCAAGCGCTGCATCGGACTGCCCGGCGAAGACCTGCAGATTATCGACCAGCAGGTGTACATCAACGGCCAGCTCATAGACAACCCCAGCCAGGCCCAATTCACCTATGCCGTCCTCTTCAACCCCATAGCCATCCCCGAGCGCGTGCTCGACCAGGCCGGCGTCAGCCAGGAGGACATAGCCCACGCCCACGAGCAGATGTACCTCAACGGCACCCCCTACTACATCCTGCCCCTGTCGCCCAGCGTGGCCGCAAAACTGGCCTCCAAGTACGAGGTGCTGGACCTCAAGCCCTATATCCAGCCCGCCGACTCGGCCAACAGCATAGACCTCTTTCCAAATACGGAAGGCAACTACTGGAGCATAGACAACTATGGTCCCGTCCACATCCCCGCCAAGGGACAGCCCCTGCAGCTCGACCTGCAGACGCTCCCCTTCTACCGCCGCATCATCGAGGTCTACGAGGGCAACACCCTTGAGGTGCGCGACGGCCAGATTTACATCAACGGTACCGCCGCCACCACCTACACCCCGCGCATGGACTACTACTGGATGATGGGCGACAACCGCCACAACAGCGTCGACAGCCGCTACTGGGGCTTTGTGCCCGAAGACCATATCGTCGGCAAGGCCAAGTTCATCTATTTCAGCTGGGACAAAGACCACGGCCGCGTACGCTTCGACCGGTTCCTGCGCAACGCCAACAAGCGATAACCCACCATACACCACCAAGCAGAAGACATGGACCCACAAGACAATACACCACAGGAGCAGCCCTCCAACAACCAAGCCCCACAGGGCACCACCATCTCGCTGAACAGCATGTTCCACGACTACTGGATCGACTATGCCAGCGACGTCATCCTCGACCGTTCGGTGCCCGACATCGACGACGGTCTGAAACCCGTCCAGCGCCGCATACTCCACGCCATGCGCGAGACCGACGACGGACGCTTCACCAAGGTGGCCAACATCGTGGGTAACACCATGCAGTACCACCCCCACGGCGACGCCAGCATCAAAGACGCCCTGGTCAACATGGGACAGAAGGAACTGCTCATCGACTGCCAGGGTAACTGGGGCAATATACTGACCGGCGACGATGCCGCCGCCGGCCGATACATCGAGGCACGCCTGTCCAAATTCGCCAAGGAGGTAGTCTTCAACCCCAAGACCACCCAATGGAAACCCTCGTACGACGGTCGCAAGCAAGAGCCGGTCACCCTGCCCATCAAGTTCCCGCTCCTGCTGGCACAGGGCACCAAGGGCATCGCCGTCACACTCACCAGCGTGATACTGCCCCACAACTTCTGCGAACTGCTCGAGGCCAGCATCAACATACTGCGCGACGAGCCCTTCACCGTCTATCCCGACTTCCCCACCGGCGGCCTCATCGACGTGAGCAAATACAACGATGCCGCCCTTGGCGGCCGCCTGCGCATACGCGCCAGGATGCACTACGACGAGAAGCGCAAAGCCATCGTCATCACCGAATTGCCCTACACCGTCACCACCGATGTGCTCATAGACTCCATCCTCAAAGCCAACGAGAAGAAGCATATCAACATAAAACGCGTGGACGACAACACTGCCGCCCAGGTCGAGATAGTGGTCTACCTGCCCACCGGCGTCAGCCCCGACCAGACCATCGACGCCCTCTACGCCTTCACCAACTGCCAAATCAGCTTCTCGCCACAGACCTGCGTCATCATCGACGACAAGCCCGTCTTCACCACCATCAGCGACATACTCCGCCACAACACCCTCCACACCCGTGAACTACTCCGTCAGGAATTGGAGATACAACTGGCCGAACTTGA
Organism: Bacteroidales bacterium; assembly: GCA_045576855.1. GTDB lineage: Bacteria > Bacteroidota > Bacteroidia > Bacteroidales > P3 > Colimorpha. The sequence continues at coordinate 96,729 of JAZNHG010000054.1, read as the reverse complement.
AGACCGCTGGCATTGGGTGAGTCTGGAGAAGATATTCTTCGAGAAGGGGATATACAAGAAGATGGAGCAACGCGACAGCCGCTCGTGGGACGAGCAGGTGGACGACATGCACCGCGCCTTCGACCCCTACCGCAAGCACTTCAAGCGCGACATCACGCGTGACGACGTGCTGAAGCTCACAGAGAAGCCCGTACGCAAAATCAGCAAGTTCGATATCAAGAAGGCAACCGAGGAAATAGAGAGCATCGAGATGACGATAGACGAGGTGAAGAACCACCTGGCCCACCTCACCGACTATGCCATCCGCTACTTCCAGGATATACTGAAAAAGTATGGCAAGGGTCGCGAGCGCCGCACCGAGATACGTTCCTTCGAAGATATAGAGTCCACCACCGTGGCTCTCGCCAACGAGAAGCTCTATGTCAACTACCAGACCGGCTTTGCCGGATGGGGCTTGAAGCGCGAAGAGGGGGTTGAGGTGGCTTGCGAATGCTCACGCCTCGACGACATCATCGTCTTCCGACGCGACGGTTCCATGATGGTCACCAAGGTTCAGGAGAAAGGCTTCGTGGGCTCCGCCGACTGCAAAGAGTTGGTCCACGTCAGCGTCTTCCGCAAGCGCGACGAGCGTACCGTCTACAACCTCATCTATCGCGACGGCACCGCGGGCTACGCTATGGTCAAGCGATTCTCCGTCACCGCCGTCACCCGCGACCGCGAATACTCCCTCACCAAGGGGTCGCGTGGCAGCCGCATCCTCTACCTCACGGCCAACCCCAATGGCGAAGCAGAGACCATCACCGTACACCACGTATCCAACCCCAAACTCAAGAAGGTATCCTTCGACTTCGACTTCCGGACCCTTGCAATCAAGGGACGCCAGTCGATGGGCAACATACTCACCCGCAATCCTGTCCGCTCCATCAACCTCAAGGACGAAGGAGTCAGCACACTCTCTGCACGCCGCATCTGGTTCGACGAGAGCGTGGGACGACTCTTTGCCGACGAGACTGCCGCCAGCGATACCCAGCGCACCTCATCCCTGCGCTACCTTGGCGAGTTCAAAGGTTCGGACAAGATACTCTGCCTCATGCAATCCGGCACCTACCGCACCACATCCTTCGACTTGGCCAACCACTATGACGACGACCTCGTCGAGCTGCGCAAATACCGTCCGGACCAACCCGTCACCGTGCTCTATCGCTCCGCCGACGGATATCCCTACCTCAAGCGTTTCATCCCCGAAGCCACCGACCGCAAGTCTCCCTTCCTCGACGACGACGGCAGCACCCTCATCAGCCTCACACTCCACTTCTTCCCCCGCCTCGAGGTGGTTTATACACCCGACAGTGGCAAAAAGATACAGAGCGAGATTATTGAGGTGGAAGACTTTATCGGCGTCAAGAGCCACAAGGCCAAAGGCAAACGAATAACCACCTTCGCTGTGGAGAGCTTCAACTGGCTGCAACCGCTGAAGGATGACCCAGAGCCCACGCCCGAACAGACCGACGAACAAGCACCGTCCGACGCGGTAGACGACCGTCAAGGCTTTGCCGAAGGCACACAAACACAGCTGTTTTAATTAAGAATTAAAAATTAAAACTCACGACTCGTAACTCATAACTAATAAAACTCATAACTGATGACGATCCTCGTGCTCCTGCCCCGCTTCCCCTACCCTCTCGACAAGGGCGACAAACTGCGTGCCTACCACCAGATTGTCGAACTGGCCAAGCGGCACGAGGTGTACCTCTTCGCCCTGTCGCACCAGCCAGTGGCCCACGACGACTACGACCACCTGCACACCCTCTGCACCGCCGTCGACTTCTGTCGCATCCGCTGGTGGGAGAGCGCCTGGGGGGTACTTAAAGCCTTCCTCTGCGGCAAGCCGCTACAGCTGGGCTACTGGACTTCGCACCGTGCACGCCGTGCCTACACCCGATGGGAACGGCAGGTGCAGCCAGACGTGGTCTACTGCCAGATGGTGCGCACCATGCCCACCGTCATGGGCTCATCCTACCGCAAGGTACTCGACTTCCAGGATGCCCTCTCCCTCAACACCCGCCGCCGCATGGAACACTCGCATGGACTGCTGCGACTCATCCTAAACTATGAATACAAAGCATTGCAGCGCACCGAGCAGCAAGCCCTCTCCCTATTCGACGCCACCACCGTCATCAGTGCCATTGACCGCGATGCCATCAGTCCCTCCGTACAACTTGTGCCCAACGGCGTCGACACCGACTACTTCCAAGTGCTGCCCACTGCCCACTACCCACTACCCACTGACTACACCATCGTCTTCACCGGCAACATGTCCTACGCCCCCAATGTCGATGCCGCCTGCTGGCTGGTGAAGGAGATAATGCCGCTGGTGTGGAAGAAACAGCCCCACGGTATCAACGTGCTCATTGCCGGCGCTGACCCCAAGCCCGCCGTGCGGGCACTGGCCGGTCCCAAAGTCACCGTCAGCGGTCGGCTGCCCGACATACGCGAAGCCTACGCTTCGGCGCGCATCTTCATAGCCCCTATGCGTATAGGCTCCGGCATGCAGAACAAACTGCTGGAAGCCATGTCGATGGGCCTGCCCTGCATCACCACCACCATTGCTGCCAAACCGTTGGGAGCCACCCCGTGGGAACACCTGTTGGTGGGCGACAATGCCGATGAACTGGCCGACCTGATACTAAAACTGACCCTAGACGAACTACACAACACCATCGCCGACAGCGGTCATCGCTTTGTCGTGGAACACTACTCCTGGCCAGCCGCGGTGGCCCCGCTGGAGGAAATAATTAAGAATTAAGAATTAAACCTTAAACCTTAAACCTTAAACTCTAAACCTTAAACCCTAAAATACAATGGACCTTAACAATCGCAGACAAAGTACAAATTACGAAGACCGCCGCGGCAAAGGCAACGGCGCCAAGATTGCCGGCCTCGGTGGAGGCGGTGCCATCATCGTGGCACTCATCATGCTCCTCATGGGGCGCGACCCGTCGCAGGTCATCGAGCAGGTAGCCTCCAACCAGATGCAGACCACCGAAGAGTACACCCCTACGGCCCAGGAAGAAGAGTTCAAGACCTTCGCCCTCCAGATACTTGCCTCGACCGAGGACGTGTGGACAGCCGAATTCCGCAAGCAAGGGCTCACCTATCGTGCGCCCAAGCTCATCTTCTTCCACGGCTCGGTACAGAGCGCCTGCGGCGGCGCCACCTCGGCGGCTGGTCCTTTCTACTGCTCGGCCGACGAGCAGGTCTACCTCGATCTGGACTTCTTCAACGAGATGAGCCGAAGCATCGGTGCCGCGGGCGACTTTGCCTGTGCCTACGTCATAGCCCATGAAGTGGGACACCACGTGCAGCACCTGCTCGGCACCCTGGACCAGGCGCACAGCCAGATGGCCCGCCAAGGTGAGACGGAGAAGAACAAGACCAGTGTCCGCATCGAGCTCCAGGCCGACTACTATGCCGGTGTGTGGGGATACCACGAGAACCGCATGTTCGGCTCGCTGCAGGACGGCGACATCGAGGAAGCCATCAACGCAGCCCAGAAGATTGGCGACGACTACCTGCAGAAGAAAGCCCGCGGCTACAGCACACCCGAGAGCTTCACCCACGGCACCTCGCAGCAGCGCATGCGCTGGCTGAAGAAGGGGCTCACTACCGGCAGCCTCGCTGGCGGAGACACCTTCACCCCCAGTTACAGCAGCCTCTGATATACACCCATACAACACTCATTACCAAAGTGAACAAAGAGACCCATTACGAGCAAGTGCTTTCGCAGGTGCAATCTCTCTGCGAGGGCGAAACAAACCTCATAGCCAAGATGGCCAACGTGAGCGCACTGCTGCACCAGGAGTTTGGATTCTGGTGGACAGGGTTCTACCGCGTCATGCCAGTGGCAACACCCACAGACCTCCAACCGCAAACCACAGAGCTGGTTCTCGGCCCGTTCCAGGGACCACTGGCATGCGTGCATATCGGCTACGGACGCGGCGTGTGCGGTACGGCATGGAAGAAGGAGCGCACCATAGTGGTGCCCGACGTGGAACAGTTCCCCGGACATATCGCCTGCTCTACTGAAAGCCGCAGCGAGATAGTGGTGCCCCTGCGCGACGACAACCGTGTGGTGGCCGTTCTGGACATCGACAGCCGAGAATTGGCCACCTTCGACGAGGTAGACGCCCACTGGCTGGAACTCGTGGCAGAATTCATGATGCAGAAATAGAGCGGAGAGTGGAGAGCGGAGAGTGGAGAGTGGAGAGTGGAGAACGGAGAGTGGAGAACGGAGAGTGGAGAACGGAGAGTGGAGAACGGAGAGTGGAGAACGGAGAACGGGCTCCCGCTCTTTGGTACGCAGGCGGCCCGCCTGCGGAATGAATGCAAAGAGTGAAGAGCAGAGAACGGGCTCCCGCTCCTTGGTACGCAGGCGGCCCGCCTGCGGAATGAGTGCAAAGAGCGGAGAGCAAAGAACGGGCTCACGCTCTTTGCTACGCAGGCGGCCCGCCTGGGGGATGAGTGCAAAGAGTGAAGAACGGAGAGCGGACTCTCGCTCCTTGGTACGCAGGCGGCCCGCCTGCGGAATAAGTGCAAAGAGTGAAGAGCAAAGAACGGGCTCCCGCTCCTGAACACTGACCACTAAACACTAAACACTGAACACTGAACACTAAAGACCACTACTCACTATAATCCCTGTCTGAGAGGATATTGAGCAGATAGTCCGTCTCGAACTGCGGAGTGTTGATGTCGTCGACATGTTGATTGGCGGCATTGGCAATCACGGCCGAATGGCCGTTGAGGGCCGCGAAGGGGGCGAACTGTGCCGCGCGGTCGAGCCGCGACATATGCGGCCGCTGGGTTGACACATGGTGCGGCAGCCCTATGATATCCTCGTATGGAAAATCGGTGTCGATATGGTTTAAGGTTTAAAGGGTTTAAGGTTTAAGGGGTACGTGTAATTCTTAATTCTTAATTCTTAATTCATTCATGATGCCCCCCAATCTGGCGGTTGCGCTGGCGGGCGGTGGCACCCTCCTCGAAGTCGGTGCCGCGCAGCAGGGCATTCTTGCCGTATTTCTTCTTGATGGCCAGCGTGGCTTCCTGCATGCGCCGCTCGCGCTGACGCTTGGCGCGTTCTTCCTCACGTCGGCGCACCTCTTCCTCGCTGTCGGCAAAGAGGCTGAGCTGCGTGTCGGGCACGGACTCCACCTCGGGGGCCACATGGTCGGCGCCAATATTCAACCTGCGCACCAGCAGACGCGGGTCCACCAGCCGGTCGAAGAGGTCGGCCACCGTCTCTATGATAATCTGCGACGACGACGTGGGCATCGGCAGGCGTGCCGACCCGTGGGCCGGACGCGGCACCGGACGTCCGTACCAGTCGAGCGACACCTGATGGTCTTCCAGCTGCGGACTCTCGCGGTCGTAGCCCACCGAGAGCGAGAGCTGGTCGGTGGCCAAACCCTTGTCCACCAGGTCCAGCGCCATCGACTCGGCCATCTCGCGCGCCACCACGCGCGCCTTGGCGGCGGTGTAGGGCTCCTGCAGCACCTGGCCCGAGCTGAGCGAATGCACCGCCGGACGGTAGGCTTTGATGTCGGCCATCTGGCAGGGCTCCCACCCCCAGGCGTGGTCGATGAGCAACTCGGCATTGACGCCGAAGAGACGGTAGAGCAGCGCCTCGTCGGTCAGCGAACGGCGCGCCACGTCGCCCATCGTGTACATACCGCCCGCTTCCAGCTTGCGGCTGATGCCGCGTCCCACGCGCCAGAAGTCGGTCAGCGGACGGTGGCACCACAGCTCGCGGCGGTAGCTCTGCTCGTCCAGTTCGGCTATGCGCACACCGTCGGCGTCGGCCGTCAGGCGCTTGGCCACGATATCCATCGCCACCTTGGCCAGATACATATTGGTGCCGATGCCGGCGGTGGCGGTGATGCCCGTCTCGCGCAGCACGTCGCGTATCATGCGCATCGCCAACTCGTGGGGGGTGCAACGGTAGGTGGCCAGGTAGTGGGTGACGTCGAGAAACACCTCGTCGACCGAGTAGACATGTATGTCTTCGGGGGCCACATAGCGCAGGTAGACCTTGTAGACGCGCGCGCTGTAGTCCATATAGAAGGCCATGCGCGGCGGGGCGGCTATATAGTCCACCTCCAGCTCGGGCCGTGCCTGGAGCTCGGGGGCGTGGACCGACTTGCCGCGGAAGATGCCTTCGGGCGAATGGTAGAGGCGGTCCAGGTTCACCTGGCGCAGCCGCTCCACCACCTCGAACAATCGGGCGCGTCCCGGAATGCCATATGCCTTCAGCGAGGGCGAGACGGCCAGGCAGATGGTCTTCTCGGTCCGCGACACGTCGGCCACCACCAGATTGGTAGTCAGCGGGTCCAGCCCACGCTCCACGCACTCCACCGAGGCGTAGAACGACTTCAGGTCTATGGCGATATAGCTGTTCATTTTCGGCTGCAAATATACACAAAAAAAACGAATCCCCGGCACATAAATTATACTGCACATGAAATGAGCGGAGAGTGGAGAGTGGAGAGTGGAGAGCGGAGAGTGGAGAGTGGAGAGTGGAGAGCGGAGAGTGGAGAGCGGAGAGTGGAGAGCGGAGAGCGGAAAGCGGAGAGTGGAAAGCGGAGAGTGGAGAGTGGAGAGCAGGCTGCCGCACCCGGATACTGAACACTGAACACTAAACACTGAACACTAAACACTGAACACTAAACACTGAACACTAAACACTGAACACTAAACACTGAACACTAAACACTGAACACTAAACACTGAACACTAAACACTGAACACTAAACACTAAACACTGAACACTAAACACTGAACACTGAACACTAAACAATGAACACTAAACAATGAACACTGAACACTAAACACTAAACACTGAACACTGAAAAAAAACGCCCTGTTGTGACGCGAAAAACCGCCTTTGTAACCCACTGAAAGACAGGCCCCCAACCTATCATCGACTTACCAACGACTTACCAACGACTTACCAACGACTTACCAACACCTACTATAGTAGTAGTTGATAAGGTTTTAGCATGTGTTTGAATCGGATTTGACATGACCATAGGAGTGCCTGCCAGGGTCGGTCCCCCGGCGACGTGTGGATGGGTGGGGCGGATATTTTTTTTCTGCCGGTGTCAGATTACGGTCCAAAAGTGGGTATTATATCTGTACAGAACCCCTATAACCAATATGCTATGACACAGAAGAAACGTTATGCAAGCCTGCTGATGGCAGCAGCGATGACTCTGGCGGTGGCCTGCAACCCCGACGAACCCACCACAACCACCGACACCGCCCCAGCCGGCACACCGGAGCCTACGGCTGCCGACCTGCTGATCGGCCGCTGGAACATGGTGATGATGGACGGCCAAGCACTTTCGGGCGGCCTCTACAGCATTGATGAGTACCGAGCCGACGGCATGTACATCAACACAACGGGACACACCGGCTACGGCACCTACATCAGCGACAGCACCCGCTACTGGGTGGTCGGCGACAGCATCTTCTACGAAGACGAAGGTTGGGGCGCCGAGGAGATAGTCTTCCTCGACAGCCTCAACCTTGCGAAACGTAGCGATGTGCCGCCTTACGGGATTATCCGCAGCGACTTCGAGCGGATGTAGCGCCTACTTGAAGGCGTTCTCACTGAGGCCGTGGCCACTGAGTGCCAGGTCCTTCATGTAGCCCGGCACCTCGCGACCCAGGTACTTGTCCACGTAGAGCTTGGCCAGGTACTGGCCCAGCATGAAGCCGTGGCCACGGAGGCCGGTCAGCAGCCCCACCTCGGGGTCTACGATATAGCGCGGCTCGGTGTAGCGTCCGGCCCAGCAGGCAAGGAAGCTGACGTCCTTGAGGCTAGGTAGCCACTCGGCGAAGACCTGGCTGACAATCTCGAGGAACTCGCGGCTGTTGTACTTGATGTTCTGGCGAGTCTCGTAGGCGTCGGTGTCGGGGCTGGCGCAGCCTATAATCTGGCCGGTGTGTTCGAACTGCTGTCCGTAGACGGCGCTGAAGCCCTTGTAGTGGCGGCGGTCGATAATCATGTCCAGCGGGCCGCCGTTGGGACCCATCATGGGCAGGCGGCGGGTGATGAAGGCTTGGTGCTTCACCGGATAGAGGCCGGTGTCGATGCCGAGCATATCGGTGAACTTCTCGGCGCCCCAGCCCATAGCGTTGACAAAGTGGTCGCACACATATTCGATATATTTGCCTTCGTGGTTGCGCACCAAAGCCACCACCTTGTCGTCCTTGCGCCATACGCTGAGCAGTTCGGTGTCCTCGTAGTAGCGACCGCCGAGCGAGGTGCCGATGCCCCGGATATAATCTATGACACGTCCCGGCGTGGCCTGCCAGCAGTCGCGCGTGATGAGGGCGTGGCTGTAGGTGGTGCGGCTGTCGTCCCAGAGGGGCGAAATCTCGCGCTTGAAGTCCTTGCGGTCAATCATGTAGGCATCGCTCCAGGCGCGGCTGGCGTCGAGGGCGCGGTAGGTGGCGTCGTCGTGCACCAGATTGACGTAGTGCGTGGGCTTGTAGTTGATATTGTGCACGGCCTGTATCTGCTTGAATATCTCGTGGCTGTGCTGTGCAATGTCGGCAATGTCGGGGTTGCTGAAGGCCGGACGTCCGCCGCCGATGTTGCGCCACGACGCGCCACGGCTCCAGTTGACCATCACCGGCTTGAGGCCCGCCTCGCTGAAATAGCGGAAGAGGCCGCTGCCGGCAATGCCGCCGCCGGCGATGAAGACGCGCACCTCTTCGTGCTGCACGTCGTTATGCTTCGGGAAGACATACACCTCCTTGCGCCCTTCGGTGTAGATGTCGGCAAGCGAGACCTGGTTGCTGAGCGGGGCACGCGGCGTGGCGTCGCCGGTGAGCTCAATGCCGTGCGAGCGCAGCAGCTGGCGTGCACGGGCTATGCAGCGCTTGCCGCGGCAGGGACCCATGCCCATACGGGTGATGTGCTTCAGCTCGTCGACCGAGATGTACTTGCGGTCGCCCACGACGGCGAGGATCTGCTCGTCGGTGATATCCTCGCAGTGGCAGACGAAGGTGGGTTCCGAATTCTGAATTATGAATTCTGAATTATGAAGAGGTTCCGGGTATTTTTCTTTGACGATGAATCCTTTGATGTCGGTCAACTGCCCGTCGGCCCGCGAGACATGCACACGTGCCACGTTGGTCTTATTGTCTTTCTTGAGCACTTTTTCCACAGTGCCCTCGCCTATCTTGCTGCCGTTGTTGTCGACCAGATAGACCTCTGCGCCCTCCGGCACCTCGTACTCGATGGGCAGGAAACACCACTGCTTCTGCATGTTGTAGCCAAAGATGGCGAGTCCGGGGCAGTGGTTGACGCACTCCATGCAGCCGATGCACTTTTCGTAGTCGACGGTCGGGGTGCTGCTGGTGGTAGGTTTACTGATAGCCCCCTGCGGACAGCTGAAGGTACAGGGGTTGCAAGCAAATCCATAGAGACAGTCGAGCTGTACGAAAGGACGCGCGGCCATGCGATCTGCCGTCGGCAGGGTGGGCCTCTCCTTCAGGCGCACAGGGTGCTGCTGCGAGTCGATATACTGACGCGAGATATCGAGGTAGTCGTCGTAGTTGAAGCGTTGGCCCATCTCCTGGGCTATCTCGTAGGCAACCTGACGCCCACGCAGGACAGCCGAAGTGCCCTCGCCGATGCGCACTGCGTCGCCGGCACCATAGACGTGGTGGCCGAAGAGTTCCTTGCCCTTGGTGAGCAACTGATTGTCGGGCACCAGACCGGTGCAGATATTGATGATGTCGATGTCTTCTATCACCTGCTCGGTGCCTGGGATAGGCTTGAAGTTCTCGCACTGTGCTATGACGGCGCCGACGATGCCGGTATGGTCATCGTTGGGGATGGCACGCAAGAGGGTGTAACCGGTCATTATGGGGATGCCGAGGCGCCGCACACGGTTGGCCTGCACGGGGAAGCCACCCTCGTGGGGTTGTGCCTCGATGATGGCCTTGATGGTGGCACCGGCCTGCATGCCCTGGTAGGAGGTGAGGTAGCCTATATTGCCGGCACCCACGGTGAGCACCCGCTTGCCCAGCAGAGTGTGCTCCTGGTTCATCATCTTCTGGAACACAGCGGCGGTGTAGACACCGGGCAGGTCGTCGTTCTCGAAGGGGGGCATGAATGGAACGGCGCCGGCGGCCACCACGAGGTGCTGCGCGTCGATGTATGCCATCTGGCCTGTAGCCATGTTTTTCACCGCCACGCGAGGCCCTTCCAGGATATCCCACACGGTAGTGTTCAGCAGGATACCTTCCTGGTCCTGTCCGGCCAGCGTCTTGGCTATATCGAAACCGCGCATGCCGCCATACTTCTTCTCACGCTCAAAGAAGAAGAACTGATGGGTCTGCATGTTGAACTGGCCACCGATGCGGGGATTGCTGTCGACAACAATATTGTCTATTCCGAAGGCATTCAACTGCTCGCGACAGGCCAGGCCCGCGGGACCTGCTCCGACGATGGCCACCTGGGTCTTGTAGACATTAAGAGCCAGATTCTCCTGCGGCCGCTGGGGGGGATTGAAAGTCACGCCCGGCAGGTCGGCCTCGTGGGTGATGGAGCGTACTTCGCGGACGCCATCGACAGGCGTGATGCAGATACGGCGCACAACGCCGTCGACCAGCATCTCGCAGGCGCCGCACTTGCCGATGCCGCATTCCAGCGAGCGGTTGCGGCCTGCCAGCGAATGGCTGTGGACGGGATAACCTGCCTCGTGCAACGCCTTGGCGATGGTGTAGCCCTTGCGGCCGACAACGGGTTTTCCTTCATAGAGGAATTGGACCTCCTCGGTTGCGGGGATGTCAAGAATGGGGTGTCTTTCAATCCTGTACATAGTGTATCTTGTTATAGGTTAATATTTTGCATTAATGGATATCTCACTTTCGTACACCACAAAAGTATGAATAATATCTATAAAATGCAACTTTTTTTTTCAACACCCCGTTTTTTTTTAACACTACTCCACCGTCAGCATCTGGGCGGGTGCCGTGGCGCGGAATTCGGGGGCGTACATGCACTGCATGGTGACAGGTCCCGAGAGGAAGCGACCGGGATTGGTGACATAGACCTCGTACTCGAACCAGTACTTGCCTTTCTCCAACCGTTCGATATAGCAGCGGGTATCGGTGTTTTTGACTTCTATGTAGTAGCTTAGTCCGTCGTTCCAACGCCATCCGGCCTGCGTGCTGAGGGGTTCGACACACGACGGACGCCCGTCGACGAGTTCCAGGTATTCCATCGCCCGGTCACACTGGATGTCGATACGCACCCTCACTTTGTCGCCTACATGCAGAGTGGATTCAGTGGGGAGTGGGGAGTGGCGAGTGGCGAGCTCTTGCCCCCGTGTGCTATCCACCACCCACTTGCCACTACCCACTAAACTATAGGTACGCTTGACCGTTATACCCATGTCACTGGAGGGTATCTTGTCCATGTCGTCGGCAAACTGGTAGTAGACAGCACCCCAGGCAATGCCGTCGTCGGACTTGCCAACGGTGATGTCGCTGCTGCCAAGAGAGCGCAGGCTGTCGAGGGCTGTCCCCGTCCAGCGCTGCTCCCGGTAGCCTTCAAGACCGGAAGCAGCGGCAGTCATGGGCTGTCCGAAGACCTGTATAGTGGGTAGTGGGTAGTGGGTAGTGGGTAGCAACTGACTCCGTGTGCCATCCACTCTCCGCGCTCCACTCTCCACTCTCCGCTCTCCACTCTCCACTCTCTGCTCTCCGCTCTCCACTCCTACAATCAGCGCCTCTATGGCGTGGGCCGTGGCGCGGTCGTTACCCCAATGAGTGGTTTGCTTCTGTTTCAGGAGCCATTGCTGCATCAAGCCGATGGTCTGTCGGTCGTCGGGCGCAATTTCAGCAAAGGCTTGGATTAGCAAGGCTTGCGTCTCGATAGGACGCTGGTACCAGAACCACCCACTCCGATTGTCGCGCCAGTACATTCCCATCTCGTCACTCACGAGGGCTTTCTCTTTCAGACGACGCAGCAGGTCGAGGGCCTCTTTTTTATCGCCGTGGCGGTGGAAGATGAGGGCCAGCTGGGCCTGGGTGTAGAGGCTCTCGTAGTGGCGATATTGCTTCAAGGCGTTGTCGTAGTAGAAGCGATAGGCTTCGGTCTTCACCACACCGAAGAGGGAGCGTGTATAGAGGTAGTCGATATTGGTCGGCTCCCACTTGTAGCCCTTCTTGAGGTAGGGCTTGATGTAGCGGTCGTAGTAGCGCTGCTGCTCGCGGTCGATGTATTGGAGACCTCTAGACTTCAAGTCTTCGAGACTTCGGGTCCCAGGGTCTTGATGCCTCGATGTCTCGACGTCTCGAATTCCGGCCAAATCTTTCATCACCTGCTGCGTCACCCAGAGGCTGCTTCGTCCCTCGGGCATCCAGCTCCAGCCGCCGTCGGCATTCTGGCGCTCGGTCAGCTCTTTGGCGGCCTCGCCCAGTTGCTTGTCGAGCCGCGCGGTGTCGAAGTAGTTCTTCACAGCCACCATCTGGTCCTCTTCAGCCAGGACGGCACGCACCCACGGCGTGGCCTGCAAGAGAGTCTGTTTCACATCCTCATTCATGCGCAGACGGGATACAGGGTCTTTAAAGTCCGTAAGGTCTTTAAAGTCCGCAAGGCCCTTAAAGACACTGCGTCCGATAGTGTTAATGTGCAGCAAATTAGCCAAGTAGGTGGTGGTGGGGTTCTCTAGGTCACCGAGGTAAGGCATAGCCTTAATGGCCAGCCAAATCGGTGTGCTGGTCACCTCGGCGGCCACCAGCAGGGGCTCGCGGCTCGTGCTGCCGGCCAACCACTCGGGCATGGCGAAGTGCTTCTCCCCCGCCCCGTTGATGTAGAGCGCCTGGCTAAGGGTGACTGCATGGCGGTTGGTAACCACCGGCACCTGCCCCTGCTCGCCGTCGCTCATGCCCTCGGCCCGCGCCACGATGCGGTAGGTAGCCACGTAGACATTGCGTGGCACCTCGACGTCGAACATCACCTGTGCAGCATCCTTCACCAGCACCTCCTCGGCTTGGTGACAGAGGGTGTCGCCCGTGGCGGCATCGGTCAGCAGGAAGTCTACCTCGACGGGCAATTCTTCATTCTTAATTCTTAATTCTTCATTCACCACCACCTTGGCCATCAGGCTCAGCGAGTCGCCGCTACGCAGGAAGCGCGGCATGTTGGGCTGCACCATCAGCGGCTTGGCGGTGACGAGAGTCTTGCTGAGCGTGCCGCTCTTGAGGTCTTTGGTGACGGCCAGGCCGCTCACGTTCCAGCGCGTGAGCAGCTCTGGCACCGTAAAGCGGTAGGTCACCGCACCGGTGCTGTCGGTGCGCAGGGCCGGGGCAAAGAAGGCCAGCGTGCTGAGGTTGCTCCGCAGTTGCGGCTCCGGTTCTTTCTCCACGACGCTGAAGATGGCATCCTCTTCCTCCACCCCCTCGTCGGCAGCCAGAGCTGCGCCTGCGGCCGAGGTCTGCACGGCATCCAGCGTAGCCTCCTCCACATCATCCTCGACCACAGCCAACTCGGTGGTGACAACGGCGGCATTGCGCACCGCGGCGGTCTTGTACATACGTTGCCAGCGGCCATAGTAGCGCGGCAGGGCATCCTTCAGCGTCCACACCGAGGGGTAGCTTCCGTTGTAATTGTGCCACATGCGGCCGTCGTATCGGTCCCAGCAGAGGTAGGGCGTGTAGAGCGTCTGCCACACGGTACTGTGGCTGCGCCACGACCAAAGGCGCCACGACGGGGTGCCGTAGGTGTTCAGCGCGTCGTCGTACATGGTCAATATAAGGGCGGAGGTCTGAGATATGAGGTCTGAGCTTCCGACCTCCGACTTCCGACCTCCAACCTTTATCGTCCACTCCTCCTGCTCGCCGGGCAGCAGTTTGTCGCGGAAAGTAGTTATCTCGACCTTGAGTTCTTTGTGGCTGTAGGGTACATCGACGGTGCAGCTCTCGGTGAAGCTCTGTCCGTGGAGCATGGTGCGCACACTCAGTGTCAGGCCGCCAAGCATAGCGCTGTCCACGTCGACGGCCACCTCCTGCAGGCGCTCGCCCAGCGTGAGCCACCCCGACCGGAGGGTCTGCCTCTCGCCGTACTCTATCATATAGAAAGCCTTGACATCCTTGTAGGCCGACCCCAGACGGAAGGTGACGCGCTCGCCGGGGTGGGCGGTCGTCTTGTCACAGTCGACCCACAGCACGGCATCGGTGCGCGACAGGCGGTCAGTCGGCGGGGTGAGCGCGGTGTAGGCGGTGTCAGCCACGGTGTCCTGGCCGTCCAGCGCCCACGCCACGATGCGGTAGATACCCCCCTGCAGCGGCGGCAGTTCCACTCTCCGCTCTCCGCTCTCCACTCTCCACTCTCCACTCTCCACTCTCCATGTGCGGCGATCGTTCTCGCTCATATCATATATATACTGCGGGAAGCGGCGGCGGTAGTCGGCGCTGTCGATGGTCTGTATCATTCCTTTGGTGAGCACCGCAGGGGCCATCCGCATGGGATTAGGCTTGCGCAGTCGCGCCACGCTCACCCCCACCCTGCCCTGCTGCGGCGTGCCGTTGACATCGGTCAGCTCCACCTGCACCGACGGCAGCTCCCGCATGTCGGACAGAACATCATTCAGGCGCACGAACAGGCGCTGGTAGCCCACGCGCAGGGTGGTCTCGGCGTCGTGGCTCTCGCCATTGAGGTCGGTGACGGTGACCTGCACCGTATAGTTGAAGACGGGTTTGGCGGAGAGTTCCACACTGCTGTCGGGCTCGGGGGTGAAGACCACCCGGAAGGTGCCGTCGGCGGCCGCCTCGGTCTCGCCCTGCGCCACCACGGTGCTCATGCTCGGCCCCCAACGCCACACGCGCTGGCTCCGCGTCACGGTGTACTGCACCCGCGCACCGCCGATGCTGACGCCGCTATAGGCTGCCGCCAGCCCATATACCGTATATGCCTTGCCAAAAACCGGCGCAGAGCTCTCCACTCTCCGCTCTCCACTCTCCACTCCCAGGCTGACCATGAAGCGCGGCTGCTTGTACTCCTCGACCCGCAGGACGAGCATGTCGCTGCCGGTGTTGTCGCTCACCTGCACCATCCAGTGGCCCGCCAGTCGGTCGGTGGGCAGCGGCAGGGCGCAGTGGGCCGAGCCGAAGTCGTCGGTGGTGAGCTTGTGCTGCTGCACCTGCTGCCCGTTGGGATCAGTGAGTGTCAGAGTAAACGCATGGCCTGCAGCCAGAAGCTCGCCGTCGCGCCCGTCGGTGCGGTAGAGCAGCACAGCCACCTGCACCGTGTCGCCCGGACGGTAGACGGGGCGGTCGCTGACCATGTGGAACTGTGTGCGGCCGCCATCGGGCGTCGAATTACCGCGGTTATAGACCGCTTGTGCAATGACATAGCCGTCGCGAACGATGCGGATGACGCTGTTGCGCAGTGGTATGCTATCGAAACGGTAGGTGCCGTCGGCAGCGGTGACGACGGTCTGCAGCAACCGCTCATCCTGTTTGGGATATAAAAGCTGCACCTGCTGCCCCGCCACGGGGGCACCGCTCTCGCGGTCCACCACCAAGCCGCGCCCGTCGTCGGTATAGCGCAGGGCGATGTCGGTGACGTGCAGCTCGATGTCGGCCAGTCCCTTGGCGAAGTTGGCGGTGGGGGCGGCCAGCAGGCGGTACTTGCCAGTCGGCAAAGCCGGCAGGGCGAAGGCCGCCAAGGCATCGCCGTAGGCATCGGGCTGCGGCACGTCGACGGTCCACTCGCGCAGCGCCTTCTGCTTGGCCAGCTGGGCACTGTTCATATAATATTCAGCCGGTTCCTTGATAATGCGCAGGTGCAGGCGGTCGAGGTTGGCGTATTCCACGCCCATCAGCTCCTCCCGTTGCGGCACCAGGAAGTGCTGCTCGCGCGAGAACTCGATGCGTGGCGAAGTGATGGCGCTGCGCATGTTGGCGCACTCCACGCCCCCCTGGCTCTTGGGCCAGCGGGCAAGGGCGGTGTCGCAGTAGCGCACCGCCTGCACCAGGTCTTTCCGCTGCCAACGGCAGTGGTTAGCCGCTTTCAGGTAGAGCGCCGCCAACTGGCTGCTCTTCGTGCCGCTGTATTTATTGATATATCGTTGATAGGTTGATACGTTGACATGTTGGTTGGGCACCTGCTCCATGAAGTCGAGCAGCCGCCAGTCGTGCCAGATGCGCAGGCCGTCGTCCTGGTCGGCAGCATGGAAGTCGCACAGCCGCTGCTGCCACTCCACGCGCTGCCGGGGCGTCAGCTCGCCGCGGTCCTGCATCATGGTGACCACCACGTCGTAGGCCGTGGGGGTCATATTCAGGGTCTTGCCGCCGTCGCAGAAGTGCTTTATCTTCTCCACCGGAGTGGCTTTCAGCACATCGCTGTAGACCAACGCCGAGTCGTACTCGCCGAGGAAGGCATGGCAGAGGGCCCGCTCCAGCGGAGCCAGCAGCGGCAGCAGGGCGCGGTAGCGCGCCTCGGCGCTGTCGCGCACGTCCTCCTGGTAGTTGACCGCCGCCACGGTCATGTTGTAGGCCGCCAGCAGCGCCTCGCCGCTCCCCGCTCTCTGCTCTCCACTCTCCACTCTCCACTTGTTATACACGCCCTCGGCCATAGCGTAGGCACTCTTGTACGAGCCGTCGGCCATCAGGCGGTCGAAGCGGCTCCAGTCGGTCTGTCCCTGTGACAAAAATGCTGCCGACAGAAACGCCAGCAGCATAGCAATCTTGATTCTCATTGGATACTGTCTGTTATTGAAGAATTGTCTATCCCAAATAAAACCTCAAACTTAAAAACAAAAAACTCAAAACTTAAAACTTAAAACTTAAAACTAATAACTCAAAACTTAAAACTTAAAACTCAAAACTTACCCTACCTATCCGTAGTCTTTCCGGTGATAATCAGCTCACACTTGATGCCGCTGAATCCGCCTCCCTTGTCGAGGGCCGCGGCGGCGGCACGCTTGATTTCATTCTTGGTCATGCCGGCGGTGGTGATACGCTTGGCGTCGATGCCGTGGTTGACAAAGTATTCCTTGACGGTCTTGGCCCGTTCGAGCGAGAGCAGCATGTCTGCCTCGCTGTCCACACCGTAGCTCTGCACATAGCCTTTCACCAGGAAGGTGACATCCGGGTGGTTGCGGAACATGGCCACATAGTCCATCAGCACCGAGTCGTAGCCGGCTATGAGCTTGGCCTCGCCGTCCTCGAAGTAGATGTCTTTTATCTGGAAACTCGAACCGCGTTCGGTGCGTTCCATCTGGTAGAGCATGATGGTGTCGCGCATCATGAGGTCCTGGGCGTTGAATTCGCGGAACACCGAGAAGTAGCCGTCGCGCTTGGCATAGAGGGTGTAGTTGAAGCCCGGCACGAATTTCACACGGCCACCACGGTAGTGCTCGTTGCGTATCACCGGACGCTCGCCGCCCTGGCCGCCTTTTTCCAGTATCATCAGGTCCACATCCACATAGCGCTTGCCCTTCTTGTCGTAGAAGAGCACCAGCGGCTCGTAGGCGTCCACCTGTATGCTCACCCGTATGGTGTGGCCCTTGCCGTTGGGCGCACAGTTGTCCAGCACGATATAGTATTCCTCGCCCATACGCACGGGGACCGACTTGATGAACGAGCCCCGCTGCTTCTTGGTGAGCATCTTGTCCTTGGCGTCGGGCGTCATGCCGATGGTGGAACGCGGTGCGGGCGGCAGGTCGATGACCGGCTCTTCGCTCTCCTTCTTCTTGTTCACCGTGGTCTTGGGCTTGGCAGCGGCAGTCTGGCGGGCGGCAGCGGACAGCGTCGCGCTGTCCACGGCTGCCAGATTGACGGCCACCGGCAGCACCTTGTTGAGCATCACATGGTTGGAGAAGTATTGACCCGTGTTCCTGTACACCAGGAAGTCATAGTCGTCCCACACGTCTTCCTGTACGATGTCGATGACCAGGTTGCCGTTGTAGGGGATGGCCACCTTGTACCACACCGAGTTGTGTTCGCGCTCGAAGAGGTTGGGGTGCGCCTTGTCGGCCACCACCTCCATCATGCGGCCGCTGCCGTCGGGGGCCGTGGTCGGACCATAGGGCTTGTCTATCTGCAGCGGGATGGCAAAGAGGCAGTCGCTCGAGTTGAGCGGAAGCTCTATCTCACTCGGAGTCACCGGCTTGGGCTCGGAGGCCTTCTTGACGGAGGTGCCCTTCTTCTTGCTGCCGCTCTTCTTGGTGGTCTTGGTCGTTCGGGTGCTTTTCTTCTTCGACTGCGCCTGCACATCGGGAGCCACACCCAGCACCAGGGTGCATGCCAGCAGGGCAATCATCAGGCGTTTCATGGTACGCATTTCGTTCTCTATTTTAATTCAGAATATAATCTGCTTTTTGAATGCAAATGTATAAAAAAATTCCAATACAAAAAAAATATTTTAACAAATTATTTTCAACGCACTGTATCACAGCACAATAAAATAACACACCCACCCAGCGCCAAACCCGCAGCCGAGGCTTGCCGACACTGGCCCGGCACCACTTTGCCCCTTCCGTCCGCCTCGCTCGGGCCAACACGCCCCCAACCAGGCTCCCGAAATGTTAAAATGGTAGGATGGTGGTAGGATGGTGGTAGGATGATGGTAGGATGGTGGTAGGATGGTCCCCCGGATTTCGGGCACGCAATTATGCACAAACCACCCCCGCCACACCCCGCCGACCACACCGCACAGCCCTGCAGGCGCACCACCCATGCGCCTGATTACCAGCATAGAGAAAACTTTTTTATTAACAAACTAATACTAATTAAAAAAAAAGTCGTATATTTGCATTTTCGTCAACCCCTGCGAAACAAACAAAAAAATCATAAAACAATGAAAAAGATCATCAACACCCCCAACGCCCCCGCCGCCATCGGCCCCTACAGCCAGGCCGTCCAAGCGGGCAACACACTCTACATCTCGGGCCAGATTCCCATCAATCCCGCCACCAAAGAGGTGCCCGAAGGCATCACCGCCCAGACCGAACAGGTCTTCCAGAACATCAAAGCCATCCTCGACGAGGCCGGCTTCTCGTTCGACGACGTGGTGAAATCCACCTGCCTGCTGGCCGACATGGAGTACTTCAAGCCCATGAACGAGGTCTACGCCAAGTACTACAGCCACGACTGCCCCGCCCGCGCCGCCTTCGCCGTCAAGGGTCTGCCGATGGGTGTCCTCGTCGAGATTGAAACTATCGCAGTAAAATGAATTTGAGTAGGCAGCCGACAGTTGACAGTTGGCAGTGACCGATGTGTCCACCGTCTGTCAACTGCCAACTGCCAACTGCCAACTAAAAACAGAAACAATGGATTTCAGCTACACCAAACAAGAAGAACTCTTCCTGCAGATGATTCGCGAATTTGCAGAGAAAGAAGTGAAACCCCTCGCCGCCGAGGTCGACGAGGAGGAGCGTTTCCCGATGGAAACCGTGCAGAAGATGGCAAAAATCGGCCTCATGGGCATCCCCATCCCCACGCAGTACGGCGGTGCCGGCGGCACCAACATCATGTACGGCATGGCCGTCGAGGAGCTCAGCCGCGTCTGTGCCACCACCGGCGTCATCCTCTCCGCCCACACCAGCCTCTGCGCCGCCCCCATCCTCGAGGCCGGCACCGAGGAGCAGAAGCAGAAGTACCTGTCCAAGCTCGCCAGCGGCGAGTGGATCGGCGCCTTCGGCCTCACCGAGCCCAACGCCGGCACCGACGCCGCCGGCCAGCAGACCACCGCTGTCCTCGACGGCGACGAATGGGTCCTCAACGGCAGCAAGATTTTCATCACCAACGGCTCCTACGCCCACGTGTTCATCATCATCGCCATGACCGACAAGAGCCTCGGCACCAAGGGCATCAGCGCCTTCATCGTCGAGAAGACCGACCCCGGCTTCTCCATCGGCAAGAAGGAGAAGAAGATGGGTATCCGCGGCAGCGCCACCACCGAACTCATCTTCGAGGACTGCCGTATCCCCAAGGACCGCCAGCTCGGACAGCTCGGCAAGGGCTTCGGCCTCGCCATGAAGACCCTCGACGGCGGCCGCATCGGCATCGCCTGCCAGGCACTCGGCATCGCCCAGGGCGCCATGGACGAGACCGTCAAGTACACCAAAGAGCGCAAGCAGTTCGGCCGCAGCATCTCGCAGTTCCAGAACACCCAGTTCCAGATGGCCGACCTCGAAACCAAGGTGCAGGCCGCCCGTCTGCTCTGCCGCAGCGCCCACTACAAGAAAGACCACGGCATGCCCTACAGCGCCGATGCCGCTATGGCCAAGCTCTTCAGCGCCGAGACCGCGATGGAGGTCACCACCAAGGCCGTCCAGTTCCACGGCGGCTACGGCTACACCCGCGAGTACCCCGTCGAGCGCATGATGCGCGATGCCAAAATCACCGAAATCTACGAGGGCACCTCCGAAGTCCAGCGCATGGTGATCGCCGGTAAACTATTCAAGTAAGTCAAAAGTCAAAAAGTCGAAAAGTCGAAAAGTCAAAAAGTCGAAAAGTCGAAAAGCAAAGACAGTATTGTTCCCAAGAACTCTTAGACTTTTAGACCTATTGACTCTTAGACCCAAAATCAAAGAAGAATGAACATCGTAGTTTGCATAAAACAAGTGCCGGACACCACCGAGGTGAAAATCAACCCCCAGACCGGTACGCTGATTCGCGAGGGCGTGCCCTCCATCATGAACCCCGACGATAAGGGCGGCCTCGAATACGCCCTCCAGCTGAAGGACCGCTTCGGCGCACACGTCACCGTCATCACTATGGGTCTGCCCCAGGCCGAGGCTATCCTCCGCGAGGCCCTCGCTATGGGCGTCGACCGCGCCATCCTGCTCACCGACCGCAAGCTCGGCGGCGCTGACACCCTGGCCACCTCTAGCGCCATCGCAGGTGCCCTCCGTACTATGGACTTCGACCTCGTCATCACCGGCCGCCAGGCCATCGACGGCGACACCGCACAGGTGGGTCCCCAGATTGCCGAACACCTCGACCTGCCGCAGGTCTCCTACATGGAAGACCTCCAGTACGACGAGGCCACCAAGACCTTCACCATCCGCAAGCAGCTCGAGGACGGCTACCAGGTGCTCCAGATGCAGGCCCCCTGCGTCGTCACCGCCCTGGCCTCCAGCGTCCAGCCCCGCTATATGACCGTCAACGGCATCGTCACCGCCTTCGACAAGGAAATCGAAGTCTGGGGTGCCGACCGCATCAACGTGCCCGAAGACCATATCGGCAAGGCAGGCTCGCCCACGAGCGTCTTCAAGTCGTTCCCCAAGCAGCTCAAGCCCGCCGGCCAGACCTTCGAGGTCAGCCCCGAAGAGGCCGTCGAACTCATCGTCAACAAGCTCAAGGAAAAACACATAATTTAACCGTTGATAAGTTGATAAGTTTATCCGTTGATAAGGTTCGCCTGACAACGTATCAACATATCAACGTATCAACATATCAACAGAATAGATATGAACTTAGCAGATTATAAAGACGTTTACGTGTTTGCCGAACAGCGCAACGGCAAACTGCAGAATGTGGCCCTCGAGCTGCTCGGCAAGGCCCGCGAGCTGGCCGACGCCAACCAGGAGAAGGTCGTCGCCATGCTCCTCGGCAAAGACATCAAAGGTCTCGCCCCCACCCTCATCGAACACGGTGCCGACCGCGTGCTGGTGGTCGACAACGACCTGCTGAAGGACTACATGACCGAGCCCTACACCGAGGCCATCACCGCCATCATCGAGAGCGAGAAGCCCTCTATCATGCTCATCGGCGCCACCACCATCGGACGCGACCTCGGCCCCCGCGTCAGCGCCCGCAACCGCACCGGCCTCACCGCCGACGCCACCAAGCTGGAGATCAGCGACGACGAAGCCCACGAGTTCCGCATGACCCGTCCGGCTTTTGGAGGAAACCTCATGGCCACCATCCTCTGCAAGAACACCCGCCCGCAGATGTCCACGGTCCGCCCCGGCGTCATGCAGAAAATGGCCGCCGACCCCAGCCGCAAGGGCGAGGTCGTCGACTTCAAGGTCAACTTCGACGAGAAGAAGATTGCCCGCGTGAAGCTCGTCAAGACTGTCAAGGAAGAGAAGACCGTCACCGACATCAGCGAGGCCAAGGTCCTCGTCAGCGGTGGCCGCGGCGTCGGCACCAAGGACGGCTTCGGCAAGCTTGAGGCCCTGGCCAAAGAACTTGGCGGCGAAGTCTCGTCGAGCCGCGCTATGGTCGACGCCGGCGTCATGGACGCCAGCCGCCAGGTGGGCCAGACCGGCAAGACCGTCCGCCCCGCCCTCTACATGGCCTGCGGCATCAGCGGTGCCATCCAGCACCTCGCCGGCATGGAGGAGAGCGAACTCATCATCGCCATCAACAAGGACAAGTTCGCCCCCATCTTCCAAGTCGCTGACCTCGGCATCGTGGGCGACCTCCACAAGATCGTCCCCATGCTCACCGAGCGCCTAAAAGCCATGCAGAAATAACCGTTTCGCATGATTGCATTCAAAAAAGAGTGGCACCTGCTTCAATACAGATGCCACTTTTTTTCACAAATGATGTAAGGATTTCGGGAAAGCGTTGTCCAATGGAGTAGAAATTCAAAAACGGTCAGATGAAAAGCACGAAAGAAAAACAATTTGAGGAACTGGTGAGGCAGTACAAGCGGACTATCTACTCCGTGTGTTATATGTTCTCGCGCGACAACGATGAGGTCAACGACCTGTTTCAAGAGATACTTGTCCGGCTGTGGCTGGGATACGACCAGTTCGAGAACCGCAGCAGCGTGAACACGTGGGTGTACCGCATCGCGCTCAACACCGCCATCAACTGCGACAAACGGGCAAAACGCCGCCCGCAGACGGTACCGCTCAGCACCGACATCAACCCCTACGACCCGCAGGACACCTCGCTCGAACAGATGCATCAGCTCCATACGCTCATCCAGCAACTCGACGTGATGGAACGCGCCCTTGTGATGCTATGGTTGGAGGGAATCGGCTACGACGAGATTGCCGCCATCATGGGCATCAGCGTGGCCAATGTGGGCGTCAAACTGCACCGCATCAAGGAGAAACTGATTCAGAAATCGAAATCCATCACCCAATAATCCTTTATCATCATGGAAGAAAACAGACAAAACCAGGAGATGGAGCTGTCGTCGCTGCAAGCACAATACAAGACGCTCCAAGAAAAGTTCAACCAGCAGGAAATCGTCAACAACGACCTGATGCACGAAATGCTGCATACGAGAATAACGGACTTCAAGCGCCGCAATATGGAAAGAGTGCTCACCTACGGGTTGCTGACCGCCGCCGTGGGCTGGAGCTGGTATTGCTTCGAGCTGCGTGTCCCCTTCGTGGTCCTGTCGGTGCTGCTTATTCTGCTCTTAGGCCTGTTCGAGCTGCTAGCCTGCCGGAAAGTGCAGCAAATCAACACGTCGGATGACGATATCCATACACTCACCCAAAAGATGAAAAGTGCGCAGACGCGATTCTCGCTGGTGTGGAGCACCGGGGTGCTTGCCCTTTGCCTGTGGATGATGTGGTTTGTGAGTGAGCTGGGAGCCAAACATGAGATTGCCATTCTACGACCCTCGTTCATCATTGTGGCTGCCATCCTCACGATATCCGTCATCCTGATACTGGGTCATATCGACCGACTGGCCAAGATGAGCGACGAGCTCGTGTCGCTAACTGCGCGATTGAATGGCAGCGAAACTGCCGAAGCACCGTCCCATCGTCGTGGCAAAGCTTACTGGGCGAGCATAGTCTTGGTCGTGCTGAGCCTTGTCGGTCTCGTTTTCAAGCTGATGCACTGGCCTTTCGCCAGCCTCATCTATTTCGCCGCCGTACTGTCGGGAGTGGTCTTCGTATTGCTCACGGGAAATCATTTGGCTCGCATCGTCCCCGACGAACGCCCGGTAATCCGACTCGCCAAGATTGCCTGCCTGTTCCTTGTCGCCAACGCCGCCTTCCGGCTGTTCCACTGGCCTTTTGGAGAGTTCTTTGGAATTATCAGCGCAGTATTCCTCCTCATCGCCCTCCTCGTGTATGGACTGAAGAGCCGACGTGCATCAAGGAAAAATGTCAAATAAGAATAAAGCACTTGACTCGTCCCCCGGGATCGCAGACTTCCCGTCTGCCACAACAAATAATTGGCCAGATAATAACCTCTGGCCAATTATTTTTTGCCACATCTGCAAAAGTTCGTATTTTTGCATCCCAATATCGACAACTCATTTAATACAACAGATTATAACACAATGAAACGCACCAGCAAAATCATCGGCGGCATCGCCCTCCTGGCCTTCGGTATCGTGTGGGCCCTCGAGCTCCTCGACGTCATCAGCATCAGCCTCGAAGGATGGTGGGCTCTTTTCGTCATCATCCCCTGTTTCATCAACATCTTCAGCGACCGCCACAAGGCCGGCGCCATCATCGGCTGCGGCATCGGCATCCTGCTCCTCCTCGCCGCCCGCGGCATCATCCCCTGGAACGACATCTGGAAGTATATGCTCTGCCTCGTAGCCGTGGTATGGGGTGTTGGGCTCATCTTCTTCAACAACAAGAAGAGCAGCGGCAACAGCCACTACAACGAGCAGGCCGTCCCCGTCGTCCTCGACGGCAGCACCCAGCACAAGATTGACGTAACCTTCGGCAAGCAGGACTACAGCTACGACGGCCAGACCTTCGAAGGTGCCGACGTGCATGTCAGCTTCGGCTTCGCGGGGCTCGACCTGCGCGATGCCGATATCCGTGACGGTGCCGTCATCAATGTCGACTGCAGTTTCGGCGGCATCCAGATCCGCCTCCCCAAAGGCGTCTGCATCAAGAACGGCATCGACACCGCCTTCGCCGGCGTCGACTGCGACTGCTGCACCCAGCCCACCGACGGCGCCAAGACCCTCTATCTCCAAGGCCACTGCAACTTCGGCGGCGTCGAGATAAAGTAGGGACTAATGTACCAACTACTCCTATAGCATAGCTAAAATTGAAAAGAGTTTTAATGGAGATACGGAATTTGATGACATTCGAGGACCGGGCGGGGCTGCGGCGGTGGCTGGAGGAGAACCACGGGCGGGAACGGGAGTGCTGGGTGGCGTGCTACAGGGGGAAGACGGCCCTGGCGGGGGCGCTGCCCTATGCCGAGGTGGTCATGGAGGCGCTGTGCTTCGGGTGGATCGATTCCACCGTCAAGAAGATGCCCGACGGCCGGCTGGCGCAGCGCATCTCGCCGCGACGCAAGAACAGTCACTGGACCGACCTCAACATCCACCGCTGTCAAGAGCTGGAACGCCAAGGGCTGATGACCGACGCCGGCCGTACCGCCCTACCCCAACACACACTAACGCATTAACGCAATAACACACTAACGCATTCGCAATGGAATACATCACAGAAAAGTACAGGATCTACGCCGTCGAGGGCGGCGAGGAGGTGGGCGAGGTGGCATTCCCGCTGAGGGATGGACTCTACGTCATCAACCACACCTATGTCGACGACCGCCTGCGGGGTCAGGGCATCGCCGGCGAGCTGGTGCGGCGTGCCGTGGAGGAGATAGAGCGCCGCGGCGGACAATACAAGGCCACCTGCAGCTACGCCCAGCTGTGGCTGGCGAGGAACCGCGGCTGCGAAATCACCAGCCCGCTGAGCTGCCCAATCAATTGAAACTAACAACATAAAACTATATGAAGAAACTAACTGCCATCACCCTGGCCACCCTGCTGCTGGCGGCATGCACAAGCAACGAAGCGAAACTGAAACAGCGGGCCGAAGAGCTCTGCCGCTACATCCCTGACCACGAGCTGCTGGAGAAATCGCGCGACTACCTGACGGCGGACTTCTACGCCGTGCTGGACACCATGTTCAACCACCTGCCCGACGAGCAGCCGCTAGACCACGAGTGGCTCTACTACTTCGTCACCGGCAACGGCGGCACGATAGCCGACTACACCGTCACGGCTGTGGAGCAGTCCGACAAGAACCACGCCGTGGCCACTATCCAGGTGCGCCAGCAGTGGGAAGACGGATCCTTCGACTCCACCGCCGACGTCGAAGTGCACAATCTCTACATGGAACACGTCGACGGCCAATGGCTGATGTCCGACTTCGACGGGCACAAGGCCGACTGCCTGAACCACATAGCCATCCACCGACAGGAGCAGGCCATGCGCGAGGCCATCGGCGAATACCTGGTGCGCGAGGTGGGCGAGCACTATCAAAAGGGCGAGTTCTGCATCCCGACCCTGATGATTGTACATGAAGAGGATTCCGCAGGCAGGCTGCCTGCGTACCAGATATGGGGCGATTTCTGGGTGGAGTGGTACCGGCGGGAGGGCGACACGCTGAAGTGCGTCTCCGGCGGCAACCACAGCGGACTGATGTCGCTGGAATTGACGGATGGCAAATACACCGTGACGGCATTCGAGCAGACCGCCGACGGCGCAGGATGGGAGCCCAGCGCCCGCCGCATCTTCGGCCCTCACTACGATATCTACATGAACATGCACGGCAACCAGGACATACGCGAGGCTAACCGCAACCTACAGCTGCGCAATTATCTCCGCCGCCACGGTATCAGCGCCCACTACTATCAGGACTACGGCTGGCCGGCGGTGGAAATTGAAAATTGAGAATTGAAAATTGAAAATTGAAAATTACTAGCCTGCGTATCTTAGAGTAATTCGCTATAAATTTTCCTGCGGAGCTTAGTTAAATTCGACAAATTCGCCGTTAAAAAAGCATTTACAATCTGATTGAAACGCCAAGAATATGATGGAAACGGAACGGATACTGCTGCGGCCGTGGCGCGAGGAGGACGCCGAGGAACTCTACCGTCTCGCCTCCGACCCCGAAGTGGGACCACGGGCAGGATGGTCGCCACACCAAAGCGTAGACGAGAGCCGTGAGGTAATCCGCACCATTTTTTCCAACGACCACACCTGGGCCATCCGCCTGGGACGCAGGCAGCCTGCCTGCGGAAATCCCTCCTCCCAAATCGTCGGCTGCATATGCTACTACCCTCACGGCGAGAGTAATATCGGCATCGGACCCGACGACGCGGAGGTGGGCTACTGGGTGGCACGCCCCTGGTGGAACCGCGGTCTGGCCACCGAGGCGCTGAGGCTGCTTATAAACCACTGTTTCTGCAATATAGGCTTCCGCACACTCTGGGGCGACTACCTGGAGAGCAACCCCGCCTCGGGTCGGGTGATGCAGAAATGCGGCTTCCGCCCTACCGGACGCGTCAACCATCTCAGCCGTCTGCAATTCGCCGGTGACCAGCCTGTGAAAGTCATGCGACTCGACCGGCCGTGCTGGATCCAGACCCGAAATCCACAAAAACGGGTGCCTGTTGCGACGCGAAAAAACGCCCTTGTAACCCACTGAACGTCAGGCTTCCAACCTATCATCTCCTTACCAACTCCTTACCAACTCCTTACCAACTCCTTACCAACACCTACTACAGTAGGAGTTGGTATGGTGACGGTATGTTGTAAATCACTATATCTCAAGTCGATAATGGATTGTTGCCGGATGGCGTACTGCAGGATGCGGGACATGCGTGGGGAAAATATTCGGGGCGACAAAATAAAATGGGCCGTCGTTCGTTTAGGATAGTGCTATGAAGAAATACGATTTCGACGAGACGATAGACCGGAAGGGTACCGACTGCTTCAAGTGGGATGCACTGCCGGGCATGTACGGCCGCGACGACCTGCTGCCCATGTGGGTGGCCGACATGGACTGGCGCTCGCCCGATTTTGTGCTGGACGCCCTGCGACGGCGCTGCGAGCATCCGGTGCTGGGCTACACCATGCCCTCCGAGGGCTACTGGCAGGCCGTCACCACATGGCTGGCCACGCATTACAACATCCACACCACCCGTGAAAGTCTGCACTTCATACCCGGCATCGTGGCGGGCATCAGCTATGCGCTGCTGGCACTGACCGAGCCCGGCGACCGGGTACTGGTGACCACGCCAGTATATCCGCCATTCCTCAACGTGCCGCAGGGCTGCGGACGCGAGGTGGTATGCAGTCCGCTGAAAATGGTACGCAGGCAGCCTGCCTGCGGTACCGACACACAGGCTACCAGTCCGCGCAACAGGTTCGAAATGGTACGCAGGCAGCCTGCCTGCGGTACCGATACACAGGCTGCCAGTCCGCGCTATAGGTTCGAGATAGACTTCGACGACTTCGAACGCCGCGCTGAAGGCTGCAAGGTGTTCATCATGAGCAACCCGCACAACCCCGCCGGCACCCTCTGGGACAAAGCGACCCTCAGCCGCATCGCCGACATCTGCGAGCGCAAGGGTCTCCTCGTCATCAGCGACGAAATACACGCCGACCTCACCCTGGCGCGCCGCCAGGATACCGGCAACCAAGGCCCAGCCGACGCGACGCCTGCACGCCACGTGAGCTACAGCACCGTGAGCCCCGCTGCCGCCGCCCACAGCCTCACCTTCATGGCCCCGAGCAAGACCTTCAACATCGCCGGCCTGGGCAGTTCTGTGTGTTGCATCACCGATGCAACCCTGCGGAAACGCTTCTTCGGCTGGCTCGACACCCTGGGCGTGGCCGGAGGCAACATCTTCGCCTTCACCGCCGCCGAGGCCGCCTTCGCGCAGGGCGAGGAGTGGCAACGCCAGATGCTGGAATATCTGAACGGGAACGTTCAGGCACTTGACCGATACCTAAAGGAACACCTGCCCCTGGTCAAAGCCATGCTGCCCGAAGCCTCCTACCTGGCATGGCTCGACTTCAGCGCCTACGGCATCCCGCACAAGGAACTGACCGACCGCTTCATCAACGAAGCACGGGTAGTGATGAACGACGGCACCACCTTCGGCCCACAGCAGGAGAGAAGCCCCTACGAAGGCTGCTTCCGGCTGAATGTGGGCTGTCCGCGCAGCCAGCTGCTGGAGGCTCTGCACCGCATAGAGAACACAATCAACAAACAATAACAGACAACCCATGAAGAAAATACTACTGATGACCCTGGCCGCCCTGACGATAGCGGGCTGTGGCGGAAGCAAGTCCACCGAACGCGCCGACAACCCACAGGACCGCGTGACGATACTCTGCGTCAAAGACTACGACCAGATGGTGCAGTCGAAGCAGATGCGCGTCATCGACGTGCGCACCCGCAGCGAGTACAACGAGGGACACATAGCCGGAGCGGAGAATATAGACGTCAACCAGCCTGACTTTGTGGAACGCGTGCGAGTGAAAGAAGATGCACTGGCAGTGTACTGCCGCACGGGCCGTCGGAGCCACAAAGCAGCTCTGTTGCTGGCCGAACAGGGAGTGGAAGTCTACGACCTGGGTGGCGGACTGCAAGCCTGGCAGCAGGCAGGCAGGCCCACCGTGCACTAGTGCAGCTCGTTGAGCGGCGTGCGGTAGCGGGTGCTATTCTGGCCGAAATTGTAGATATAACCCACCGTGAGGCTGGGCAGACCGACGCCATAGAAGGCACCGGAGGGCCCTGTACCGCCGCCGATAGAGGGCGCCACCATGAGATACCGCGCGTCGAGATAGACATCGCTGTGGCGGCTCACATAATAGCGGCAGAGGATGCCCATGTCGGCCGCCACATCGAACGCGAGGTCGTCGTAGCGCCACACAGGACCGGCACCCAGATAGGGCATCACATTGAACCGTACGCCACGCTGGCGGAATATCAGATTGCCCACATTGAGCATCACGTCGGCGTGCAGGTAAGAGAAGCGATAGTTGACACCAGCGGCCTGGGTCACGGTATCGAACTGCTCATGGCCGGTAAGACCAGCCACCTGCATACGCACGGACCAGAAGTTGCTGAAGTTGCGACCCACCGTCAACTCGGGGGCCACACCAATCATAGCGGTGCCGCCCAGATGGTCGTTGGTGAAGAGTTCGAACGCCGAATAGTTGGGGCCGATGCCGATGCCGAGGAACCAATCCTCGCCGATACCGCGCGTATAACGCTCGGTGCGACGATGGTAGGGGTCGGTGCTCTGGCGGAAGAGCAGACCGATGCCGAAGGTGTGCATATAGTTGTCGCCGGGCGAATTGTCGAACCCCTGCGGCAAGAAGTGGCACTTATACTGCAGTATAGCGTCCATATAGTCGCTCACACGGTACGGAGCCTGCAGGCCCAACATGATTTGGAAAGCATTGTCCACAGTCTTATTATCCATATCCACACTCCACACAGCCCCCAAACCCAGCAGTGGATAGAACGGAACCGGGCTTAGGAAATTCTTGTTGTAGACATGGAAGAAAGTGGAGTTGACATCCCACTTGAACTCAGCACTGGCGGAGATAAAAGCAGAACTGTTGCCAGCGACGTTGGTTCCCAGAACACCCTCGCCCGAGAGCTGGAAAGCCAAGGGGCTGGCCAGCCAGACGCCACCGGTGAGGTTGGCCGACGGGGCGCCGAAAGAGCTCTCGCCGTTGTGCCCATAGGCATAGCCACCCAGGGTGAACGAGCCGTAGAAGGTGTTAGGATAGACGAGGCCATCGTTTTCCTGGGCTTGTACACCGAGGAAAAGCAGGGCCAACGTCGCTGACAACAGTATCTTTTTCATCGCTTGAAAGGATATGATTATAAATACAGTATGCTTACTGCTGAGCGCGCTCGGCGAACTCCTTGGCCGAAACCTTCTCGACCGTGGGGTTCAGCTGACCCTTGAAAATCTTGGCCAGATTCTCGGCATAGAGGCGGTCGGAGAGCTGCTGCACATTCTGGCGGTCGGCGGCGATGCTGCGGGCGGCCTGCTCCAGACGCTGCTCGGTCTCCTCCTTCTTCTCGCCTTCGGGCTTCTGGTCATTGCGGCGCAGGATGTCCTTGATGGCGTCGACAATCTGGTTGCTGGTGGGCTCGACAGGCTGAATCTCTTCAAGCTTGCCCTGTATGAGCTCCCACTTCAGCGAGGGCAGGTACATCTCCGCCCAATTGGCTTCGATGCTTTCGGGCGTCATGTCCTTCTCGCCACGGCTGGCAAACCAGCGTTTGAGGAAGGCTTCAGGCAGAGGCTTGTCGAAATTGTCGACAAGAGCCTTGCGAACCTGGTTGACATAGAGGTAGTCGCTCTGCTCGGCATTGGCCTTCTCAAACTCCTTCTTCATGGCTTTGGTGAAGGCGTCGGCATCTTTGATTTTCTGGCCGGGGAAGACCTTCTCAAAGAGTTCCTCGTTGATTTCGTGGGGAATCATGCGGGAAATACCGCTGAGGGTCAGCTCGACATCGGATTTGAACTTCTTGGCGGTGGCGTTGTCTATGCGCAGAGCACGCTCAATATCGGCCACGGGGAACGCCTTGGCCATGTTGAAGACGATTTTCTCATCGGCCTTCTTTCCCTCGAAGAGAGGAAGAAGCTCCTCGTCCTTGAGGTTGAGTAGATTGAGGCTCACAAAGGTGTCTATGCCGCCTTCCTTGACAGCGCCCTTCTTGTCGAGCTCGACCAACTTGCCATACATGATATCACCCTTGCCGACGGTCTCGGGAGTCTCGAACTTGCCATAGCGGTTGCTGACATTGCTGATTTCAGCCTCCACCTCTTTGGAGGTGATTTTTATCTGATTGTAGACCACGTTGACCTTAGACCAGTCGATTTCAAACTCGGGCGCAATGGCCACATTGAAGTAGAAAGTAAAGTTCTGCTGGTGAGAGAAGTCGATTTCACCGGTCATCTCATCGTCGCTCATAGGCATGCCAAGGATGTGCAGCTTCTCGTCGTCAATATATTTGAAGAGACTGGTGTTCAGCTCATTCTGCACGGCATCACCCACGATGGCGGCCCTGTACATACGCTGAATGAGACCCATCGGGGCCATACCCTTGCGGAAACCGGGCACTGTAGCCTTCTTTTGGTAGTCTTTGAGTTGCTTAGTGACGTTCTCAATGTAGTCTTTTTCCTCGATATCAACCTTGATACGGAGTTCCAAATCACTTAAATTCTCTCTTGTGATGTTCATCTGTTTGTTTATTTTATTGATTTTTAACTTATTCTATTTTCGATTGAAAATGCAAATATACGCATATTTTTTTAATTACGTGTATATTTTCTATTTATAGTTTCAAAAGCCTATGCCCAGGTCCACAAGGTAGGCATACAATCCAGGACTGCCGGACCCCATTGGGCTCATGGAGTTGTCTGCATTGCGCCGTACCCACAGGTGGGTGCGACGGGCGGCAAAGATACCCATGCCACCATGTATGTTGCTGTAGGTGTCGGTGGTCTGGTTGAAGCCGACACCACTGTTGACCTGTGTCATATAGAAGTTCATATTTTCGTCACAGGCAGTAATATAGATGTCGACCAACTTGAGGTAGGTCTTGTGGTTGGTATCGTCGATAAGGGCAGCCTTGAGGGTATTGAGGAAAGCCATACGGGAGTAACTGATGCTGGTGGCGCCAAGTACACTATTGCACGGCAGGTCGACATAGAGAGTGTCCTCGCCGTCGCCGGCGGCATTCTCTTCGCCATAGTAGAAGCGGATGATGGGTTGGTAGCGACGGGCGTTGACGAGCGGCTGCCACTCTATTTTGCAGGCGCTGTTTAACGTGAATGCAAATCGGCTGTTATTGGCCGGACTGACAAGCAACTGCTCCTGATTCTTCATTATAAGCGGGATAGAATCGGTGTAAGCCACAAGGCTGTCATTGTCGGTATGGCGCACCTCCAGCTTGTAGTGGCAGGTGGAGTCCAGTCTGGCCGTGGTGTAAAACATAGGCTGAAGACCTCCGGCAAAATTGCCCTCGTCGCGCAGACGCAGTGTGTCGGACAACGCGATAGTGCTGTCCAGATGGCCGTTGCGGTAGGCTAACAAGTCGACCTTGATGGTCCCTTCGGGATAGTTTGTCAGCGAAGCATCGGAACCATAGTTGTAGATGTTGCCTTCCTCGAGGAAACAACGCTCCACACGCACCCATGTCGTGTCGTCGTCTTGGTCCAGCAGACAGTAGACCACTGGGGTCTCCTTGTACTCTGCATTGGGAGAGAAATCCACCTCGCACGACACCAACAGGACGGTCAACATCAGAAGCGAGCCTAATATAACACCTTGAACTTGCTTTTTCATGTTCGGAACATTCATTTGACTGTTTCTACTACTTCTATTTCATCCATCATCATCCAAGGTTTCAATCCTTTGGCGCGGTGCCAAGCAGGTATGTTGCCGAGGGTGACAGGTACTATCTTGACGACTCCCGCCTGGCGGTGAATCGGTATCTGCAATTCCACAACCCTGGGGCTGCTCTCTTTCTCATCGGCAGGGTCGAATGGCACGACAGCGGTGACGGTATCCGAGAAGGTGGTGCCGTCAGTGGAAGAGAGAACCTTCACCGACAGTGGAGCAAATGCCCACGTGGCCGGAGAGTGTGCATAGCGTACCACAATTCGGTCTACGTCGATGGTTTTGGCTAGTTCCACCGTGGTGGCCACAGCCTCGCCCGAGAATCCCAACCACCCATGTGTCAACTCGTCGGCAGTGCCTTTCTCGCCATCGAAAAGGAGTGTGTCGGCACCCACATTATAGGGGGTATTGGCCTTACGGGAGAAAGAAGTCCGCACAATATAGTCGTAATTGAACTTGCGTGTGGCCGCGAACGACGGAGGCGCGTCTTTGGCAAACGCCTTGGCCTTCACCACCGTGGTGGCGGTGATGACAATGGGGGCTGTGTATCGAGCCGAAGACTCCGTCGGTTCCGCACCATCGAGCGTGTAACGAATCTCGGTGGCTTTCGGGGAGATAATTGTCACAGTCAGCGGCTGAGAGAAGCGAACCTCTGAACTGCTGATGGTCGGCGGCTCGAGCATACCCATTGTCATGCGCGGGAAGGTCATTCCATAGAAGCCTGCCTGACTCTGCTGTGCATAAGAATGCAGGTGCAGACGGAATGTTGTTGCCGATTGGGGGTATATCTTGAGATTGACACCATCGTCCAAGATACCAAATCGCTCTCCCAGTACTTCGGCATAGAGACCTGCCCCACCCTTACTGATGGCACACCAACGGACCTGCTTGCGAGCTATCTTTTCCTTCGACGAGCGCGTAAAAATACCCACCAGACCAGAATGCTGTTCCAAGAAAGCAACCTCTCGGTCCAGGCCGAACCATGTGATGCTATCACCCGCCGACTGTAGAACCAGCATGGGATGCAGTTTGTCTGCAGGAATACGGTCGCTGGGCATAAGGGTATAATCTATCACAACGTCGCCAGTACTGAAACGAGTGTGGGTGCATCGCATATCGCACATCACCATACCATCGGGCGCCATAAAACGCCACATCTCATCTATGCAGAGCGTACGCTCATCGGGACGGCGCACCATGTGCCCCACCCGCTCACCGGTCCAGTCCGCATGACCGTCGAAAAGGAGTTGGCACTTCATCATCGAACTGTCCACGACGGGCTCTCCGTCGTTGACAAAGGCCCGATATGGCATCTGCTGCGGCAGAGTAAACTCGACGGTGCCCACGGTCAAATCATTGGACGACTGCCACGGTTGCCTCTCATCCTGACGTGTTGCCAAATCAAAACGCACAAAAAGCTCTTCTCCCGGTTGCAGGTCGACATGGGGGATGCGCATCTGCACCTTGTCGCTACTGCCGCTTGGCACCACCAAAGGCAAGGCACCACCGGTGATAGCAGGACGATAGTTAGTGAAGATATTATAATCCAACGAATAGCGTCCGAGGTTGGTAAAGTCGAAATGATTGGACACAGTAAACTCGCCATCGTCGGGCATAAGTTTGTCAAGCCTGACATCGAACGGACTGAAAAGATGCTTCAACTCCGAGAGCATAGCCGCCGAAAGCGGCCATCCATCAACAAAACCGCCCTGCAGTTGGCGACTGCTGCCCACCAACTTCCAGAGGGATTCCAGCTGCGAGAAGTCGTCTTTACCCGCAGCCACGAGCATAACCGTCGGCCTGTCGCCCGGCTTACCCAGCGATTGACGCATCGCCACCGGGTCTGGAGACATGGGAGCAATGATATCTGTCGACTCGCCATGCTCGGCACCCGAGAAGATTACTGGACGGGTCTTCTCTTTTGCCTTCAAGCGTTTGTAGGCAGCCGTCATACAGACACCATTATCGCGCGTCTCTCCCAGCGACCACGCTATGACACTGGTGTGGTTTTTATACTTTCCATATAGATTATCCACTCGGCGCTCGAACAGAGACATGTATTCCTGGTCCGTGGCCACCGCATGTTGCTGCACCGAGAGGGGCGACAGATTGGCATCGCACACCACATACAGACCGTAGCGGTCGCACAACTCATAGAAATAAGGATCTATCGGCGAGAAGCGCGCAGTACGAACAGCATTGACATTATGACGCTTCATCGCCAGCACATCATTGAGCATCTGCTGGCGGGCCTCCTCGCTGTCGGTGCGTTCCTTTCCGTAGATTACACCCTTCAGCGTGATGGCCTTCCCGTTGAGCAGCAGCTGCCCATCCTTCACCTCCACATGGCGGAAGCCGAAACGCGTTCCCACCAATTCTTCTTCCTCCATCTTCTCGTTGCGAAGGCGAATGACAGCGGTGTATAGCACAGGCGACTCGGCATTCCACGGCTGTATGTCGGGCCAGCTGCGACTGATGTCTACCGGTTCTTCACTACGCCCGCTGAAGACCACCCAACGACCCATACGGTCGAGTTGTCGCCCGTTGGGATTCCACACCTCCACCTCGAGATAGTATTTACCTTTGCGCCGACTGCAGAAAATGTCGGCATTCAACGACAACGTACCTTTCCCGCTGGCAGCATCGTAGTCGGCCGTCAGCGTATAGTCCGCCACGTTGGGATCGTTCTTAAATAATAGATAAGGGATTCCGTTCAATCCCGGTTCCGACAGGTCGGCTTCCAACATTGCCTCGCGCGAGCGCGTCAGCATCTCTACCACCAACGTGTTGTCCCAGCCGTAATACAGCATCGGATTGAGCAGGAATTCATTCCAATGGCGCGAGTCGCCGGCATAGCCCACCTCGCGGTCGTTGAGCCACACACGCACTGCGCGGCCGCCACGCACATTCAGATACACCTGGAAATTCCTCCAGTCCCTCTCCACTTCAAGCTGGCAGGAATAGCGTACCGAGCTATCCGTCAGTGTCGATTGCCAGCCCTCGTCCAACGCCATAAAATAGGGCGACTCGCGGTAGGCGTTCTTTTCTATGGCGGCCTCGTCATAGTAGGCCGTCACGTTGCCGCGTGCACCCACCGGCTGCTGCGTGCGGCCGACCAGCGGCACCAGCATACACAGCGCCAGCATCAAAACAGACCGTCGTCTCCGGCTCATCCCGTCAGTTGCTGAAATAGAACGACGCACCGAAACTGAGCACATGCAAGTTGACCGGCGGATTCAGTATCGGACGGTCGAGCAGGTCGGTCCGCAACACCTCGTTGGCCTGCAACAGGCGGTAGCCCACATGGCCAGCCACAGCCAGATTGCGGCTGATGGCATAGCGCACACCGGCTTCCAGACCGAAGTACAGGCCGCCTTCCTTGATTTCGGTCCCCACCGGATCGGGTTCCGACGAGGCGCCGAGCGGCAGGCAATAGCCCACCTGCAGCACCATGTAGGGGGTGAGCTGGCTGCGCAGGAAGTGGCTTCGCAACTCGGCATATAACGGCATCTGCGTGTAGGCCCCCGAAGGGTCGGCCACATAGTTGAAGCCCAGACCGACACCTGCCTCCTTGCTGAACTGGAAGCCCAGCGACACACCCGGCATCATGGCATTGAGCTCGCAGGGAATGGTGTCGAATTCGTCAATCTGGCGGTTGAGATTGATGCCATACGAAGCATCACCCACCACGTAGAAACCGCGCCAGCGGTACTCTATGTGGCGTTGCGCGTGCGCAACGCCACACAAAGCCACCAGTGCCAATATGGCAAAAAGAGTCTTTTTCATATCCGATGATTAAGCATTCATCTTCTTCAGCTCGGGGCTGATGATGAGGGTAGCCTCGGTGGCTGCCTGCACCTGCTCGACGGTGAACTCAGGGTTGATCTCCGTCAGCACGATGCCCTTCGGCGTGATTTCCATCACACCCATCTCGGTGATAATCATGTTCACCTGACCCTTGGCGGTGAGCGGCAGGGTGCATTTCTTCAGAATCTTGGGGTTGCCCTTGGCTGTATGCTCCATAGCGAGGATAACCTTCTTGGCACCCACCAGCAGGTCCATAGCACCACCCATACCGGGGGTCTTCTTGCCGGGAATCATCCAGTTGGCCAAGTCGCCTTCCTCGTCCACCTGCATGGCGCCGAGCACGCTGACATCCACATGGCCGCCACGGATGATGCCGAACGACGTGGCGCTGTCGAAGGTGCTGGCACCCTCGACCGGGGTGACGAATCCGCCACCGGCATTGATGAACCACGGGTCTTCCTTACCCTCTTCGGGCGTGGGGCCCATGCCAATCATACCGTTCTCGCTCTGCAGCACCACCTTCACGCCCGCGGGCAGATAGTTGGGGATCAGTGTCGGCAGACCGATACCAAGATTCACTACATCGCCGTCATGCAGCTCCTGAGCCGCACGCTTGGCGATAAAGGGTTTGATTTCTTCTTTGTTCATATTACTAGATTGTTAGATTGTTAGACTTGTCTTATTGGGCGTGGCGCCACATTGCGTCTCATTTCCAGCCGCGGTTCACCATCTCCTGGGCCACAAACGAGGCCACATCGTCGGCATAGGTGTTGGCGCCGAAGCCGGCATCGTAGCCCAGCTCCTTGGCCAGCTCGTGGCTGATGCGCGGGCCGCCGCAGATGAGTATCACCTTGTCGCGCAGTCCCTCGGCCTCAAGCATCTCCACCAGCTCGGTCATATTCTTGATATGCACATCCTTCTGGGTGACGGTCTGGCTGACCAGCAGCGCGTCGGCATGCAGTTCTATGGCCTTGGCGATAAACTCGTCGTTGGGTACCTGCGACCCCAGGTTGTAGGCGTCTATCATGTCGTAGCGCTCCAGTCCGTAGTGGCCGGCGTAGCCCTTCATGTTCATGATGGCGTCGATACCCACGGTGTGGGCGTCGGTACCCGTCGAGGCTCCCACGCACACTATCTTGCGGCCGATATGCTCACGGATATACTCGTCGCATTCTTTCATCTCCATCGTGGTGCTCTCCACCTTGGGGACGTGGATGTTGGTGTAGTCCACCGTGTGGGTCAACGAGCCATAGCAGTTCATGAAGCAGAAGCCTTCGGTCAGTTCCTTCTGGTAGACCACCAGAGGGTTCTCGAAACCCATCTTCTTCAACAGCTGCTTGGCAGCCTCTTCGGCCTCGGCGCCGGCCGGTACGGGCAGGGTGAAGCTCAGCTGCACCTTGCCGTCGTTCATTGTGTCGCCGTATGGTTTTATCTTGGTGAGGTCAAGGGTTTTGTCGTAGTCCTTTGCCTCCATCGAATACAATCCTTCGCTCATACGAATTGAATATTGATATTTTGGTGATTGATAATTACTTTTTACCCTTCATAAGGTCGACAAAGGGGTTGAAATAGTGCTCGCCCTTGAGGGTGACGCCGTCGAGGCCCTTGCCGCCGTTCTTCGGACGCTTCACGTTGGCGAAGATACCCTTCTCCAGTGCGGTGAAGAGGCCCTCGCTCTCCATCGCCTCCAGCAGATGGGTGGCGTTGTGCAGCACCTCCTGGGCGCGGCTCTTGATGATGCCGCCGT
Organism: Bacteroidales bacterium; assembly: GCA_045576855.1. GTDB lineage: Bacteria > Bacteroidota > Bacteroidia > Bacteroidales > P3 > Colimorpha. The sequence goes on along the minus strand of JAZNHG010000054.1, from coordinate 58,027 downwards.
CCTTGAATTCCACCTCCTCGCCAATGTCGCGCATATTGTTGAAAATATACTTGGCATTCTCGATGGAGAGGTAGCGGTCGCTCATGAAGGGGGTGTGGATAGCCTCGGTGGGCATGCCGAGCAGTTGCAGGCCCTGGTGGGTCCACTGGCCGATGACGTTGAACAGGGCGTCCTGTATGTGGCCACGGAAGATGTTGCCGGTCATGAATTTGGTGGGAGGCATGTATTTCAGCGGCGCGTTGGGGAATATTTCGCGCAGCATCTGTGCCTGTGCCAGCTCGTAGAGGAAGCCGTTGGTCAGCATCGGGTCCATCTCGAAGGCGTGTCCGAGGCCCTGCTGTTCGCTGGGCAGTCCGGCCATGAAGGCCAGCTGCTCGTTGATAAAGTCGGAGGCCAGCACCGTGTGTGCCTCCTCGTATGCGTCGGCCGTGGTCAGGTAGTTGTCCTCGCCGGTATTGATGATGACGCCGGCGAAACCGTTGATGATACGGCTGAAATACTGGTCGATCAGCGTGCGCTGCATGTTGATGTCGCGGAAGAGGATGCCGTACAGTGCATCGTTGAGCATCACATCCAGGCCCTCCAGGGCACCCATAGCGGCGATTTCGGGCATGCAGAGACCGGAGCAGTAGTTGCAGAGGCGTATGTAGCGGCCCACCTCCTCGCCCACTTCGTCCAGTGCCTTGCGCATGATGCGGAAGTTTTCCTGCGTGGCGAAGGTGCCGCCGAAGCCTTCGGTGGTGGCGCCGTAGGGCACATAGTCCAGCAGCGACTGGCCCGTGGTGCGGATCACGGCTATGATGTCGGCTCCCTGACGGGCACCGGCCTGCGCCTGCACCACATCCTCGTAGATGTTGCCCGTGGCCACGATGATATACAGATAGGGCTTGCTGCCTTCGCCGATGGTCTTGATGTAATTCTCACGGCGCAGGCGGTTGCCGCGCACTTTCTCTATGGTGCGGTTGATTACGGGCTCCAGCGCACGGTCGATGTCGGCCTTTGCATGCACGGGCAGCTGGGTGATGTCCAGCTTGCCGGCGCTGATGGCCTCGGCTATCTCCTGCGGGGTCTTGCCCGTCTCCACCATTGCGTTGCCCACATAGAACATCACGCCCTGGCCCAGGACGCCCTTGCTCTTCAGCTCCTCCACCACCACATTGGGCATCGGCACCTCGTTTTCATCCACGCCGTCCACTCCGAGGAAGCGGCACAGCGTGCGCTCCACGGCCACTGTCGTGTAATCCTCGACGAAATCCTGCACCTGCTGCGCGATGCGGCGAGCCACGTCGCGCGCATGCTCAACCTCAACAAAATCAAGTCCTACTTTACTTTTTTGCATTGTTTTATGTATTGTTAGTTTATCGTTTTTACATTATGAATCGAATTGCAAAGATACAAAATAAAAATGAAACAGCGAAAAAAAAATCCACCCGTCCGCAAGCCGCAGCCCCCAGCCCCGCCGTCCGCCCGAAGCCGACGGCCACCGAAAAGGCTAACAATCAGCGCCTCCCGACGGCAGCAACGTCCCGGCACCCGCACCCGCCGATGCCCAGCCGCCCGCGCGGCCGGGACACCGTCCCCCATCCGCCACCGGACCGCCATGCCACAACCACAGAAAGCCCCTGCCAAAAGCATACCAACACCTTCTGCAGTAGGTGTTTATAAGGTGTTGGTAAGGCGTTGGTAAGGAGTTGGTAAGGAGTTGGTAAGGAGATGATAGGTTGGGAACCTGACGTTCAGTGGGTTACAAGGGCGTTTTTTCGCGTCACAACAGGCGGGGGTATTTTTCCCCGACGGACGGCAGCGGCATCGGCCGGGCGGTGGAAAGGGGCAAAAAAGAAGGCCGTGGGCCAGGTGTCCACGGCCTGTGGCTGGGCGCCTACTTGCCTGCGACGGCACTGCTGTCGGCCGCGGCGGCGGCTTTCTTCTTGGGCTTCGGCATCTTGATGTCGCCCAGGGTGCAGCTGCGGTGCAGACGGCTGAAGTCGACATACCCGCTGATACCGCTGCAGTGGCCCCGCTCGGTGTATTGCCATAGCGTGAAGCGCGTGGTGGGATAGCCGCGATAGTTGGCTATGAAAATCTTGTATCGAGCGTATTTCTTGGAGGCGAAATGCGTCTTGTAGAGCCTCTCCGAGGTGTAGATGATGGGCTTCACGCCGTATTCGCTTTCCATCAGCTCCAGCAGTTTGTCCACACGCTCCATGTACAGGCGGCCCGAATGGTGCCCCTCGATGTCGAGCACCGGCACGAGGTCCTGCTCGCTCTTCTTTATCACCTTGCGTATATTGCCCATCTGCTGGTAGGCCGTGGTCTTGCTGCTGTAGAGGTGATAGCTGCCCACCAGCAGACCGGCCTTGCGGGCTTTGGTGATGTTGGTGCGGTAGTTGGGGTCCTGTATCGAGGTGCCCTCGGTGGCCTTGATGTAGACAAACTTGATGGTGGAGTCCTTGGCCACCTTGGCCCAGTTGATGGTACCCTGGTATTTCGACACGTCGATGCCGCGAGTGCGCACCTGCGCCTGCACGCCCGAAGCGAAGAGGCACAGCAGCAGCACCGTCAGCAGCAGCCTACATCTGGATTTCGTCGCCATTGGAGTGGAAGAATTTGAATTCCAACAGACCATACTTCTCCGACTCGCCCAAATCGAGCCGCACGCGATACCGGCGCATCCACCGGTGGCGGAGGCTGCGCAGCCATCCGCGCGTGATATAGGCGCTGATGTAGGGATGGGTAATCAGGGTCAGCCGACGCTCGTTCTGTGCGGTGACCAGATGGCGCAGCGACGCCTCTATCTCGTCCACAACCACCAGACTCTGCTTGATATGGCCGGTGCCGTCGCACATGGGGCACTTCTCCTGCACGTCCACCTCCATCGCTGGCCGCACACGCTGGCGCGTGATTTGCATCAGGCCGAACTTGCTGAGCGGCAGTATCGTGTGGCGAGCCTTGTCGGGGCGCATGGCCTCGGTCATCACGTCGAACAGCTTCTTGCGGTTCTCGGCCTTGTCCATGTCTATAAAGTCGATGATGACAATGCCGCCCATATCGCGCAGACGCAGCTGGCGCGCTATCTCCAAGCCGCTTTCTATGTTCACCTGCAGGGCGGTATCTTCCTGTCCGCTGCCGGCCTTGATGTGGTTGCCGCTGTTGACGTCGATGACGTGCATGGCTTCGGTATGCTCTATGTAGAGATAGACGCCCGAGCGGATAGTGACGATACGGCCGAACATGCGGCGTATGTCTCGCTGTATGCCGAACTGCTCGAAGATGGGCGTCTCCAGCTTGTAGTGCTTCACGATATCCTCCTTGCCGGGCGACATGACCTTGATAGCCTGCCGCACCTCGTCGCAAAGCGCCGCATTGTCCACGTATATGCTGTTGAAATCGTCGGTGAGCAGGTCACGCAGCAGCGCCGAAGTGGTATCCAACTCGGCATGCACCTTCTCGGGTGCGCTCACGTGTTTCAGCTTCTCGGTCATCGCGCGCCAGCTGTCCATGAGCTGACGCAGGTCGGTGTCAATCTCGGCCACACTGCGCCCCTCGGCGACCGTGCGCACAATGACGCCGAAATTCTGCGGACGGATACTCTGCACCAGACGGCGCAGACGGTTGCGCTCCTCGGAGCCCTTAATCTTCTGTGAGATGGAAATCTTGTTGCTGAATGGGGTGAGCACCAGATAGTGGCCGGCAATACTGATATCGCCTGTCACCTTGGGCCCCTTGGTGGAGATAGGTTCCTTGGTCACCTGCACCAGGATGGGCTGCCCCACCTTGAGCACATTGCCGAAATTGCCCACCTTCTCGAGCACCGGTTCTATCTTGAAATTGGCCAGCGTGGCCGCCCCCTTGTCGCCGTTCATGGCGAGACGGAGGTATTTGTCCACCGAGTTGTAGTCAGGGCCCAGGTCCAGATAATGCATGAAGCCCTCCTTGTCGCCGCCCACGTCGATAAAGGCAGCATTGAGGCCCTGCATGATTTTCTTCACCTTGCCGAAGTAGATATCGCCCACCGCATACTGGCCTCCGGGCTGCTCCTTGTGCAGCTCCACCAGTCGCTTGTCCTCCATCAGTGCTATCTGCACTCCTTCTTCCTGGGTGGATATTACGAGTTCTTTTTCCATTGACGGGTTTGTCGCCGACGGCCAGACACGCTTTCCCGTCCCTGCCGACGGCCTGTTAGCATGATTATATACACAAAAACAAATTACATACCGCCTCTGCTACGAGAGTGGTGTGTAATTTGTTTTAGTCTTTTCAGATGTTTCGGGGAAACAAGGAGACTCTCACCCACGCGGACAAGAGCCCGACCTTTGCGGGTCGAATGCCTTATTTCTTCTTGTGTCTGTTCTTGCGCAGGCGTTTTTTACGCTTGTGCGTCGACATTTTGTGACGTTTGTGTTTCTTTCCGTTAGGCATAACTTTAGATGTGTTTAAGTCTTCTGATACTTATTTAACTTTCTTCTTCACTTCCTGCATGAAAGTCTTGGCGGGCTTGAAAGCGGGAATGTTGTGAGCCGGAATGATGATGGTGGTATTGCGGCTGATGTTGCGACCGGTCTTCTCGGCGCGCTTCTTCACGATGAAGCTGCCAAAACCACGCAGGTAGACGTTCTCGCCTTCGGAGAGGCTCTCTTTGATAACGGACATAAACTCCTCGACAGTGGCCTGGATGGCGACTTTCTCGATACCGGTTTTCTGAGCTATTTCAGCTACGATTTCTGCCTTTGTCATTTTACTTCTATTTAAATGTTATTATTTGTATTTCATCCAAATCGGACTGCAAAATTACTATTTTTTTTCCATTCAACGAATATTTTTTTCAATTTAATTGTTTTTTAACAAACCAAAACAGCATACAAATCTAATACACAATAACATACAACAACACGATTTTTTCGTTCATTTCACTGCCACAAGTATGAAAAGAGGCCCAACTGAGCTGTTTTATACGCTTGTTTTTAGTCTTTTGGACACTCGTCCATGCTATGCGCGAGGTAGTTTCTTGGGGCGCGGGAGGAAGGTAGCGACAAAGAGGATGACGGCGGCGACGGTGCAACAGACAATCAGTGTGGTGCCAATACCGAGAGGGGCCTCGGGGTCGATGTCGAGCACTCCGCGGGCCACAAGCCAATAGAGGACGGTGACGAGGGCGTTGTTGACAAAGTGGGCCGCCACATTGGGCAGCAGCGACCCGCCGTAGACGTAGAGGTATCCAAGCGTGGCCCCCATGACAAAGCGGGGCATGAAGGAGAATACTTCGCCATGTCCGAGGCTGAAGATGACGGCCGTGAGCCAGATGGCGACGTGCGGATTGCGCGTCCAGCGCTGCAGCAGGTTCTGGATACCGGCGCGGAAGAAGACTTCCTCGCAGATGGCGGGGATGAGTGCTATGACCAACAGGTTGGCCAGCAGACCGCCCACGGTGTCGGTGGCGAACATCTGCTCCACCAGCCCCTCGGTCTGATCCTGCAGCTTCCGGAGCAATTCGCCCAGGCGTCCCAGCTGCCAACCGTCGTTCCACTGGGTGAGCCAGTCGTTGAGCGGTATCAGCAGCAGCGTGACCACGACGCCGGCCAGGGCATAGCCCCAGCTGCGGCCACCGAAGTCGAGACGGTAGTAATCGCGCATCTCGCCCCGATAGTAGATGACGGTCATCAGCAGCACCGGCACCAGAAAGGTCAGCACCTGCGTGATTCCCTGCACCCACAGGATGGCCGAGGTAGAGGGACGCCCGCCGCCGAGCAGAAGGATGGGCGCTGTGGCAAACGTGGCCACCAGCATCATGCCGAGCGACAAGGCCAGCATGACCAGCAGCTGCATCAAAGGATGAGTGGACTTTTTCATTGTTTAGTGACCCCGGCGGGATTCAAACCCACGACTTTCGGAACCGGAATCCGACGTTCTATTCAGCTGAACTACGGGGCCAGATTCGGGTATATTAACTACACAAAACGGCAATTATTGTGTGGCGGTGCATTTTTTTTCACTTTTTTTTCTGCCCACCAGCTGCGGGGCGAAGCGGAAAAGGAGGAAGACGCAGAGCAGGAGCGTGAGCAGCTCGGCCACGTCGACGGCCAGCCAGATGCCGTCGACGCCAATGATGGCGGGCAGCACCCATACGGCGCCGAGCTCGAAGACCATAGAGCGAGCGAAGGCCGCCACGGCGCTGACGAGGCCGTTCTGCAGTCCGGTGAAGAGGGCCGAGGCGAACATATTCCATCCGCAGATGAGGAAGCAGAGCATGTAGAGGCGTATGGCGCGGACGGTGAGTGCGGCGAGCGCGGCGTCGTAGCCGACGAAGATGCGCGCCAGGGTGGCGCTCTGGAACTCGGCCAGCAGGGTCAGCACCAGTCCCGTCAGTCCGATGAGGACCAGCGATTTGCGCAGCAGCGACCGGAGCTCGGGCACGTTGCCGGCACCGAAGTGGAAGCCTATGACGGGTGTGATGGCTATGTTGTAGCCGATGAAGATGGCGCCGTAGACGAACGAGATGTACATCAGCACGCCGTAGGCCGCCACGCCGTCCTGCCCCAGCAGGTGCATCAGCTGCAGGTTGTAGCATATGCTGACGATACTCATCGTGATATTGCTGACGTATTCGCTCAGACCGTTGCCGCAAGCCTTGGCCAGGTAGGCCAGCGGCACGCGCGCCGCCGAGCGCTGCAGGGAGAGGCTTCCGCGGTTGAGGCGCGGCGAGCCGAAATACACCAGCGGGAAGATGCCGGCCAGCAGCTGCGACGCCACGGTGGCCAGAGCGGCGCCGGCCACGCCCATGTCGAGCCACCACACCAGCAGGGCGTCGAGCACGATATTGACCACGCCCGCCGCCACGCTCATCACGGTGCCCAGCTGCGGCCGCTCGGCAGCCATGTAGAAGGACTGGAAGGCCATCTGCAGCACGAAGGCGGGCATGCCTATCATGCAGAGGCGGCCGTAGACGATGCACTCGTGCGTCATGCCCTGGTCGGCACCCAGCCAGCGCACCACCACGGGACAGAAGAGGGCGAACAGGGCCCCGGCCACCAGACCCACCCCGGCGGCGAAGCGCACCAGGGTGGTGAAGATGCGGTTGGCCTTGGCATGGTAGCCCTCGCCCTTCACCTTGGCCACGAGCGCGGCGCCCCCGCTGCCCACCATCAGGCCCAGCGAGGCTATCATCATCATGGGAGGATACATCAGGTTGACCGCCGCAAAGCCGCTCTTGCCCGCAAAATTGGACACGAAAAAGCCGTCGACAATGCTGTATATGCTCGTCACCAGCACCATCGCGATGCTGGGCAAGACGGATTTCACTATCCGACGGTAGCCGTAATGTCCTGACAGTTCGATATTCATAGCAATTCCGCACACGGGAAACGGACTGCAAAGATACACAAAAAAACCGGACGACCGCCAGCCCGCGAAAAATATATCCGCCCCCCACCCCTGCGGGAAGCACCCCAGCCTCGGGGGAGCATTGGGGAATGTGTTGCCGGACTATGGTGTGCGTTTTGCTGCCGGAATGCTCCCCTGGGACAGGGGAGCTGGCGCAAAGCGACTGAGGGGTGGAGAAGACCGGGGCTTATTATGGCTTATATCCGCCCCTCACCCCTGCGGGGAGCACCCCTGTCTCAGGGGAGCATTCGGATTGCTTCTCCGTCCCGAATAACATATTGCCAGCCTGCCCCAGGGGAGCATTTGGGCGGCATTAACATTATTTAATGATTTTCCACTTGACAAATCCGATTGCACGCTGAGGGGAGCCGGGTTGGCAGTTGATAGTTGGCAGTGGGCAGTTGGCAGTGGGCAGTGTTCAGTTGACAGTGAGCAGTGGGTAATTGTCTGGTATTCATCATTCACCACTCATCATTCATCATTATGTCGCCCTCCGCCCCGAAAGGGGTCATCCTACCACCAACTTACCACCATCCTACCACCATCCTACCACCATCCTACCATTTTAACATTTCGGGAGGCTGGACGAAGCGGCGTCGGAAAGGCGGTAACGGGAGCTTCGGCGTCGCATTTTCCGCCGTCGGACATACAATAAAAAGAGCAAAGCGGCGTTAATGGGGCGTATGAAGAGAAATATAATAGTATTCATATTAATAATAGGCACCGCGATGGGTGCGGCCGCACAGGGTTCGGTGCTGCGCACGGGCGCCTGGTGGCGGCTGGCAGTGGACGAGGCGGGCATCTACCGGCTGACGGTGGCCGACCTGCCGGCGCTGCAGGGGGTGCCGGTCGACAGCTTGGGCCTCTACGGCAACGGGGGGGCGATGCTGCCGCTGGACAACAGCCGTGTGCCGCTCGACGCGCTGCTGCCGCTGGCCATCGAGGTGGCAGACCGCAACGGCAACGGCCTCTTCGACGGCACAGACCAGCTGCTCTTCTACGGCGAGGGCAGCGGCATATGGCGCTACTCGGATGCCGACCGGCGCTGGGAGTACACCCAGCACGCCTATGCACGCCACAACTACTACTACCTCACCACCACGGCTCCCACGCCCCGACGCATAGCGACGGCGACGCTGCCGCCCGCGGCCGCGCACGTGGACCGCTACACCGCCGTGGCACACATAGACAACGACCTGGTGAACATCATGGGCACCGGCCAGCTGTGGATGGGCGAGAAGTTCAGCAGCAGCCTTCCCACACGCACCTTCACCCTGCAGCTGGAGGGCAACGCCGGCGACACGGTGAAGCTGCGCTACGCCCTGGCCAACCACTCGACGGCCACCAGCCGCTTCGACATATCGGCCACGGGCTACCACAACCAGCTGGGCATCGGCAGCCGCACGGTGTACAGCACCGTCCTGGACGCCTACGGCAGCACCGCCGCCACGCACACCTTCACCCTCAGCTTCAGCCCCGGCGAAAGCACGGCGGCGGGCTATCTGGACTATATAGAGCTCAACGCCGAAGCGCCGATGCAGCTCGGCGGCGGCCAACGGGTGATGCGCTGCGACCCGGCCACCGGCGCCGTAGCCACCCACTCGCTGGGCGGAGGCGGCGACGTGCGCATATGGAGCGTGGGCCAACCCGGCGCCGAGCGCGAGATGGCCGTCGACGGAGGGCGCTGGACCGACAGCGCCGCCACCGCACGCACCTACGTAGCCTTCGACGGCAGCCGCTACCTTGCGCCCGCCGCCATCAGCGCTGTGGCCAACCAGAACCTGCACGGCAGCGCCGCGGCCGACCTGGTGGTGGTGTGCCACCCCTCGCTCCTGCCCCAGGGCCAGCGGCTGGCCTCGCTGCACGAGATATTCGACGGCCTGTCCACCCTCACCGTCACCGACGAGCAGGTCTACAACGAATACTCGTCGGGCAAGCAAGACCCGATAGCGCTGCGCACGCTGCTGCGCGACCTGCAGTCGCGCCACCCCGGCCAGCCGCCCCGCTACCTGGTGCTGATGGGCTGCGGCACCTACGACAACCGCGCCCTCCTGGGCTCCGACGCCCCCACGGTGGTCACCTACGAGACCCCCTACTCCTTCGACGACGACGGCATATCCTACTGCAGCGACGACATCATGGGCCAGACCGGCAGCGGAAACACCCAGACCGTCAGCGTCGGTCGCCTGCCGGCCCACAACCTGGCCGAGGCCACCCACATGGTAGACAAGATAGAAGGCTACATCACCCGGCGCGACCTGCTGGCCGACGGCGCCCGCGGCGACTGGCGCAACTACGTGGCCCTGCTGGCCGACGACGCCGACCCGGGCCATCCGGCCGACAGCGCCTTCGCCCACTCGAGCGAGGTGGTGGCACGCAACATCAACGCCACATTCCCGCATATCAACATCGACAAGCTGTATGCCGACGCCTACCACCAGCGCTCGGGCGCCATCGGCTCCTACTACCCCGACCTGAACAACGCCCTGCGCCAGCGCATCAACAGCGGATGCCTGCTGCTGAACTACATCGGCCACGGCTCCAACACCTATATCGGCACCGAACGCTACATCGAGCTGAGCGACATAGACACCTACACCAACACCGACCGCCTGCCGCTCTTCGTCACCAGCACCTGCTCCTACGGCCGCTTCGACCGTCCGGACGTGCTCTCGGGCGCGGAGGCATGCCTGATGGCACCGGCAGCCGCCATAGCGGTGGTCAGCGCCTCGCGCCCCATCAGCCATATCGAACGCTTCAACAACGACGTGATCCTCTACGCCCTGGACCCGCGCAACACCATCGGCGACGCCCTGCGCATGGCCAAGAACCGCACCCCGGTATCGCAGAGCATCGGCCTCATGGGCGACCCCGCCCTGCGGCTCAGCCAGCCCGACAACCGGGTGGTGGTGACCCACATCAACGCACGCCCCGTCAGCCCCGGCGCCGACGACACGGCCACCGTGCTCTCGCGCGTCAGCGTCAGCGGCGAGGTGCGCGACTCGAACGGCACACTGCTCACCGACTTCGACGGCACCATATACCCCATCGTCTTCGACCGCACGATGACAAGCACCACCCTGGCCAACGACAATCCCGGCACCGAGGTGAGCTTCACCCAGCAGAAAAACATCCTCTACCGAGGCAGCCATCCCGTCGTCGGCGGCCGTTTCGAGTACTCCTTCATAGTGCCGCAGGACGTGGCCTACCAGTACGACTACGCCAAGCTGAGCCACTATGCCCGCTCGGCGTCCGACCATGCCAGCGGCTGCTACAGCCGGCTGCTGCTGGGCGGACTGAACGACACCGTCCAGGTGGGCACCTCGGCCCCCACGATACGCCTCTTCATAGGCGACACCAACTTCCGCGACGGCGGACTGACCGACACCGACCCCACCCTCGTGGCCCTGATAGCCGACTCGGCAGGCATCAACGCCGGCTCGGGCCTGGGGCACGACATCACCGTGGTGCTCGACGGCAACCCCGGCAGCCTGGTGGTGCTCAACGACCTGTATGAGCCCGATGTGGAACACGCAGGCCACGGCACCGTCAGCTACCGCTTCACCGACCTCACCCCTGGCCCACACACGCTGACGCTCAAAGCCTGGAACATATACAACCATTCGGCCGAGGCCACGGTGAGCTTCGTGGTGTGCCACCCCGACACGCTGCAGCTCTCGGAACTGCAATGCTACCCCAACCCCGCCCACGGCCGCACCCAATTCATGCTGGAGGTGAACCACGGCGCCCGCATAGCTTCGGCCGAACTGCAGATATACAGCTCCCGCGGCCAACTGCTCTACACCCACACCCCCACGCTGCCGACCGACAGCTACACCATCGGGCCCATCGTATGGGACCTTTCAGCAGTGCCCACCGGCATCTATCTGGCGCGCATCATCGTCACCGACACCGAGGGACGCACCCACCAACAAAGCACAAAATGTGTCGTACGCTGACACAATAAATAACCACAGACCGCGTTATAAAGCACAAACATCAATATCGAAGTAAATGAAGAAAGCCTCTTTTCTGACACTACTTATCGTCTTGGCCGGCCATCTTGCGGCACAAACCTCGTGGTTGGGCCAGAACAGCAACAACCAGAACTTCATCTCCACCGGCATGCCCATCCTGCTCATAGCCCCCGATGCCGTCAGCAGCGGCATGGGCGACGTCGGCGTAGCATCCACACCGGACGCATATTCGGCCCATTGGAACAACGCCAAATTCGCCTTCATCGAAGGCACGATGGGCATAAGCACCACCTTCACCCCCTGGCTGCGCAACCTCAAGGTGGGCGACATGAACCTGCTCTACCTGGGTGGCTACTACCGCATCAACCCGCGTAGCACCGCTGCCGCTTCGCTGACCTACTTCTCGCTCGGCGACATCGACATGCGCGACGTGGAGGGCATGAAAATCATGGACCTGCATCCCAACGAGTATGCCTTTGACATCACCTACGCCCTGATGCTCACCGACAACCTCAGCCTCGGCGCCACCGGCCGCTTCGTACGCAGCGACCTCACCAACGGGCAGACCATCAACGACGGAAGCGGCAACTCGGAGACCCACGCAGCCAACTCGCTGGCCGCCGACATCGGCCTCTACTACCAGCATCCCGTCAGCAAAAAAGAGCAGATTGCACTCGGTGCCTTCATCAGCAACCTGGGTGCCAAGCTGCGCTACAGCGACGACAACAACAACCAGGAGTTTCTGCCAGCCAACCTTCGCATCGGTGGTCGCTACACCAACCAGCTGGACGACTACAACAAAATCTCGGTCTTGCTCGACATCAACAAGCTGCTCGTACCCACACCCCAGTTCCGCAACTACAGTGTAGACAGCCTGCAGACGCTGACCGACTACAACAATATCGGCGTTATCGCCGGTGCGCTGCAGAGTTTCGGCGACGCCCCCGGCGGGCTGAGCGAGGAGTTTCAGGAGCTGCAGCTCTCGGCCGGCGCGGAATATTGGTATGCCGAGACCTTCGCCGTGAGGGCTGGCTACTTCTTCGAGCACCAGAACAAAGGCGGTCGCCAGTATGCCACCGTGGGATTCGGACTGCGCTACAATATCTTCTCCTTCGACTTCTCCTACCTCATACCGACGGCCAAACTGTCCACCCACCCGCTGGCCCACACCATCCGCATCGCCCTCTCGGTGGATTTAATGCCTGCTGACAGATGAAGACAAGGATAGGCACCGGATACGACGTGCACGCCCTCGCCGAAGGACTGCCGCTCTGGATTGGCGGCGAACAGATACCGCACACCCACGGACTGGCGGGACACAGCGATGCCGACGTGTTGCTGCACGCCATCTGCGACGCCCTGCTGGGGGCTGCCGCGCTGGGCGACATAGGGAAGCACTTCCCCGACACCGACCCACAATACAAGGGCATCAGCAGCCTCACACTGCTGGCCCATGTGGGCACCCTGCTGAGACAACACGGATACAGCATAGGCAACATAGACAGCACCGTGGTGGCCCAGCGGCCCAAGCTGGCCACCTACATTCCACAGATGCGCCAACACATAGCCGACACCTTGGGAATAGACCTGGACTGCGTGTCGGTCAAGGCCACCACCACAGAGCATCTGGGCTTCGAAGGACGCCAAGAGGGCATCAGCGCTCAGGCAGTAGCACTCATCACCACCGACTGATATCCACTTCCCATGAACGAAAAACCATACGTAAGCCCCGAGGCCGAAGAAGAGGTGGCCACGCTCGAAGACAGCGGCTGCTCGCTGATATTGTACAACGACGACGTGCACACCTTCGACTACGTTATCAAAGCACTGGTCGACATCTGCCGCCACACCGAAGAGCAGGCCGAGCAATGCGCCATCCTGGTCCACTGCCACGGCTCATGCACCGTAAAACAGGGGTCCTACACCGAACTGCTGCCCATGCACAGCGCCCTACTCGACAAGGAGCTCACCTCCGAGATACAACAATAACAACCCGCAAACAAACACCACCATGCTGAAGCGCACCAAAACCAATCTGATAGTACACGGCCTCGTGATGCTGGCCATCGGACTCATCTGTGTTCTCGTACCCGAGGCCACACTGAAGACTGTGGCCTGGCTGCTGGGACTGCTGCTTATCCTAGGCGGCGTGCTCACCATCCTGCTGGGCCGTCGACGCGCCGAGGGCGGCATAGACACGGTACACATCATCATCGCCATATTGATGGCTGCCGTAGGCATCATCATCATTGTCAAGAGCGAAATCATAGCCGTGCTGATTGGCTTGGTCATACTGCTGGAAGGCATCGACTTCATAGTCCAGTCGCAGCGCTATCGCCGCGCCGGCCTGCGCCACTGGGGCCTGCTGCTGGCATTCGGCCTGCTGGCGTCGGCACTTGGCATCTGGGCCATCGCCAGTCCCTGGGTCGGCACCACACTGCTCGGCATAGCCATCGGCGTGGGATGCATGGGCGTCAGCGCCGACTGCTTCGCGGCGCTGTTCGGCATCAAGACCGTAGAGCACGTCTTCACCCATGTGGAGAAGGCATTGGGCGACAATCAACAATTCGAAGACGCCCAAGTGGTGGAATAACCCTCAGTACTGTTCCTTCTCGTTGGGGAAATCGCCACTCTTCACATCGCTGATGTAGTGGCGTATGGCATTGGATATATCCTCGCCGAAGGTGCCATAGGTGCGCAGATAGCGGGGCTTGAACTGCTGGGTGATGCCGAGCATGTCCTGCAGCACCAGCACCTGCCCGTCGGTATGCGGACCGGCGCCAATACCGATGGTCGGTATCTTCAGCTCCTCGGTGACCTCGGCCGCCAGCTTGGCCGGAATCTTCTCCAGCACGATGGAGAAGCACCCCGCCTCCTGCAATATCACGGCGTCGCGCTTCAGCCGTTCGGCCTCTTCGTTCTCTGTGGCCCGCACGGCGTAGGTGCCAAACTTGTTGATGCTCTGCGGCGTCAAGCCCAGATGACCCATGACGGGTATGCCGGCCGAGAGGATGCGCTGCACGCTCTCCAGTATTTCCTCGCCACCTTCCATCTTGATGGCGTCGGCCCCCGTCTCTTTCATGATGCGTATGGCCGAGGCCAGCGCCTGCTTCGAGTTGCCCTGATAGGTGCCGAAGGGCATGTCCACCACCACCAGCGCGCGCTTGATGGCGCGTACCACCGAGGTGGCATACACTATCATCTCGTCCAGCGTGATGGGCAGCGTGGTCTTGTGTCCCTCCATCACATTGGCCGCCGAGTCGCCTACCAGCACCACATCTATCTTGGTGCTCTCCAGCAGCGAGGCCATCGAATAGTCGTATGCCGTCAGCATGGCGATTTTCTCGCCGTGCAGTTTCATATTCTGTAATACACGAGTGGTGACCTTGGTCACATCTGTCTGCAAATATGCCATTATTCTTCTATGATTTCTTCGCCCTTGGGCGTTTTGGTTTTCTCGGGTCTGATATCTTCCTCCTGGTCGGGAACGATGCGGAAGAGCTGCCGCAGCGGCTTTTTCATCACCGGCTCGCCGTCCTTGCCGGGCCGCGAAGCCACGTAGAATCGGGTGCCTATGGCAAACGAGGCGGCCTCCGTGGGGCTCTCCACCTCGTAGAAATACTTCTTCACCTCCTTCTCCTGCAGCCGCTTGCCGACATATATCGTGTCGAACTGCAGCACGCTCACCGGGGCCTGCAGCATCAGCACGCCCTTGCCCGGCGCCTTGCGCGTGGGCAGCTGCCTGTACTCCCACCCGCGCGACGTCCGCACGCGGCCGAAGAATTTCAGCTTGGCATCCAGCTGCTCCTGCGTGACCGGTATGCGCACTATGATGCTGTCGCGCTGCGGCATGCGGCAGCTGTCGCTCACCATCGGCCAACTACCCTTCACCACGATATAGCCGGCCTGGGCCAGCACCTGCTTGCGGTGCGGTATCAGGCGGTAGTTGTCCAGCACCTCGCGCCATCCCAGATGGTCGTCTATCGTTATCTGCAGCCCGCCGGGACAGGTGTCCTTCGTGTTCTCCACCGAATAGACAGCCCCTTTCGGTATGGTCAGTGTGGCGTAGTAGCCGTACACGGTGCTGTCCGCACTGGGCACATAGCATCCGCGCGCCGCTCCCACACAGGCATCGGCGTCGGCCGTGAAGGTAATCAGCACGCTGTTGTTCAGGTCCACACTCTTGTTCAGCAGGCGGCGCGACTCCGGCAGCTCGGCATAGCGGAACACCGCTGTCGACACAGGCACCTCGAAGCGCAGCACCTCCACTGTATCGCCCTGACACGAGCAGTGGATGGGATTGCGCGCATAGCGGATGGGGAAGGCGGCGTGGCTGCGCATGGCGAAATAGCGGTACACCGCATCGACACGCCGCCGCATCAGCGACTCGTCGTTGCCATAGCCCTCTATGCTCATGGTGTACAGCTTTGGGTTGGCCACATCGAAAGCTATGCCGTAGGCCGAGTCGAGCAGGTCGAGGTCGCCCACCGAATAGCTGTCATCCTCGCCCACCGACGTCAGCAGCAGGCAGAACACCTCCGGCTGCTGCAGCGCCTTCTGCATATTGCGCACAGGCTTGGCCGACGGCACATAGAACCCCGTCTGCGCCCCCGCCGGCCACACGACACACAATCCCAACACCACCAGCACACAGCGCAACACGCTCATCGACAAACAGCTATACTTCTTCATTTCGCTCATCCGTCATAACATTAGAAAGTGCAAAAATAAGCAAAAAAAACGACCCGGCAAAATTATTTACCAGGTTGGAGGACGAAAGCCCGGGTCGGAGGTTGGTCCTCTCTGCACATACCTCATACCTCCGACCTCCGACCTGGGCCTCAGCCCTCCGCCCTAATGAAGGGGGTCATCCTACCATCATCCTACCACCATCCTACCACCATCCTACCACCATCCTACCACCATCCTACCTATTTAACATTTCGGACGCCTCCGTGTCGGGTGGATGCGGCGGGCTTGTTTTGTCGTTGCAGCACGGTTTTCGGGGCGTCGACGTGCTATTTTTTCGAAATTTTGTTATAGAATCCTTTTTATTTAGTATTTTTGCACTTTACAAATTGGAATCATGCTATGAGCAAAATCAATCTAACAATCTGTATCGCAACTATCGCCGTGCTGCTGAACGCCTGTGGCGACAACCGCCGTTTCACCATCAGCGGTTCGGTGGACGACCCTGCCTTGAACGGTGAGAAGCTCTATCTGCTGGACCTTTACGGCGACGGCGAGGCGCCGGTGGACAGCTGTGTGGTGACCGACGGGCACTATACGCTGCAGGGCAACGTGGCCGAGCCGTGGCTTGCCGCACTCCAGGGCGCCACCACCTCGTACACCGCCGCCTGCGTGGTTGAGCCCGGCACCATCGTCATCGGCGACGACAGCCTGGGCGGCACCCCGCTCAACGAGCAGCTCTTCCGCTTCAACCGCGCCATCAGCCTCGACAGCCTGACCGAGGAGATGGAGCAGTGCATGGCCGTCTACTACACCGCCGGCGACGCCAACGAGCGCGCTGCCGCCGAGCGCAAGCTGGACAGCCTGCAGACCCTCGGCACCGAACAGGTGCTGGCCGAGAGCTGGAACCTCTACAACGCCAACCACGACAACGTGCTGGCCCTGCACGCCATGCAGGCTATCGTGGGCATGGGTGAATTCGAATATGCCGAATTCGACAGCATCGTCAAGGCCGCCACCCCGATGGTGGCCAACCACCCCTCGGTGCAGGAGAAGCTGAGTCAGCTGCGCGCCATCGAGGCCACCTCGGTGGGCAAGCACTACACCGACATACAGGGTGTCGACGGCCGCTTGAGCGACCTCATCGACGGCCGGGTGGCACTGGTGGACTTCTACGCCAGCTGGTGCGGCCCCTGCCGCTTCGAGATACGCGACAACCTGGTGCCCCTGTGGAAAAAATACCAGGACAAAGGGCTTGTGATTGTGGGCCTGAACGTGTGGGAACGCGGTGACCGCGCCGCTCGCGAGGCCGCACACCGGAAAGTGATGGACGAGCTGGGCATCACCTATCCCCAGCTGGTGGACAGCACCCGCACCGCCACCGACACCTACGGCGTGCTGGGCATCCCGCAGATCATGCTTATCGGCCGCGACGGTACCATCCTGGCCCGCGACCTGCGCGGTGCCGCCATCGAGGAGGCCGTGGTCAAAGCGCTGGGTAAATGAGACTCAAACTGATAGGACTCATAGGGCTTATCGGACTTATAGGGACTATAGGTCGCGTCTGTGCCCAGGACAGCAGCCGGATTACGTTCCGCGCCGACGGATACCTCTTCTTCATCGACGACGAATACTTCGGCCGCCGCATCGAGGGGTACACGCTGCCGGGCTTCCGGCTGAACCCCAAGGTGGTGTGGAGCACCGGCCGTCGGCTCACCCTCTCGGGGGGCGTCAGCTGGCTGCATTACTGGGGTGCACACTCCTACCCCAACACCGCAAGCTACGGCGTGCTGCCCGACTATAGCGACACCGCCACGGCGATGCACGTCGTGCCCTGGCTGCAGGCCCGGATTCGGCTCGCCAAAGGGCTGGAGCTGACCTTGGGTTCCATCGATCCTAGCGACAACCACTACCTGCCCGAGCCGCTCCGCGACATGGAGCGCGAGGTGGCCGCCGACCCCGAGTGCGGCATCATGCTCTCCGCTTGGGGCGACTGGGGGAATTACTGGTGGGGCAAAGCGGACTGGTGGGTCGACTGGCGCGAGTTCATCTGGAACAAGAGCCCGCACCAGGAGCGCTTCACGATGGGGCTTTCGGGCTTTCTAATCTACAACATACCCGGCACCGACCTGGCGCTTGAGCTGCCGCTGAATTTCCTTGCGCAGCATGTCGGCGGACAGGTGTTGGCCACGACTACACCCATACAGAACAACTTCAACGCCGCCAGCGGCTTGGGGCTGCAATATCTCCGATGGTCCAACTGGAGTCTACACATGAGTTGCCTTGCCCTGTGGTACCACCAACACGGCAACACCGCCGTGCCGTTCACCCAAGGCTGGGGATTGTACCCCCAGCTGAAAGCCGTCTACAACGAGCGCCTCATATTGTCCGTCAGCTATTGGCAGGGCGAGCACTTCGTGCCGCTGCTGGGCAGCTGGCTCTACGGCAACCTCTCGTCGGTCGACGGCACCACGGTGTTCGACCGCACACAGATGCTTTCCTTCCATGCCTCCTACAATTGGATACCCGGCAACGAGCCCTTCAACCTGCACGTCAGCGGGGCTGCCCACTACGATATCGGCGAACGGCAGATGCAGTACGCCGTGCAATGTGCCCTCTTTTTCCACCCCTCAATACGCCTGCGCTGATGTTCCAACTCTACGATAGCCACGGCCCGGTCGAGGCCATAACCGAAGAAACCGCCGTCACCGTCGGAGTCTTCGACGGGGTGCACCGCGGCCATCAGGCACTGCTCCAACAACTTTCAACTTTCACCTTTCAACTTTCACCTTTAGCCGTCACGCTCACATCCCACCCCTCTTTCGTCCTTGGGCGTCGCCAGAGCGAATACTGGCTCGACGACCCGGAGGAGCACCTGCGCCTGCTGTTCGATGCGGGCGCCAAGTATGTAGCCGTGTTGCCGTTCACCGCCGAGGTGGCACGGCTGACCGCCTGCCAGATGGCCCGCCTCATGCACCGCCAATTGGGCATGCGCGCCCTGCTGCTGGGCTACGACAGTCGCTTTGGTTCCAAGCAGGACGACGACTTCGACCGCCTGCCAAAGCAGGCCGCCGAACTGGGATTCACCCTCCAGCGCGGCAATCCTTTCCTGGTGGACGGCGAGCCCATCAGCTCCAGCCGTATCCGCGAAAGCCTGCTCAGGGGGGATGTCGAGGCCACGGCAGCACTGCTGGGACGCCCCTATGCCGTCGGCGGCACCGTCCGGCACGGTCGCGGTGTGGGCCGCACGCTCGGGTTCCCCACCGCCAATATCGACCTCTCGCTGACCCGCAAGATGCTCCCCAAGGAGGGTGTCTACGCAGTGAAGATTTCCACTCTCGCAGGCATGGCCAACCTGGGCCCGCTGCCCACCTTTGGCATCGAGAAGCCGACACTGGAGGTGCACCTACTGGACTTCGCGGGCGACCTCTACGGACAGCGCATCGAAGTACAGTTCCAGCACCGCCTGCGCGACATCGAGCGCTTCGATTCGCCCGAGGAACTTCAAGCCCAACTGAGAAAAGACATAGAACAGACCCGCCAATGGATATAACCATCTACCAGCAAGACATCGTATGGGGCGAGCCCGAAGCCAACCGCCGCCGTGTGGAACGTGCGCTGGCTGCCGCTCCGCAGTGCGACATATTCATCGTTCCCGAGACCTTCACCACCGGCTTTGGCAACCATATGGCCTCGCTGGCCGAACCAGCGCTGGGCCCCACCCTGCGCTGGGCACAGCAGATGGCCGCGCAGCACAACCTGCTTTTCATTGGCACTTGGATAGTCAGCGAAGGCGACCACTGCTACAACCGCCTCCATTGGGTCTTCCCCGACGGCAGCTACGACAGCTACGACAAGGCTCACACCTTCCGTCCCAGCGGCGAACACGACCAGATAAGCCGCGGCACCGACCGCCGAGTATTCGAATACAAAGGGTGGCGCATCAAACCGGCCGTATGCTACGACCTGCGCTTCCCCAAGTGGCTGCGCAACGACGGCTTGGCCCATAGCCACGAGCCTTTCCCCAATCAGCCCCACCCATCCGACGTCCCCTCACCTTCGTCCCGTGGGCAGATGCTCGCATCTGCCACCCCCTACGACCTGCTGCTCGTCTGCGCCAACTGGCCCGCCAGCCGGCGCGAAGCCTGGTCCACCCTGCTCAAAGCCCGCGCCATAGAGAACCTCTGCTACGTGGCCGGATGCAACCGCACGGGCGTTGACGGCAACGGCGGCCTCTACAGTGGCGACAGCGCCATCATCGACTACAAGGGAATCCCTGTCAGCGGCAGCCTGGACAACGGTGTGGAGGGCACCATAGCCGCCTCCATACAGCTCGACAAGCTGCAAGCCTTCCGCCAGAAATGGCCACTATACCTCGATTTCGACTAATAACAGATGTACAATATAGAACAGAAAATAGGATTCGACCGCATACGCCAGCTGGTGGCAGACAACACCACCAACGCGCTGGCCCGGCAGATGGCGGACCAGATGGCCTTCTCCACCGACTACCCGACGCTGTACCACGAGCTGCAACTCACCGACGAGATGCGCCAGATAGTGCTCATGGAGAGCGAATTCCCGCAACAGGACTTCATCGACCTCACCCCCGTCCTGGCCCAGCTGCACGTGGGCAACACCTTCATCCCACTCGAATCGCTATTCGACCTCAAGCTCTCGCTCCGCACCATACGCGAATGCTACCGCTTCCTGGTGAGCGACCAGTCGGACCGGGCCGATTCGCCCGACAAGTTCAAATACCCCCAGCTGGCCAATCTGGCCGTCGAGGTGGAGTTGGGCTACGGGGGCAAGAGTTCGCAACTGAATGTCATCAACTCGCTCTTGGGCCAACTTGTAGACGACCACGGCGAAATCTACGACAATGCCTCGCCGGCCCTGGCCGAGATACGCCGCACCAAAGCCCGCAAGGCCGCCGAGGTGGACGCCCAAATCAACCATCAGCTGGCCCGCGCCAAACGCGAGGGATGGGCTCCGGAGAACGCCGAAGTGACCATACGCGACGGACGACCCGTCATACCGCTGCTTACTACCCATCGTCGCAAAATCAAGGGCCTTATCCAAGACGAGTCAGCCACCCGCCAGACAGCCTTCATAGAGCCTACCGAGGTGGTCGAACTGGGCAACGACTTGCGCGAGCTGGACTTCGACGAGCGCCACGAGATACAGCGCATACTACTGGCATTCAGCGAGCGGCTGCGCCCGTTGCTGCCCCAGCTTGAGGAAGCTTACCGCTTTCTGGCCCGCATCGACTTCCTGCGCGCCAAAGCCCGTGTGGCGGTGGAACTGAACGCCAGCGTACCGCAGCTGCACCCCGAGCCCCGCATCGACTGGCTCGAGGCCCGCCACCCCATACTCTACCTGCAGAAGAAAGACGGCGTGGTTCCCTTCAGCCTGCAATTGTCCCAGAACGACTCGAAGATACTGATTATCTCCGGCCCCAACGCCGGCGGCAAATCGGTACTGCTCAAGGCCGTAGGGCTGATACAATATATGCTGCAATGCGGCATGCCTGTGCCGTTGAGGCCCACATCCGAATGCGGCATGTTTGGTTCCGTATTCATCGACATCGGCGACCAGCAGAGCATCGACAACGACCTCTCCACCTACACCTCGCACCTGCAAAACATGAAGGCCCTCCTGTCCACAGCAGACGACCGTACGCTCTTCCTGCTCGACGAGCTGGGCGGCGGCACCGAACCACGCAGCGGTTGTGCCATCGCCGAAGCGGTGCTCGAAGAGCTATACCACAAAGGGGCATTCGGCGTGGTGACCACCCACTTTGCCGACCTCAAGCTCCTGGCCGACCGGATGCCCGCCATCGTCAACGGTGCCATGCTCTTCGACACCGAGGCCATGCGCCCGCTCTACCGACTGGCTGTAGGCCACCCCGGCAGCAGCTTCGCCTTCGAGATAGCCGAAAGCATCGGTTTCCCCAAGGACATTCTCGACCGCGCAGGCGAGAAAGTGGGCCGCGAACAGCTCAACTTCGAACACCAGTTGCAACAGCTGGAGCTGGACAAGAAAGAAATCGAAAAGAAGAAAGAGGAGTTGCGTGTAGCCGACGAGTTCCTGAACGAGGTGACACAGAAATACCAGCGCCTGAACGACAACCTGCAGTCGCGGCGCCACGAAATCATAGCCAGCGCCCGCCGCGAAGCCCAGCAGATACTGACAGATGCCAACCGCACCGTGGAGCGCACCATCAGCGACATCAAAAGCGCCCACGCCGAGAAGGAGGCCACACAGGCCGCCCGCGCCCAACTGGCCCAGGCTGCCGAGCACAACGACAGTCAAATCAAAGAGCTCCAAACGCATACGGCACGCACAGCCTCAAACCTCCGCCCTCAGACTTCCGACCCAGCCAACCTCCCTATCGCCGTAGGCACCATAGTACGCATCGACGGCGAAGAGACCTATGGACAGGTGGTGGAAATCAAAGGCAAGAAAGCCGTGGTGGAGAGCAACAGCATACGCATGACCATCCCGCTGGCCAGACTGCAAGGCACCGCCAAACAGAAAATACCCGCCGCCAAGGGAGATGTGCACATCAGCCACAGCATCTACGACGACATGAACGACAAGCGCGCCCGCTTCAACCCCACCCTAGACCTGCGCGGCCACCGCGCCGAAGAGGCAATCGACACGCTGCACAAGTTCATCGACGAGGCCCTGCTACTCTCCGAGAAAGAGGTGCGCATACTGCACGGCAAAGGATACGGCATACTGATGCAGGTGATAAACCAAGAGCTGCACTCCATGCACGAGGTCCGCACCTACCATCCCGAGAAACTGGAATTGGGCGGTGCCGGCGTCACCGTGGTGGAGCTACGATGAACTTGCGTTTACCCTTGATTTTGAACCATAGCGCGGCACCGAATTCGGTGGCCGCACATTGTGCGTCGTCGTATCCGGTCACATGCAGCGGCTTGCGTTTGCTGCCGTCGCCAGTGCTCCACACGGCGGTGGTCAGCATCTGATAGTGCCACCAGGCGACACCCGCCTGACGCGACGACATGCCGAAGCGCGCCCCCACGGCCTGCAGGCGGGTATGGGTACGATAGAGCATGTCGCCCTCGCCGCCATAGTAGAGGCAGCGCAAGTCGTCGACTGTCAGCGAAGTATCCTGCCGCGCAAAACGGTCCTGAAGAGAATCCATGAAGTAGGGGCTCGAAGGCGACTTCACCACACGCGCAATCTTGCGATAGTTGGGTTTCATCGTGCGCCCGGCATCCTGTGCCGCCACCGGCAGCGACAGCAGCACCAGTAGCATCAAAAGAACATAACGTTTCATACCAACATCTGTTAACCGCAGCCGAATGCCCCACCCCGTCAAAGGGTCAACCCGGGATATTCGACCTGTATTCCACTTACCATAACGTACCATTCGACTACTTATTGCCTACTCGAGTAGTTTTTCAGTAGGTGTAGAGTAGAGGAATAGTAGGAGATGAGTAGGAGATGGTACCTGGGGAACCTGTCTTTGTGTGGGTTACGGGGGTGGCATTTTACGGCTTCGGACCGTTTTGGTGATTTTTTATCACCGTATTTGCATGGGTTGTGTATGGTGTTCATAACTTTCTTCGCGCGGGTTCAAATTATTTATTACTTTTGCAAATTAAAAACAAGCTAGCCTGCACCTGGCAAAAAACATACTATCGTGAGCAAACATAATGAGTTAAAGCCACGCATCGGCCTCTTCGGTCGGCGCAACGTGGGCAAAAGTTCACTCGTCAACTACCTGACGGGTCAACAGATAGCCATCGTGAGTGACACCGCCGGCACCACCACCGACCCCGTGCGCAAGAGCATGGAGATAGGGGGTATCGGGCCCGTGGTGCTCATCGACACCGCCGGCATCGACGACGAAGGCGCCCTCGGGGCCCAGCGCGTGGAGAAGAGCATGGCGGCGTTGGCCGAGGTGGACCTGGCGCTGCTGCTCTACACAGAGTGGGGCGAACCGGAGGATATGCTCGAAGCCTGGTGCAGAAAGCACGGCACGCCGCTGCTGCGAATAAGGAGCAAGACGGACCTCCTTGCATCTTCGGGGAATTCAGAAAAGCCTGATTTACAGTTAACCACCACAGACCCGTCGATGCGCGAGAGCCTCATCGAGGCAATACGGAAGGCCATGCCCCAAAGCGCCTGGCGCGGTCGAAGCCTGCTGGGCGACGTGGTGTCGCCGGGCGAAACGGTGGTGCTGGTGACGCCCATCGACAGTTCGGCCCCCGAAGGGCGCATGATACTGCCGCAGGTACAGGTGCTTCGCGACCTGATGGACCTGCATGCAATGGCATTCTTTTGCCAACCACAAGAACTGGCAATGACACTTGCCACGCTCAAAGAGCCTCCACGGCTGGTGGTGACCGACAGCCAGGCCTTTCAGCAGGTGGCCAACGTGGTGCCCGACACAGTGCAGCTGACGAGCTTCAGCGTGGTGTTGGCCCGCCAGAAAGGACCATTCGACGACTACCTGCGCGGCACACAAGCCATCGGCACCCTGAAGGATGGCGACCAGGTGCTGCTGCTCGAAAGCTGCACACACAACGTCACCTGCGAAGACATAGGCCGGGTGAAGCTGCCTGCCGCCCTGCGCAAAGCCACCGGAAAGGAGCTGACCTTCGACATCCTCGGCGGGGGAACCCCGATTTCCACACTCAACACCCCGCTCTCCTCCTATGCACTTGTCATCCAATGCGGCGGCTGCGTCATCACAGCCCAGCAGGTGCGGGCGCGCCTGCTGCCTGCCCTCGAGGCCGGTCTGCCGGTGAGCAACTACGGACTGGCTCTGGCCTGGTGCCACGGCATCTTCGAACGGTCCACCCGCATATTCAGACAATAAAACAACAAACAGACCCTCATGATAAAGACAGACAAGAAACCCAACCTGAGCATCATAGTGGCTATGGCCGACAATCGTGCCATCGGCAAAGACAACGACCTGCTGTGGCACCTCAGCGGCGACCTGAAGCGATTCAAGAAACTCACCACAGGCCACCCCGTCGTCATGGGGCGCAAGACCTGGGACAGCCTGCCCAAGCGCCCGCTGCCCGGCCGGCAGAACATCGTGATGACTACCAACCCCAACTTCGCGGCCGACGGCGCCACGGTGGTGCACAGCATCAACGAACTGTTCAACGTACTGAAAGACTGCGACGACGAGGTCTTCGTCATGGGTGGCGCTTCCATCTACCAGATGCTGCTTCCCTTCACCAACCGGCTGTATGTCACGCGCGTCTATCGCGACTATGAGGCCGACGTCTACTTCCCCACCATCGACATGTCGGAGTTTACCCTGGTGAGCCTCGGCGACCCTATGCAGGACGAGGAGAGCGGCCTGGACTATGCCTACGAAGAATACGACAGAAAATACAGACTATGAAAGCGGTAAAGATTATCAATATCGGCGATGAACTGCTGCTGGGCCAGGTCGTCAACACCAATGCCTCGACTATGAGCCGCATGCTCACCGAAGCGGGCTTCGACGTGACATGCGTCGAGGTGGTGGGCGACCAGCACGACGACATCTCGCATGCCCTTGACGACCACAAGGGATACGACATAATGCTCATCACCGGCGGCCTTGGCCCCACCAAGGACGACATCACCAAGAAGCTACTCTGCGACTACTTTCACTCCGAGCTGGTGGAGAGCCCGGTAGCATTGGAGAACGTGCGGCGCATCTTCGCCGTGCGCGGCTTCGAGCTTACGCCCGTCAACCGGGCCCAAGCCCTGGTGCCGAAGTGCTGCGAGGTGCTCAACAACGACCTCGGCACGGCCCCCTGCATGTGGTTCGAGCACGAAGGCAGAGTGTTTGTATCGCTGCCGGGAGTACCCTTCGAGATGGAATGGCTGATGCAAAACCGCGTCATCCCCAAACTGCAAGAGACGTTCCATTCCGACATAATCATCAACAAGAACATTCTCACGCAGGGCATCGGCGAGAGTTTCCTGAGCGACCTCATCGAGCCCTGGGAGCTGGCGCTGCCCGAGTGCATACGGCTGGCCTACCTGCCTGTGGCGGGCATGACCAAACTGCGCCTGACGGCACGTGGGACGCAGGAGGCCAGCCTGCGGAATGCCATCGACAGTGCGGTAGATGACCTATATAAGATTGCCGGCCAGTACATCGTTGGCGAGGACTGCGAGACGCTCGCCGAGCTGGTGCACAAGACCCTCACGGAGCGCGGCCTGACCCTAGCCACTGCCGAGAGCTGCACGGGCGGCACCATCGCCAGCCAGCTAACGGCGCAGGCCGGTGCCTCGGCCTACTTCCGCGGTGGCGTGGTGGCCTACAGCAACGCGGTGAAAGAGTGCGCCCTCGGCGTGCATCACAGCACGCTGGAGGCCCACGGCGCCGTGAGCGAGGAGACGGCACGCGAGATGGCCAAAGGGGTGCGCACACGCCTCGGTGCCGACCTGGCCATAGCCACCACTGGCATTGCCGGGCCCGACGGAGGCACCAAGGAGAAGCCCGTGGGCACGGTGTGGATTGCCGTGGCCGACGCTACACACACGGAAGCACAGTTGCTCTCCTTCCCCGGCCGCCGACGCCAGCAGAACATCGACCGCACGGTCAACCAAGCCTTTTCCATGCTAATTCACATGATATGCCAAAAGCACTGATTACCATACTGCTGCTCATCGTGAGCAACATCTTCATGACCTTCGCCTGGTACGGCAACCTGAAGCTCACCGAGATGAAGATCAACACCAGCTGGCCGCTGATACTCATCATCCTCACCTCGTGGGGGGTGGCCTTCTTCGAGTACTCGTTCATGATCCCCGCCAACCGCATCGGCAGCCAGATCAACGGGGGGCCCTTCTCGCTGATGCAGCTGAAGATACTGGCCGAGTGCATCTCGCTGACAGTCTTCACCATCATCGTGGCCACCGTCTTCAAAAGCGAGCCCATCCGCTGGAACCACCTCGTCAGCTTTGTCTTCATTCTGCTGGCGGTGTTCTTCGCATTCATGAAAACGAAATAGCACAGCGCGATGAGTGACTATCTTGGGACACAGATGATTGTCAGGTTTGTCCTGAAAATACTGGACAGCCACAACCGTCAGCAACCTCAACTCAAGAACTACGACAAGACCACTGTGTTCAAGGCCCGCGGTGGCGCCTGGTTCATGATTGTTCTCAGTTGCCTCATCATAGCGATGATGCTGTATTGGCTGATTTTCAGCGACCCTGACTTTTGGCTGTATGTAGTGTGCATATTCGGCATTGTTGTTTTCATCTTTATCCTACGCAAGGGTATCTCGATGCTCAAGGCACAGATTATTGTGGGGCCGGAGAAGCTGGTGCTGGACGGCGCTATAGAATACACAAAGAAAAGAAAAAAGTGGTACTGGATGACCCAGGGCCTGGTGACAAGCGACCTGGTGGTGGAGATACCGTGGAACAGCATCTCCCTTCTGGCAACCGATCTTCCCATGCTGGTAGTCAAGAACTACGCCGGAGAATGTTTCTTGATGGAGCTCAATTACTTCGACATGAAGGTGACACGGGAAATCAGCAAATACCACAAAATAGAAGAAACGGTATTATGATTATGAAAAAGATATGGATTTTTGTGTTGCCGCTGCTGCTGGCGGCCTGTAGTTCAAAGCTCGACTTGGTGGAACTGACCGACTGGCAGTTTGAATACAACGGCAAGTGGTATCCGGCGACGGTGCCGGGATTCATCCACACCGACCTCATGGCCAACGGCCTCATCCCCGACCCATACTATGGCACCAACGAGGATTCAGCGCAATGGTTAGCGAACAGAGAGTGGAAGTACCGCACTGTATTGAGCAAGAAGGAGTTATCCAGGATGGTGAGGAATGAGATACCTCCTAACGACACTATTTGGCTCACTTTCGAGGGATTGGCCGGACGCGCTGAGATCCTTGTCCAGTGCTATTTAGGCTCTTCCGCAGCCGCTATTGGAGATTTTGTTGACAATATGTTTGTCGAACATACTGTCCCCATTGAGATATGGGGCAAGTTTGACAGCATAGTCATCCAATTATTTTTCCAGTACCCTTACGATTCGGACTCGCTGCGCGAAGCGAAATACGGCATCACGCTGCCCGAGCGGCGCGCCTTCACCCGCATAGCGCCCTACCAGCAGGGCTGGGACTGGGGGCCGCGGCTGGCCACCTGCGGCATCTGGAAGCGGGTGTATATCACCAACAAGTCTCAATCAGAACTAAAAGAACCATCAGAAAACAATTCTTTTTGTTCTTTTAGTTCTGACTGGAATAAAATAGAACTCCGGCAGGAGCAAGACAGCATCGGCCAGAGCTTCACATTCTACCGCGACGGCAAGCCCATCTTCATCAAGGGCGCCAACTGGATACCCGTGCACAGCTTCCCCGTGCTCGACGAAGCGCAGAAAGCCCGCTACCGCCACCTGCTCTGCTCGGCCAAGGAGGCCGGATTCAACATGATACGCATCTGGGGCGGCGGCATCTACGAGCACGACTACTTCTACGACCTCTGCGACTCGCTGGGCCTCATGGTGTGGCAGGACTTCGTCTTCGCCGGCACCCCCTACCCCGACAACAAGGAGATGCTGAGCAGCATCGACCGCGAAGCGCGGCAGCAGGTGGCCCGCCTGGCGAAGCACCCCTGCATCGTGCTCTGGTGCGGCAACAACGAGGTAAAAAACGGCTGGGAAGACTGGGGCTGGCAGGGCCAGTTCAACTGGACACCCGAGCAGCGCGCCCAACTGGAGAAGGCTATGGACACCATCTTCGGCTACTCCAGCACGACGAGCAACACCAGCTCGACCAGCATCCTGGCCAAGGCCGTCCGCGACTGCGACCCGCTGCAGCGCCCCTACATCACCACCTCGCCGCTCTACGGCTGGGGCCACCCGGAGTGCACCACCCACGGCGACAGCCACTACTGGGGCGTCTGGTGGGGCGAGCTGCCCTTCGAGGTGTACAGAGAAAAGACCGGCCGCTTCATGAGCGAGTACGGCTTCCAGAGCTACCCCATGATGAGCACCATCCGCCAGTTCTGCCCCGAGGACCAACTCAACATCGACTCCCCCACATTAAGAAACCACCAGAAACACGGCCGCGGCCGCGAGATCATAGACAAGGCCATGCGCCAGTACTACGGCTTCGACAGCCGCACGCTCAGCCTGGAGGACTACGCCTACGTCAGCCAACTGCTGCAGGCTTGGGGGGTGGGCTACGGCATCCTCTGCCACCTCGGCGACCCGCGCTGCAGCGGCACCCTCTACTGGCAGCTGAACGACTGCTGGCCCGTGGCCTCGTGGAGCTCCATCGACTACTACGGCAACTGGAAAGCCCTGCACTACCGCGCCAAAGCCCTCTTCGCCGACAACGCCGACCTGCAGGCATGGCAACGCTACTACAGCGTCTACCCCAAGGACCGTGCCTACCCCGAACCAAAGTTCAAAGTCAAAAGCGAAAAATTAAAAGTAAAAACACCAACCACTACCGGTAGCCAACTGCCAACTTTGCAGGTGACCGTCAGTGCGCAGAGCGACCTCTACGACGTCTACCTCGACACCGAGCCCCACATCGACGGCCACTTCAGCGACAACTTCTTCGACCTCAAAGCCGGCGCGACCCGCA
Organism: Bacteroidales bacterium; assembly: GCA_045576855.1. Classification (GTDB taxonomy): domain Bacteria; phylum Bacteroidota; class Bacteroidia; order Bacteroidales; family P3; genus Colimorpha. Next base: position 28,365 of record JAZNHG010000054.1, on the reverse strand, counting down.
TCGTAGACTTCATCCCTGTCGACCCGGCGGCCGACCTCGACAGCGTCAAGCTCACAATGCGCACACTCAACAACCTGTACCGCTAGTTGCATCCCCCCGTCGACCGAGCATCAAGCCTGCATCCGAAATGTTAAAATGCAAGGTTGGTGCATGGATGGTGCATGGATGACCCCCTTGGGGAGTGGAGAGTGGAGAGTGGAGAGCGGAGAGTGGAGAGTGGAGAGCGGAGAGTGGAGAGCGGAGAGTGGAGAGCGGAGAGTGGAGAGTGGAGAGCAGGCTGCCGCACCGGATACTGAACACTGAACACTAAACACTAAACACTGAACACTGAACACTGAACACTGAACACTGAACACTAAACACTGAACACTAAACACTGAACACTGAACATTGCCCTCAACCGGGCTTCTGAAATGTTAAAATGGTAGGATGGTGGTAGGATGGTGGTAGGATGGTGGTAGGATGATGGTAGGATGGTGGTAGGATGATAGGTCGAACAGCCCTGTATGGCGAGCAGTGCGGCCAATAAATTTAGCACACTGATACTAAAACAGTTGCATATTTATTATATTATTTATTTGGCAGATTCGGATAATTTCCGTATTTTTGCATTTTATTTATAGATACACCAAACGTTAAAAAAACAACCACACAGATATGTACACAGACACCACTAAATTCATCGGCGAAGGCCTTACTTACGACGACGTGCTGCTCGTCCCCGCTTACTCTGAAGTGCTGCCCCGCGAAGTCTCGGTAGCGTCGCGCTTCTCGAAGCGCATCATGCTCAACACCCCGTTGGTGTCGGCCGCTATGGACACCGTCACCGAGGCCGCTATGGCCATCGGCATGGCCCAGGAAGGCGGCATCGGCGTGCTGCACAAGAACATGAGTATCGAGCGCCAGGCCAACGAGGTGCGCAAGGTGAAACGTGCCGAAAACGGCATGATTATCGACCCGATCACCCTCTCGAAAGAGGCCAAGGTGAAAGACGCCCTGCACCTGATGGAAGAATATGGCATCGGCGGCATCCCCATCGTGGACGAAAACCGGATGCTGATAGGCATGGTGACCAACCGCGACCTGCGCTTCGAGCGCGACATGGAGCGCCCGCTGAGCGAAATCATGATTACCAAACTCATCACCACCCACGAGGGCACCACCTTTGCCGAGGCCACCGACATACTGCAGCAGCACAAGATCGAGAAACTGCCTGTGGTGAACAAGGAAGGTCAGTTTATGGGTCTGATTACCTATCGCGACATCATGAAGACCAAAGAGCGCCCCAACGCCTGCAAGGACAGCAACGGCCGTCTGCGCGTGGCTGCCGGCGTGGGCATCACGCCCGACATGATGGACCGCGTGGACGCCCTGGTGAAAGCCGGCGCCGACGCCATCGTCATCGACACCGCCCACGGCCACAGCATCCGCGTGGTGGAAGCGCTGAAGAAGGTGAAGAGCACGTATAAGGACATCGACGTAGTGGTGGGCAACATAGCCACCGGCGAAGCAGCCCTGATGCTGGCCGAGGCAGGCGCCGACGCCATCAAGGTGGGCATCGGACCGGGCAGCATATGCTCCACCCGTATCGTGGCCGGCATCGGCGTGCCGCAGCTGACCGCCGTGTGCGAAGTGTGCGGAGCCCTGCAGCAGCATGGCTACGACGTGCCTGTGATAGCCGACGGCGGCATCCGCTACAGCGGCGACATCGTCAAGGCACTGGCCGCCGGCGCCAGCTCGGTGATGGTCGGCTCGCTGGTAGCCGGCGTCGACGAGGCTCCGGGCGAGACCATCATCTTCGAGGGACGCAAGTTCAAGAGCTACCGCGGCATGGGCTCGCTGGAGGCCATGCAGAGCGGATCCAAGGACCGCTACTTCCAGGACAAAGAGACCGACGCCAAGAAACTGGTGCCGGAAGGCGTCGTGGGACGCGTACCCTACAAGGGAACCCTCGGCGAAGTGCTCTACCAGATGGTGGGCGGACTGAAGGCCGGCATGGGCTACACCGGCAGCGCCACCATCAAAGCCCTGCAGCAAGCCAAGTTTATCCGCATCACCGCCGCCGGCCGCACCGAAAGCCACCCGCACGATATCGCCATCACACGCGAGGCTCCGAACTACAGCCGATAAACGGAAAAACACACTTTTCTCAATCCGCTATCTATGAACAGGAAGATAATGACAGTCTGCGCAAGCCTGCTGCTGGCTCTGGCCGGCGGCGCATCGGCGCAGACCGGGTCGGACCCCATCGTGATGGAGGTCGGAGGACAGCAGATACGCCGGTCCGAATTCGCCAAGGACTTCGACGCCAACATAGGGCGCCAGCTGAAAAGCAAGCCGGGCGTCGGCCTGGCCGAACGCCGCGCCGCACTGGAGGATTACGCCACACTCTACGCCACATTCCGCGCCAAACTGATTGACGCCCATGTGCGCGGATTCGACACCTCGTCGGCATTGCACGAGGAGCTGATGCGCTACCGCAAAGAGCTGGCCGCCCCCTACCTCATCGACTCCACCGTACTGAAGCAGCTGCTGGACGAAGCCTACGAGCGCAACCACTACTCGCTGCATGCCGCCCACATACTGGTAAGCGCCCCGCCCGACGCCAAACCCGAAGACACCATGCGCGCGCTAAACCGCATCAACGGCTACTATAGCCGCATCGTGGACAAGGGCGAGGACTTCTTCGCGGTGTCGCAAGAGAACTTCCTCCGCATGAACCCCGGCTCGCAACCCCGCGCCAACGAGGGCGACCTGGGCTACTTCACGGTATTCGACATGGTATATCCGTTCGAGAACGCAGCCTATGCGCTGAAAGTGGGCGAGGTGAGCCGTCCCGTACGCACCCGCTACGGCTACCACCTAATCAAGCTGCTGGACCGCGTAGAGCTCTACGGCAAGGTGACGATGGCCCACATCTGGCTGCACAGCCCCGACTCGACCAGCCGCCAGAACGAGATATTCTCCATCTACTCCCAGCTGTCCGAAGGCATACCCTTTGAGCGCATGGCCCGCCAGAGCGACGACCGCACGACGGCGAACACAGGTGGCGTGCTGGAAGACGCCAGCCTGTCGCAACTGCCTCCCGAGTATATCCACCAGCTGGTGGGCATGAAAGAGGGCCAATTCAGCCGCCCCTTCTTCACCCAATACGGCTGGCACATCATCAAACTCATCAAGCGAGACACCCTGCCGCAACCCGCAGACCTGGACGGCTTCTACAAACAGCGCCTCGCACGCGATATGCGTGGCGAGCAGTCGCGCAAGGTTTTCGCTGCCAACTGCCGCACCAAGTACGGCATCGTGGACCTCACCATGCAACCCGTGAAGGTCAAAGGCAAACGTAAAGGGGCTGTCAAGATGGCGGCCTCGCTCGATGCGCTGAACACGATCGTGCCGGATTCGGTCTGCTACGGCAAGTGGGTGATGGACGAAAGCGCCTTCACCGACACCTCGGCACTTATTGTCAGCCCCGACCGCCGCTACACTTCGCTCGACATTGCCCGCTATATTGCCACCCACCAGCGACGTGGCACCCCCGAGCTTGTCCCCGCCTACGTGCGACACAAGTACGACGAATTCCTCGACAGCATCAGCATCGACTACGCCGACCACCGTCTGGAACAGGACTATCCCGAGTTTGCACAGGTGATAGAGGAATACCGTCGCGGCTTGATGATATTCAACTATAACGACGCCATGATATGGCACAAGGCCCTCAACGACACGGTGGGATTTGTAGACTTCTATAACCGAGAGAGCGTCAAGAAGCGCCTCGACGTGCCCGAAGACTCTATCTACTTCTTCCATCCGCGTGCTCGCGTCACCATCATCGACGTCTCCGACTCGACGGCCCTCAAGTCTGACAAGGCCCAAAAGATAATAGCCAAGGCCCAGAAGAAAGAGAAAGGCAGCCGCGAGATGCGCGAACTGCTGCTGAAGAAGATTGACCACAAGCGCTTCCCGGACGACATAGTGACGGTGGATGTGACTCAGGTGGAACAAACCCGTCAGAACATACTGAGTAACGACCAGTGGCAGAAGGGTGTCTACCTGCAGAGCAAAGACGCCGGCTACCGCCTGCTGGTGGTCGAAGAGATTCTTCCCCGCAGTCTGAAGGGCATCCTCAGCGCCCGCGGCTATTACCTCAACGCATGGCAGAACGAAGTGGAGCGCCAACTCAACGATGAGTTGTGGCAGAAATACAACGTGAAGATCAATCACAATGTCGTGCGTTCGATTGCTGACTAGCCTATTGTTGACAGCGCTGCTTGTCACCGCCTGCCGTAACCATAACGACGACTCGCCCCTGATAGCCTCCGTCTATGGTCACGAATTGCATGCCGGTGACCTGCAGGGCTTGGTGGGCGAGGGGGTCAGTACCGACGACAGCCTGGCCATCGTTCGCAGCTATGTGGAACAATGGATTCGTCAAACGGTGATTCTATCCAAGGCAGAGAAGAATATCAAAGACAACTTTGACCGACAGATGCGTGAGTATCGCAATAGCCTACTCACCTATGCCTACGAACAGCAGATTGTGAATCAATTGCTCGACACCGCCGTCACACCCGACCAGATTGCCGAATACTATGAGAGCCACCGCGGCGATTTCCAACTAAAGAGTGCCATCGTGAAGGCCGTTTACGTTGTTGCACCTGACAAATCGCCAGCATTGCCGAAACTGAAGAAGATAATCAGCCAACGCGACTTCAACGAACGTCAAGTCTTGGAGTTGGAGGAAACCGCCACCCGCAACGGACTCACCGGATTCTACGACATCGATAGCTGGATTCCCTTCTACACCCTTCAGGGAAGTGTACCCATCACCACCTACAACGAGAACCTATACCTTAAACAGAACCACACCATCGTACTCAGCGACGACAGCGTCACCTATCTGGTCCGTATCGTGGACTACAAGATAAGCGACGAGACCTCACCCCTCGAACTACAGCAGGAGAACATACGTTCCATACTGCTCAACCACCGGAAGCTTGACATCCTCAGCCGCCTCCAGAGCGACCTGTTGGCCGAAGCCGAGAAGAGTGACAATGTAAAACGATACCTATAATACCTATGAAAAAGATATACACCGCGCTCACATGCGCAAGCCTGATAGCCCTGGCCACCGCCCCGTTGCACGCCCAGGAGACCACCGTCGACGGTGTTGCCGCCGTTGTAGGCAAAAACATCATCAAGTATTCCGACATAGACCGTGCCTATGCCCAAATCCGTCTTCGCTCGGGCAACGACAAAGCCCATGAAAACAAGTGTGCCATTCTCGAAAACCTAATCCTCAACCAACTGCTGGTGCACAAAGGTGAGGTGGACAGCATACAGGTAACCGACGACGAGGTGAACCAATATGTACAGGAATACCTCAAGAACGACCTGCGCCAGTATGGTACCAAAGAGGCACTTCGCGAGGCCACCGGATTCACCTATGAGGAGCTCAAGGAGCAGTATGACCGCATGATTCGCAATATCATGCTCAGCCAACGCACGCAGTACCAGATGACCCAAGATGTCAATATCACCCCATACGAGGTCACCGAGTTCTTCAACAGTCTACCTGCCGACAGCCTACCCGAGATGCCTGAACGCTACGAACTATCCGAAATCGTAGTGCAGCCCAAGATATCAGAGGCCGAGCGCGAACGCGTCCGCACACAACTGGCCGAACTGCGCGAGCGTATCATCAAGGGAGAGAAATTCTCCATGCTGGCCACACTCTATTCGCAAGATCCGGGTTCAGCCAGAAAAGGTGGCGAACTTGGCTTTACCAGCCGTGGCGAATGGGTCAGCGAATTCGAGTCGGCTGCCTTTGCACTTAAACCCGGCGAGGTGTCACCCATCATCGAAACCCAGTTTGGATTCCATATCATTCAACTCATTGAGCGCCGCGGCAACACCGTCAACGCACGGCATATCCTACTTATTCCCAAGGTATCGACCGACGACCTGTTGCGTGCCCGCATGACCCTCGACAGTCTGGCCAGCGAGATTCGCGCCGGCAGCATCAGTTTCGAAGATGCCGCCCGTATGTACAGCACTGCCCCCAACGCCAAACAAGGTGGCGTAGCCATCAACCCAACCGACGGTAGCAACCGTCTCGACCGAACTATCATAGACCAAAACTACTACGCCGACGGCATACCCACTCTCGACGAAGGACAGGTTAGCAACGCCACAGCCTTCAAAACCGAGGATAACCGAGACGCATACCGTATCGTACGCCTCAACAAGAAGTATCCGGCCCATCGCGCCAACCTCACCGACGACTACGACAATATATATAACGCCGCCCTCGCCGATGCCAAACAGAAGAAGCTGCGTAAATGGGCCCGCCACCAGATGTCTATCACCTACGTCAGACTCTGCGACGAATACAAGGACTGCGTATTCGAAAACCTCAAATAGCCCACCTATGAGCGATAAAGAACAACTGGACCTTTTGGTCGACAAATACAACACCCTTAAGGACGAAATCGGGAAAGTCATTGTCGGGCAACACGAAGCTATCGACAGCCTGCTGCTTTCCATCTTCAGCGGTGGCCATTGCTTGTTGCTTGGAGTCCCCGGACTGGCCAAAACGCTAATGGTCAGCACACTCTCGCGTACCCTCGGGCTCTCGTTCAACCGCATTCAGTTCACCCCCGACCTGATGCCCAGCGATATCACCGGCAGCGAAATACTCACCACCGACGAGCATGGCGAACGCCATTTCAAGTTCCTGCAAGGACCCGTCTTCGCCAACATCATTCTGGCCGACGAAATCAACCGTACACCCCCAAAAACGCAGGCTGCCCTGCTGGAAGCCATGCAGGAGCACAGCGTCACCGTGAGCGGCACCAGCTATCCCCTACCCTCACCATTTTTCGTCCTCGCCACACAGAACCCCATCGAACAGGAGGGAACCTACCCGCTACCGGAGGCCCAGCTGGACCGATTTATGTTCAATGTACGTCTCGACTATCCTTCGTTCGAAGAGGAGGTAGCCATCGTCAAACAGACCACTGTCAACCAGAGCCAACCTGTCGACAAAGTGCTCAGCGCCGACGAGATACTTACCATCCAGCAAACCATACGCCGCATGCCCGTACCCGACAACGTGGTCGAGTATGCCGTGCGCCTCGTCACCTCCACCCGCGACCGTGACAACAAGTATATCTCCTGGGGTGCCGGCCCGCGCGCTTCACAGTATCTTATTATCGGAGCCCGCTGCCATGCCGCCATCCACGGTAAGTACTCACCCGATGCCGAGGACGTCGACCGGGTGGCACTTAACGTGCTACGCCACCGTATTGTGCGAAACTACTATGCCGAGGCCGAGGGAATCTCGACCGACGACATCATAGCCTCACTTATAGCGGCAAATAAATAACCTTCTTGGTCTCGAAGAATTCCTCTTCGAAGAACTCGCTTATATCCCACGTACGCACCTTGTGGCGGAAGGGGAAAAGTTCTTTTGTCAAATCTCCACCCTTCAGGTAGAGAATACCATTGCGCAACTGATGGTATTGTGTCTTTGATATCTTGTCCTTCACCCAAGGCACAAACTCGCCCAATGTGGTGACAGCGCGCGACACCACAAAGTCGTATTCATGGGGACTATCCATTTGTTCTGTTCCCAACTGCTCGGCACGTATCTGCCGGGCCCTGGCATTGGTCAACCCCAGCTGCTCTATCACATCGCTCACCACCTTGATTTTCTTCCCTATCGAATCTATCAAAGTGAAACGGCTGTCGGGGAACATGACAGCCAACGGCACGCCGGGGAAGCCCCCACCCGTGCCCACATCCAGCACTTCACACATCGGCTTGAACTGTATCACCTTGGCGATAGCCAGCGAATGCAGCACATGATGCTCATAGAAGTGCTCCATATCCTTGCGCGAAATGACATTGATTTGCGCATTCCACGACTCATACAAAGGCAACAGAGCGGCCATCTGCTCACGCTGCCGCTCTGTCATGTTCGGGAAATATTTCAGTATAATATCCATTTCGGGAATTAATCAAGTTTCAAGCGGGGAAAGTTGCACCATACCACTTAAAACCTCACAGCTCTACAAATAAGCCTTCAGGTGCTTGCTCTTACTGCTGTTCTTCAGACGCTTGATGCCCTTTTCCTTAATCTGGCGTACACGCTCACGCGTAAGATTAAACTTCATGGCAATCTCATCCAGACTCAGCGGATGGGGCAGACCGATGCCATAGTACATCTTGATGACATCGCGCTCATAAGGCGTCAGTGTCGACAGGCAACGCTCAATCTCCTGCGACAGACTCTCCTGCATCAGCTTGCTGTCGGTCGGCGGAGTGTCCTCGTTGGGCAGCACATCCACAAAGTTGACATCCTCGTCGCTTGCCAACGGGGCGTCGATACTCACATGGCGGCTGCTGATATTCATGATGGCCTTGATTTTATCCTCGGGGATGTCCAGCATCTCGGCCAGTTCCTCCTCCGATGGCGGACGCTCCAGCTGCTGCTCCAGCTTGCTGATTTCCTTTTTCAACTTATTGAGAGCACCCAACTGGTTGCTCGGCAGACGCACTATACGCGAGTTCTCGGCAATAGCCTGCAGGATGCTCTGGCGGATCCACCACACTGCATAGCTGATAAACTTGAAACCACGCGTCTCGTCGAAGCGCTTAGCAGCCTTAATCAAACCCACATTGCCCTCGTTAATCAGGTCGGGCAGCGAGAGGCCCTGGTTTTGGTATTGCTTGGCCACACTGACCACAAAGCGCAGGTTGGCCTTGGTCAGACGCTCCAGCGCCTGCTGGTCGCCCTGTTTTATACGCTGAGCCAGCTGCACCTCCTGCTCCGGAGTCAGCAACTCTTCACTGCAGATATCCTGCAGATATTTGTCCAACGACTTGATATCGCGGTTGGTAATCGAATGGGTAATCTTCAGTTGTCTCATACTCGTCTCGCTTAGTTTACACCTTGTTTCTGCCTCAATAACGCAGAAAATATGAATTTGTTACGTCAAGATGATATTTTTTTTGGAAAAATATTTCGCCCACACGGATTTTTCTCCACTTTTAAATCGTATTTTTGCATCCGAAAACAATAAAGACGTATGAATGACGTTACTAAACCGGAATAACGAATAAAAAAAAACAACAAAAACATACCATTATGAAAAAAGCAACATTCATCCTGCCCCTGCTGATGACAATCGTCATGTCCTGCGGGCTGACTTCATGCAGCGACGAGTACTTCGGCGACTCCAACACCCGCGTGATGGAGGCCACCGTCTTCCGCAACCAGTGGTGCGACGACGGCTCCGGCTACCTTTGGTGCTCCTTCGACTGGAACGCCCTCACCGTCGATGTGCTCAACTACGGCAACATCTCGGCCTATGTCTATGATGGCAACCGCCAGTGCCCGCTACCCCACGTGGTGCCCATCACCTACACCTTCGACGACGGCTCATACGATATCGTGACCGAGAACATCCGCTACGACTTCGAGCCCGGCAAGATTACCTTCATCATGGAGGACCACGACGGCGCCTTGCCCGAGAACATCAACACCGACCTCACCTTCCGCGTGGTGGCCACTATGCCGGTCGAATAATTCCAACCCTCGACCCAAACCGACACACAGAGAGGGGCCGACGCTGAGCGTCGGCCCCTCTGTTTGTATTCTACACGGCACACGGCAGTCAGCCCTGCGTCTTCTTGTATGCCTGCAGCGTGTTTTGCAGCAGCGACACGATGGTCAGCGGGCCTACGCCGCCCGGGACCGGGGTCACCCAGCTGCACTTGGCATCCACTTCCGAATGTTTCACGTCGCCTATGATGCGGTAGCCGCTCTTCTTCGACTCGTCGGGCACGCGGTGGATACCCACATCGACCACCACGGCACCCGGCTTCACCATGTCGGCCGTCACGAATTCGGGACGTCCGATGGCCACCACCAGTATGTCGGCCTGGCGCGTCAGCTCGGACAGGTTCTGCGTCTTGCTGTGGCACATCGTCACCGTGCAATCGAACCCTTTGCGGCTCAGCAGATTGGCTGCCGGTGTACCAACAATGTTCGACCGTCCTATCACCACGCAATGCTTGCCTGCGGTCTCTATGCCATAGCGCTTCAGCAGCGTGCATATACCCATCGGCGTGGCCGGCACAAAGCACTCCTCACCCAGCACCATGCGGCCGATGTTGACGGGCGTGAAGCCGTCCACATCCTTCTCGGGCGAGATGGCGTTGATTACCTTCTGCTCGTTGATATGCTTCGGCAGCGGCAGCTGAACGATGAATCCGTCGATATCCGGGTCGTTGTTCAGAAACTCGATGCTCTCCAGCAGCTGGCGCTCGGTGGTCGTCTCCGGCATGCGGTAGACGCTCGAGGTGAAGCCTACCTCATGGCTCGACTTCTCCTTGTTGGCCACATAGGTCATACTGGCCCCGTCGGAGCCCACAATTACAGCGGCCAGATGGGGCGCACGCTTGCCCTCGGCGGTCAGCCGGCGCACCTCGTTGGCTATCTCTTCCTTGATTTGCAAGGCCAGTGCCTTGCCGTCCAATAACTCTGTCATATTACTCTATTATAGTTTCTATAGCGTCTATAGCGCCACCGGCGCCTATAGCGGTTATCTTCTTTTCCGCATCGGCATCTTGCCACCCTGCTTGCTCACCATCTTCATCATCTTGCGCGTGTCGTCGAACTGCTTCAAGAAGCGGTTCAACTCCTGTATCGAGCGGCCGCTGCCGGCGGCAATGCGCTGCTTGCGACTGCCGTTGAGGCACTGCGGATGCTGGCGCTCGTAGGGCGTCATGCTGCCTATCATAGCCTCGATGGGCTTGAAGGCGTCGTCGCTGATTTCCACATTCTTCGTCAGCTTGTCCATGCCGGGAATCATGCTCACCAGGTCCTTCATCGAACCCATCTTCTTGATTTGCGACACCTGCGACAGGAAGTCCTCGAAGTTGTACTCGTCGCGCACCAGCTTCTTCTGTATGCGACGGGCCTCCTGCTCGTCGTATTGCGCCTGTGCGCGTTCCACGAGGCTCACCACATCGCCCATGCCCAGTATGCGGTTGGCCATACGGTCGGGGTGGAACACATCCAGCGCGTCCATCTTCTCGCCCACGCCGACAAACTTGATGGGCTTCTGCACCGTGTAGCGGATGGTGAGGGCCGCACCGCCGCGCGTGTCGCCGTCCAGCTTGGTCAGCACCACGCCGTCGAAGTCGAGCCGCTCGTTGAACGCTTTGGCCGTGTTCACCGCATCCTGACCCGTCATCGCATCCACCACAAAGAGCGTCTCCTGCGGCTGCAGCTCGCGCTTCAGGGCGGCTATCTCGTCCATCATCTGTTCGTCCACAGCCAGACGGCCGGCGGTATCCACCACGACCACATTCACACCCTTCAGCTTGGCCTCCTTCACCGCATTCTGCGCTATCTGCACCGGATTCTGGTTGCCAGCCTCGGTGTAGACCGGCACACCTATCTGCTCGCCCAGCGTCTGCAGCTGGCTCACGGCGGCCGGACGGTAGACGTCGCCCGCCACCAGCATCACGCTCTTGCCACGCTTGGTGCGGAGCAGGTTGGCCAGCTTGGCGCTGAAGGTGGTCTTACCCGAACCCTGCAGACCCGCGATGAGCACCACAGCCGGACTGCCCTTGACGTTGATATCCACCGCCTCCGAACCCATCAGCTCGGTCAGTTTCTCGTGCACTATCTTCACCATCAGCTGACCCGGCTCCAGGCTCTTGATAACATTCCGGCCCATCGCCTCGGCCTTCACCTTGTCGGTGAATTCCTTGGCTATGGGATAACTCACATCGGCGTCCAGCAGGGCCTTGCGCACCTCCTTGACGGTCTCCGCCACATTGATATCGGTAATCGACCCTTTGCCGCGAAGGGCATGTAACGCTTTCTCTATCTTGCTACTAAGGTTCTCAAACATAGTCTGCAGTGCATTATAAATCCGGTGCAAAGATACACAAAAAAAATGACACCACCGATGAAAAACTTTCCACCGGACCTTCTATCTTCGCAAAGCCCCTCCCTGGGAGTCTAACACAAACTCACTGTCGGAGGCAATGTATTGACATAATTGATTTGATTAAGCGCCCCCCTTGGGCATATCAAAGTTCAACCAGATTATAAATAAATTTAAAAGAAAGGATACCGCCGGATGGCTACATTTAAAAACATCTACAATCTGATTGAGAATTCGATAATAAATCGCGTCATTGCATCTGAGTTTATTTATGATTAGCGATTGCAAAGACAAAACAAAAGGCTGACATCTCCAAATGCCAGCCCTGTTTTTTTTTAAACAAAAAGGTTTTCTTACATCAAAAAATTAGAACTTGTAGCCCACCGTAATCATGAAGCTGCTGAGGCGCTGCTTGTAACTATACAACGGATAGGTTGTATTTACGAATCCCGGGCGGGACCCAACAATGTAGAATCCGGGCACTTGAATACTCACATCCTCAAAATAGGTCCGGTTGGCAAGGTTGCTCAAGCCGATGTTGTAAGAGAGTCCTATGACGAAGCGGTTCAACTCGAAGTCAGCACCAAGACGGAGGGTAAGATTGAAACTATTGAAAATCCTCAAAGCGACGTTGTCAATCTCATAGAGACTGGCAGCACCGGTGGTGTACTGCTGGTCGAAATGATAGGAACCCTTGTAAAGGTTGACGTCACCGTTGAGGTCATATTCGAAGTATTGGTTGGAGGTGGTGTTTTCTGCATATACATGGCTACTCACATTGCATTTGCCCGACAAACCAAAGCCTAGGCCGAAGCCTCCCTTGAAAGCGATGGTCATGTTATCGGCGACGGGAATTTTATAGGAAGCAAGAAGAGGCACGTCGATGTAGGTAAAATGGTACTTCTCGTCGCTGCGCTGGTCGACGGCCCAGCGGTTGACACCGCCGTCGGTGGTGTAATTCCAGTCGTAAGTGTGAACGCTAGCCGAAAAATTCTGGAACGAGAAAGCAAGACCAGTGACAATGTAGAACTGCTCACTGAGCGGGATGTTGACGTTGCCGTGCATTTCAAAGCCCACACCGGATGTGTAGTCTGGCCCGGTCATAACATCAGCCAGGTCATTAACACCATAGTTGATAACACCTCCGCGGGTGGCGTCGCTGAAACTAACAGCGGTGCTACTGAACGAAAGGCCAATGCCGACATCAAAGTAGGTGCCACTATTGTCATATCCTTTCTTGGAGCTGTTATTGCCATTAGATGTCACGTCCGTTTTGCGCTTGGCGCTGGGGTTGGCATTCTGCTGGATATTGACAGTAACCTCTCGGCCAGCAGCACTGATGGTAATGTAGTCGGTGCGAGCGAACCCTTCAGGGTTGGGTGCAATCTGAATTTTGAAACTGTTCTTGGTCTTTGTGACTAACTGGACCCACGAGGGTTTGTAAGTAATGTCGTAGGACGATGCGTTGGTATTGATGGTGTAGGACTCAGATCCGCCGCCGTAGGGGATGTCGAAACTGTTGACTTCGTGCTGGCCGTCGACAGTGAGAGTCACATTGGCGAGCGTCTTGGTTGCCGACACGACAAAGGTGCGTGTGTAGAGGCGTTTGCCTTGATACCATACCTCATACTCGTAGACGCCGTTGGTGTAGACGCCCCCGTTGTAGGAAGAGAGGGCCGGCAAGTATGTGGTGCCCTCAACTCCGGGTTCGACAGTGATATTGCGCATGGATGTATATCCCAAGGGCGATGCACCGCTGGATACAAGTTTGCCCGTTGGGTCGAGAAGTTTGGTGTGTAGGGTGATAGTCTGGCTACGCTTGCCGATACCGCGATAGTCAATACGGGGGGCCATATTGCCCATGTCACCTGCGAAGATGGGCGACTCGGCCACCTCGTTGCCCAACTCGATATTGACGAGTTCGACACCGTTCAGTTCAAAAACGTTACCGGTGGCAACTGTGGTGTCACAACGGCGTATCCAAGTCTGTAAATCGTTATTGGCCGGCTTGTCGGGACACGACTGGGCGGCAGTGAAATAGCGCTTGGCCTCCTTCTTTTTGCCTTGATTGTAGTAGTTGATACCCTGACGACGGGTGGACTGGTAGCAATCCTGCGCAACGACGGTAGCGCCAATCAACATGCTGACTGCTATTAATAAAACTTTTTTCATGTTTATTATTTTTGGGGTTTCAATTAATTATTGGTTCCTGATATTTCCATGGCGCTGCTGTTAACACCGTCGTCTAGCCGTTCGGCCAGTTGAAAGTATTCCTCTGCCCGCTCGTTCTCGCCGAGGCTTCGCTGTACGTTAGCGGCGGCGCGCCATGCTTCGGCGGCGGCGCGCAACTTGATGTCAAGACGCTCGCCGAGGCTGCGGGCCTTGTTGTAGTTGACGCTATCGTCAGCAAAATAGAGCGTCTCAAGGCGTCTCACCTCCCTAAGTGTCTCTTTGGCAGCCAAGAGAGCATCACAATTGTCGTTGGCGCCGACACTGGTCAAGGAGTCACAACGAGCCACCAACGACAAATAGGTTGGCAATTCTGTCACACAAGGGGCCTCGGTCACCGGGGCTGTCGAAGCCTTGCCTTTGTCGCCCGAAGAGAGGATAACGACAAGCACAATGGCCGCCACAACAAGTACACCGACAGCAATTATCAAAGGTTTCTTGTACTTAGTCAGGAAGTTGCTTTCGGACGGGAAGTCAATCTTATTGCCTTCGAGTGCCTGTGTAGCATATTTTTCCAATTGTGGTGCTATAGGACGTTCCCAAGGGTCGGTGTGAAGACACATATCTACAACGCGCTTGAGTTGCGACGAGTAATCTCCCCTAAGTTGCGGAACCTCGGCACCTTTCATCTGCAGTATGCCACCCTCGTCGCCGAATGGAGCATCACCGGTGAGCAACTCAAAAACCGTAGCGCCAAGCGAGTAGATGTCGTTGGCCTTGACAGGTGTGTTGTCGCGACTAAATCGCTCGGGGGCCATATAGGCGGTGGTGCCCGCCGATTTGAAGGCTGCACTCATGCTCTTGCGGAGTGTGCTGCGCACATGGGTACTAACGCCAAAATCGGTAATCATATAGTCGCCGTTGTTACCGACCATCACATTGTCTGGTTTAATATCCTGATGGATAATTGCAGGGTCATGGTCATGGAGGAAAGCCAAGCCCGAGGCTACATCGCGGATGAATCGCCAGGCATCCTGCTCGGACATGCGACCAACGTATTTCATGGTGCTTCCTTTCTTGCAGTAGGGAAGCACCAGATAGGGTTTACGGTCACAGGTGTCGTAATGCAGTGGTTTGAGAAGGTTGCGATGGTTGACTTCCGCCACAAGGGCGAATTCGCGGGCCAGCACATTAAGTCCTTCGTCGTCTAGCCCAGTGGCAGGGGCATAGATTTTCAAGGCCACCTCTACTTTTGTCTTAGAGTCTTCGGCCAACCAAACCTCGGAGAAGTTGCCACGTCCAAGGAGGCTTATGAGCCGGTAACGTTCATGAAATATTGCGTTTTCTTCCATATTTATCATTTAAAAATCAGACTTGGAAATCGCCCCATTGCTGGGTGCGGGCATTATAGCGGGCATAGAAAAGCATGTTGCCCTGTATATCGTAGACCCGCATCATTGTAGGAGTCACCCCATTACTCTCATAGCTGATAGTGTATCGGGCAACCCCATTACCATAAGGTTTCAAAGTACCATTGCCATAACAACGACGCCACTCCACTTTACGCCCCTTTTCGTTGTATTTGGTAACTTCCTTCTCATAGCATTCTTTGAGGTTGTGGTACTGAATCTCAGTCTGGTTGTTATGTTCGTCGTAGACCTTCACCACTTTGCAATAACTGTCGCCCTTGATGACTGTCGGTTGATGGTATTCGTCGAAATAGGCAACTTCTGTGTTGTTGCCACGACGGTCGAATTTGTATTCGCATATAGCCCAACCTGTTCGTGGATTATCAATGATGTGGCCATAACCATCGCCCGATGAAATATAGACCATATGCCCCTGGCTGTCATACTTGCAGTTGCCTTCGGGCACCATGCGTTTGGGGTCGGTGGGGCGTTCATCGAGATCGAAAAAGAGCTGACGGACCACATTGCCCATGGGGTCGTACTCTCGGCGTGACATAAACCAGCCTTCCTTGCAGATCACCGGACGCTCGTCTATACCGTAAAAACGGGTCTCGACACGAAAACCCTGATTATCGAAGACATCGCGCTGGATGGAATAGGTGTCACTTCCATAACGGGTAAGACGACCACTGGTGTTATAATAGCGAGTTTCGATAGGATTGTTGCGGTTGTCGTAACTGACAGTATAGCGGTGGTAGTTGCTACTATTGGTGGCAGGATTGTCGCTGCGATTGAAGAGAGAAAACTCGATGACATTGTCGTTCTTGTCATAGCGGTAGCGAGCCTTGAGACGGCCGGGGGCCAGGTGCTCATCGAGGCCAATCTCGCAATTTTCGAGCAGGTTGCCTCGCTCGTCATAGGTATTGTTCTCGCCGGCCTTGCCGTTTACCATTACAAGCCGGTCGTTGTGATCGTAGAAGCGGCGCTTGATGCAGTTGCCGCGCTCGTTGTACTCGTTGCGGAACCGGCTAAATCCATTGGTACACATGCATCGGTTGCTGTCAGCATCGAAGTAGGTGCGTTCGGTCTCGTTTCCATACTCGTCGTACTTTGAATTCCAGCCAGAGATGTTTTCAATCGAGACCACAAGATGCCGCCCGACCGAGTCGTAGAAGAATCGGCTGATTTCGTTAGCATGCTCGTCGTAGATGTAGCGGACAACTGATATTTTCTCGTCGGTGGTAGCGGGTTGGAGCGAGGGGCCGAGATAGGTCAGCTCGCTGCGCATTCCGCGATCGTTGTATTTCATACGCCAGCCGTAAGAACCAATCTGGGAAGCCATCGGTTGCTGGTCGGGACCGAATGTCACATATTCTATGACGTTGCCGACCGAGTCGAACTGACATTTGTATCCAGCACTGCCTTCGGAGGTAACAACGAGGGTGCTGTCGGAGTCATAGAACCAGAATTCGAGTTGGTTACCGAAGTCGTCATTGACGATGCGGGCAATGGAGTAGTTGTTGGAAGATGTACAGCGTCGGTCGTCGACATCACGGTATGAGATATAGTTGAGGTATCCATTCTTGTCGTAACCACGGACCGAAACTGCATATCCGCTGGGGGTCATCATGAGCTGGCGGTCGGGATCAAGGGTTTCTATACGGATGATATTGCCGCGGTTGTCGAAAGTCTGTCGTGCGACGGAATAATTCATCATCTGGGGAATCATCAGGTTACCATCGGCGTCTTTATGGAGCATCTCGACGGCATTGCCGTAGCGGTCGTAGACCATCTCGTAGATGTAGATTCCGTCCCTGGCATCGCGGGCGGGATGCCCGTCGACGGTCTGGTATTGTACGCGCACCAGGTTGTTGTCGCCATCATAGGAGAACAGTTTTTTGCCAAGTCCCCATGAGGTGGCCTTGGGGGCGCCGTCGTAGCCAAGATATTTTTCCTCGACCACACGGCCCTTTTTGTCGTGGACATAGGCGCGGCCATAGATGCCGTCCTGGTCGCAACAGCGATGGTTGGCACTGTTGGCATAGCGGAGTGTGTCGACACGTCCTTGCCGGTCGTAGGAGAGCAGGTAATGGGATATTTGGCCTTTGGGTTCTTCATCGAGCAAGGCATGGACATAGCCGATGGTCTGAGCGCCAAGGCGTTTTTCGGTCTCGTACTCGTCGTCGTAACGGAACGTGATGTTGTTCAACTTGTCGTTATAACTTCTAACATACTGCACTTTTCCACCACGGCTGTAGACCTTTACTTTGTTAAGCTTGCCGTTGCCGGTGTAGAAGAGGCGCATATCGACCGGCCGTTCTGCTCGTTCAGACTCGCTATCCTCTATGAGTTTTCCGTAGGAGTTGACATGCGACATTCGGCGCAGTTTGCCTTTCTTGTACTCGAAACGATACATCCGGTGAACATGGGACTTGGTGGCCGAACCGATGCGGCCCACTCCCTGCGGAATCCCCCAAACCTCGGCATAGTCACTATAGTAGCGTACCTTGGTGCGATTGTAGTCGACGATGAAGAATACGCCGACCAGCAGGGCCAGCACGGCAGCGCCGTAGTAGTATTTGCGATAGGGGTTGATTTTCTTTCCTTTCCAGTTGCCGTCAGCCCAATACCTTTCAATAGCCAGCTGTATGTCTTTGGCCTTGGGTCGGTCCCAGGGGTTGAGGTTGAGGCAACGTTCAATTATGTCGCGCACCTCAGGTTGCAGGGTGTCGGGCAAAGGCTTGCACTTCTCGCCCGATTTCTGGATGGCGCCGCCATAGTCACCGTAAGGCACATCGCCAGTCACCAACTCATAGGCCGTAGCCCCCAGCGACCAGATGTCGCTGGCTTTGATGACAGCTCCTGCATCGGACGGGTCGGACGGGTCGGGGAAACGTTCGGGACCCATATAGGCACGGCTGCCCGATGATGAGGTCTGTTGGTTACCTACTGTGCTGATGCCAAAGTCTGTGACCAGGAAGTTGCACTGCTCGTCGAGCAGTATGTTGTCGGGTTTAATATCTTGGTGAATGATGTTACGCTCGTGAAGATATGCCAAACCGGCGCTGACATCGTGCAGAAACTGTATGAGGGTCGGTTCGTCAATGCGCCCCACCATACTGGTGGCAGAGCCGTTGTCACAATACTGCAGGATGAGGTACGGAATATCGCCATCTTTGCTCCTGTTGTACCCTGTGGGAGGCAACAGGTTGGTATGAATCAGGTTGTAGACCGACGTGAACTCATGTTCGAAATTCTGCCATCCGTATGTGTTCATTTCGGGTGATTCGCAGAAGATTTTGAGCGCTACAACAAGGTTGTTGGCCTGCGTGTCGCTAGCGCGCCACACCTGCGCCGACGCACCGCTGCCAATGAATGATAGTAGACGGTAGCGTCCGTCAAAAAGCATATTTTTTCGTAACTCCATATTGTTTTTCAGATATTATTGGTTAATTATCAAATAAATGTAGCCTCACGATGCCATAGCCACGATAAAAAACACCAGATAGATCAGCACGCCGACTCCGGTCACAATAAGACCGGCAAAGGTCCACCTGCGCTGGGACTCCCAAAACTGTGCCGGCGAAGACCATTTGCCTGCCTCCCAGGATGCTCGGGTTCCACGTAGGCCAAGCATGATGGCCACTACCAGACTAATACCCGGTATCAATGCCAGCAGGGCCCACCAGACGTTGTTGCCCAGCCCCCATATCCAACTAAGCAGAAAACCTCCCCAGTTCCAACGGCGCAACTCTTCCTCGGTCAAACCAGACGGCTGCGGTTGCGAGACATTTGCCCCCGGCATGACGGGTGGCACATAACGATTGGTCGCACGACCAGACTGGTAGTCCGGATCGGAGTGGATGTTGTGCTGCACGGTGACACGCGAAGGATTGGGGCGGGGCAGCATGGCTAGTACGTCGTTCCACGACACATCGTAGGCATTGGCGAGCATGATACGTTCTCCCTCGTTCACGTAGGTGGATCCGTTGTGTATCTTCTGTCCGTTGACAGTGGATCCATTGGTGCTGTGGTCAATAAAAAGCAGTCGACCGTCTGTCGTTCTCTCAATCTCGGCATGGTTGTGACTGACAGTATCAAAACGTTCATCGACCTGTATGGAACATGTCCGGTCTCTTCCTATTGTGATTTTCATGGCTATTCCGATTGTTGGTCTTTTTTGTTGATTATATTGTCCTCAACAGCTTTCTTCTCTCCTTCCGTAGCCGGAGTGTATCTGCTTTCGTCCGGGGTTTTATTTGGATTATTCAATGTCAGACCTCCTTTGGCACCTGTTTCTTGTGCATTGTCTTTGGATTCCTGCTGAGTCCCGGCGGCGCTTTCCGAACCTTCCTCCATATTATCTGATTTCACATCCGGGTTTTGTTTGGTTTTATCCGCCTTGGTCTCTCGTTTGCTTTTCTTATTGTCCAAGCCTTTAAATACATTCTCGTCAGAATTTATTCCCACTCCCGAGGCATCATTGATACTGCCGACAACAGCACTTCCCGTATTTTCCTGTGATCCATCATTTTGACATGTATCCGTCTGCATTACGGCAGTATTGTCCACGGCCGGCTGTTTGGATTTCATCCACCAATGGTTGAAACCGTAGGCGATGACGAAAGCAAAGATGGCAACAACAGCAACAATGACTCCCACAACCCATAGTTTGATATTCCTTCTCTTGGAAGGTTCTTCGGGAGGAATAGTGGTACAGATGGAGTTGACTTTGGCAGGCTGATTGTAGACAGATGGCTTGGCTACCGCACCTCCAGAGAGTATCTGGCACAGGCATACCGTCACGTTGTCGCTACCTCCGGCATTGCAGGCGCCTTCTATCAGAGCTGACACCGCAGCGTCCATGTCGTCCGTATAGGCCGAAAGGATGGAAGCTGTCTCCTCATCGCGAAGAAGGCCACATAAACCGTCGGTGCACAGGAGTATGATGTCTCCGTCACATACCTCGCAAGGGACAGCCAGATGGTCGGGGATGGCACGCGTCGTCGAGTCAGAAAGACAACGGGTGATGATGTTGCTTTCAGGAAAATCGAAGGCATCCTCGGGTCTCAAACGGCCGCTGTCGACCAAATCCTGGACGTATGAGTGGTCCTTGGAAATCTGCCTCAACCCATTCACAGGGTTGAAAATATAGGCTCGACTGTCGCCACACCAACTGACATAAAGTTTCTTGTCCAGAAGCCAACCAATGACGATGGTGGTCCCCATACCTCGTGTCTCGGGCCGAAGTTTGGCTTCCTCCTTGATGCGGTTGTCGGCAATCGTGATAGCACTGTCCATGAAAAACTCAATGGACTGGTCGTCACTCATCACTTCGGAGGTAAGCCTGTCAGTGGCAAACTGTTCACGCACACTTGCAATAGCTATCTCTGACGCCACCTCTCCAGCATTCATTCCTCCCATACCGTCGGCCACCACAAGAAGGGTTCCCTTGCTGCCCAATTCGCAGACCCTGTTATTGGTCCAACCCATCGTTGCCATCGTCAGGTCGCTGGCCACCTGAAAATTATCCTCATTGTTTGTGCGAACCCTTCCTACGTCAGTCTTCGCAGCCATTCTGAATGTTATCGTTCCCATTTAATTTTTTGTTTGAGTTAAGGAAATGCTATTCGTTGTCGTATTTCTTCTTATCCTTCTTTCCCTTCTTCTCCTGTCATACTTTCTTGTTAGTTTGGGATTGGGGGTAGGTGTGTTTTCCTTCTGGAGTTCCGGATTCACATCCGGGCATGTGAGCACCCATCGTTCTCCGAGTTGTTGCATCAGAGCCACCACCTTGAAATTAATGGCACCCAGTGCTATCTCGGGGGTGATTAAAAGACCGCCAATCACCGTGCGGCCCTGTAGGCGGGGCTGTGCCACGTCGTAGACCGAAGTGTCGGCGTTCACCGTCAGTTTTGCTCTCGAAAAACTATACTGATAATCCTCCTTGAGGGTGCCGTTTGCATCAGTGGATACCGAGACGACCACCAGCAAACCTTCCTTGAGTCCCGAAGTAGTATCAAGAGCAAAGCCAGGACGATAAGAGGCTATTAAATAGAGTTTCTCCCCTATGGTATTGATGCGTCTGTCGGCATCCACTTCCAGATCAATACTTTCTTCCTCGTTCTGATGCATTGGGCGAAGCGTCGCATCAAGCGGCGAGGGTTTATACTGCTGACCGCTAAACGGCTTGAAGTTAGGATCGCTGTCCCACGGCGACACAAATTTGCCGGTGGCCACAATGCCACGGTCAGTGCTGACTCCAAGCGACATCACGACACTGAATTCCTTGGCGCCGTTCCAGCCATACCGGTCTCCATTGGTGGTGTCAACCAACTCATAGCTGCGCCGCATTATCAGAATACCGTCACCCAAAGCGCTGGCCATTAATTCATTCAACACAGAACCCGTAAACTGGCGGCTGGCCACGTCAAGGTAGGAATCAGGCTTTTGGGCATTGACTGCTCCGCACAGAGACAGAAGCACTGCTATTGTTGCTATTCCTTTCATATCCATATTAATTGTTTTTTTACTTTCAAAAGCCCATCAGAGAGATGGGGAATGCAAGACCCATGCCCTTTTCGGGAGCCACTCCCTTCAACATACCAATCACACGAGCCTCGCCATTCACGACCGCTATCAACAGACTGCCCAGTGTCAACTGGTTGACGTCCTTGTCCGCGTAGCTGAAGACGAAATAGTTCTCATGAATGCCGTCGACAGCCGCCTCGGTCACTCCGACCATGGAATCCAGTCCGTCGGTATAGCCCATCAGCAAAAGCGACTCGCCCTCGCGTGGACGATAAGAACTGGAATAGGACAGACCGCCCGACAGCTCGACACGTGCATAGGCGTATGAGCGATAGTCGTACTCGGCATTGGTGTACGAAATACCGTCATCGGTCATTTCCACCACATCACCGCTGCGGTTGCATGTGAAGCGGTCGGTCGATATGGTGAACTCGTCGCCACTCGACGACTGGCAATAAAGTGTAGCCTCGATGGTCGCTCCTGCATTGCTCATTAAATTCATGAAGATAAAGAGGCTGTCGTTGTTCATCAGCCAGGGGTCGATCATCTTGCGTGTGGTGACAAACACTCCATTGTTGAGCAGAAATCCCGTACCCGACACTAGTGGAACCGTCAGTGAATCGTCACCCATGGCCACCTTCTCACCAGCTGACAGCACAACCTCGGTGCCGTCCGACAATGATATTTTATAACTCACCGGCATCACAAAATAGGCGTTCGAAAGCAGTTCCCTGACATAGGCCTCGCCGCCTTCGGAGGCCCCCTTCATCCTACTTGTATCGACGTCCTGTTTCACTCGCGGTGGACGTGCCGTCTGGGTGGCCGACTTCTTAATCTTGCGCATGTCGTCCTCCAGCGAACGGTAGCGTCCGGCCAGTGAGTCAAGTTCCTGCTGATGTCGCTTCTCGCTATCGATGAGCATCTGCTCGTATTCCTTCATTTTCTGTTCGCTATTCTGCTTCAGTAGGGTATTCTCTTTGTGACCCTTCCAAATGAAGAAGCCACCCAGACCGATGGCCAACAACAACAACAATGCCAGTATCCAGAGCACAACACGGTAGGGACGTAAGGCTTGTTGGCGGAAGAGGCTCAAACGACGCGAAAGCCCAATCGAACCCACCGTTGACTTGTTGCCCGAAGGCACGATAAATCCCAACTTGGGTCCATTGACACTCAACTGGATCTCATCACCATTCTGCAGATACCATTCCTCCTTGACGGGATGTCCGTTCAGAAAAGTGGTGTTGGTCTTCGACAGCTGAATCAGTTTCCAGTTTTCCCCGTCACGCACGATGGCGGCATGTTTGCGCGACACCGTGTCGAACTGCTCGTCGAAGCGCACTTGACAACTCGGATCACGTCCCAGTTCAATTTGGTCAACGATAATCTCCTGCCACTCGCCCGCCTTATGGTATCGGGTCGACACCTTGTGCTCCAGTATGTAGTAAGTGCGGTCGCCGGGGTTGAACACAGCACCCACACCGGCTCCAACAGAACCCATCAAGGTCTTTTTATAGTTATTACTGGTATTTGCCATATTGGATAATTAATGATGTTACAATAATGCAATCAATACGCTTCCGCTCGTAACTTGACGTCACCGATGGAAATGATGTCACCGGGTTTGATTGGAATTCCCACCTCGTTCACCTCCTGCGAGTTCACGTAGGTGCCATTGGTAGAGCGGTGCCAACTACCGACGCCCACCGTGGCGGTGGGCATGCGCCACTGGCCATCGCGTATCACCCAGCAGCCCCGGTCGTAGTCCAGTTCCAAGGTGCAGTGGTAGCGCGACACGTAGCAACTATCTTCCTCCCTGATGGCGATGTCGTTCTTGACCGAGTAGTCGCGACGTCCCACACGCAACACCGAGCAGTTGCCCTGCAACAGATTGTCCAGATAATAGACCATGCCGAACTCCTCGCCCTGCATCACGCGTAGCAATATGCCATTGACACCGAAGGTCTGATAGTCGGGTGTCACCCCGTTCTGCTCGCCGACATCCTTCTGGAATCCCTCGCCCTGGCCCGGCACATAAGCCAGCACCTCGTCGCAGTTCTGCAAGCGCTGCCGAAAGTCGGGTCTGAGACAACCCTCGATGAGGCCCAGCCACACGCCATTGTCGATATATCTTATTGGCTCTTGATCCCATTCGCCCGCTTTGCCTCGGCGTATGTAGGACGGCAGGTCGCCTTCCCCGTCGAGCGGTCCGAAGGGAAGTTGTCCCTGGGTGAGCATCTGGTACATCATCACACCGAACGAGAAAATATCGGTGGTGGGCAACACCGTCGCGTCGCGGTGCTGCAAAAGCTGTTCCGGCGGCATGTAGGCATAGGTGCCGAAAATCTGGCTCGGACGACCCATAATATTGCGTTCGGTCATGCGTTTGTTTCGGTCGCCACAAATGCCGAAGTCGGTCAATGCAAAGCAGCCGTCGGCTTTCTGCAGCACGTTCTCCGGCTTCAAATCGCGGTGCACCTTGCCCCTGACATGCAGATCGCGCATACCCAACAGGGTATGCGTGGCGACGCGGCTCAAGTCAAGGTCGCCTCTCGTCATGTGAGAAAAGAGATCGCCTCCTGGGCAAAACTCCATAACCATGTAGGGGTTGCCCTGCACATAGCCATGATAGAAACTATGCACGAGATACTTGCTCTCAATACGGCTGGTCTCGAACTCCATATCGAAGCGGTGAACCAGACCCTCTCTGATGTCTGGATGCACCTCCCACAGTTTCAACAATTTCAAGGCTTGTCGCCCACCGTCGGACGCAATGACGGAAAACACCTTGCCAAACGAACCCTCGCCGAGGACTCGTTCGACACGGTACTGGCTATCTATGATGTCGCCGGGGCGAAAATCACATCGGTCGGCCATAGAACTCGCTTTGGTATTTAACTATGGAACTCGAACATACGGTTGCCCAGCAGCACGATGTCGCCGTCGCACAGCTCGGTGGGACGAATGGCACGCACGAAAGTGGTCTTCTGTTCGCTACGGTCTTCGATGTACCACACACCGTCCTTGAAGGTAAGCTGAGCTTGCTCGCGCGAGGTGATGGAGCCGTTGTCGGGGTCGGTGTTCTCGCGATTCAGCACTATTTCCTTTCCATCATACTCCTGCACCACAGGTTCGCGCCTCTCCCCCACCTTCTTGATGGGTTTCAGGCTGCACATAGGCGTGGGGTCCATGTCCATCAAGTAGGGGTTGATAGTGGTCGGACGCTTGGGGGCAGGATGGTGGTTGGGCTGGGGGGATGGCGCCGGGTTGACTGGCTCGTTGTTGATGGGCATAGTGGGAGTCGTGCCGCTGACAGGCGTGTTGCAGTTGGGGCACTTGGACACGCCGGGACGCAACGGGTAGCCACACTTGGCGCAGGTGCTCTCGCCGCCATTGATGGGTACCGTGGAGGCTGCTTTGTCACCTCCAATTGGAGTCGTGCCAGAAATGGGATTGTTCACGTAGCCGCCACCACCCGGTTCGATGACCGTTTTCTTCAGGTTCGAGGCTTCTGGCCCCTTGTCGTTAATGGGAGCCGTGGGATTGAATTGGGACACCGGGTCGTTGACCAGGGGTTCGCCGCACTTGACGCATTTGTCTACATTGGGCTTGTTAGGCCATCCACAATTTTTGCAACGCATAATATATATGTATTAATTGTTAATTATTCAATAAATCAATCAAACATTTTGCTTTTATACCGGTGTTGAAGCCCTGCGTGCCGTCCATACCGGCGTTGAGAACCCCAATCAGGCACCCTTTGTTGTCGAACATCGGCGACCCGCTGGCGCCATGGGTCGAAGCGGCATTGTGTCCGAACGAATTCTGGTCGCGCACCTGCGTGACCGTGCCGTTCTGTATCTGGTTGTGCAGCACCATGTCCGATTTGGTGACACCCACGTCCGAGACACCCGCGGGATAACCGATGGTGTAGATCTCGTTGCCCGGCTTCAAGGCGTCGTCGTTGAGGTTGGCCTTGGCCGGATCCACCCATGTCTCCACCTTGTTGGGCAGCGTGTGTGTCTCGGTCTGCAGTATGGCCACATCCTTCTCCGTGTCCTCATGACCACGGTATTCGCGACAGGAGGTAATATTGGCCTCACTGACAGGCAAACCGTTGGGTATCACGCCCATGCCCATCGACACGCCCACTACCTTCACTTGCGAGACATAAGTGATCAGACCTGCCCTGGCCAGTGACTGACGAGCATACTCGGCCAGTGCGGTGGATGTCTTGGTGTCGAACAGCCATGGCCGCGCCACATGCAGGTTGGTGGCCACCTTGCCGTCGTCCGAGATGAAGAAACCAGTACCCGTCACCGAAATTGACGGCACCAGGTTGCCGTTCTGCACATTTACCGATGTGGCACCGTTGAAAAGAATGGGGGTGACATCCTGACCGCCATCCACCAAAACATGATAGCCGTATTGGTTGATAACCAACGCCACTGCGGTGTTGTACTTGTCGTAAATCTGGCTCTCGCTCAACGTGGGGTTATGGAACAGGAAAAAACCGACCGCCGCCACCACCACCAGCACCGCAGCAGCAATGCCGGCGACAAGGCCGCCACTGACACGTCGCGAGCCTCCAACGGGCGGCATGTAGCGCTCCCAGTCCAACGGATACTTGTTGGCCAGCATCACGCGGTCACCCCTATGCAGCACCGCGCTGGTCACCCGCCGTCCGTTCACCCAAGTGCCATTGGTCGAGTTTGTGTCGGTCAGCGTCACCTCACCGTGCACTCCACGAGCCAGCACGGCATGGTGCGACGACACCTCGGGATAGGGCATCCTGATGCCGTTGCCATCCTCACGTCCCACGGTGAAGCGGTCACCACCGCCTCCACCGCCGGCGACCGTCTGGCTGCCGCCATTGCGTATCACAGTCTTGTGGGATTCAGTAATACGGTTGCCACCACCGCCGCCCATCGGCAATAGCTGCGTCAGGTCGAGCGGAGTCTTGCCCAACAGGACACGGTCTCCGGGAGTAATCAATGTCTCACCCACAATGCGGCGACCGTTCACATAAGTGCCGTTGAGCGATCCCACATCGCGGATGGTAGCCGTGCCGTTGTCGTTGATTGTAATGCACGCATGGTGCGACGACACTTCACCACTGCCGACAACCTTGTTGTTGTCGCTTGCACGCCCCACAGTAATAATTCTCATTCTGTGTCAGTTTATGTCCTTCCCGAGTCCCCAGTGGTCGGCTGTTATACATATAAAAAAAGCATAGAACTCGTGTTGTTAGTTCTACGACTTTTAGGTATCGCCAAACACCTTTCCAAAATAAAACCAACGTTGAACCTTATCCTATGCTCCAATATGCAGTGGCACAAGGCCATTACAGTGGCTGAAGCAAGGCATCAGTATCGCAGTCCTTTGGATTAAAATTTGGCGAACTTTAAAAGTCGGACCTATACAAATGCTTCTTCGCAACTCGACGAAACTCGCGTCGAATTCGGCTGCAAATATACGCATTTTTTCATTACTGACGCCAAAAAAGATAAGGCCCAGTATAAAAATACAGAAAATCAACGATATAAAAAAGCAAAAAGCCGATTATCGGGAGATGTAAACGGTTTTGAGCATGAGTGGGTTTTATATTATTTTTCATTAATGGGGGAAACAAGCGAGGAATGTCGGGCGACTCACTACCGGGGGCTTGCACCCCCGGCTACTCTCCATCGTCCCCTCCGGGAATTTCCCCTATCCTTGGGGTAGAGCGAATCCTCCGCCCCATCCGTGCCATCCGTGCACAAAAAAAACAACATCGTTATGCCATCTGCGGCCAAGACCACCCACCGCAAGGCACACAAACTGAGGTCAAAGCAGAGCATTCTCCTACTCATCGCCTACTATCTCTCTACCATTCCTCTACTCCTCCCCTACCCGAGTAGGCAATAATTAGGCGTATGTTACGTTATGGTTAGTGGTACATGCGGCGCATCTACCTCGCCGACCCCTGGTAATACCCTTGCAGTCCGCTTGTTACACCGAAGTAAAACATTTGTATCACCAACCAAAATCTATTCACTATGGCCAAACAATATGGAAGTTACATGGGCGGCTTCAGCGGCAAGCTGGGGCCCGCCGTCGGCTACCGCTGGAACGGCATCTGGGTCCTCCGCAGCCGTCCAGAGTATGTTCGCAATCCCCGCACCGAGGCGCAGATGCGCTGCCGCAACCGCTTCAAGG
Source organism: Bacteroidales bacterium (assembly GCA_045576855.1). Taxonomy (GTDB): domain Bacteria; phylum Bacteroidota; class Bacteroidia; order Bacteroidales; family P3; genus Colimorpha. The sequence continues at coordinate 92 of JAZNHG010000054.1, read as the reverse complement.
CGTCGGTGCAGCTCGCCGCCGCCATGCGCATGGCTGTCGCTCAGGGCTTTACCGCCATCGCCCGCGAGCACGGCATGACGGCCTACAACGTC
>JAZNHG010000053.1:0-6713 GCA_045576855.1 Bacteroidales bacterium | reverse complement strand
CGGCGGCGCACGGCTCTGCCGTCCGCACGACTATGTGTATCTGTATGTCTACTGCCCCGATTTGCAGGACGGTCTGCTGGCGGCGCCGGTCTACCGCCGCGACCGCGTGGTGCGACTGATGCTGCCCGAGACCTTCGTCGGACGCGAGCTGCTGCTCTACGGCTTCGTCCAGGACGACAAGGGTGTCGGCTCCTGCACCTGCTTCATCGGCTGGGAGGCCGAGGAGAACACGGCGGTGGAGAATGTTACAACCAACGGATTTTCCGGCGTTTACACCAACAATAGCGGCACCCCGGCGGCGGCAGTGCCGGACGCGGGCGCCACGGTGGACGCGGAGACGGTGCTGCGGGAGTGAGAAAATTTGGGTACCTATATAATAAATAGGGCCAGAATGCGTTAGATAAAGGAGATGAAGCGTGCACTGAAGATAGTCGGGCGTGTAGTGCTGGGGCTGCTGCTGACGGTCTATGTGGCTGTGGCAGTGGTCAATTACTCCGTTGTGCAATCCTATTTGGGCACGGCGGTGGGGCATCGCTTGTCGCAGGAATGGGGCGGCACGGTGCGCATCGGCGCGCTGCATGCCATGCCGTGGGACCACCTGATACTGAACAACGTGCTGCTGGTTTCGCCGGACAACGACACCATCTTCGATATCGAGCGCCTTGCGGTGCACTTCCGCCGGTTCCCGTATAAGGACATGGCGCTCAAGATAGACCGCGTGTATATGCGCAACGGCTACTACCATCTGGCTGTGACGGAGGACACGCTGACCGGCATGCCACGCATCAACATGCAGTACATCTTCGACCACTACGCGAGCGCCACACCGCGCGAGCCAAACAGCGACGTGGTGTTTACGGTAGATGTCAACACACTGACGCTGAACCATGTGCACTACAAGATGGACCTGCCCGAGATACCGGAGATGGACTTCGACCAGGGGGTGCAGATTGCACACATGGAGTTTTTCGACATAGTGAGCCGCATCAAGGACATACATGTGGTGAACGACGATGTAACCTGCCGGCTGGTGAAGATGAGCACGCGCGAGCGGAGCGGCTTCGTGGTGAACCAAATAGAGGGACGTGTGCATGTGAGCCCGCGCGACATCACGGTGCGCGACTTTGCCCTGCGCACGCCCTACACCACCGTGCTGGCCGACGTGGAGATGCTCTGGGACGACTGGGGCGGCCCCGACTATCTGGCCGACGTGCGGCACGACATCAGCCTGCACCCCGGCACCTACGTGGCCATGTCCGACGCCGCCTACTGGGCACCGTGGCTCTGGGGCATCAACGCCACCGTAGTGGCCGAAGGGCGCATGCGTGGCACCATCAGCGATATGCATCTGAGCGACATGAACATACGCTGGGGCGAGAGCTCGATGCTGCAACTCACCGGCGATGTGCGCGGACTGCCCGACATAGAGACCGCCGTGTTCGATGTGGACATCGAGCGTCTGCGGACCACACAGGCCGATGTGCGGGCGCTGGGCATGATAAAAAACAGCCGTCCCACGGCGCATTATGCCCTGGTCGACGTGCCTGACATGCTGCTGCGGCAGGTGGACCACGTGGACCTGAGCCTGCGCGTGCACGGAGGATGGCACGAGTTGGGCACGGTGAACCTGCTGATGGAGAGCGGTATGGGCGGCCTGCACCTGGATGCGCTGCTCACCCCCACCCACCACGGCGGCGCCCAATTCACCGCCGAGGCCGCCAGCAGCGGCCTGGGATTGAAGATACTCCGCACAGACTGGCTTTCGCACACCGGCTTCGACCTGAGCCTGAGCGGCCGGTGGGACAAATTCAGCGACCTGCACACCCTGGCCGTAGAGGCCGAAGGACAACTCATCAACAGCGTGGTGCGCGGCCAGCATCTGGCCCCCATCGAGCTGGCCGCCGGCATGCAGGACGGGGTCACCCATCTGCGCATGACCTCGACCGACAGCCTGGCCCTGTTCGACGCCGAAGCCCACACGCGGCTGCTCGACACGGTGAAGAACGCCGCCCTGCGGCTGGCCGTCAAGCAAATACAGACCTCCGCGCTGGGACTTACCGACGAAAAATACAACACCCTGTCCACCCAACTGACCGCCAACTGCGAATGGAGCAGTCTGGACGACATGATGGCCGTGGTGAGGATGAACCATACCCATTGGGGCCAGCTGGCGATGAACCGCGTGGACCTGGACGTGAACGCCACCGAGGATAAACACAAGGTGGTGCGGCTGGAGAGCGATGCCGTGAGCGCCACGCTGCGCGGCCGCTTCGATTACATGTCGCTCCCGCTGATAGCCATGCATCTGGGGCACAAGCTGCTGCCGCAAGACATCTTCCCCATAGACACGCTATATCCCCACGAAGCCGAACAGATAGCGCAAAGCAGCCTGAACCTGCACGCGCAGTGGACCGACGACGGGAGCGTGCTGGGGGTGGTGGCGCCGGGCCTGACGCTGGCCCAGGGCAGCTGGCTGGACGGCAGCTACACCGCCTCCGAGGGACTGAAGCTGGTGCTGCGCAGCGACTCGCTGGGCTCCGGCAGCCTGGTGCTGGCCGACGTGGGTCTCAGCGGGCGGCAAGAGGGCGACGAATACCATCTGGCCCTCGAGGCGCAAGAGCTGAATGTGGGAGCCATACCGCTGCTGCAGGGGGCCCACCTGGCCCTGGCCACCCACGCCAACGGCGCTACCGCCGCACTGGATTGGGACAGCGACAACCACACCACACAGGGTGACCTGATGCTACAGATGGACGGCGGCCGCATCAGTGTGACGAAACCCAACTTCACCATAGGCAAGATGCCCTGGGTGCTGGAGGTGGACAACCTGGTGCTGAGCAACGACGAGGGACTGCACCTGCAGGGTGAAGGCATCGGACTGCGCAGCGACGAGCAGGCACTCCAGGCCAGCATCAGCCTGACAGGGCAGCCGTCGGACAGGGTGGAGCTGACCTTCCACCAGTTCGACCTACAGGGACTGAGCGACATACTACTACAAGAGCTGCCGCTGGCGGTGAAGGGACGGCTGGGTGGCCGATTCTCGCTATACGGATTGACAGACATACCCTACTTTAACGCCAACCTGCAGGTGGACAGCTGTATGGTGAACCGGCAGCCGCTGGGCGACGTGAAACTGCGCAGCAACTGGAACGCCGAAATGAACACACTGAACCTGCAGCTGGCGGGCGACCAGATTGGTGCCGACGGATGGATTACGCTGGGCAGCGACAATGGCGACATGAACTTCACGGTGGACTTCGACCATTTCGACCTGGGGCTGGTGGCGCCTCTGCTGAGCAGCTTCTCCAGCCGCTTCGGCGGTCTGCTGCATGGCAGCTTCGATATAGCAGGCACCATGAAACACCCCATCATCGTGGGCGAGGCGCTGGTGCAGGACGGCGTGCTGCAGCTGGACATGACGGGCGTCACCTACTACTTCAACGACAGCCTGCAATTCACCAATAACCTTATTACCCTGAATGACTTCCGCCTGCGTGACCCGCGAGGCAACACGGCCAGCGTGGACGGCAACATACGGTACGACGACTTGAGCGACGTGAGGCTCGACCTGCGGTTGCAGACCGACAATCTGCTGGTGCTGGACCGCAAGCCGAGCGAGGACTTCTACGGCACCGTGCTGGCCTCGGCCGAGGGCACGGTGCAGGGCCCCATCGAGGCGCTCATGGTGAATGTGGACGCCCGCACCACTCCGGGCTGCGAGCTGACGGTGCCGGTCAACAACCAGCGCCAAGTAAAGACGCAGAACTACATCACCTTCGTCAGCGACCAGCCGGAGACGACGCGTCGCACCCCGACCCAACGCAAGGAGCAGCGGCTGAATCTGGAGGTGGACCTGAGCATCACGCCCGACGTGCAGCTGAATCTGCCGATGGACTTCTCGGAGCTGGGCGTCAAGGTGGGCGCCAACGGCTCGGGCGACCTGCACCTGACCCTGTCGGGCTCGGAGGAGCCGCAGGTGCTGGGCAGCTATGAAATCACCTCGGGCACGATGAAGCTGAGCGCGCTGGCGCTCATATCGAAAGACTTCACGCTGGAGCCCGGCAGCAACCTGACCTTCCAGGGTTCGCTGCCCGACGCGCGCTTCAACCTGAGCGCAGTGTATTCGCAGCGCGTCAATCTGTCCACCCTCACCGGCGGGGCCAACGATGTGAACAGCGCCCAGAAATACCTGCAGGTGGAGGACATCATCTCCATCGAGGGCACGCTGCAAGAGCCCACCATCGGCTTCGACCTGCGCCTGCCGGGGGCCGATGCCAGCGTGGAGGAGGAGGTCTTCGCCTATATCGACCGCACGAGCGAGCGCGACATGCTGAACCAGACAGTGTCGCTGCTGGCCTTCGGCCACTTCTACAACGCCAATGCGTCGGTCAACACCTCGAACGGAAGCATAGCCACCTCGGGCAGCATCGGGGCGCTGAACAGCATACTGTCGGATATGACTGGTGTGGAAATAGACGTGGACTACAAGATGGGCAACGAGCTGACCAAGGACCAGCTGGACGTGAATATCAGCAAGGACTGGGGCCGCTGGTACCTGGAGAGCACGCTGGGCTATGGCGGCGAGAGCCGCGAACTGCAGACGGGCAACAGCAACAGCGCCGTCATCGACGCTCTGGTGGGTTACCGCATCAGCCCGCTGGTGCACCTCTTCGCCTACAACCGTACCAACACCAACGACTATACGCGCATGGACCTGCCCTACAAGCAGGGGGTGGGATTGAAACTGACCAAGGATTTCAACAACTGGAAAGAATTGTTCACGACAAACAAGAAGAAATGAAGATACCGAAAACGATATATTCCATCAAGAGCAACCTGATGTTCATCGGCGGTCTGGTGCTGTTCGTGCTCTTTTTTGCCATAATCTACTCGCCCAACTACGGGCTGAGCGAGGATGCCACCAGCCTGAGCGACATGGGCGACGGCGGGGCGGCCGTCATGCTGTGGCACAAGCACCAGGCGCTGTGCCTGCCCATCAGCTGCGCCATAGTGCTGCTGACCACGGCCCTCTCGCGCACGGTGCTGCTGCTGACCACCCACACGGCCCGCATCCGCGAGGGCGACTATCTGCTCTGGCAGCTGGGCGAGGTGGCCGCCACGGCTCTCTTTCTCGACCTCTTCCTCTCGCTCTACCTGCATCTGAACTACCTGGAGAACCTGCCTCTGGTGATGCTGGTCTACATTTCGGTGGTCATCTACCCCTATGCCTTCTACTGGCTGCTGGTGGAACGCATAGACCGCGACATGCGCATTGCCGAAGCCCAGCGCACCATCGTGCACCTGCGCCAGGCCGGCGACCGCAGCGAGACGGGCATCATGCGCTTCGCCGACGACAAGGGCGACGTGAAGCTGGTGCTAAGCAGCGAACACATCGTCAGCATCGAGGCCGCGGGCAACTATGTCACCATCCTCTACGACAACGGCGGCCGGCTGAAGCGCTACAGCCTGCGCAACACGCTGAAGGGCATCGAACAGGTGTGTGCGGACAGCCCCCTGCTGCGCTGCCACCGCAGCTACTACCTCAATCTGGGCAAGGTGAAGCTCCTGCGCAAGGCTCCCGAAGGCATCTTTGCCGAGATAGACTTCGAGGGCGTGGACGACATACCGGTGTCCAAAAGCTATGCCGCCGAGGTGATGCAACGCTTTGCCGAAAAAAAATAGACCGCCATGAAACGACTGCTGACACTGGCCCTGCTGACGCTCTGCCTCGGACCCCTCCGGGCGCAGGTGGACTACAGCATCGACTCGATGCGGGTGGCCAACGCCGAATGGCGGGTGGACACGCTGGAGGGCTTCTACCTGAAGCGCTACCAGTTCGGCGAAGGCTCGCTCTTCTGCTCGGCACAATACCTGTGTGTGATAGAGATACCCGCCCGCTCGCACCGCCGACTGGCCTTCGTCCACGACAGCACGCCCACCGCCGTCTCCACCCTGGCGCAGCGCCGCGGCGCATATGCCGCCGTCAACGGCTCGTTTTTCGACATGCGCGAGGGCTACCCCGTGTGCTACCTGCGCATCGACGGCCGCCAGCTGGGCGAGAACACGCCCCAGGCCACCGACAGCACCAATCGTAAATACTACCAGCATGCCGTGATGGTGCTCCGCGACGGAAGGCCCCGACTGGTGGTGCCCGACAGCAGCCGCCTGTGGGAGAACCTGCTGGCCGACAGCAATGTGATGACCGCCGGACCCATGCTGCTCCGCGACGGACAGATGGTGCCCCAGCGCGACGACCGCTCCTTCGTCACCCGGCGCCACAACCGCACCGCCATCGGGCTGCGGCCCGACGGCACCACCCTGCTCGTGGTGGCCGACGGACGGTTCAAGCACAAGGCCGAAGGTTTCTCGCTGCCCGAGTTGCAGCGCGTCATGCGATGGCTGGGCTGCACCGAGGCCATCAATCTGGACGGCGGCGGCAGCACCACAATGTACGTGCACAATCTGCCCCACGACGGGGTGGTCAACTATCCGTCCGACAATTTCCTGCACAACCACGAGGGACAGCGCCCCGTGTCGAACGCCGTGCTGGTGCTCTAGACCCCGGACCGCCCCTCCGGCAGCGTTCCGGCATCACACATTCTCCGACCCGTCAAAACAGCTTCCGAAATGTTAAAATGCAAGGATGGTGGTAGGATGGTGGTAGGATGGTGGTAGGTTGATGGTAGGATGGTGGTAGGATGACCCTTGTTAGG
>JAZNHG010000052.1:0-130077 GCA_045576855.1 Bacteroidales bacterium | reverse complement strand
CGTGTTCAGTGTGCAGTGTTCAGTGTGCAGTGTTCGGCGAAAAAAAGCAGATGCACGCATCCTATATACTTAACACTGAACACCAAACACATAACACTGCTCACTGTCCACTGCCAACTGCCAACTGTCAACCATTCATTTTCAATTCTCAATTTTCAATTTTCAATTCCCACCCTCTCAGTGTGCGGTTGGATTTTGCAAGCTGTTTGGTGTTAAAAAATATTAAAACCGCGCGTCTGTTCCCAGCGTGCTGATATACATTTGGTTAGTGTGTGGTGTTTGTGGCTGGGGGTCGGGGACGTAAAGCAGTCTGCATGGGGGCCGGGGCAGGCCGGCAGCGGTCGGGATGCTATGCCGGGAGCGCCCTGCGGCACGGTGGTTGTCGGAGTGTAAATATATTTTTCACCATGTTAAAAAAAATGTATATATTTGCAGTCCCGTGAAGAAAGTATAGTTTAACAATAAATAATTCAAAATCAATATGATTACGAAACTTGACGACCTGCTTGAGCTGGTCAAATCGAAAGGTAAGAAACGTCTGGTGGCCGCCTATGCCAACGACAGCCACACCATCAGCGCTGTGAGCGCCGCCATCGACCGCGGAATCGTCGAGGCCACCCTCGTGGGCGACATCGAGACCATGAAGAAGGTCTGCGCCGAAGAGGGCATCGACCCCAACAAGTTTGAGATGATACAGGAAGCCAACGACAACAAGGCTGGTGCCAAGGCCGTGGCTCTGATCAACGAGGGCAAGGGCGACTTCCTGATGAAGGGCCTGCTGAGCACCGACAAGTACATGCGCGCCATCCTGAACAAGGAGAACGGTCTGATGCCCGGCAAGAAGAACGACATGCTGACGCACATGGCCGTCATGGAGGTGCCCGCCTACCACAAACTGCTCTGCTGCAGCGACATGGCCATCATCCCGGCCCCCGACTTCAAGCAGAAGACCGCCATCATGAACTTCCTCATCCAGGTGTCGAAGAGCCTCGAGAATCCGAAACCCAAAGTGGCCGTCCTCGCCGCCACCGAGCAGGTCAGCGTGGGCATGCCCGCCTGCGCCGAAGCCGCCTGGCTCGGCATGCAGAGCCAGCGTGGCCAGATTCCCGGTGCTGTGGTCGACGGCCCGCTGAGCCTCGACTGCGCCATCGACAAGGAGAGCGCCCAGACCAAGAAGCTCACCAGCGAGGTGGCCGGCGACGCCGACTGCCTGCTCTTCCCCAACATCGAGAGCGGCAACATCTTCTACAAAGCCTGCACCAAGTTTGCCCACGCCGAGCTGGCCTGCATGGTGATGGGTGCCCGCGTGCCCTGCGTCCTCACCAGCCGCGGCGACAGCGCCAAGACCAAGCTCTACAGCATCGCCCTGGCCGCCCTGCAGTGCAAGTAATTTAGCAGAATCGGTTTAAGGTTTAAAGTTTAGGGTTTAAGGTTGGTCTGACGTATCGCCTTCGCCCAAAACTTTAAACCTTAAACTTTAAACCTTAAACCATACTTCATGGATCAATACTTCGAACACCTGAACAACATTGCCATCACCGTCTGCGACGCCGAGGGCAATGTGCTGGACATGAACCAGCATTCGGCCGATGTGAACAGCCACGGCCACAAAATCATCGGCAACAACCTGATGGACTGCCATCCCGAACCCGCCAAGACCAAGCTCAAGGGTCTGCTGGAGCACCAGCAGATGAACGCCTACACCATCGAGAAGACCCTCGTCGACGGGTCGAAGGTGAAGAAACTCATCTACCAGACCCCCTGGTGGAAGGAGGACGGCCAGTTCGGCGGCCTCATCGAGTACTCCATCGAAATCCCCTTCGAGATGCCGCACTACGTACGTCAACCCAAGCCTCAGCAATGAAACGGTGGATGGTGTTGATATTCTGCGCACTGTCGTTCACGGCCGTGGCGCAGAAAGGGACCGTGCGTGGTCGTGTGGTCGACGCGCGTACGGGTGAGAACATAGAGTATGCCACCGTGGCGCTGCTCAGCCCCAAGGATTCGACTATCAAAGGTGGCACGGTGACCGAGAGCAACGGCAGCTTCCGTCTGGAGGCCCCCTACGGGCGCTACCTGCTACGCATCACATTTATCGGCTACGAGCCGCAGTATCACAAGAACATTGTCAGCCTCAGCGCCGAGCATCCTGCGCTGAACCTCGGCAAGCTCAGCGTCAGCCCCCAGGCCACCCTGATGGAGGCCGTGGAGATTACCGCCGAGCGTTCGATGGTGGAGTACCAGCTGGACAAGCGGGTGGTGAATGTGGACAAGAACATCGTGGCCGGCGGAGGCACAGCGTCCGACGTGCTGGAGCAGGTGCCGAGTGTGGCCGTGGACAACGACGGCAATGTCACCCTGCGCGGCTCGAGCAACGTCAAGGTGCTCGTCAATGGACGCCCCAGCGAGCTGCTGGCCAGCGACCTGAGCACCCTGCTGGAGCAGATTCCTGCTTCGACGGTGGAGAACGTGGAGGTCATCACCAACCCCTCGGCCAAATACGACCCCGAAGGAATGAGCGGCATCATCAATATCAAACTCAAGGACCGCACGGCCGGTGCTCTGGGCCTCAACGGAGTGGTGAACCTCAATGTGGGAGCTCCGTTGCCCTTCGTGGTGCCCGATTCGTTGCCCTCGTTCATCCCCACTGCTATGGGCAGCGTGAGCCTGAACTACACCACCGAGAAGTACAACCTCTTCTTCAGCGCCGATGCCGGCCTGCGCCAGCGCGGCAGCAAGTCTACGTCGGACATCGAATACCGCGACAATACAGGTACGCCCATCTCGCACAACCGCATTGAGCAGTACGGCCTCAACCCCGGCACTATGGGGAGTGTCAAGCTGGGTGGCGAGTACTACTTCAACGACAAGAACAGTCTGCTGCTGAGCTACCAGCTGCGTGGTGGCAACCGGCGGCGCAATAGCGACAGCTATGCCACCGACCTGCTCTTCGCCGACTCGCTCGGCTACCACCAGCACACCGCCAGTAGCAATCGGAATATCAATCACTCGTTCAATCTGCTTTACACCAAGAAGTTCGACCGCAAGGACGAGGAACTGACCCTGGACGCCACCTTCAGCATGCGCCATGTGCAGGGCGACGGCGACCAGGAGCAGTTGTACCTGGGCAATGCCCTGTGGGACAACTACTACAGGCGCGAAAGCCTGACCGAGAACCACCATCAGGCGCTGAATGTGAAGGCCAATTGGCTGCGTCCGCTGGACTCTTTCCTGGGACGTGAGGGCTGGCGGCTGGAGACCGGCTACGAGGGCCGTATGGACTGGCCCGACCAGCGTGCCGACTACTACCGCACCGAATACATCCTCACGGGTGGTGCCTACGACCTCGGCCGCTATTACGACTCGCTGTCGTCGACCCACTTCGACTACCGTCAGCACGTGCATGCCGTCTATGCTACCCTGGGTGGCAGCCTCACCGACGCCCTCTCGCTGCAGGCGGGCCTGCGCGGCGAGTATGCCAGCATCTACGGCAAGGACCTCTATCGTCCGGCAGACACTGTGCCGGTCGACAAGACCTACTGGCAGCTCTACCCCACCGTGCACCTCTCCTATAAGTTCAGCGACCTGCAGAGTGCACAGCTCAGCTACAGCCGTCGTGTGCACCGTCCCCACATGTGGGACCTGAACCCCTTCATGGACATCCGCGAGGACAACCAGATGAGCTTCGGCAATCCCGACCTGGACCCCGAGTACACCAATGCTTTCGAACTGAGCTACAACCTCGGTGTCAAGAAGGTCAACCTCTTCACCTCGCTCTACTACCGCCAGACCAACAACATGATTACCCACTATGGTTTCACATGGTGTGCCGACAGTGTGGCTCGCTATGCATGGTGGGAGCCCTACAACAGCCAGTACGACGGCTACCGTGCTTCGACCCGCCTCAACCTCAGCACTGGCTATAACTATGGTATGGAGTTCATCTTCGACTGGCAGATTTTCGACTGGTGGAAAATCAATGTCAGCGTAAACCTCTATCAGAGTTATATCGAGGGCACCGAGCAATTGCACAACCAAAGTGTCAGCTCGTTCCAGGCGAGTGGTAAATTCAGCTCTTTTATGACGCTGCCGAACGACTGGACCATTCAGTTCAGTGGACAATACTGGGCTCCGTGGCTCGACTTGCAGACACAGATGGACCCCAGCTACTGGGCTGATTTGGCTGTGAAGAAGGATGTCTTCACGAAGCGTGGCACCATCAACTTGCGTGTGAGCGATGTCTTCTGCACCGGTGGTTGGGGACATGTCACCGACAGCTACACATTCTATCGTGTGGTGAAGGGCAAGCGCCTGTCGCCCACCATTACCTTCGGGTTCTCGTGGAAGATTAACAATGGTCTGAAGCAGCGTCCACAACAGCAAGAAGAAGAAGGTGGCGACGAAAGCACCATATATTGATACACCCTTGCGTGAGGTCGATGGCCGTCGCGAGGTGTTGGACCCCGTGCGGCGCCGATGGGTGGCGCTGACGCCCGAGGAAGAAGTGCGCCAGCTCACTATCCGCGTGCTGCACGAGGGATACGGTTACCCGCTGGAATTGATGCAGGTCGAGGGCGCTATCACTGTCAATGGGCAGTCTCGCCGGTGCGATATAGTGGTATTCGACACTGGAGGCCATCCCCATATCATCGTCGAGTGCAAGCGCCCAGACGTGCCTATCAACCAGCGTGTATGTGACCAGGCTTGCCGCTACAACACCGTTCTGCATGTGCCCTTGCTGCTGCTCACCAATGGTCGCCAGCGGGTGGTCATAGAGATAGACTACCTCCACGGAACACTCCGCCAACTGCCCGATTTGCCACATTATTGTTAATTAATGTTAATCAATGAGCCATTTTGCACCCGCTCGTCGTCTATAGGTCATGAAATCGGCTCGAAAGCGTCATATTCTGGAAGAACGCTATCTCGACTTTTACTGTCGGGCGATGGCTATTCTTGACAATGAGGATGATGCCAAGGATGCAGTGCAGGAGGCCGTAACGCAGACATTGGTGAGGGTGGGTGTACGTGATATGGTGTCCTATTGTTTCCGTGCCACAGAGCATGAATGCATCAATATCCTGCGATACCGTCGCCGCCTGACAGCCTATGACGAGTCCACTGTGCCGTTGCCGGATTCGGACCCTCGGCTGTTGGCAGAGTTGCGCGAGAGTAAGAATATGCTGCTGCCAATCGAACGCAAGGTGCTGGAGTTGCGCCGCGAGCATGGCTACACCATACCTGAGACAGCCAGCCTGGTAGGGTTGAGCCCTACCACTGTCAAGCGCCTGATGGCTATAGCCGTGAAAAAGTTGAAGTATAATATGACACACGAAGTGTAGATAAATATATGAAAACGGATACCATACAACAATTGCTGGAGCATTACCAGCAGGGAACGCTAAGCGATAGCGAATTGGCCGAGTTGAATCGGCTGACACATCGCGACGAGGTGATGGCCAGCGCCGAGCAGCGGGCCCGAGGCATCGTGCGCCGTCGTCGGTCGGTAGTGGCTGCGGTGGCGGGGCTGGTAGTGTCCGGTGCGGTGGCAATCGCGCTCTTGGCTCCGGGGCAGGTGTCGGAGACACTTGTGGCCGAGGCCGATGTTCCCGAAGTGGTGACAACTTCGCCCGAGCCGTTGGTGGAACAGCAACCAGAGGTGGCAGCCCCTGTGGTTCCCGCCACCGCGAAACAGCGAGTCGCTACAGTGCGGCCAGCCGCTGTGCATCATGTGGTCGAGGCGGTGGCAGTGCATACGGTCGAGGACGAAGACCCCGTGGTGATGTGCAACAACCAGTGCGAGGCCGACTCGGTCATTAACGATATCTGGAAATTCCTCACGGTATGATGCGGTTTAACGTTTATGGTTTAAGGTTTAAGGGGGTGGCGCTGTCGGCGCTGTTTATACTGGCATCGCTGACCGCCACGGCCCAGACAGACCTCTACCAGCGCTACGCCTCGCAGCCCGACGTCAAGGTGGCGTCGGTCTCTAACTTTGCCCTTGACAGCAATTCCAAGGTCGACGTGACCGTCATCGCCGCCGAGGACGACGCGGGCTGGGAGTGGATGAAGCGCGAGTTCCTCATCGGCGACCTGGCCCCCGAACAGCAGGCCAACCTGCGCGAGGGGAGCGATGTGGTGCTCTTCGCCCGCCGTAGCCGCAGCAATCCGCGCGAAAACGCCCCCATCGAGGGTGAGCAGATCGACGTGGCTGCCAGCTGCTACATGGGCGTCTCCTACCTCAGCCGCGCCGTCTACGTCTTCTGCGCCGACACCGAGGAGCAGTACGATGCCGTGGTGGCCCTCCTCATCAAGAAAATCATGCACCACAGCCAATGACCTTGCGGCGGCTCATAGCACTGCTTCTGCTGCTGACGCTGGCCACCACAGCCCGCAGTCAGGCCGACACGTGCGTGCCCGAACCGTTCCCCTACGTAGAGACTTTCAACTCCGGCTTCGTACATGACAACGGCCATGCAGAGCAGTTCGGCGACTATACCTACCAGGAGAGCGACAACTGCTGGACCGTGTGCTGGGTGCATTCGTGGGGATGGCGCAGCCTGCTGGGCTTGTATGGAAGCGCAAACGAGAGGGTGATGATGCTCCGTGCCAATGCCTACCAGGAGAGCTCACCAAGGAAAGCCTACATGCCCTTCGCCGTCTCGCCCCGGATGGCCACGGCCCCGCGGCGGTTGCAGTTCAAGGCCAGCTATCAATGTACCGACTGGTACCCCTGGAACCCCTTGCACCTCGGCGAAGGTGCCTGGCTGGCACTGGGCTATGTCACCAACGAAGGCGACTGCATCAACAGCTACGTGCCTTTCGACACCATCCGGGTCATGGCCGACTGGGAAGAGGGAGAGGCCATACAGACGTTCGACATCGATTTGGGGCGCTACTTCGACACCTTCCCCCAACCCTGGCGCATCGCTTTCCGTCCCGAACGGCAAGAGGATATATACGACGTCATCATGCTGGTGGACGATGTACGCATCAGCGACGAGGTACCGGAATACCACTGCACCGAGGACTACACAGATACTATTTGCCAGTGGATGGGATACTACCGCCACGGTTTTCGCATCATCCCGGAACAAACCTCACGGCTGGGGACACATCGCTACCACTATGTCGACACTACGGGTTGCCTTATCAATCTGACGCTCACGGTGCTGGGCAGTACAACTGCTGTTGTCTCAGACACGGTGCCTTGCGGCGCTCCCAGCCGATATGCACCGGATACCATTCTCGACGCTGGCACCCACTATTTCTACCTCAATGACCGCCACGGATGCGACTCGCTGGTGGTGCTCTCCATTCACCAAGCCTGGGTGACCCACCTCTACGACACCATTCAACAGGGCGAAACGCTGCTCTTCGAGGGGCAGACGCTGACGGCGGGCGGCATCTACACGCACGACACCGTGGCCAGCGACGGGTGCGACTCGCTGGTGGTGATGCACCTGCGCTGCCTGCCGTTGCCGGCAATCAGTGCAGACACCATTACCTTCTGGTTCCCCAATGTGTTTACTCCCGGACGCGACGACAACAACCGCTTCGGGTGTATCACCACAAGCGAGGTGAATGAGTTCGAATTGGATATATATACCCGTACGGGTTTGCTGGTCTACAGCACACGCGACATCCATGCTCCGTGGGACGGTACCCACAAAGGGCGTCCGGTGCCGCAGGGTGCCTACGTCTACCACTATCGGATACGGATGGCCGACATGCGGGTGCGAACAGGTGCAGGCACGATGACGCTGTTGCGCTAAAATACAAACGAGATTTCCTTCATGCCACACGAGAGGCGGCGGCCGTCGGCGGCAGCCAGCTGCAGGCGGCCGTGGGGGTCGACGCCGGTGATGGTGGCCTCGATATTCTCTTCATTATATATGTAGCGCGCTGGCACGCCAAGGTTCAGCAGGTGCCGCAGGTATTCCGGTTCGGGGTCCAGTCTATCGCGCAGGGCGCAGTACCGCTGTTCGATACACTGCAGGAGTTGCCGCAGTAGGGGCTCCAACTCGAACTGCCGCCCCGTCAGCAGGCTGAGCGACGTGGGGTGGGGGACCCAGTCGGGGAAGTCGCACTCGTTGACGTTCAATCCTATGCCGCACACGGCGGAGTGGAGTGTGGAGAGTGGAGAGTGGAGAGCGGAGAGGCGGGTGGAGACGAGGGTGCCGCAGATTTTGTGGCCGTCAATATATATGTCGTTGGGCCACTTGATGAATGTTGATTGTTGAATGTTGAATGTTGAAAGAAAATCGACCAGGGCGAGGGAGAGGGCCTGGGTGAGGCGGAACTGCTGGTTGGCAGGCAGGAATGTGGGGTGCAGCACCAGGCTGAAGGTGAGGTTTTGCCCGGGAGCGGCGTGCCAGTGGTTGCCGCGCTGGCCGATGCCGGCGGTCTGCGCCAGAGCCCAATAGCAAGTGAAGTCCTCCACCTGCGCGAGGTCGAGGGCTTCACAGTACTTGTTGGTTGACTCTAGCGAGTCGAACTTTTCAATTTTCAATTTTCAATTTTTAATTAAATCGACATGATCTCTTTTTCTTTGGCAGTGTATATCTTGTCGCACTCGGCGATGTTCTTGTCGGTGATGTCCTGCAGCTCTTTTTCCACCTGTTTCACCTCGTCTTCGGGCACGGCTTTGTCCTTGAGCTTCTTCACCTTGTCCATCACGTTGCGGCGCACGTTGCGCACATTCACCTTCGCGTTCTCCACCTCGGTCTTGGCCTGCTTGCAGAGTTCCTTGCGGCGCTCCTCGGTCAGCGGGGGGATGACGATGCGCAGGATGTCGCCCTCGTGGCGGGGGGTGAAGCCCAGGTTGGCGTCGAGGATGGCTTTGTTGATGGCGCCCACGATGGTTTTCTCCCAGGGCTGGATGACGATCGAGCGGGCGTCGGGGGTGTTGATGTTGGCCACCTGGCTGATTTCGGTCATGGTGCCGTAGTAGTCCACCTTCACGCCGTCGAGCATGCCGGGGTTGGCCTTGCCGGCGCGAATCTTCGCCAGCTCCTTGTCCAGGAAGCTGAGCGAGCTCTTCATACTGTTCTTTGCCTCGTCGAGGCAGGCTTTCGATAGGTCGTTCATTGTATGTGGTATTAATTGTTTACTTGCTTACCAGGGTGCCAATCTCCTCGCCCTGGACCACGCGGAGCAGGTTGCCGGGGCGGTTCATGTCGAAGACGTAGATGGGCAGATTGTTGTCCTCGGCCAGTGCGAAGGCGGTGAGGTCCATAATCTTGAGTTTCTTCTCCAGTGCTTCGCTGTAGCTGAGGTGCTGATATTTGGTGGCCGAGGGGTCCTTCTCGGGGTCGGCGGTGTAGACGCCGTCCACGCGGGTGCCTTTCAGTATGACGTCGGCCTGCACCTCGACGGCGCGCAGTGTCGAGGCGGTGTCGGTGGTGAAGAAGGGGTTGCCGGTGCCGCCGCCTATGATGACGACGCGTCCCTCCTGCATGGCCTCCACGGCGCGGCGGCGGCTCATGGCTTTGCAGATGGGTTCGATGGCCAGGCCGCCCAGCAGCTCGGTGCGCAGCCCCTGCTTCTCCAGCTCGGCCTGCAGGGCCATGCTGTTGATGAGGGTGGCCATCATGCCCATGTAGTCGCCCTGCACGCGGTCCATGCCCTTCGAGGCGCCGCTGAGGCCGCGGAATATGTTGCCGCCGCCGATGACGATGCCTACCTGCACGCCGCGCTCCACCACCGCCTTGATGTCGGCGGCATATTGCGTCAGCATCTGCGGGTCGATGCCGTAACTTTGGGTTCCCATGAGCGATTCGCCACTCAATTTAAGCAGTACTCGGTTGTATTTCATCTTGGTCAACTGTTTGTTACTCTGTTTGCTACCCCGAAATGCCACTTGGCTCGGGATGTTGCGAAATTATAAAAAAGTTTTTATCCGTGCAAGAAAAAAATCTTTCGCGCCGGGGCAGAAGCCTCCATCCGGGGCTGTGCGGTCCGGTGTCGGCCGCTTGCGGCCGCCACCGGACCGCACGCTTAGCCTCTCGCAGACAGGTGATTAATGGGTGGGGTCGCTTTTTTAACAATTTTTTGCTTGCATATTCCAACTGCACGCTGAGAGGGTGGGAGTTGAAAATTGAAAATTGAGAATTGAAAATGAATGGTTGACAGTTGACAGTTGGCAGTGTACAGTGAGCAGTGTTATGTGTTCGGTGTTCAGTGTTAAGTATATAGGATGCGTGCATCTGCTTTTTTTCGCCGAACACTGCTCACTGAACACTGCACACTGAACACGTATCCGAAGGGTATCATCCTACCACCAACCTACCATCATCCTACCACCATCCTACCACCATCCTACCTATTTAACATTTCGGACGCTTGGTTGGCGGGGCGATGAAATGTTAAAAACACCGGTTTGCCGTCCGGATGCCGGGGGCGGGTGGGGGAGTGCCGGGCGGGCATATTTTCCTCTGCCGCGGGACAATAAAACCGGCGACCGGCCGTTATGGGGTTAAACAACGGTGAACGAGCATGAAGATTGACACGAAGACAAAGGTGCGTTCCGTATCGGGCGAGCATATCATACTGGGCAGGGCCGACGGCACGACGGATATGACCCGTGTGGTGGGCCTCAACGAGAGCGCTATGGAGCTCTACCGCCGGCTGCAGGGGCGCGACTTCGGGCTGGACGACGTGGTGCGGGAGCTGACCGACGCCTACGAGGTGGACGAGCCCACGGCCCGTCGCGACGCGGCCGAGTGGGTGGAGCAGATGCGCCGGCAGCACCTGATAATGGATTGAAGCAGCGATGGAGTCCACGGCACATCTTCTCATTGGCGGCCTGCCGCTGCGGCTTGCGGGCGGTGGCGGGGTGGCTGCGGCCATGTCGCTGCCGGGCATGCGGCCCTTCTGGCACCGGCCGGCGGCCGCCGCCGAGGTGTGTCTGAGGCTCGATGCCGCATGGCCCGAGGCCGACTGCCGCTGGCTGCACCGCTTCGATTTCGCCTCCGGCAAGGCCGAGTGCTGCTTCGGCGTCGATGCCGAGGGGGCCCTGGTTTTCCGTTTCGACCGCTACGGACGGCTGCGGTTCGACCCGCGGCGTCCCGACGAGGTGTGCCTCGGCCCGATAGCCGATGCCGACCTGCTGCGCTATGCGCTGTGGACGGCCTATGCGCTGGCGGGCCTCTGGCGCGGCCGCGTGCCGGTGCATGCGTCGGCGGTGGTGCATCGCGGCCGCGCGGTGCTCTGCCTGGGCGAGAGCGGTACCGGCAAGAGCACGCATACATCCCTCTGGATGAAGCATATCGAGGACACCTGGCTGCTCAACGACGACAGCCCCGTCCTGTCCGTCGAGGAGGGCGCGGTGGTGGCCTACGGGTCGCCGTGGAGCGGCAAGACCCCCTGCTACCGCACCGAGCGGGTGCCGGTGGCGGCGCTGCTGCGGCTCGAACAGCGGCCGCAGAACAGTCTGCGGCGGCTGGCCACCGTCGAGGCATTCACCGCTCTGCAGCCCAGCTGCCCGCCCGTGCTGCTGCACGAGGAGCGGCTCACCGACCGCATGGTGGACTTTGTGGGCAGCGTCGTCGGGCGCGTGCCCGTCTTCCGTATGGGTTGCCTGCCCGACGAGGCTGCCGCCCGACTCAGCCACGACACTATATTCCCCGCCCAATGACCATCGACAACCGACAATACTTCGCCCTGGTGGAACAGCAGTTGGCCGACGGCCAGCGGGTGAAAATACCCCTGCGCGGCACCAGCATGGAGAGCACGCTGCGCGAGGGCGACGTGCTGACCCTCGGTCCGGTCAGCCGTCCGCTGCGGGTGGGCGACGTGGTGCTCTTCCGCTATCGGGGCGACTATCGTCTGCACCGCCTGCTGTCGGTCGAGGGCGACCGCTGCGTGATGCGTGGCGACAACTGCTTCACCACCGAGGAGGCCGCCGCGTCCGATGTGGTGGCGCTGCTGCTTGGCGTGGACCGTCCGCGCAACGGCCTGCACATGGAGGTGGGCGACGCGCGCTGGCTTCGTGCCACGCGCCGTGCCGAACGCCGCCGCCGCTGCCGCCAGCGCGCCGCGGGTGTGGCGGGGCGCGCCGCCCGCAAACGCCTGCGCCCCTGGTATTTCGCGCTGCTGGCTTTCCTGATGTGGGCCCCGCTCAACGGGGTGGGCATCCCGCTGGACAACTATATCCTCGGCCTGCGGGCCGACCATCTGCTGCATGCCTCGGTCTATCTGCCCTGCGCACTGCTGCTGTGCGACCTCTTTCCGCGACGGCGCTGGCTGGCCTGGCTCGCCGCCATAGGCATCGGATTGCTCACCGAGGGTGTGCAATACCTGCTGCCCTGGCGGGGATTCGACGTCAACGACCTTGTGGCCAACGCGCTGGGCTCCACGCTCGGTTGGCTGATAGTCATTCTTGTGCGCCATCGTGCGACGCGGTAAATGGCGGGCCAATTCGCCGCCGTGCGGCGCCGCAGGGTTGGCTACCGGTGTGTATCGGTGTGCGCTTCTGGCTGATTGCTAGTCGATTGTAAATTTATTTGCACAGATTGTTTTTTTTGCTTACTTTTGCACAAATTTAATGTAAAACAAATTAATAACAAAAAATACAGCATTATGTCAAAACTCCTATTACTGGGCGACGAGGCTATAGCACAAGCCTTTATTGACGCCGGCGGCAGTGCCATCAACAGCTACCCCGGTACGCCCTCGACCCAGATTACCGAATATGTGATGAAGAGCAAACAGGCTAAGGAACAGGGTGTGGTGGCCAACTGGTGTGCCAACGAAAAGACCGCCCTCGAAGCCTCCATTGGCGTGGCCTACAGCGGCAAGCGCGCCATGACCTGCATGAAGCACGTGGGTCTCAACGTCTGCGGCGACCCCTTCATGAACGCCTCCATCATCGGCACCAAGGGTGTCATCATCGTGGTGGCCGACGACCCCAGCATGTTCTCCAGCCAGGACGAGCAGGACAGCCGCTACTATGGCCACTGGGCCATGATTCCCATGCTCGAGCCGAGCAACCAGCAGGAAGCCTACGACATGGTCTTCGCCGGCTACGACCTCAGCGAGCAGCTGGGTACCCCCATCCTGATGCGTATCCCCACCCGTCTGGCCCACAGCCGCGCCGGTGTCGAGCGCAAGCCCGTCCGTGCCCAGAACCCCCTCAGCAGCCCCAGCGACCCCAAGAGCTACGTGTTGCTCCCGGTGAACGCCAAGCGCCTCTACCGCGACCTGATCGACAAGCAGCCCCAGTTCACCAAGATGAGCGAGGAGTGCGGCTTCAACCAGTACATCCCCGGCGAGGACAAGAGCCGTGGCATCATCACCACCGGCATCGCCTTCAACTACCTGCAGGAGAACTTCCCCGGTGGCAAATGCCCCTATCCCGTGGTGAAAATCACTCAGTATCCGCTGCCCTTCAACATGCTCAACAAGCTCTATGACGAGGTGCAGGAGATTCTTGTGCTCGAGGATGGCCAGCCCTTCGTCGAGGAGCACATCAAAGGCTTCCTGGGTAAAGGCAAGCCCGTGCACGGCCGTCTGGACGAGACCATCCGCCGCGATGGCGAGCTGAACGCCGAGAAGGTGGCTGCCGCCCTCGGCAAGCCCATGCCCAAAGGCCCGGCCGTGCCCGAGGTGGTCACCAACCGTCCTCCGGCCCTCTGCCAGGGTTGCCCCCACATCGACAGCTACGAGGCCGTCATCGACGTGATGAAGAAGTACCCCAACGGCCGCGTCTTCGGCGATATCGGATGCTACACCCTCGGCTTCAACATGGGTGCCATCGACACCACCGTATGCATGGGTGCCTCGATTACGATGGCCAAGGGTGCCGCCGAGATGGGTATCTTCCCCGCCATCGGCGTCATCGGCGACGGTACGTTCGGCCACAGCGGTATGACCGGTCTGCTCGACTGCGTCAACGAGAAAGCCAACGTCATCATCATGATTCTCGACAACGACATCACCGCCATGACCGGCGGCCAGCCCAGCAGCGCCAACATGAAGCTCTTCAACATCTGCAAGGGCCTTGGCGTCGATCCCGATCACATCCGTACCATCGTGCCGCTGAAGAAGAATCACGACGAGTTTGTCAAGATACTCGAGGAGGAGATTGCCTACAACGGTGTCTCGGTCATCATCCCGCAGCGTGTCTGCATCGTCGAGAACAAGAAACGTATTGCAGCAAATAAATAAAACGAAGTGTTAAACGGTGAGCTGTAAGTTTTAAGTGGGCTGCCGCAGTCCATCCTGCGCAAGCCACTTAAAACTTAAAGCTTAAAACTTAAAACTAATATGAAGAAAGACATCATACTTTGCGGCGTAGGTGGCGATGGTATCGTCTCCGTGGCCAAGATAATCAGTGACGCTGCCCTCAATTTGGGCCTCAACGTCAAGCAGAGCGAGATTCACGGCATGAGCCAGCGCGGCGGCTCGGTGTTCAGCCACCTCCGCGTCAGCAGCGACCCTATCTTCGCCGACGTCATTCCCGAAGGCAAGGCCGACATCATCCTCAGCTCCGAGCCTATGGAAGCCCTTCGCTATCTGCCTTTCCTGGCCCCCGACGGCGTGGTCATCACCAACAGCGACCCCTTCGTCAACATCAGCAACTATCCCGACATCGAGAAAGTGTACGCTGAGCTCAAGAAGCAGCCCAAGCTTGTGTGCTTCAACGCCAATGCCATTGCCAAGGAGCTCAACGCCCGCGGCAACATGGTGCTCCTCGGCGCTGCCGCTCCCTACCTCGAGATTGCCTTCGAGGAACTGGAGAAGGCCATCAAGGCCATCTTCGGCCGCAAGGGCGACGCCGTGGTGGAGACCAATATCAAGGCTATCCGCGCCGGCCGCGACGCCAAATAATGAACCCTCAAAAAAGAATACAGAGATATGCTTAACAAGAAGGTATCCGACTTGCTCAACGAGCAAATCAACAAGGAGCTCTACAGCGCCTACCTCTATCTGGACATGAACAACTACTTCGACAAGCGCGGCCTCAGCGGCTTCGCCAACTGGTACATGATTCAGGCCCAGGAGGAGCGTGACCATGCTATGCTCATCTACAAGTATATGCAGAACAATGACTGCCCCATCAAGCTCGGCGCCATCGCCATGCCCGACAAGGTCTACAAGAAGGACATGGATGTGCTGAAAGCCGGCCTGGAGCATGAGGAGTATGTCACTGCTTCCATCCACACCATCTACGATGCCGCCAGCAAGGTGAAGGACTTCCGCACCATGCAGTTCCTCGACTGGTTCGTCAAGGAGCAGGGCGAGGAGGAGACCAACGCGCGCGATATGATATCCAAGATGGAGCTGTTCGGCAGCGACCCCCGCAGCCTCTATATGCTCAATCAGGAGCTCGCCGCCCGCACCTACAGCGCTCCCAGCCTTGTGCTGGACTAAGTCTGGCATCAGAGACTAACCGTAAAAAGCCGTGAACTAACCCTTCGCGGCTTTTTATATTTTATAACCATAATAGATATAGTTTGGCAGCGATATGGTCCTGGCCGAACTGGGGTATGGACAGCATGTAGTATCAACTGTGCTGGCCCGCGCGGGGATGTTTTTTGCGCCTGTGCGCAATATTTGTATCGCGGCAGCGTTACACCAACCGCAACAGATATGATTATGAAACAGACTGCACTACTGCTATTGCTATCCGCGCTGCTGGCCGTCGGTTGCCAATCGTCGCCGGCATCGCCCACTGCCACCCCGGCGGCCCTGCATTCCGAGGCCGACTTCCCGCTCGGCGACGCCGCCGAACTACGCCTGCTCTCCGACGGTAACCTGTCGCAGCTGGAACTCTACTACGGTGGCGAACTACAGGAAATGATGGCTACAGCCAACACCATGTACATCCAAAACGAGGATGGTCGCATAGTCCTCGACACCCTTTCCGACTGTGCCAACGCGCCGACCTACATCGTCCGCACCGCCGACCGCTCGTCGACCTATGGGGCCGAGGTGTGGTACCTCGTATCGCCCTACCGCAACGGCGACACCGACGGGCCCTGGCAGCTGGACAAGGTGCCTGGCGACCGCCCCACTCTGGACGAGGTATTAAATCGGCTCCAGTGATGCTCTCGGCGGTTCATATTGTAGGGATTATCCTTACGGTGGGTCTCCTGGTAGCGGTCAGTGTCTTTTCCGGACGCAAAGTGAAGGACGCCCGTAGCTTTGCCACCGGCGGCAAGGCGGGCTCGTGGATGGTCTGTGGTGCTATCCTGGGTACCCTTGTCGGCGGGCAGAGCACCATCGGCACCGCCCAGCTGGCTTTCTCGTATGGTCTTTCGGCCTGGTGGTTCACCATCGGGGCCGCCCTCGGCGCGCTGCTGCTGGGCTTGGTCTACGCCGGACCCCTGCGCCGCAGCGGTTGCACGACCCTCATGGAGGTCGTGCGCCAGCAGTATGGGCGGCGGGCCGAGACGGTGGGCAGCATACTCTTCCTCGTGGGCATCTTCATCAGCATCACCTCGCAGCTCCTCTCCTCGTCGGCCATGCTGGGCAGCCTCTTCGGCCTGTCGCTGACGGCTTCGCTGGCCGTCGGCGCGGTGCTCATAGCCCTCATCGTGCTCTTCGGCGGCATCAAGAGTGCCGGTGCCAGCGGTATCGTCAAGCTGGTCCTGCTCTACCTCTGCTCGCTGGCCGCCGGCATCGCCGTGTGGCGGCTCGGCCACGGTCTGGTCGGCATCCGCCACAGTGTGGACCAGCTCTACAGCAACCCCCTGTTGGCGCAGATGAACGATATCGCCAGTGCCGAAGACATCCATCGCCGCTACGGCAGCTTCATCGCCCGCGGACCCCTGAAAGACATTGGCGGATGCCTCTCGCTCACCCTCGGCGTGGTCTGCACCCAGACCTATGCCCAGGCCATATGGTCGGCCGCCACTACCCGCAAGGCGCAGCGCGGCGCCGTCTACTGTGCCGCGCTCATCCCCCTCATCGGGGCCGCCTGCACGCTGGTGGGCATGTACATGCGCGGCCACTACGTCACCTCGGCCGAATATGCCGCCCTCACCGCCGCCGGACATACGCTGCCCGCCGGTATCGGAGTGATAGAGAATTCGCTACAGGCATTCCCCGCGTTCATTATTTCACACCTGCCGTCGTGGCTTGGCGGCATAGCGCTGGGCACCCTGCTGGTGAACATCCTCGGGTGCGGCAGCGGACTGGTGCTCGGTGCCTCCACCATCGTCATGCGCGACGTGGTGCGGCGCGACTCGTTGCGCGGCATGCGTCTGGCCATCGTGGCCCTGCTGGCCCTGGGCGTGGTGGCGGCCCATTTCGTCCGCGGCTCGTTCATCAACGACCTTGGCTTCCTCTCGCTCGGCCTGCGCGCCGCCGCCTTGCTGCTGCCGCTCAGCGCCGCCCTCTGGCTCCCCGGCCGCTTCGGCCAGCGGCGGGTGATAGCCTCCATGATTGTCGGCACCGCCGTCATGCTCGCCGCCGGCCTGCTCAGCCTCCCCGCCGACCCCATGTACTACGGCCTGGCCGCCTCCGCTCTCGTGCTGCTGCCGGGGTGGCAGGGGGGCGAAAAACGGGGCGGCGGGAGCGGGAATGGCGCTTGACGGGGTGTGTGCGGGCAGTGTTTGGGTTGAAGAATAGGTTTGACAATCATGCCGTTACGAATAAAAGTAAAAAAACATTTGGCCAGTTTGCAAAATGTTCGTACTTTTGCACCCGATTTTCGAGAGCGAAATCGCACATGGTGGGCGTAGTTCAGCTGGTTAGAGCGCCAGATTGTGGATCTGGAGGTCGTGGGTTCGAGCCCCACCTCCCACCCTGAAAGAGAGACTGACGACGGTCTCTCTTTTTTGTTTCCGGGCCCGGATGGCGCTGTCGTCAGCGCGGTTGCGACCCTCGTCGTCGCTCGGCTTGCGCGTCGGCCGCCGGTTGTGCGGCCTGCTGCGGGGCGGGCGTCGCGGCGTCGGCGGGCGTGGCCGCGCGGGGCTGTGCCGCGGTGGGAGCCGTGGCGGGCGCCTCGGCGGCGTCGGTGGGCGCAAGTGCCTGCGGGTCCACCGGCCCGTGGCCGATATACAGCGAGTCGGCCCAGCGCCCCTCGCGGTCCTGCACCAGGCCCCACAGCTGCACCTCTTCGCCCGCGAAGAGGTCGGGCAGCGCCACCGCCAGCCGGCCGGCACGCCGGTAGACCGGCGCCGACCAGAAGCCCTGCTCCAGCACCGGGCTGTAGACGAAGACCGACACGCGGTCGTAGCCGTTGGCGCGCAGCCGCAGCGGATTGCGCTCGAAGCTGAGCGTCAGCGTGGTGCGGTCCGTTATCTCGATTTGGGTGAAGGCGACCGGCGCCACCGGCCCGGTGGCCAGCACGAGCTGCTCCCACTGTACCGACAGCTGTCCGTCGGCCTCGCCGAAAGCATGCTGATTGCTGTGTACGAACAGGTTGCACGGCGTCATGTGCCGCTGCAGCGACTCCTCCTGCATCGTCTCGCGCAGGAGCCAGTTGAAGTGCCCGGCCAGACGCACCTGCTGGCCGAACTGCCGGCGGTGTGCCTGCTGCCGTGCTGTGCGCGGGTTGCGCCCTTCCACGTGCGCCCGCATGCACCATCGTCCGCGCCAGCGGTAGCCCACCACCGTGCCCACGCGGCCGCTGAAGCCGCCCAGTATTCCCTCGTCTATTCTTGCCATTGTCCGGTCTCCTTTCTGTTTTCGTGTGCGTTAGCCGCTGGTTGCCAGCCCCCTTGCCGCCCTCGGCGTGGGGTCTGCAAGCCAGATGCTCCGCTTGTTTTGCTTATGATAACGCAATGCCCTCCTATTTATTGCCTACCGAAGTAATTTTTCGTTATGAGTGCCAAAAGAGAACTATAAGAGCGGGGTAAGAGGGGATAGTCTAATGTCCCGTCGTTGAGTTCGTTGCGGCCCCTGCTTTTGAGCGTCTGGGGGCGTGGTTGCGGCGTTGGCGCATGGGTTGTCGGGTGGTGGCGTCGGGGTCGTCGGGCGTCGGTGTCGGGGTTGGCGGGTGGGTTGTATGGGGTGTGTTGCGGGGTGTGTCGCGGGGTCGAAATTTTGTTGTTCGGGGGTGCCGACGGGGTGTTTTGCAGGTGATGTCGCGTGGTGTATGGTGAAAAATCTTTGATGATATAATGTTTGATAATCAATAATATGCAAAAATATTTCCGGAAAAGGCAAAAAATTATTTTGTCGGTTCGGAAAATGTTCGTACTTTTGCACCCGCTTTCGAGAAAAAAGCGCCAGTTGAAAAACAGGAATGGTCCGGTAGTTCAGTTTGGTTAGAATACATGCCTGTCACGCATGGGGTCGCGAGTTCGAGTCTCGTCCGGACCGCCAAACAAGGAAAGAGCTCTCTGAAATGAGGGCTCTTCACGTATCAACTTATCAACCTATCGACGAAATATCCGGGGCTGCTTGGTTTTGACAGCAGGGATAATGGGTTTGTAAGCATGCAGGCTGACGCGCCAGAAGCCTGGAAAACAGACGCAAAACGATAATTGGCGAAAACAACTACGCTCTCGCTGCCTAACCGAAGCACAGTAAGTTCGGCTTAATTCCCGCGCCAGGCGCAGGAACGAGACATCTCCCAGCCGCCCCGACCGTCGGCTGCTGACCCGGAGGTGCAGGTAAAGACGGGATAGCCACCGCGGCGCCTCGACGCGACGGCGAAGTTTCAGGGGCTAAGGGTTGCCTTGGGTGCCGACGTCCGGGGCCGCCACGAAAAGCAATCATCGGATAAGCATGTAGAAAGCACACTTGTTAACTGTTTGGACGGCGGTTCGACTCCGCCCAGCTCCACACGAAAGAGGCCGCTGCGACGGCCTCTTTGTCTTCCGCCGGGCGGAGTCTCACCGCCGCCCTCCGGGCGGGGTTTGCTCGTCAGGCTCGCAGGGCTCCGCCACGACTCCGCCCAGCTTCACACGAAAGAGGCTCACGCGAGCCTCTTTTTTTCCGTTCTGTCAGGGTCGTCGACGGAACACAATATTTCACGCGGTTTCCCGTTATAGACAGTATGGAAGGATTTATACTGGCTGCAGGATTGGGCACTCGGCTGCTGCCGCGGACCGCCGACAGGCCGAAGGCACTGGTCGAAGTGGGGGGGCAGACCCTGCTGGAACGCACCATACACACGCTGGAGGCGGCGGGTGTGGAGCATATTGTGGTCAATGTGCACCACTTCGCCGACATGATGGTCGACTACATAGGCTCGCGGCAATGGCGCGCGCGGGTCGACATCAGCGACGAGCGTCGGCTGCTGCTGGACACCGGCGGCGGGCTGAAGCAGGCGGCGACCCTCTTCTCGGGGCGCGAGCCGGTGCTGGTGCACAACGTGGACATCCTGTCGGATGTGGACCTGCGGGCCGTGGAGCGGCAGCATGTGGCGTCGGGCAACCTGGTGACGCTGTGCGTGAGCCGGCGCCAGACGAAGCGGATGCTGCTTTTCGACGGCGGGGGACTCCTCCGCGGTCGTGCCGACGGCAGCGCTGTCGAGGGGTGCGAGTCGCTGGCATTCAGCGGTATCAGCGTGGTGAGTCCGGCGCTGTTCGACCTGCTGCCGGCGGCCGACAGGGCTTATCCGGCCATCGACCAGTATGTGGAACTGGCCCGCTCGGGGCGGCGTATTGGCTCCTTTCTGCATCCGGTCGACGGGCTGATGGAGCGGAAGCACTACTGGCTGGATGTGGGTAAAACCGAAACATTGGAATTGGCAGAGCAATTATGGAGAGTTTCCTGACCGGGGTGGCCCGCCGCATAGCCGACGAGCACCCGAGAGATACAGACCGCGTGCTGGTGGTTTTCAACAACAGGCGTTCGCTGCGCTTCTTCCAGCGGCAGTTCGCGCAGCTGGGGCGTACCATGTTTCTGCCCCGCACGACGGCTATCGACGACCTGGTGGCCGAGCTGGGCGGGCTGAAGATTGTGCCCAACGAGTTTCTGCTCTTCGAGCTGTACCGTATCCATCTGGAGCTGGAAGGCGAGCGGGCCAAGTACAAGACGTTTGACGAGTTTATCGCTTTCGGCGAGCTGATGATGGGCGACTTCATGGAAGTGGACCAATATTGTGTGGACGCCAAGAGTCTCTTTGTGAATCTGCATGCGCTGAAGGACATCATAGAATGGGATAT
This sequence comes from Bacteroidales bacterium, assembly GCA_045576855.1. GTDB lineage: Bacteria > Bacteroidota > Bacteroidia > Bacteroidales > P3 > Colimorpha. The sequence goes on along the minus strand of JAZNHG010000052.1, from coordinate 109,009 downwards.
CGAGGACCCGCACCTGACTGAATTCCAGCGGGACTACCTGCGGTTCTACGCGTCGCTGTACACGTACTACACCACCCTGCGCGAGCGACTGCTGCAGGAGGGTAAAGCCTACAGCGGGCTGGCCTACCGCGAGGTGGCCGAGCATATAGAGACGCTGGCCGAGGGATGCCGCTGGGAGGCTGTCTATTTCGTGGGCTTCAACGCCATATCGGAGTGCGAGCGGCGTATCATCGGGGAGTATGTGAGGCGCGGAGTGGGCTGTCTGCTGACCGACGGCGACCCCTATCTGCTGCGTCCGGAGCAGGAGGCGGGTCTCTTTATGAACAAGCACGGCGAGGAGTTTCCCACCATGCTGCCGTCGGGGCGTTCGCTCTTTGGCGAGGGGAAACGGACAATCACCGTGGTGGAGTGCCCGGAGAATGTGCTGCAGTGCAAGCTGGCAGGGCGGCTGCTGGACGAGCATCCGGAGTGGCTTTCGGCGCGCGAGCGGGAGAGCACGGCGGTGGTGCTGGCCGACGAGGGGCTGCTTCTGCCCACGTTGAGTGCGCTGCCCGAGGGCGACTATGCTGTGAATATCTCGATGGGATTCTCCTTCTGCGATACGGGCATGCACCTTTTGGCCACGCGACTGTTGGCGCTGCACCGCACGGCCGACCGCCGGGGCTACTTCCATAGCGCCCTGCTGGAGGTGCTGAGCGACAGGCTGGTGGGGCGGCTGGCCGGGGTGTCCGACCTGCGGCGGCGGACGGTGCGCTTCCTGCGCGAGGGCAGCATCATACGCTGTGCGGGCAGCGAGGTGAATGCCTTCCTGGGCAGCGACCGGTTGGCCTATCTGATCACCGACGAGCCTCTCGGTGTGGAGGGGTGGTTGGCCATGATGCGGCAGCTGGTGGCGGCGATAGTGGAGGGCGAGATACTGGAGTCGGACAAGAAGGAGCAGCAGGCGGCAGGCAGTCTGGTCGAGATACTGGACTATCTGGACGAGCTGCAAGCCACATATCATTATATCACCGACCTGAATACGCTGGAGAAGATATACCAGCGCATAGCCCAGCGGCACCAGATAGCGCTGATAGGTGAGCCGCTGTCGGGGCTGCAGGTGATGGGCATGTTGGAGACGCGCAATCTGGACTTCCGGCGCGTGATACTGCTCTCGGCTGGCGAGGGCGTGCTGCCGGCGGCCCGCAGTGCCTCCTCGTTGGTGCCCTACCAGCTGAAGCGCCACTTCCATATGCCTACCTATCAGGAGCGGGATGCGGTGTATGCCTACAACTTCTACCATCTGCTGCTGCGCGCCGAGGAGGTGTATCTGGTCTACAGCTCGGAGAGCGAGGCTATGGGCAAGGGCGAGCCGAGCCGCTTCATACGGCAGGTGGAGAGCGAGCTGGCGCCGGAGTTTGGCATCGAGGTGCGCCACCTGGTGGTGAACAACAACGAGCCACCCCACGAGGCTCCGGCGGTGAGGGTGGGGGAGAAGACCCCGCAGGTGATGCAGCAACTGGCACAGCTGGCGGCCAAGGGACTGGCGCCGACTGTGTTCGACGATTATATAGAGTGTCCGTTGCGCTACTACTATACGCGGGTGCTGGGGGTGAGGCGTGAGGACAATCTGGACGAGGACCTGGACGCTTCGCAGCTGGGCACGGCCATTCACGACGTGCTGAACGACATATACGACCCGTACGACCCGTCGAAGCATCCGGGCTGCAACCCGCGTGTGGAGGCAGAGGCGCTGCGCCGGGCGCTGGACGAGCTGCCGCAGCGGATGGCTGTACGCTTCGACCGCCTCTTTGCTCACGGGCGCGACACCGAGGGCCGCAACCGCTTTCTCTACACGGTGGCGGAGTCGCAGTTGCGCAGCGTGTTGCGCAAGGAGATAGCACTGCTCGAGGAGGGACACGTGATAGAGGTGGTGGCGCTGGAGCGTATGCTGGGGCCGCTGCCTATCGTGGAGGGCGTGTGGCTGAAGGGCAAGGCCGACCGCATAGACCGGCTGGACGGACGGCTGCGCGTCATCGACTATAAGACGGGCAGCCTGGAGGCCAGCGAGATAGCCTACAGCAGCACCCCCAACCGGAAAGGCGAGCTGGTGGTGCCGGGCAAGTGGTTCCAGCTGATGTGCTATGCGCTGCTGCTGGCCGAGGGTGACCCGGTGGCTGGCGGGGCGGTGGCGTACCCCCTGCAGGCGGCCATCTATCCGCTGCGCAATCTGCGGTCGGGTGTGTGCCTGGCCTCGTGGGACGGCTCGGCCGATATCACGCGTGCCATGCTGGACGAATTCAGACAGATGCTGTCCGACCGCTGCAGCGAGCTGATGGACAGCACGGTGCCTTTCGCCCCGACCGCGCGCAAGGAGAGCTGCCGATACTGCGATGTGCGCACCTTCTGCCCCCTGCGTCCGTAGGGGGAGAGGCGCCTCACCGGAGGGTATCATCCTACCACCATCCTACCATCATCCTACCACCATCCTACCACCATCCTACCATTTTAACATTTCGGGAGGCTGGAAAAAGCGACTCTGTACCGTGGAAAAACGGGCTTTGGCGGACGCTTTTCCGCCCCTTGATATGTTAAAAATGCCGCTTCCGCTCCCGTGCGCTTGAAAAAATATGTTGCCGTATTGTAAAAAAAACGTATATTTGCAGATTGAAACATGAAAGGCATGGCGGGCTGTGGTTCGCTGTATCTTCTTGGTAATGATTGATATAAATTAAAGAATGACACATACAATGAGACGAACACTTTGGGTATTTCTGCTCGCAGGCGTGCTGCTCACGGGCTGCAATGGGCTGAAAAAAATGAAAACGAACAGCGGCCGCGTGCGCTATGTCGCCAACCCCAATCCCGTGGAAACGATGGATGAGAAGGTGATGGTGAAGTTCACCGGCGCGGTGCCCGAGAAGTACTTCGACAAGAACTGCGCTGTCTTCATCCAGCCGGTATTCTACTGGGAGGGAGGTTCCATCCCGCTGGAGCCGCTGACCCTGAAGGGCGAGAACGTGGAGGGCGACGGCACTGTCATCAACTACGCCAACGGAGGCCGCTTCACCTACAGCGATATGTTCGATTTCAAGCCCGGCATGGAGACCGGCCGCGTCACGCTCACCCCGGTGGGATACAAGGCAGCCAACACCAACGAGGATGCCCGTATAGCCGAAGACGTGATTCGCGACAGCAAAGGCGTCGAGTTCAACACGGTGATGATATCCGACGGCGTGAACAACACCTCGTCGTGGGTCGATATCAAAGGCAATATCTCCATCTCGCCAATCAACTACAACAAGACGCAAGGCATCGTGGAGACGGCCGACATCTACTTCGAAGGCGGCACGTCGGTGCTGGACTGGAACTTCTCTATGAACCAGAAGTTCGACGCCCAGGGTATGCTGCAGCACCTGAAGCGCGTCATGCTGGAGCAGGGCCTGCCCAAGCAAATCAGCATCACGGGCTGGGCTTCGCCCGAGGGCGAGGAGACTGGCAACGTGGGCGTGTCGAAGAACCGTGCCGACGTGGCCACCGCCCAGCTCAACAAGATACTGGACGAGGTGCTCACCATCATGGCCCGCCGTGCCAAGGCCAAGGATGTGGAATACTACAAATACGAGCAGCTGAAGCAGCTCATCATCACCACCCGCGCCTCGGGCGAGGACTGGGTGCACTTCGTCGTCATGGTTGAAGGCTCCGAAATCCAGGACAAGCACGCCATCATCAACATCGTGGAGACGCAGCAGAACCTCATCAAACGCGAGCAGATGATCCGCAATATGGCCGAGGTCTACACCGAGCTGAACGACGAGATATTCCCCAACCTGCGCCGTGCGCAGATAGCGCTCTACTACAGCGAGGCCCGCAAGACCGACGCCGAGCTGGCCAAGCAGGCCCAAATCAACCCCGCCAAGCTCTCGTTCGACGAGCTGATGTACGCCGCCTATATCAACTACAACTACGACACCAAGATGAAGTACTACAAGTGGGCCACCGAAAACCACCCGCAGGAGTGGGCCGCATGGAACAATGCCGGTGCCATAGCCTTCTATCTGGACGACTACGACGAGGCCGACCGCTACCTGAAGGTGGCTCGCGACCTCAACCCCCACAACCCCGATGTGCTCAACAATACCGGCCTGCTCTGCCTTGGCCGCAAGGACTATACGCTGGCCAAGTACTACTTCGAGGAGGCCAAGCGTCAGGGTAGCACCGATGCCGACGTCAACGTGCCCATACTCAACCTCAAGCGAGGCAACTACAGTGAAGCCCAGCAGGCCCTCAAGACCAACCCCTGCAGCTACAACCTGGCCTTTGCACAGCTCATGAGCGACGAGACCGGCACCGCCATCCGCACCCTCGACTGCTGCCTCGACCAGAACAAGGATGTCAACTACCTCCGCGCCATATGCTATGCCCGCCTCGGCGACAAGACCAACTGCCTGAAGAACCTCAAGGCTTCCATCGACGACGACTACGAGTACAAGCGCAAAGCCATTGTCGACGTGGAGTTCAGCGAATATTGGGACGACCCCGATTTCAAACTCATTGTGAAACTATACAACGATTGAACCTGACGCATCAGGATGATTAAGCGTTTTATTCCCAACCTTATCACGCTCGGCAACCTCTTCTGCGGCGTGGAGTCGGTCTTTGCCTCGTTGGCATTGGGCGACACGCGTCTGGCGGCATTGTGGATTTGTGCCGGCATCTTTCTCGACTTTTTCGACGGCCTGGCCGCCCGTGCCCTTCAGGTGCCCTCCGATTTGGGCAAACAGTTGGACTCGCTGGCCGATGTGGTCACCTCGGGTGTGGCCCCCGCTTTCCTGATGGTGAAAATCGTCGAGCTGCCCATGCGCGACCTGTTGCCGCAGTGGGGTGTGTTCCTCGTCATGCTTCCCTTCGTGCTGCTCCCGCTCTTTGCGGCCTACCGTTTGGCCAAGTTCAATATCGACACCCGCCAGTCGCACTCGTTCCTCGGCCTGCCGGTGCCGTCCAATGCCCTTATCTGGGTCGGCCTTGCCCTGTCGGGATTCGAGGTGTCGGGCCTCGCGCTCGGCATCGTGGTGGCTGTGGTGGCGCTGGCTACCGACGTGCTGATGGTCAGCGAGCTGCCGCTTTTTTCGCTGAAATTCAATTTTAAGGACCTCTCGTGGAAGACCAATTCGGTGCAGTACCTCTTCCTTGTGGGCTGCGCCGTGCTGATTGCCGTGCTGCGCAACTGGATTGCGCTGAGCGCCATCATCCTCTGGTATATACTCTTCTCCATTATCACGCGCCGTCATCATGCTCAGTGACCTGCAAGCCATACGCATCGAGGACTACGACTATCCCCTGCCCGACGAGCGCATTGCGCGCCATCCGCTGCCCGAACGTGACCACTCCAAGCTGCTTTGCCTGAAGGGTGACGCTATCAGCGAGCATCATTTCTACGACCTTCCGGCTCTGTTGCCCCAGGGGGCGATGCTTGTATTCAACGACACGCGCGTCATTCATGCCCGTCTGCTCTTCCGCAAGGAGACGGGTGCCGTCATCGAAGTGTTCTGTCTCGAGCCGCACGGCATGGATGTCACCGAGGCTTTCGCCCAGCATGAGCGCTGCCGCTGGACCTGCTTCATTGGCAACAACAAGAAGTGGAAGGAGGGCAAGCTGAGCGGAAAGTGGCGCGTGGATAGCGAGGAATTCTGCCTGTCGGCCGAACGGCGCGAGGCAATAGGCAATGCCTGGGTGGTGGACTTCAGCTGGACGGGTGGCCGCAGCTTTGCCGAAGTCATAGATGCCGCCGGAGTGATACCCTTGCCTCCATACCTGGGACGTGACGCCGAGGCCGACGATGCGGTGCGCTACCAGACGGTATATGCCCACCACGACGGGTCGGTGGCGGCCCCTACCGCGGGTTTGCACTTCACCCCCGCGCTGCTGGAACAGCTGCGGCAGCAGGGTTTCAGCACCCGCTATGTCACCCTGCACGTCGGTGCGGGCACCTTCAAGCCCGTTTCCACCCCCACCATCGGCGAGCATGAGATGCATACGGAGCATGTGGTCGTCGACCGTGCGCTGGTCGAGACCCTGGGTCGTCGCGAGCGGCCGCTGGTAGCTGTGGGCACCACCTCGGTGCGTACGCTGGAGAGCCTCTACTGGTACGGTGTACGTCTGCAACAAGAGCCAGGTGTGCCGATGCAGGTCGGGCAGTGGGTCCCCTATACGCTGGAGCCCATTCCTGTGGCCGACGCAATGCAGAATATAGTGCGTTGGCTGGACGAACGGCACACCGATACCCTGGTTGGTGAGACCCGCCTGATGATTGCCCCCGGCTATGGCTACCATGTGGTCGATGGTTTGGTTACCAATTTCCACCAACCCAAGAGCACCCTGCTGCTGCTTGTCTCGGCCCTCATCGGCGACCGTTGGCGCGAGTGCTACCGCTATGCCCTCGACCACGGCTTCCGCTTCCTCAGCTATGGCGACAGCTGTCTCTTCCTGCCATGCGTCAAGTCCTGACCTCCCTTCTGCAGGTGCTGTTCCCGTCCACCTGTGCTGCCTGCGGACGGGTGCTGGCTGCCGGCGAACGGCAGATATGTATGCACTGCCTTTCCGAGTTGGATGAGACGGGGCTGGCCGAAGAGTCGGACAACGCAGTCGAGCGCAAGCTGGCAGGTCGTATCCATCTGCAGGCCGCCATGTCGCTGTATCGTTTCCATCACGACAGCACGGTGCAGCGTGTGGTGCATGCCATGAAGTATCACGGCAACGACAGACTCTGCCTCATGATGGGGCGGCAGCTGGGGTTGGCGTTGGCTGGCAGCGGTCGCTTCGACGACACTGACCTACTGGTTCCCGTGCCGCTCCATTGGCGACGTCGGCTGGCTCGTGGGTATAACCAGTCTGAGCTAATCTGTTGCGGCATTGCCGAAGTCTTCCCTCGGCCGATAGAATCGGCCGCTGTCGTGAGGCAGCGATACACGCGAAAGCAGAGCCGGCAAAGCGGCCTGCGCCGTGCAGACAACGTCGCGGGCGCCTTCTCTGTGCGCCATCCCGAGCGTCTGGCCGGCCACCATGTGCTGCTGGTCGACGATGTGCTCACCACTGGCGCCACACTCTGTGCCTGTGCCGACCCTATGCTTGTCGTCGACGGCCTTCGCCTCAGCGTTGCCACTCTCACCATTGCTGGCTGAGAGGCAGGCTGAAATCATAATTATAGTTAAAATATAATGTATATTTGCAAGGCTGTCAATTTATTCGTATCTTTGCATCGCGAAATATAAAACCATGATTCCATGAAATATCATAAGAAAGAAGAGCAGCTTTTCGACCGTTGGGCCGAGCGTGCACGCGAGCTGCGCGACAGCGACGAGATCACTAAGGACGGTCTGCTCTACCGTGGCGAACTCTGGTTCGATGGCTATTGTCAGGTGCACCGCAAGGCCGACGAAGAGCAACTGTGGTCCGACGCAAGCCTGCGTCTGCTGGTGCTCACCAAGGAACTCTATGATGAAGACGGCTGGGACTTGCGTGCCGAAAGCGGACGCGTGCCCTCGCCCCGCCTCACCTGCCGCACGGCCTACCGCTTCTTTCCCAACCTTGAGCTATGGGTCTACGGGCTTATGAATATTCCTGACCGTAAGGTGGTCTCTTTCAGCCGGGCCGACAACGAGACGCGTCTGCAGGGATTCTACGAGAATGCGCCCATCGCACGCGTCAACTGCAAGAAGCAACCCGATGCCAAAGTGGCTAGCAACACCGTGCTGCAGAAATACATGGACAACTATGCCGACCTGCTCACCGAGCAAATCAAGCTCTACGATGCCGACATCATTCTGTGCACTGGCGGTCAGGGCCTGCTGGTTAAGTTCCTTCGCGACCATGTATATACCGACCTGGTGCAGTTCAACGAGCATTGCTACTACTCACCCTCGGCCGGGGTGGTGGCTGTGCGACAGTACCATCCATGCTATAACGTGTACAGCCGCAAAGAGATGTACACCAGTATGATGCATGACTATCAGGAGTTCCTCAAGTCAAATCCGGGCTTTCCCCGCCAGCGTTAACACCGATGAACAATACAGAATTACAGCTTTTCACCCTGACGGCAGGCCGTCTCAGGGTTGACATCACCAATCTGGGTGCCCGTATTGTGCGGATGCTCGTGGACGACATTGACGTTGTACAGGGCTTCGACAGCCCGGAGGACTACCTGTACGAGCATCACAAGAGCGACTTCGGTGCCGTCATCGGACGCTACGCCAACCGTCTGGCCCGCGGGCGTTTCGCTATAGACTGGGATATCGTGCAGCTGCCGCAGAACGACGGTCCCAACTGTCTGCACGGCGGTCCGCGGGGGTGGCAGTATTCGCTCTTCGAGGTGGCCGGCAGTTCGGACACACGGCTCGAGCTGACGCTCACCAGCCCCGACGGAGACAACGGATTTCCCGGCACGGTGCAGGTGCGTGTGGTCTACACCCTGGACGAAGACGGCGGCCTCCGTATAGACTATCATGCCGCCACCGACAAGCCGACGGTAATCAATATGACCAACCACAGCTACTTCAACCTCAGCGGACAACCCGACACCTCTATCAATGACCATGTGCTGTGGATTGACTCCTACCGTTACACTCCCATCGACCAATACTCCATACCGCTGGCGAAGCACCGCTCCGTCGAGGGTACGCCTTTCGATTTCCGACTGCCGAAAGCCATCGGCCGCGACATAGAGGCCAACGACAATCAGCTGCATATCGGCCGTGGCTATGACCATAATTTTGTGCTCAACCACCGCTTCGGACCCGGAGTGCCCACGATGGTGGCCACGCTCTATTGCCCGCGGACGGATATAATGTTGCAGGTTATTACGGATGCGCCTGGTCTGCAGCTCTATACGGGCAACTATCTGGATGGGGTTGTGGGCAAACAGGGTATCGCTTATCCCCGCCGCAGCGCCGTATGCCTGGAGACACAGCAATATCCCGACTCGCCCAACCGCCATTGGCCCGAGTCGACCGGACGCCTCCTGCCCGGTTGCCCATTCCATAGCACTACGATATTCAACCTCATTCGAAATGATTGACTTAGATAAACTCAGTTCTCTTTTTACCACCCGTTTCGGTGGACAAGGTACAGCTTATTTTGCGCCAGGACGCATCAACCTCATCGGGGAACACACCGACTATAACGGCGGATTTGTCTTTCCCGGCGCAGTGGAACAGGGCATCACGGCTGTGGTGCGGCCCAATGGCGGGCGCACAGTGCGTCTCTATGCTGCTGATTTAGAACAGGAATGCACCTTTGACGTCGACAGCATGGTGGGGCCAGACGATGTCAACTTCCGCTACGTCTACGGTGTGGTGCGCGAGATGATTGCGGCTGGCGTGAACGTCGAGGGCTTCGACGCCGTCTATGGTGGCGATGTGCCGCTGGGTGCGGGCATGAGCTCGTCGGCGGCGCTGGAGAGTTGCTTCGCCACGGCGCTCAACGACCTCTACGAGGGGCACTTGGACCGCATGACGATGGCCCGCGTCGGTCAGGCCACAGAGCACAAATATGTCGGTGTGAAGTGCGGCATCATGGACCAGTTTGCATCCATGCACGGCCGCAAAGGCCATCTGGTGAGGCTCGATTGCCGCAGCGGACATTTCGAATACTACCCGTGGAACCCGGTGGACTACCGCCTGGTGCTGGTCAACAGCTGTGTGCGGCACGAGTTGGTGGGCTCGCCCTACAACGAGCGCCGCGCCTCATGCGAACGCGTTGCCAGCATGGCACGTGTGGAAACACTGCGCGACTGCACGTGGGCCATGCTCCACCGGCTGCGTGTCAGGATAGATGCCGTCGACTATCGCCGTGCCACCTACGTGCTGGGCGAGTACGACCGTGTGATGGCTGTATGCGACGCACTCGAGACCGGCGACTACGAGGAGGTGGGGCACCAGATGAACCTCACCCACGAGGGCCTGAAGCGCGAATACGAGGTGAGTTGCCCCGAGTTGGACTTCCTGGTCGGCGAGGCCCGGCGCATGGGCGTCAGCGGTTCCCGTATGATGGGTGGCGGCTTCGGCGGCTGCACCATCAATCTTGTCCGCACGGACCGATACGACCGTTTTGTCGCCGAGGTGCAGCAGACCTACCGCGCACGTTTCGGCATCGACTGCAAGCCCATTCCCGTGGCCATCGGCGACGGTGCCCGAAGGCTATAGGCTTGTTTTCAGACTATTACACAGCAAGGCAAGGCGTCCGATGGATGCCTTGTTTTTTTATTCAATAATTGATTCGGAAATGAAAAATGGCGACGAAGTGCCCGCCACAACCGCCTCTAAATCAGGTTTTCCCAAGACCCCCTCTTACCCCCCTCTTACCCCTCTCTATCCGCTCGCTAAACGCTGTCCTCTTTTTGCAAGAGTTATCTAGGTGATGAATACTGTTATATATATAAATGTATATGGGATGTCAGCCTCTTGACCTTCTGTCGGGGGCGTCGGGGACGGTGGCCGATGACGACGGCGATGGGTCGTCGGGCTTTCTTCTCCAGTCTGCGGGGTAAGGTTGCAACGATGGAAATGGTCGAAGACAAGCTGCCAGAGCCGGGAGGTACGTCCGGTCGCTGGTGCCAGGTTCGGCCCGATTGTGGGTCGACATGCGCGATGTGTCGTTCCGAGACAGATGAGATGCAGGTGGTGTGCCTCCGGCATAGGGATATTGCCAGGGAAGGGATTGCCGCGAGCGAGATTGCCGCGGGCTATAATGCTATACACTTGGCAACAGGCAGTTATGGGCTGCGGCCAAGTGTGTGCTGTCTTGCTGTCGGGAAACGTCTGCCGTCGGGGAATGGATTATTCTTTCCCGGCCAGCAGACCGCAGGCGGCGTCTATGTCCTGACCGCGCGAGGCGCGGAGGGTGCAGACGAGGCCGTTGCGGTTCAGGTAGTTCTGGAAGTTTTGGATGGCGGTGGGCATGGAGGTGCGGTAGGGTGCCTCGGGCGACTCGTGGAAGCGTATCAGGTTCACGCGGCAGTCGAGTCCCTTCAGTGCCTCCACCAGTTTGGCGGCATGGCCGAGGTCGTCGTTCAGCCCGCGGAACATGGTGTATTCGAACGAGAGGCGCCGCTGGCCGCTCCAGTTGTATTGCCGTAGCAGGGCCAGCACCTCGTTCAGCGGGTAGGCTTTCTGCACGGGCATCATCTGCAGCCGTTCTTGCGGCACGGGGTTGTGCAGGCTGATGGCCAGGTGGCACTGGCTCTCGTCCAGGAAACGCCGCAGGCTGGGGATGAGGCCGACGGTGCTGACGGTGATGCGCTTGGGGCTCCAGCCGAGGCCCCAGGGGGCGGTGAGCACCTGGGTGGCGGCGAGCACGGCGTCCAGATTGTCCATCGGTTCGCCCATGCCCATGAAGACCACGTTGGTCAGTTGTTCGAATTCCGGGATGGAGAAGAGCTGGTTGAGTATGTCGCCGGCGCTGAGGTTGCCGTGGAACCCCTGCTGTCCGGTGACGCAGAATCGGCAGCCCATCTTGCAGCCCACCTGGCAGCTGACGCAGAGGGTGGCTCGGTCGTCGTCGGGGATATAGACGGTCTCTATGTGGCTGGTCGCCTCATGTGTTGCCACGCCGAAGAGGTATTTCTTTGTGCCGTCTTTCGACACCTGGCAGCGCACCGGTGTCTCGCGGCCTATGTAGGCCACTTCGCTCAGCCGGGCCCGTTGTGCCAGCGAGAGGTTGGTCATGGCATCGATGCTGTCAACGCGCTTGCGGTACATCCAGTCGCAGAGCTGCTTGGCCGTGAAGCGGGGAAAGCCTTCGGCGGCGCAGAGCTCCTGCAGTTGCGCCAGCGTCATCCCCAGCAGATTGACTCTTAATTCATAACTCATATCTCATAACTCTTGCCGACTAGAAGTCCCAGTCGAAGCCTTCGTTTTCTATTTCCTGCTGGAAGTTGGAGCAGTCCATCTCGATGGGGACAGCGGGGCGCTCGAAGTCGCCGCGGTAGAATTTGATGGCAGGATCCTGGTAGATGCCCTGCATGTAGTAGGCGAAGATGGGCAGAGCCATAGCGGCGCCCTGGCCGTAGGTCATGTTGCGGAAGTGGATGGAGCGCAGTTCGCCGCCGGTCCACACTGCGGTGGCCAGCCGGGGCGTGATGCCGACAAACCAGCAGTCGGAGTTGTTCTGCGTGGTGCCTGTCTTGCCGGCGATGGCGGTGGAATACTGGTTGAGCTTGTAGCGGTAGTTGAGTCGTACGCCGGTACCACTCTGCACCACTCCCTTCATGAGCTCGAGCATCATGTAGGCCGTCTGCTCGTCGAGGGCCTCGGAGCGCTGGGGTGTGAAGCGTTCGAGCACCATGCCTTTGTTGTCCTCGATACGGGTGACGAAGATGGGCTCGACGTATTCTCCCTTGTTGGCAAATGTGGCCATAGCGCCAGCCATCTCGTAGACGGTGATTTCCGGTGTGCCGACGGCGATGGCGGGCACGGCGTCGATGGGGCTGCGGACACCCATCTTGCGGGCTATGTTGATTACCTGCTCGGGCGAGCCCTGCTTCATGAGGTAGGCAGACACCCAGTTGACCGAGTGAGCCAGAGCCCACTTGAGGGTCACCATCTCGTCCTCGCGTTCATGGGTGCTGTTCTTCGGGCACCAGTCGGGCTGGCCCCACACCTCGAAGCACACCTGCGAGTTGGGCACCTCGGTGCAAGGATACATACCAAGGTCCTGCAGGGCCATAGTGTAGACGAAGGGTTTGAAGGTGGAGCCCACCTGACGGTGGCTCTGCACGTTGTCGTACTTGAAGTAGCGGTAGTTGATGCCGCCCACATAGGCGCGTACGTATCCTGTGCCGGGTTCGACGCTCATCAGGCCCGCATTGAGGAATTTCTTGTAGTAGAGCAGCGAATCCCAGGGCGACATCACTGTGTCGCGGTTGCCCTTCCAGGTGAAGACGCGCATCTTGACCTTCTCGTCGAATCGGGCGCGTATGTCCTTCTGGCTGAGACCTTCGGCCTTGAGGGCGCGGTAGCGGTCGCTGTTCTTCATGGCCTGGGTGAGGAAGCGGTCCTGCTGCTCCTTGCTGATGTCGCAGAAGGGGTTGCCTTTGCGGGCCTTGAGCTCGCGTTCGAAGGCGGGCTGTATCTCCTCGCTGAAGTGTTTGCGCACGGCCTGCTCGGCATGGCGCTGCATGCGGCTGTCAATGGTGGTGTATATTTTCAGTCCGTCGCGGTGCACGTCGTAGTATTCGCCGTCTTTCTTGCGGTGGTGTTTGCACCAGTCTTTCATGTATGTGCGCAGGTATTCACGCAGATAGGTGGCCAGTCCGTCGTTGTGGCTCTGGGGCGTGTAGTGGCTCATGTCGATGGGCTTCTCGCTGTAGATGACGTAGTCCTCGTCGCTCAGATAGTCGTATTTGTTCATCTGGTGCAAAACGGTGTTGCGGCGACTGAGGGCACGGTCGGGGTTGAGTATGGGACTGTAGTAGGTAGGTGCCTTGAGCAGTCCTACCAGCAGGGCGGCCTCGTCGACATTCACTTCGGCGGGGCTCTTGTCGAAGAAGGTCTTGCAGGCGGTTTTCACACCGTAGGCATTGCTGCCGAAATCCACGGTGTTGAAATACATGGCCAGGATTTCCTGTTTGGAGTAGTTGTGTTCCAGCTTGACGGCGACGACCCACTCCTTGAGTTTCACGTAGACCACACCCAGCTTGGAACGCTTGCCGCGGGGGAAGAGGTTCTTGGCCAGCTGCTGGGTGATGGTGCTGCCGCCGCCCGAAGAACCGTGGCGGCCGATGACTGTTTTGAAGAGCACGCGGAAGAGGCTGCGGCTGTCAATGCCGCTGTGCTTGTAGAAGCGCACGTCTTCGGTGGCGATGAGGGCATTGATTAGGTTGGGCGAGATTTGGTCGTAGGTGACATTGCTGCGGTTTTCCAGACCGATGAAGCCCAGCACCACGCCGTCGTCGCTGATGACCTCCGAGGCTTGCAGGCTGCGGGGGTTCTCCAGTTCCTCGAATGAGGGCATGAAGCCCAGCCATCCCATCGAGAGGAGGGTGAAGAAGAGGAACACAAAGACCCAGAGGCCGCCGAAGATGAGCCACAAGGTCTTGAGGTATTTGGGTTTGCCTTTGTCTTTCTTTGTCATGACGGGTTCTGTTTCATGTTGCTGTATTCGATGCGCAGCCCCACATCCTTAAGTCCGGCGATGGCGCTGTCGCGCATGCCGTTGGTGATGGAGAAGCGGTAGTGGCCTTCCATAGGGAAGCGGGCGTTGCGGCGGAAGTAGAAGCGAGTGTCGATATAGCGGCCGGTGCGCTTGCCCAGCCAGCGCCCGTCGGCGTCGGCCAGGGGGAACTCCAGGGTGTCGCGGGCCGTGCTTCCGTCGGGGAAGGTGGTGGTGAGAAAGAAGAAGGTGTTGGCGTAGGGGTAGCTGATGCTGTTGCGCACGCCGACCAGAAAATGGTATACAGTGGTGGTGTCGGGCACCTCCACGTCGAAGTTTACGCTCTCTGTGGGCAGCCAGCCATGCTCGTTGACGGCCTCGCGGTGGTCGTAGAACACGCTGCCGTCGCAGGCGGTGAAGAGCAGTGCCGCCAGCAGTGCCAGGGTGAAGGTATGTCTCATTTTATCCACGGCGGTCACGATTACCGCCAGAGCGACGTTCGCCATCCTCGCGGCGGGGGTTGCTATTGTTGCTTCGGCGCTGTTGCTGCGGGCGTTCTTTCTGGACGGGACGGTCGCCACGGGGCTGCTGCGGGCGCTCCTTGTTGGGCCGGTCGCTGCGGTCGGGTCGGTTGTTGCGGTCGCGGTCGCCGCGCTGCTGCCGGTTGTTGCGGTTGCGCTGGCCTCGTTGGTCGTCGGCTGCACGGCGCTGGTCGCCACGGCGGTCCTGGTCGTCGCCGACCACACCGTTGCCTCCTTCGGAGAGGCGTGCTATCTCGCGCTCCACTTCCTCGCTGTTGCCCTCCGATGCCAGGGCGGAGGTGGACATGAGTTCCACCTGGTAGTCCTCCAGACGCTCGGGGTACTGCTGCTGGCGGTTCATCTCCATGATGGCCTTCACGTCCTCGGCTTTGACTGCTATCAGTTCGTTCTCGCCCTCGTAGGCATACCACATGATGCCGCGGAAGACATCGGTCTTCTTGTAGAGTGCCAGCCCTTTCTGGAAGCGTATGGCGTGGCCTGCCGGCGGAAACTTCTTCAGTGCGTCGGCATAGACCTCATATTCGAAGTTGAGGCAGCATTTCAGTTTGCCGCATTGCCCGGCCAGCTTCTGCGGGTTGGGCATGATTTGCTGTGTCTTGGCGGCGCTGGTGGTGACGCTCTTGAAGTTGGTGAGCCAGGTGGAGCAGCACAGCTCGCGGCCGCAGGTGCCCAGGCCGCCCACCTTGCCGGCCTCCTGGCGCACACCTATCTGCTTCATCTCGATGCGGACGTGGAATTCTTCGGCCAGCACTTTGATTAGTTCGCGGAAGTCGACGCGCTCGTCGGCAGTGTAGTAGAAGATGGCTTTCGAATGGTCGCCCTGGAACTCTACATCGTTCACCTTCATATCCAGCCCCATGTCGAGCACGATGCGGCGGGTGCGCAGCAGCGCGTTGGCCTCCTCGCGGAGCGAGATGTCCCAGCGCTCTATGTCGTTCTCCTTGGCGCGGCGGAAGAGTTTTTTGATGGTGTCCGACTCGGGGTTGATGCGGTGTTTGCGCATCTGCAGGCGGCACAGCTCGCCGGTGAGGCTGACGATGCCCACGTCGTGGCCGGGCTGTCCCTCGACGGCCACCACGTCGCCCTCGGTCACTTCCAGTCCGTCGGGCAAGCGGTAGAACTCTTTGTGGTTGTTTTTGAAGCGCACCTCGACGCAGTCGAAGGGGCGTTCGGTGGGTTGGCGGATGCCGGTCAGCCAGTTGGTGGAGGTCACCTTGGAGCAGCTCTGGCGCTCGCAGCGGCTCACTGGCACATAGCTTTTCGGGCAGTGGTTGCAGCCACGGCTCAGGTAGACTGGCTCGGTGTACTTCACCCACGGTATCTCCGGGTCGGGCTCCATGTAGGGGTCCAGCGCGTTCTCCTCGCTCATGTATTCTTCCACTTCGGGGTTTTCGCGCTCCACCGTGTGTTTTTTCTCCTCGCGGGCCTTGCGCCGTTCGCGCATGAATGCCTCTATGTCTTCCGCACTGGCCACCTCTTCCACGTCGTCGGGCAGCGGGGTGGTGGTCTGTGTCGGGGTCTCTTGCTTTTGCTCTAGCTCTTTGTCGGTCTTTTCTTCCATGTCTTTCGGTTATCTCTTTTTCAAAGCTTTGCTCATGCGGAACGACAGTTCCATCAGTGCTATCTTGCCGTTGGCGTTGCGCTCTATGGCGAAGAGGGCCTCGTTCAATGCGTCGTTGATGAGCTCTATATTGTTGGGTGTAATCATGGCGGGGAACATCTGGTCGAAGCGCTGGTCGCCCGAGTTGAGTCGGCAGGGCAGTCCGGCGGCGGTGTGCAGGAAGCAGTCGCGCATCACCTCTGTGGCGTAGCCCAGCAGTTGCTTCAGCTGTTCGCGGCCGAGGCCGGCCATCTTGTCCACCTGCGCGCTCAGTTCCTTCATCTTCAGTTTGAAGAGCAGCCTCAGCCACTCCACCAGCAGCGGGCCATATTGCCCGGCCAGCGTGTCGGTGGCGTTGCTGCGGGCTCCGGCGGGGTCGGACAGGCGTATGGTCTGCACGCGGCTGCGTATGGTGGGCAGCAGCTCGTCGGCGCTCTGGTCCACCATCAGGATGAGGGTGTTCGGCAGCGGCTCTTCCAGGGTTTTCAGCAGTTCGTTGGCGGCCGAGGCGTTCATCTTCGACGGGCGCCACAGGATGAGCATGCGCCATCCGCCCTCGTAGGCTTTCATGCCCAGCTGGCGCACGATGTGGGCGGCGTCGGTCTCGCGGATGATGGAGGTCTTCACCTCCTGCCCCAGCGAGCGGTTGAAGTCGTCCAGTGTGCCCAGGGCCTGGCTTTGACGCAGGAAGTCGTAGTACTCCTTCATGTAGTCGTCGGCGCTGACCGAGGAGGAGCCGTTGGGCGGGTTGGGGAAGATGAAATGCAGGTCGGGGTGCACCAGCTGGCTTATCTTCTTGCACTGCGGGCACTGGCCGCACGAGTCGGCCCGCAGGTCGCCCTCGGTGTGGTGTACGCGATGGCTGCAGCACAGGTATTGCACGTAGGCCAAAGCCACCTGCATGGCCCCGTCGCGTTCGTCGCCGAGCACCAGCTGGGCGTGACTCACGCGCCCGCTGTCGATGATTTCCGTCAGCCGGTTTATCGTATCCCGTTGTCCTACAATGTCTTTAAACTGCATCGCTTCTCGTTGTTAAACTTGCAAATATACAAATAAATTCTATATTAGCGAAAAAAAACTGCATTGCGACGAAAACTTCTCCCGCCGAGGTTGTCTGTCGGGGGTGCGGAAGGGGGTGCGGTCGGGTGTGTGGGTGCTGGCTGGAGTCAGGGCAGCAGGCGGCCGTTGGGGCTGATTTGTCCGGCCAGCAGCATGGAGCCGTCCATGCTGATGGTGAGGATGCGCGTCTCGCGGTCCTCGCCGGGGGTGCGGCTCTCCTGCCGCATGTCGAGCACGGTGGAGGTGGCCTGCAGGCTGGCGGTGCCGCTGTTGAGGTCGAGGGCTGTGACGCTGATGTCCACCTGGTTGGCCGTGGTCAGCCAGTGCGGATAGCTGATGCCGTCGATGGTGTAGAAGTCGTCGCCGTTGTCGGCATACCAGAGCAGTATGTGCGGATGCGTGTCGGGCGTCTGTCTTGTGGCCGAGTTGTAGAGTTGCACGCCGGCCATCGGCATACTGTCGGTGGCGGCGGCTATGGCCTGCAGCAGCAGGGTCGGGTAGCCCGCGGGGGCCTGGTCCGTGTAGTCGCGGTAGAGCACGGCCCGCGCCTCCCACTGCTGGTCGCCCAGCGTCACGGTGCAGTTGGCCGCATAGTCGGTCGGCACCGGCACGGGCTGCACGCCGTCGCTCACGAAATGGGCCGTATAGGTCACGTTGCGCTTCACCGTGATTTCGCGCGGATTGTCCCTCACGCCGTCGTTCCAGACGAAGAAGCGGTAGCCGGAACGGGCTTCGGCGCCTATCTGGAGCTTGGCGCCCTTGTCGTATTGCCCGCCGCCGACGCCCACACCGCTGCCGGCGGGGCTCACCTCTATGTTCACCGTGTACACCTCGGCGCGCCGGCATCCCGCCAGCAGGACCGTCAGCAGCACGGCTGTCATCGCTATGCAAAGTTGTTTCATACTCCACCATAACGCGTTTTCGTCCGCCGTATTGTGCGGCCTCCCCAAATTTTGCTCCCCCGGAGTACACACGATGGTGCTGCGATGCACCGGCAAAAGCCTTCGTAACCCCTTATCAACTACTACTATAGTAGGTGTTGGTAAGTCGTTGGTAAGTCGTTGGTAAGTCGTTGGTAAGTCGATGGTAGGTTGGGGACCTGAGGTTCAGTGGGTTACAAAGGCGTTTTTTCGCGTCACAACAGGCAGAGGTTATCAGTGTTCAGTGTTCAGTGTTCAGTGTTTAGTGTTTAGTGTTCAGTGTTCAGTGTTTAGTGTTCAGTGTTCAGTGTTCAGTGTTTAGTGTTTAGTGTTCAGTGTTCAGTGTTCAGTGTTTAGTGTTTAGTGTTCAGTGTTCAGTGTTCAGTGTTTGGTTTGCATGTATTCATCATTCATCATTCATCATTCATCACTCATCACTCATCATTCATCACTCATCACTCATCATTCACCACTCATCATTCATCACTCACCATTTGAAAATATCTTTCCTGCGATACAATAAAGTGTATCGGCATGCGTTATATGCTGTATTATAACTTATTCGAAACCGAATCACACACACGATATGGAAGGTTTACCCGCTTTGTTTATGGACCTGGCGTTGATATTGATTACCGCCGGTGTAATTACGGTGGTATTCAAATGGTTGAAACAGCCTTTGGTGCTGGGCTACATTCTGGCGGGCTTTTTTATCGGGCCCTATTTCAAGTGGTTTCCTGTGGTCACCGACCCGACCAGTGTGCATGTGTGGAGCGACATCGGCATCGTGTTCCTCATGTTTGCCTTGGGCCTGGAATTCAGCATCAAGAAGCTGAAGAAGGTAGGCGCCACGGGTGCCATCACGGCGCTCACCGAGCTGGCCATCATGTTTCTGGTGGGCAATGTGGTGGGCCACCTGCTGGGCTTCAGCGACATGTCGTGTGTCTTTCTGGGCTGCATGCTCAGCATCTCGTCCACGGCCATCATCGTCAAGAGCTTCGACGACCTGAAGCTAAAACAGCAGAACTTCACCTCCACGGTCACCGCCGTGTTGGTGGTGGAGGACATCGTGGCCGTGCTGCTGCTGGTGGTGCTGAGCACCGTCAGCGTCAGCCGCACCTTCGACGGCGGCGAGCTGGTGATGAGCATGGTCAAACTGGTCTTCTTCCTCATCGTGTGGTTCGTCTTCGGCATCTATTTGATACCCACCTTCCTGCGCTGGATGCGCAAGTATATGACCGAAGAGACGCTGCTGCTGGTGGCCGTGGGCCTCTGCTTCGGCATGGTGGTGCTGGCCGCCAAGGCAGGTTTCTCCACCGCCCTGGGCGCCTTCGTGATGGGCGCCATCCTGGCCGAGACCATCGAGGCCGACGTCATCCACCGCCTCATCACCCCGCTGAAGAACCTCTTCAGCGCCGTCTTCTTCGTCTCCGTCGGCATGCTCATCCAGCCCGCCGTGCTGGGACAGAAGTGGTGGGCCATCCTGGTCATCGCGCTGAGTATCATCCTCTTCAAGACCATCGCCGCCACCACCGGCGTGCTGCTCAGCGGCAAGCCGCTGAAGACCGCCATCCAGAGCGGCTTCTGCTTCTGCCAGATTGGTGAGTTCTCCTTCATCATCGCCGGCCTGGGCAACAGCTTCCATGTCATCGACCCCGACCTGTATGCCATCATCGTCTCGGTCTCTATCCTCACCACCTTCGTCACACCCTACATGATCAAGGGGGCGCTGCCGTTCTACAGCTGGCTCGAACCCAAGATACCCGCGCGGGTGATGAAGCACCTGGACGAATATAGCACCCATTCGCGCAGCGGCGAGGACAATGGGCTCAGCATCCGTATGTTCCTGAAGAAACACCTGGGCACCGTGCTGCTCCACGGCGTCGTGCTGACCGCCATCTCGCTGCTCTCCATCTCGCTCCTGCGGCCCTTCCTGGACCGCCTCTTCGCCGACCTGCGGATACCGCAGATATGGAGCCGCCTGGTGGGCCTGATAGGCACGCTGGCCCTCATGTCGCCCTTCCTCTGGGCCGTGGCCGTCAAGGGCGTCAGCCGCAAGCATATCAAGGAGATGTTCGACACCTACCGCTTCTCGCAGGCCGTGGTCATACCCGTGCTTGTGCTGCGCTACTTCGTGGCCCTATTTTCGGTGGGTGTGGTGGTGGCCGGTTATGTCGATATCGCCGTCGGCTTCCTCATGGTCATCGCCGTCATCGTGGTCGCCATCGTGCTCTTCTCGCGTCGCGCCGACGGATTCTACAACCAAATCGAGGAGCATTTCACCAAGAACTTCAACTCGCGCCAGGCGCAGGCGTCGTTCCACATACCGGCCGGCATGGAGAACGAATTCTCCATGGAACGCCTGCGCATGACCCCAGCCTCGCCCCTGGCGGGCCTCACCCTGCAGCAGGCCCAGCTGCGCGAACGCTATGGTGCCAATGTAGTCACCCTCGAGCGTGGCGACACCATCGTCGACCTGCCTGCGCGCGACACCCTCATGATGCCCTACGACGTGCTCACCGTCATCGGTACCGACGAGCAGGTCAGCGCCATACGCGCCGACATCACCAAGGAGGCCGACATGCTGGTGCACGACCACTCCGACCACGAGATGCACATGTACCGCTACCATGTCGAGGCCGGCGGCCCGCTGTGCGGCTTGGCCATCCGGCAGGCCGCCTTCGGACAGAAGCACAACGCTATGATCATCGCCATCGAGCGTGGCGGCCAGCGCATCGTCAACCCCGACCGCGATACCGTCCTGCTGCACGACGACACCCTCTGGTTCGTCAGCCCCGACCAGCTCACCGTCGCCGGTTTCGAGAAGAAGATGGTCGAGATCTGACGGCAAATCATTGATGATATAATGGTGCGGGTTAGGGTCGGTTGGCGTTTTTGCGTATGGTGAAAACGAAGCGGACGCCGCCGTCGGCGTTCTGGAATGCGGCTATCGTTCCGCCGTGCAGAGCCACGGCGTTTTTGACGATGGCGAGGCCGAGGCCTGTGCCTCCGAGTTTGCGGCTCCGGCCTTTGTCGACACGATAGAACCGCTCGAAGATACGCGACAGATGCTCCTGCGCGATTCCAACGCCATTGTCGGAGAAAGTGAACTGCCAATGGGTGTCGGCGTCGGAATGTGTAAGGGTTATCGTGGTGCCGTCGCCTGCGTAGGATATGGCGTTGTCGGTGAGGTTGCGGAAGATGCTATGGACGAGCGACGCATCGGCGCGTGCCATAAGCGTGGCGGGCAACTGGTTGTCGAAATGCATCTGATGTTCCTCCAGTTGCAATGCCGAAGCGTCGAGGACCTGCTCCACTATCTGTGAAATGTTAACTTCCTCGAACTTGTATGTCATCGGCGCCGCGTCGATTTTGTTCAGGGTGGCCATATCCTGCAGGATGGATGCCAGCCGCTGTGCCTGTCCGAAGCATTGCACGAGAAACTGTTGGCGCATCTCGTCGGAGATGTCGGGGTGCGTCAAGACCGTTTCCAGATAGCCCTGAATGCTTGCCACGGGAGTCTTCAGCTCGTGGGCGGCGTTCTGCGTCAGCTCGTGTTTCAGCTGGTTCTGCTCTTCTTTCGTGGCCTGCAGCTTCTTGTATATTTTGACGATTCGCTCGGCTATCTCGCCAAGTTCATCGTTCGAAAAGGTGGCCAGTTCTTCAATTTCAAGGCTTTCGCCCAAAGCGATTCGTTCGGCGAAGGTACGTAGCTTGTCGATGCTGTTCCCTATTTTTCTTGTAAAGCGGGACAGCACAAACATTAAGACAATGAAAATACCCAAGGTGAGCCACAGGTATTTCTTCTCCGCTTGCAGGGAATCCTTCAGGTCGTGGGTGTAGGGCAATGCGGAGCGGACGTAGAGGCCGAGTTGTGGCAGATAGGTGGCAGAATAGAAGTAATCCTGGCCCATTGTGGCGCTGGTTCGTTCTATGTCTGTCCCCTGCCCTTTGTCTAAAGCCTCGCGTATTTCCTTCCGGTGAAGGTGATTGTCCATCGTGCTGTAGTCCTCGATACGGTTGTCGTATAGCACCCGGCCGAGGCTGTCGATGATTGTCACACGCAGATTTTCCATCTCGTGCCGGAAAACGTAACTCTCGACAAGGCTGTCTGTGATGCTGTCGCCGCTGCTGAGAGATTCACTTATACGCAGGTTGCAGCCCTGAAGTTGGATGTTCAGGCACTCTATCTTGAACTCTTTCTCCCGATAGTGCTGAAAAGCCATAAAAGAGAAAGCAAACAGACCGAATATCACCGTTATGCTGACCGACAGCTTCTTCCCGATAGACATATCGCCTCAGTCCTTGAAATAATAACCGTAGCCCATCTTTGTTCCGATACACGAAGAATAGGGCTCAATCTTTTTCCGTATCCTCAGGATGTTCACGTCGACAGTGCGGTCCATCACCGTGGCATCGTTGGGCCAGATGCGGTCAATCAACTCTTGCCGGGAGAGCACACGTCCACGAACAGACAGCAGCAAGGCCAGCAGTTCGAATTCGGTCCTTGTGAAAGGGACTTCCACCCCGTCGACATGCACCTTCTTCTGGCTGGTGTTTAGCACAATGCCCTCATATTGCAGAGTATCCTTTGCCGGTTTTTCTTTGCGGTCCGACCTGGTTAAAACGACCTTGACTCTGGCCAACAGTTCCAGTATCCTGAACGGTTTGGAAATATAATCGTCGGCACCAAGTCCGAAACCGTGCAAGATGTCTTGCTCCGAATCTTTTGCCGTCAGGAAGATAATAGGGATGTCTGATGTTTTCTCGTTGTTTTTCAACGCACTTGCCAGTTCGAAGCCCGACATTCCGTCCATCATCACATCGAGTAGCAAGAGGTTGAAATCGGGAATGTTGTTTTGCAGGGCTTCTTCCGCGGATGTCGCCACCGCAACGGAATAGCCTTCTTTCTCTAAATTATATTGCAGTATCTGACAAATGTCGATTTCGTCGTCAACAACAAGAATGTTGTATGTGCGGTCTTTAGTCATAGGGCAAATATTATTGGATAAAACGGAATATGCTGTTTTTTATTGTGTTTAGCTAAAAATGCCTGTTCTCTGCGAGGAGTTTGCGTGCGGCTTTCAGTTGGTGGCGCATTATGCTGAGGAGTTCCTGGCTTTCCTGAAGGATGTTCAGGTAGATGAGCGATGTCTTGTAGTCGGCTGTGCCCGCCCGCCTCTGCATACGGTCGATGTGTGTTTTGCGCAGGGCCGAGAGCTCTTTTTTGCAGAGTTCGGCCTCCTCGAGCACTCTTTTTTCGTGGTCGAAGCTGCAAGTGGTGAGCATCTCGCAAGTCTCGTCCATCAGATTGCCGATGCTGTTGCGGATGGGGCGGAACTCTTCCATAAAGGCCGCAGGTACGGGGTTGAAGTTGTTGTCGATATGCTCCTTTATCGGCTCGAGTAGCCGCTTCAGGCAATAGATGAACTGCTGGTTGCTGTTGGCGCCAAGATGGAACCAGGTGTTGTGTTCCAGTGCGATGTCTTCGGGAATGCGGTGCAAGGCGACAAACTCGCGGTGGCGCACCTTTTTCAGCTCCTCCTGTTTGTCTTTCAGCAGCAGTTGCGTGGCGCGCAACCCTTTAAGGTTCTCCGACATCAGACCGTCGAGGATGCGGTTGTATTGTTCGGAGGTGAAACGGCAGGTGTCGCTCTGCGTATGGCTGATATGTTTTTTTAGCAGATCCCACACAATCTCTGCGTCGTGGCTGTGCATAATGGAAGCGAGAAGCGCGTCCTTGTCCTCCAGTTTTTTCTTGCGGTAGGTGATGTTGCCCTTCACCACGATGAATGCCGCCAAAATCATCAAGGCAAACATAGCGATGAAGCCGCCAAAATAGAACAGCAGGCAGACCAGGGCGCACGAGACAAAGGCAATGCCGGCCGTGAGGAACCAGCCGCCGATGACGCTGAGGACTCCCGTGACGCGGAACACAGCGCTGTCGCGTCCCCAAGCGCCGTCGGCAAGACTTGTTCCCATAGCCACCATAAAGGTCACGTAGGTGGTGGAGAGCGGCAGTTTGTAGTTGGTGCCGATGACAATCAATACCGATGCCAGCACCAGGTTGACCGATGCCCGCACCATATCGAACGATGCGCCGCCCGGCATTTCGGCATTCTCGGTGTCGAAACGTTGCCGTATGGCCCGGCGAAGCCAACGTGGGGTGATGCTCGAAACGGCCGTCTTGGCCGCTTGCGCCGAACGCACTATGGTACGCGCTGCCTGGCTGGAGCCGAACATCTCGTCGCTCTCGTCCTGTCGGCCCAGGCCCACCTCGGTCTTCACCACATTCTGGGCCTTCTTCGAGGTGGCCAGTGCCACAATCATTATCACCCCGGCGACGGCCAGATAGCCAAACGGCGATTTCTCCGACTCCATCAGCGAGGTCATCATAAAGCCGTCGGGGTCGGGCGCGCCGTGTTGCATCCAGTCTTGGAAGGAGGAGAGCCCGGCGAGGGGCACACCGACGAAGTTCACCAGGTCGTTGCTTGCGAAAGCCATCGCCAAGGCGAATGTGCCAAACAGAACGACCAGGCGGAATATGTTCACCCGCGCAATGACGAGGAAGAACGAAACGAAAGTCGTCACGCAGAATATGCAGAACAACAGCATCCCCGTGTTCTGCACAATCCACGCCTTCGTCTCCTCGCCGATAAACGGAGTGCCTGAAAGCCCTTTGATGAAAATGAAATAGGCGAGCACCGTGAAGGCGATGCCGCCGAAGAACGCCTCGGCGTAAGGATGCCTGTGGATGCGGAAGGTGAAGATCAGACGCGAAATCCACTGCACCACGGCACCCGTGACGAAAGCGAGCGCCACGCTGACAAAGATGGCGATGATGACCGACAATGCCTTGCTGGAATTGAGCAGGTCGGACATCGCCAGGCTGCCGTCGGCCGACATCTTGAGCAGCGCCAGAACAAAAGTGCCGCCCAAGAGTTCGAACACCAGCGACACGGTCGTGGAGGTGGGCATACCGTGCGAGTTGAACACGTCAAGCACAATCACATCCGTCACCATCACGGCCAGAAACAGCATCATCACCTCGCGAAACGAGAAGTACGACGGCTGCATAATGCCGTGCCGCGCCACATCCATCATCCCCGCCGACAGCATAGCTCCGGCAACGATTCCCACCGAGGCAACGATGATCACGGTGCGGAACCGCGCCACCTTGGCCCCGATGGCCGAATTCATAAAATTGACGGCGTCGTTGCTGACTCCGACAAACAAATCCACCACTGCCAGCACCAGCAGAAATACAATAATAATCAGATAACAAGTTGTTTCCATTTTCTCTTAATGTTTATTTCCAACCGCAAAAATAGAGGGCTCATATTACAAAGCTGTTAAGATGAAATGAAAAGATTGTTACGAGGCAAATTTTTCATTAAAAAAGGAGATACAGTTCCATTTCATGGGTCGTTTTCTCGCCTCAGCATAGTGCAAACACTTCGTGATTTGCCCTCTGCATTCGGCTTAACGAAAACGTTGGAATGCAATGAGTGTCGTGGCGTGAGAAAAATATTGTAGGCGAGGGCAATAAAAACAAATATGATGCGTTAATAAGGCAAAACAATGATGTAAATTAAAACGACTATGCCGCTGCTTTTCATATTCTTCGGATTGAGATTCCAGTTCTACTCCAACGACCACGAGCCGATACACGTCCACGTCGTGGCTGGCAAGGGCAAGACCGCCCGCAAGGCCAAGTTCAACGTCCTGCCCGAGATTCGCCTCGTGGAAAATGACGGCCTCAAGGCCAACGAGCTGAAGATGGCCGAGATGGTAATTGAGGAGAACCGCGAAATCATTATCCAGCAGTGGCACACGTTTTTCGGAAAATAAAGTAAGGAGGAATCGTTATGACAATGAATGTAAGCAAGGTTTGGGTCGACAACGAATATGTACACATCCTGACCGACGGCGGGCAGGAGCTGCGCGAGCGCATCGCCGACTATCCGCGGCTGCGCGGAGCCTCGGCGGCAGAGTTGCAGGACTACGAGACCGACCGCTACGGCATCAGCTGGCGCACACTGGACGAGGATCTCTGCTTCGAGTACTTCGTGCCGCTGAACTAATAATTGTAACAATAGCATTTAATCCAAATTGCATTTTGTCCTGCCTGCTTTGCAGGCCTTGTGGTTTGCCTGCGAACACCGCTTAGATCAACTGGATGATGTGAGTCAACACCAATGATTAAAAATATTTTGTGAAAAATCCGATAATTCTTCGTACTTTTGCAAATCGAAAACAATACAATCTGATATGGAATCTGTAGCAACAATAGAAGGACCAAAGGCAGTGCGTACCGCGCATTCGGCACGCGGCCGAAAACCCATCGACACAACACAAAGTGTCGACAAAACGCCCGAAAGCGAGCTAATGACGGTGGAAGAGTATTTTGACGAGGTTTGGCAACGCTACCTTGAGAAATATGAAAAGCTACAGGCTTAGAATTTCCCGCAGGGCGAGGCTCGACATCGAGGACTTGACCGACTTCCTGCTTACGGTGATGAGCATCGAGGGCGCACGTAGGTATCTCGATATGATGATTGCCGAAGTGCAGTCGCTTTCGGTGTATGCCGACCTGTACCGGCCGAGCACGATGGCCAACATACGGCAGTACCATCCCAAAGCCCGCCGAATGGTGAGCCACAACCGCCGCTGGTGTTTCATATTCCACGTAGAGGATGATATGGTCATTGTCGACCGTATCCGCCCGTCCAAGATGATAGCCCGATGAAAACAAATATCCATAACTCACTGATTTTTATCCCCCCCCCCCACGAATTGCACAAGTAATCGCCGGGAGGCTTTCCTCTTTGTTTTTAATTCTTTTGCCTGCACCTGCCGCATAATTTACGGCGGGGCGGGATGGTTTTGTAATATCAAAATTTCAATCAATATGAAGAAAGTATTTTTACTCGGCGCGATGGTGTGCGCCCTCGGAATGATGACCGCCTGCAAGAGCGGCACGGCGGAAGAAGCCGTTGTCGAACCTCCGTTTGAGGACACCATCCCCATCATCTTCGAGACGGACGCGATGTACCAATACCATGACGGCCTCTACTGTGGCTTGGCGGTGAACGGAGTAGCGATAGATACCGTTCTAATTGACAATGGCTACTATCACTCTGCCGTTTCTCCCGATTTGGCCGAAAGATTGAATCTGTCGTACATGGTTCTAAAAGTTGATACAATATTGGGTCGAACAGGTTCGAAAATGTTTTCAAAAGTAATAAAGACATGCACAGCAGACAGCCTTTATTATACGATGGGACACACCGTAATTCGATTGGATACAATATTTATCACTAAATATCACGAACTATTCATGCCTAACTGCAAGGCCGTCATTGGCCGCAACGTCTTTGAACAATATGTCGTGGAGATTGACTATCGGAACAAATATATGGTGCTGAGCAACCACCTTCCGGAGACGATAGGGCAGTATATGGCAATTCCCATGGAATACACCAATGCGCAATACAATCCACGGCACAGGTGTATCAAAGTGGACGGGTTCAAGTTGAAGGACGGAAGCCCCGCTTCGGTACGTGCGTTCCTGGATTTGGGGAACGCTGCCGGCACGGCCTTCGATACTGCATTCCTGGAACGGGTTGACCAGCATTTCAGCCAGATAGACACCGCCTCGCTTGCGTGGTTGATCCTGTCCCAAATCGGCTCTGCCGTCGACAGCGTGGATTTCCCGATTGGCTACATGGATGACAGCCGCCGCACCGTGGCGAAGTTGCCGGGAACCAGGATGGACTTTGCAGGTTTGGATTGCGACATTCTGCTCGGCAACAATTTCTTCAGACACTTCAAAATCATCTTCGACTACAAGAACAATATGTTCTACCTGAAGAGGAACGAATAATTATTCATCAATATTATACAATCATTATGAACATCCCAATTCAAATTGACACTGTCAACCTCGCACGGACGACCAATCGGTTTTAAAAACGGCTGAAAAGAGTGTCGCGAAGGCCAAATGATTTTGAAAATGGGTAAAAAGAGTGTCGCGGGGCTGTTTTGAAATCAAAAGGCGGTGAAAAGGGTGTCGCGAGGGCCAAATGAAAATAAAAACGGGTGAAAAGAGTGTTTTCGGGGCCTTTCAAAATGAAAACACGGTGAAAAGAGATTTTTCTAACCAAAAAAAATAGTGAATTATGGACGCAATTAAATTTTCGGACAAGGCATTGAGCGTGTTCCCAATGGCCTATTATTTCAGCGCAGTGAAAGCATTTGAGGAGCGCATCCGCGCGGCGGAGTGCGGGTTGGAGCGGTTCCAAAGGATGCGAGACGAGTACAGCCGGCTGTTCGTGGCTTTCGACGAGGCCTACAAGCGGACGCAGAAGAGCGAGCTGACGGCGAAGATTGCCGCCCTGGACAAGGAGCGCGACGGCTACGCCTACGTGATGCAGAAGGTGGCCGAGGCGTGGGCCGCGAAACTCGAGGACGAGACGCTGGCGGCGCACGGCCGCAGGGTGGCGCAGGTGTTCCGCGACTACGGTTTCCGCACCAGCGAGGCGCTGGTGGCCGAGAACGCCAAAATTCACAATATGGAGCAGAAGCTCTCGGACCGCGAGCTGACGGCCGACCTGCAGGCGATGGGCCTGACGGAGCTGAACCGCCGCCTGCTGAACCGCACGGAGCAGATTGAGCAGACGATGGGCAAGCGCAACGAGGAGAAGAGCGACGTGGTGGTGGGCGAGCTGAAGGCGGCGCGCGAGAAGCTGGACGGCCACTACCGCGCTTTCATCACCTACCTCAACGCCGTGCAGGAGCTGCAGCCCGAGGAGAGCCTGTCGAAGGCGGCACAGTACTACAACGCCGACCTGGCGAAAATAGACCTGCAATACCAGCAGAGCCGCAAGAAGGGCGGCAAAGACGAGGACGAGCCGCTGGCCGCCACGCCGGAGCAGCCGGAAGCGTCGCTGTAGCGATGCGAAGATATGAAACCCATCCCGAAAACGGCCTTGCAATGATGCGAGGCCGTTTTTCGGTTTCCGGTGGTGTGCCGTCGGCTCGGCCGACAATGATGTTTGTTCGGCGAAAAGAAAGCGGGCCCGAAAGCGGACAAAGTTGTTACGATGGGATGAAAAGTTTGTTACAAGTCAAATTTTCATAAAATCGTCATACCGTTGTAATATCGCCTGCCTATTTTTGCAGCGTGATTAAAACATACGATATTATGAACAAAATGATGATTTTATTGGCGTTAGCCACTTCCATCAGTGGCGTGGCGCAGGAAAGGAACGCTGAAATCGGGGAGCCGAAAGGCAAAGCGATTGTGCAGGTGTTCGGAAATTTCCACACGGGCTTCGGCTCGGAGAACGACAATCGGGGCTTTGAACTGGACAGAAGCTACCTGGGTTATGAATACAGGCTCGGAAGCGGGCTGTCGGTCAAGGGGGTGCTGGACATCGGCAAGTCGGCCGATGTGAGCGACTACCAACGCATTGCTTATCTCAAGCACGCGATGGTGTCGTGGGAGAGCGGCCGCCTTGCGTTGAACGGCGGACTTATTTCGACCACGCAATTCAAGTTTCAGGAGAAGTTCTGGGGCTATCGCTACATCTGGAAGTCTTTCCAGGACGAGTACAAGTTCGGCAGCAGTGCCGATTTGGGTCTCTCGGCAGCCTATCGGATTGCCGACTGGATTTCGGCCGACGCCATTGTGGTGAACGGCGAGGGTTATAAGAAGATTCAGGCAGGGGACGGCCTGAACTACGGCTTGGGCGTGACGCTCACTCCGACCGAAGGTTTCCATATCCGCTTGTACGGAGGGTTGAACGAGAGCGGAGCGGAGGGGCGAGCGAACACGGCAAACCTGGCGGCTTTTGCTGGCTACCGCCACGAGCGGTTTGCCGTCGGGGCCGAATACAGCTTTATGGCCAACACATCGGGCGTGGTGGATGCCGACCTGAGCGGCTACTCGCTGTACGCTATGGTAAACCTGCCCAAAGGCATATCCCTGTTTGTGCGATTTGACGACCTGTATTCCCGTAGCGGCTGGAACGGCGCGAACGACGAATCGGCAGCCATCCTTGGCGCCCAATTCAAACTCGGCAAATATGTAAAGATAGCCCCCAATTTCAGGATGGCAATGTCAAAGGCCGATGGCGCCAAGAGCAGTTACTATGCCTATGTGAATTGCTGCTTCGGGTTTTGAATAATGAAACAAGGGATTTATTGCCAATGGGAGTGGAGGATGGGGGTGGGGGCTTTTTTCTTCGTGAGGGACACAATAAAAAGTGCGATTGGGGGTTATTTAGGGCAGTAAATATGAATGGAATGAAAAAGATACTTGTCGCAGGTCTTATGGCCTGGGTCGGTCTGGCGGGGCTCGGAGTGCGGGCCCAGGAGGACCGCGGTTTCGAGATTGCCAAGAATCTGGAGATATTCTCCAATGTGTACAAACAGCTGAACCTTAATTACGTCGACGATGTCGACCCCGGCAAGACCATCAAGGTGGCCATCGACGCCATGCTGGCCTCGCTAGACCCCTATACCAATTATTTCCCCGAAAGCCAGATGGAGGATGTGAAGCTGCAGCTGCTGGGTGAATACGGTGGCATAGGGGCGCTGATAGTGCAGCGTGGCGACTCGGTGTATATCAGCGAGCCGTACGGCGGTCTGCCGGCGGCCGAGGCGGGCCTGATGGCCGGCGACCGCATCGTGGCCGTCGACGGGCAGAGCACGCGCGGCAAGAACACCGCCGACGTGAGCAGCGCCATGCGCGGCCAGGCCGGCAGCACGGTGACCCTGCGCCTGGAGCGCGACGGACGCGAGTTTGACCGCACACTGACCCGTAGCGCCATCAAGTTGCCCAATGTGCCCTACAGCGGCTATGTGGGTGACGGGAAGGTGGGGTACATCAAACTGGACGAGTTCACCACCGATGCCGCCAAGCATGTGCGCGAGGCTTTCATCAGCCTGAAGGCGGGTTGCCCCGACATGAAGGGCTGTATCCTGGACCTGCGCGGCAACGGCGGCGGCCTGATGAACGAGGCCGTCGACATCGTGGGCATCTGGGTGCCGCGCGGCACGCTGGTGGTGGAGACCAAGGGCAAGATCGCCTCGAAGAATATGAAGAGCTACACCAGCACGCCGCCCGTGGATACGGAGATGCCGCTGGCGGTGCTCATCGACGGTGGTTCGGCCTCGGCCAGCGAGATTGTGAGCGGCAGCCTGCAGGACCTGGACCGTGCCGTGGTGGTGGGCCAGCGCAGCTTCGGCAAGGGGCTGGTGCAGAACATACTGCCTATGCCCTACAACAGCCAGATGAAGGTGACGGTGAGCAAATACTACATCCCCAGCGGGCGCTGCATACAGGCCATCGACTACAGCCACCGCGATGCGCAGGGGCGTGCCGTGAAGGTACCCGACAGCCTGAAGACGGCCTACAAGACCAAGGGCGGCCGCACGGTGTACGACGGCTTCGGCATCGAGCCCGACGTGGAGGTGGAGCCGGAATACATGTCCAGCGTGGCCATAGCGCTGACGCAGAAGTTCCTCATTTTCGACTATGCCACCCGCTATCGCCGCACGCACGAGAAGATAGCACCCGCCTCGGAATTCGAGGTGGACGATGAGCTGTATGCCGACTTCTGCCGTTTCGTGAAGGAGCGCGACATGGACTACAGCACCTATACGGAGCGTGCCATCAAGGAGCTGCGCGAGGTGGCCGGGCAGGAGAAGTATGCCGAGGCCATAGAGGGGCAGCTGAAGGCTATGGAGGAGGCGCTGGCGCGCGAGAAGGCCGACGACCTGACGAAGCACCGCGCCGAGGTGGGCGAGATGCTGAAGGCCGAGTTGCTGACGCGCTACTATTACGACCGCGGCCGCATAGAGGGTGCACTGAAGTCTGACCCCGTGGTGAAGCGGGCGCTGGGTGAATTATGAATGATGAATTATGAATGGTGAATTCTGAAGTCACTGTGCTGCTTTCGGAGGTTATACAAGGATAAACAAACCGATGTTCACTGCCGGTGTACATAGACGCATCTACCTGCTGCTGCTCACATTGCTGGGTGGCTGCATGGTGACGAGCACCTGGGCGTCGAACCTGGTGTGGGTGCTGCTGGGGGTGAACTGGCTGTTTGAGGGCTGGGCGCGACCGGAGCAGAGCCACCGGCCGACGGGCTGGCACGAGCGCTGGCAGATGTTGCGGCACGGTCGTCTGCTGCAGGCGTTCCTGGTGCTCTATGCGCTGTATCTGGTAGGCATGCTTTGGACCAGCGATGTGGGCCACGGCATGGAGGTGCTGCGGGTGAAGCTGCCGCTGCTGGTGGTGCCGCTGGTGGTGCTCACTTCGCGTCCGGTGACGGGTCGCGCACGGCGCGTGATACTGGCGGCGTATGTGGCCACGGTGCTGGTGGTGAGTGCGATAGGCGTGGTGCGATGGCTGATGCTGCCCGATTTGCCCTACCGCGAGATAGTGCCTTATATCTCCCATATCCGTTTTTCGCTGAACTGCTGCTTGGTGGTCTTCCTTCTGGTCGAGGGTGGGCGTCGTGTGCTGGCGGCCGGCAATCGGCTGGCTTTCGCCCTGTCGGTGGCGGGCATACTGTGGCTACTGGCTTTCTTGCTGCTGCTGCGGTCCTATACGGGCATAGCCATACTGGCGCTGACCACGCTGGCCGTGGCGCTGTTCTACTGGCGCCGGTGGCCGGTGGTGGTGGTGTGGGTGGTGCTGGTGGCGGCTGGAGCCACGGTGGTGGCGCTGGAGGCCAAGAGTTACTACCGCATGGTGCCGCAGGCTACGGAGCCGCTACGTCTGTACACCGAGGGCGGGCGCCCCTACGACCATGCCCGCGACGGCATAGTCGAGAACGGCAACTATATCAACAATTACATCTGTGCCGAGGAGCTGCGGGCCGAGTGGAGCCGCCGCAGCGCGGTGCCCTACGACAGCATGGGCGCCGAGGGATACACGGTGCAGCCCACGCTGGTGCGCTACCTGAACGCGCTGGGGCTGACCAAGGACAGCGCGGGACTGAGCCAGCTGACCGACAGCCAGGTGCGCGAGGTGGAGAACGGGGTTGCCAATCCCGTCTACAGCGGCCGCAATCCGCTGCGCAAGATGGTGTATGTGATGCTCTTCGAGCGCGAATACTATGTGCACACCCATGCCGTGCGCGGGTTCACGATGCTGCAGCGTTTCGACCTGTGGCAGGCCACGTTGCGGGTGATAGCCGACCACCGGTGGATTGGTGTGGGCACGGGCGATGTGGACCGCGAGCTGCATGCCGAGTTGCGGGCGATGGACAGCGCGCTGGCCGACACGCAGAAGCGGTCGCACAACCAGTACCTGTCGCTGCTGGCGGCCTTCGGGGTGTTGGGCTTCACGCTGGTGGCTTGGATGTTTCTGCGCACGCTGCGCAGCCACAGCCTCGGGGCTGCCGCGGGCGGTATGGCCCCGGTGCTCTTCGCCTGGCTGCTTATCATACTCGTCAGCTTCCTCACCGAAGACACGCTGGACACGCTGGCGGGCATACTCTTCTGCACCTATTTCCTGGCCTTCCGACCGGCAGACCGGACCGGCAAGCGGTCGATTTAAGAATTTTTATATATTTTTTTGCCCTCAGGCAGCTGTCATGGATAGCACAATCCTGCTGCAACCTAGCACAAAAAATGTTAAAATGGTAGGATGGTGGTAGGATGGTGGTAGGATGGTGGTAGGATGGTGGTAGGATGGTGGTAGGATGATAGGTTGGCGGGCGGGGGAGAATTTTGTGTTTTGGGGTCGGGATGCACAATAATTCGGCTGTTTTTATGTTATATCGGGTATCTTATGTACGAATATCACACATTGCCTAACGGCATACGCATCATACTGAGCCACACGCCCTCGCGGGTGGTCTATTCGGGCGTCTACATCAATGTGGGCTCGCGCGACGAGCGCGGCGCCGACGAGGGGATGGCCCACTTCATAGAGCACTCGCTCTTCAAGGGTACTACCCATCGGCGTGCCCACCACATACTGAACCGCATCGACGGCGTGGGCGGCGAGCTGAACGCCTTCACCACCAAAGAGGAGACGGCGCTCTACGCCACCTCGCTCAGCGAGCACCTGGAGCGCTGCCTGGAGCTCTTCGCCGACATACTGTTCCACAGCACCTTCCCCGAGGGCGAGATAGAGAAGGAAAAGGATGTGGTGCTGGAGGAAATCAACAGCTACAGCGACTCGCCGGCGGAGCTCATCTTCGACCAGTTCGAGGAGCTGGCCTACGAGGGGCACCCGTTGGCCCACAACATACTGGGCAGCAAGCGCAACGTGCGCCGCTTCACGGCCGACCGCCTGCGGCGCCACATGGCGGAGTGCTACACCCCGTCGCGCATGGTGGTCACGGTGGCGGGCGACGTGCGGTTCGACCGCCTGGTGCGACTCTGCGAGCGCTACTTCGGGGGCGCGGCCGACCGGCCGTCGGCTGTGGACCGCTCGGAGCGGCCCGTGTTCCGCCGGTTCGAGCGCCACGTCAACCGGCACACGCATCAGGCGCACCTGCTGCTGGGCTGCGAGGCGCCCGACGTCTACCACCGAGACAAGACGGCCTTCACGCTGATGAACAACCTGCTGGGTGGTCCGGCCATGAATTCGCGCCTGAATGTGGCCATACGCGAGCGCTACGGATTCTGCTACACGATAGAGTCGCAGTATGTGCCGCTGTCGGACACGGGTCTGTTCTACATCTATGCCGGGGTGGACCTGGGGGCCCAGGAGCGCGTGGTGGAGCTGATACGGCGCGAATTGCAGCGCATGGCCGACACACCGCTGACCGAGCGCCAGCTGCGCAGCGTGCAGCAGCAGTTCATTGGCCAGATGGCTGTCAACAACGACTTGGGGCTGAACGAGATGCAGAGCATCGGAAAGGCGTGCCTCAACTTCGACCATGTGGACACGCTGGAGGAGATGAATGCCGACATCCGCTCGGTGACGGCAGCCGACCTGCAGCGTGTGGCCCAGGAGCGCTTCATGCCCGAGGGCTTCAGCACGCTGGTCTATGGCAACTGAAAACGGAGTAGAATGACGATATAACGTAAAGACATGATTATAGACTATCCCTGGTATTTCGTGCTGCTGTGCCTGCTGGCGGGTGCCGTGTATGCCGGTGTGCTCTATTTCGTGGGGCGGCGTCCGGAGCGGCGATGGTTGCGGTGGGTGCTGGCTGCGGTGCGCCTGCTGGCCGTGGGCGGAGTGGCCTTCCTGCTGCTGGCGCCGGTGATGCGCCGCACGGTGCACGAGCGGCAGCGGCCGCGCCTGGTCCTGGCCCAGGACGTGTCGCTCTCGGTGCGCCGGGGGATGGATTCGGCCTTCACGCTGCAGGCGCTGGTGCCCGAGCTGGAGGAGGACTTCAGCGTCAGCTATGTGCCGTTTGGCACCGACGGGTCGACGGATATTGGCGCCGTGCTGGACCGCTATCGGGGCGACGACGTGGCGGCGATGGTGCTGGCCAGCGACGGATTGCACAATCGGGGTGCCAGTCCGGCCAGTGCTGCCGAGCGGCTGACATTCCCGGTGTACACTGTGGCCCTGGGCGATACTACCCCGCGACGCGACGCGTGGCTGTCGGACCTGCGCTGCAATCGCATTGCGCTTGCGGGCAACACGTTCCCCGTGGAGGTGACGGTGGCGGCCCAGATGCTGGCGGGCCGGGCGTCGCGCCTGGTGGTCAGCGGGGCCGATGGGACGACGCGCCATAGTCAACCACTGGACTACGAGGGCGACGACTATGCCGTCACGCTCACCCTGCAGTTGCCCGCCGAGGGTGCTGGGCTGCAACGCTACTCGGCCTACCTGCAGCCTGTGGCGGGCGAGGCAACGGAGGCCAACAACAGGCTGACCTTCTATGTGGATGTAATCGACACGCGGCGCCGGGTGGTGATATTCGCCCATGCGCCGCATCCCGACCTGGGAGCGCTGTGCCGTTCGGTGGAGAGCAACCCCAACTACAGGGCCGAGGTGGTGCTGGCCGCAGATGTGGAGCGTGGCCGCTGGCAGGCCGCCGACGACATCAGCCTGGCGGTGCTGCACAATCTGCCGTCGGCAGCCCATCCGTCGATAGCCTTTGCCGAGCGTTGGCCGCGGCTCTATGTGGTGGGTAGCCAGACCGACCTTGGGCGCTTCAACGCGCTGCACAGCGGTCTGGAAATCGTGGCGCGCACGCAGCGTGTCAACGAAGTGACCGCCTTGCGAAACGAGAGCTTCACACTGTTCAATATCGATGCCGGCGACCTGGCGGCCCTCGAAGCCATGCCACCGCTGACGGCCCCCTTCGGGCAGAGCCGTCTGGCGGCCGATGTGCAGACGCTCTTCAGCGCCCGATTGGGAACTATCGACAGCCGTCAGCCCTTGGTGGCCGCCAGCGGGCAGGGCGAACAGCGCCGGGCCTGGGTGTGGGGCGAGGGACTGTGGCGTTGGCGTATGGCCGATTGGCAGAACAATCAGTCCCACGAGCACTTCGACCGGCTGGTATCGCAACTGGTGTCCTTCACGGCTATGCAGACTTCGCGCGAACGGCTGCAGGTGGATGCGGCACGCAGCTATGCCGAGGGCGAGCCCGCCGTGGTGAAGGCTGTGCTATACAACGAGGCGTATGAAACCACCACTGGGGCCGAGGTGACCCTGTCGCTGAAGGGCGACAGCGTGGAGGCGGACTACTCTTTCCGCCGCGACGGCAACGGATACAGCCTTACCCTTCCGCCGCTTGCCGAGGGCCTCTACCGCTACCATGCCGCGGCATCGGACGGCAGTGTGGCCGAAGGCAGCTTTGCCGTGGAGGCTATGAACCTGGAGCAGCAGCGGACTGTGGCCGACCACAGCCTGCTGGCCACGGTGGCTTCCGTGTCGGGCGGACAGATGTACGGTGTGGACCAGAGGCAGTCTCTGCTTGACGCGCTGCGCACCATCAAGCCCACCATCTACAGTCATACCCGCTATGCCGAGCTGCTGCGTCTGCCGCTGGTGCTGGCGCTGTTGCTCCTGCTGCTGGCGATAGAGTGGGTGATGCGCAAATACCACGGGGAGATATGAAGCGGTCGCCGGTCATAAAGGAGATGGGCACGCTGCTGAGCGGCAATGTGCTGGCGCAGATTATCTCGCTGGCGGCCTATTTTGTTCTCACGCGCATCTTCTCGGCTGACGACTATGGGCTCTATGCCATATTCTATTCCTATATTGAAGTGCTCATCATCGTCAGCACGTGCAAGTACGAGTTGGCGGTGGTGGCGGCCGACAGCGACCGCGAGAGCCATGTGGTGGCACGCTTTGCGCTGCGGATGAACGCGCTGGTGTCGGCGCTGCTGCTGCTGGTGGCTACGGTCTTGTGGCTGGCGGATGCGCTGCCCGGCAACTTCTCCCAGCTGGGGTGGATGGTGCTGCTGATACCGCCGATGGTGTTCTTCTGCGGCACGTCGCGGGTCTACAACGCCATCTTCAATCGTCGGCACGGCTATGCTACGATGGCGATATCCGAGACAGTGAATGCCGCCGCGGGGGTGCTGGTCAAGGTGGCTCTCGGACTGCTGGGTGTGTTGCAGGCGGGCCTGCCGGTGGGCACGGTGGCGGGCCGCGCGGTGGGCAATCTGGTGTTCCGCCTGAAAGGGCGCCAGATAGAGGGCTTGACGAAGGGAATCGTCCCGCGGGAGGAGCTATTGTTGGTGGCGCGCAAGCATCGCAACTACCCTATGTACGTGGCCAGCAAGGATTTTGTCAACAGCTTTTCGGCTAATCTGCCGCTGCTGTGGCTGGCCCTCTATTTCGACCGCGCCGATGTGGGGCTCTACAGTCTGGCGCTGACATTCACCTTCAGACCCGTCAATATACTGTGTGTGGCCTTCGAGGGGGTGCTCTATGCCCGCACGGCCGAGGCGGTGCGCGAGCGGCGCAGCGTGGCAGGTTTGATAGGGAAGTTCCTGCTGACGGTCAATGCAGTGGCTATACCGCTGTTTGTGCTGGCGTGGTTTGTGGCCGAGCCTGTCTTTGCATTCTGCTTTGGTGGCCGCTGGGTGGGCTGCGGCGTCTATGTCCAGGCCCTGTTGCCGTGGGTGTTTGTGCTGCTGAGTTCCTCGTCGCTGATGTTCATAAGCAATGTATTCAGCACCCAGCGGGTGGAGTTTGGCTTCTATCTGGTGCTGCTGGTGCTGCGTATAGCGGCTATCGCGGTGGCCGTGTCGGCGGGCGATTTCCTGCTGGGCATACGTCTGTATGCAGCAGCAGGGGCGTTGGTGGCAACGTCCCTGCTGGTGTGGTATCTTTGGCAAGTGGCTCGCTACGAGCGCTCTCTTACCAGGTGAATTTGATATTGCAGACCTGTGGGTTGGCCAGTTGGGTGCCTTCGCCGACGGTGACGCGGTAGGTGCCGCTAGTGGCGCCCTCGTGCAAGCCCATGTAGACGTGTATCTGGATGGGAATCTGGTCCATACCGGGGGCCAGAGAAATGGCCTCGTGGGTGTAGGGTAGGGGCTTGGACTGGCATACGCCGTAGCAGATGGGAGCTTCACCCATCGTGGCAGGGCCGTCGACGAGTTCCACTTTGAAGCAGGTGTTGAGCGTATTGTCGGTCTTGTTGTACATGAAAATGTCCGCCTCGACGTCGTCGTTATTGCGCTGCTCCAGGGTGGGACTGACGGTGATGGTCTCGCCTGCGGTCAGGGCGCTACCTTGGTAGTAGATAGCGTAGGTGCTCGACTCCTCGTAGTTGACGTCGTTTGCCGGTGTGGGCTCGGGCTCTTTCTCGCAGGCCGTCAGGCTCAATCCGATGATGCTGATGGCTACAGTGGCCATGTACTTGAAGATGTTTTTCATAATGCTGTTTATTAATTGATGTTTGTTAATCCAGTTTCAATACGGCCAGGAAGGCGCTCTGCGGTACCTCCACGTTGCCCACCTGGCGCATGCGCTTCTTGCCCTCCTTCTGTTTCTCGAGCAGTTTGCGCTTGCGCGTGATGTCGCCACCGTAGCACTTGGCCGTCACGTCCTTGCGCACTTGGCGCACCGTCTCGCGGGCGATAATCTTGCTCCCGATGGCGGCCTGGATGGCTACGTCGAACTGTTGGCGCGGAATGAGGTCCTTCAGCTTCTCGCACATCTTGCGTCCGATGGGGTAGGCATTGTCCACATAGGTCAGTGTGGAGAGTGCGTCGACGGGGTCGCCGTTGAGAAGTATCTCCAGTTTCACCAGCTTCGACGGCTGGTAGCCGTTGATGTAATAGTCGAACGAGGCGTAGCCCTTCGAGATGCTCTTCAGCTTGTCGTAGAAGTCGAAGACTACCTCGCCGAGTGGCAGGTCGAAAGTTATCTCGATGCGGTCGGTGGTGAGGTAGTTTTGGTTCTTCAGCTGACCGCGCTTGTCCATGCAGAGCTTGATGACGGGCCCGATGAAGTCGGCCTTGGTGATAATCTGTGCATGGATGTACGGCTCGTAGACCTCGGCTATATTGTTCGGCTCCGGCATGCCGGAGGGGTTGTAGACGTCCTTCTCTTCGCCGTTGGTGAGCTTCACTTTGTACTGCACGTTGGGCACTGTGGTGATGACGTCCATGTTGAATTCGCGGGTGAGGCGCTCCTGCACAATCTCCATGTGCAGCAGACCGAGGAATCCGCAGCGGAATCCAAAGCCCAGGGCCAGCGAGCTTTCGGGCTCGAAGGTGAGCGAGGCGTCGTTGAGCTGGAGCTTCTCCAGGCTGGCGCGCAGCTCTTCGTAGTCGTCGGTGTCCACCGGATAGACGCCGGCGAAGACCATAGGCTTGACGGCTTCGAAGCCCTCGATAGGCTTTTCACAGGGGGCAGACACGTGGGTGATAGTGTCGCCCACACGCACCTCCTTGCTGGTCTTGATGCCGCTGATGATGTAGCCCACATTGCCGGCGCTCAGTTCCTTGCGGGGTTCCATGTTCAGCCGCAGCACACCCACCTCGTCGGCGTCGTATTCGCGGCCGGTGGAGAAGAACTTCACGTGGTCGCCGGTCTTCAGTGTGCCGTTCATGATGCGGAAGTAGCTGATGATGCCGCGGAAAGGGTTGAACACAGAGTCGAACACCAGTGCCTGGAGCGGAGCCGCGGGGTCGCCCTCGGGGGCGGGTATGCGCTCCACAATGGCGTCCAGCACTTCGGGCACACCCATGCCGGTCTTGGCCGAGCAGCGCAGTATGTCGTCGTGCGAGCAGCCCAGGAGGTCCACTATCTCGTCGGCCACCTCGTCGGGCATGGCGCTGTCCAGGTCTATCTTGTTCATCACCGGTATTATCTCCAGGTTGTTTTCCAGCGCCAGATAGAGGTTGGATATGGTCTGAGCCTGGATGCCCTGGGTGGCGTCCACCACGAGCAGTGCGCCTTCGCAGGCGGCTATGGCGCGGCTCACCTCGTAGCTGAAGTCCACGTGGCCCGGTGTGTCGATCAGGTTCAGCACATAGTCGCGGTAGTTCATCTGTATGGCGTGGCTCTTGATGGTGATGCCACGTTCCTTCTCCAGGTCCATGTCGTCCAGCACCTGGTCCTGCATTTCGCGGGCTGTGACCGTGTGGGTCACCTCCAGCATGCGGTCGGCTAACGTGCTTTTACCGTGGTCGATATGTGCTATTATGCAGAAATTGCGAATATTTTTCATCGGTGCAAAGATACAAAGTTTTTCCGATATGGAGCCGAAAAAATCGCACCCTGCGGGCGCCCTTCCGCGAAAAGAATTTTGCCGGATGGAAAAGAATGTGTATCTTTGCAGCCGGAAAATCTAATAAAATCAGCCTACAATGAAAGATACAAAGAAAGCTGTCAGCAGCAAAGAGGAACCGAACGCCCTGGAGAAAATCATGAAGGGCGCGGCCAAGCCTGCCCGTGTGTGGCACTATTTCGGTGAGATTATGCAGATACCGCGCCCGTCGAAGCACGAGGAGCGCATCTCGGCCTACCTGGTGGAGTGGGGTCGTGCCCACGGACTCGAGACCAAGAGCGACCGCTTGGGCAATGTGCTCATCCGCAAGCCCGCCAGCAAGGGCTACGAGCGCTCCGCCGGCGTCTGCCTGCAGGCCCACATGGACATGGTATGCGAGAAGAACAGCGACAAGAAGTTCGACTTCATGGCCGACGCCATCCAGCCCGTGCTCGACGGCGAATGGCTCACGGCCGACGGCACCACGCTGGGCGCTGACGACGGCATCGGCGTGGCTACCATACTGGCCATACTGGAGGACGACACGCTGCAGCATCCCGCCCTCGAGGCGCTGATTACCGTAGACGAGGAGACCGGCCTCACCGGCGCCGCGGGCCTCAGCCGCAGCTGGCTCAAGAGCGAGATACTCCTCAACTTCGACGACGAGGACGAGGGTGAATACTGCATCGGGTGCGCCGGCGGTATAGACACCACGGTGGAGCTGGACTACAAGATGGTCACCGCTCCGCGCGGCCACCGCGCCTTCCGCCTGCGGGTGTCCGGTCTCAAGGGTGGCCACAGCGGCGACGACATCAATCGCGGTCGCGGCTGCGCCATCAAGCTGCTGAACCGCATGCTCTGGGCCGCCACCTACCAGTATTCCGCCCGTATGGCCTCCATCGACGGCGGCAACCTGCGCAACGCCATCGCCCGCGAGGCCGAGGCGGTGCTCACCGTGCCCGAGGCCGATGTGCGCGCTTTCAAGACGATGGTGACCCGTATGGGCAAGGCGCTGCAGTTCGAATTCCGCTCCACCGAGCCCGACCTGAAGATAGCCCTGGCCGAGGTCGACGCACCCCGCCAGGTGATAGACGTCGACACGCAGACCCGCCTGGTCAACGTGCTCTACGCCTGCGCCCACGGTGTGCTGGCCATGAGCCGCGAGATAGAGAACTTCGTCGAGACCTCCACCAACCTAGCCAGCGTCAAGATGAAGGACGGCACGCTGCACGTCACCACCAGCCAGCGCAGCAGTGTGGAGAGCGCCAAGCTGGCCGCCGCCCAGAAGATAGAGGCCACCTTCCGCCTCGTCGGCGCCCGCGTGAGCCACAGCGACGGCTATCCCGGCTGGACGCCCAACCCCGACAGCCGCGTGCTGAAGGTGGGCGTCGACGTCTACAAGAAGATGTACGGCCGCGAGCCCGTGGTCCGCGCCATCCATGCCGGACTGGAATGCGGCCTCATCGGCGAGAAATACCCCAAGATGGACATGATAAGCTACGGCCCCACGCTGCGCGGTGTGCACAGCCCGGACGAGCGCATAGAAATCAAGACCGTCGAGATGTTCTGGAACCAGACCCTCGAAATCCTGCGCCGGCTGAAATGACCATCACCCACACCCCTGCGGCGGGCGTCCCGGCATCCGGGGTGCCCGCCGCTCTTTTGGCCGGATGCAGCACCCGTGTCCCTGCCGCGAAAGCACTATGTTAGACGGCTGAAAGACATATCAATATCTACTGCGGTAGATGTTGGTAAGTCGTTGGTAAGTCGTTGGTAAGTCGTTGGTAAGTCGATGATAGGTTGAGCGCCTGGCTTTCAGTGGGTTACAAGGGCATTTTTTCGCCTCACAACAGGCTGCGTACAAGGTGTTGTGTTTCAGTCTGTTGTAATTTCCCCCTTGTCGCAACGGGCTGAAGTCGGGGCGGCGGGAGAAAGATTTTCCGGCGGTGTATGTTTTTTTTCGTATTTTTGCAGCATGATTCAAGTGGAGATATGCACTCCGTCGCGGCGCTCGGCCGAGGCGGCCTTGGCGGGTGGCGCGCGGCGTGTGGAGCTGTGTCGCGACCTGGCTTGCGGCGGCCTCACGCCCAGCGATGACGAAATAGAGTATTGCGCGCGTACGCTGGGTCTGCGCACCCATGTGCTGCTGCGCCCGCGTCCGGGCGACTTCTGCTATTCGGATGCCGAGGTGGCGGAGGTGATGGACAGCATCGACCGTTGCCGCCGCCTGGGCGCTGCCGCCGTGGTGGTGGGTTTCCTGGACCGCGCGGGGCGCGTCGACGTGGAGCTGACGCGGCTGGCGGTGCGCAGGGCCGAGGGCATGGAGGTGACGTTCCACCGCGCCTTCGACGAGGCGCGCCAGGAGCCGCTGGAGGCGCTGCGGGCTGTGGCGGCTGCGGGTTGCCACCGGCTGCTCACCAGCGGTCAGGCACCTACGGCGCTCGAGGGGACTGCGGTGCTGCGTCGGCTGGTCGAGGCCCGCACTCCGGTCACGATACTGGCCGGCAGCGGGGTGACCGCGTCGACCGCCTCGGCGCTGATAGCGCAGTCCGGGGTGGGTGAGGTGCACGGCTCGTGCAAGACCACACTGCCCGACGGCACCGTGCAGACCGACGCCGCG
This sequence comes from Bacteroidales bacterium, assembly GCA_045576855.1. Lineage (GTDB taxonomy): Bacteria > Bacteroidota > Bacteroidia > Bacteroidales > P3 > Colimorpha. The sequence goes on along the minus strand of JAZNHG010000052.1, from coordinate 65,480 downwards.
CAGGTGCGCATGCTGCTGCGGGCGGTGGGTGAAATAGGATGATTACTATTTGAAACAACTGATAAAACCTGATAACAAGATGAAAAAGTCAATGCTACTGCTGGCCGCCATCGCGGCTTTCACAATGAGTGCCAATGCACAATGGTTCGACTTCGGCAACAATCGCCACAACTACAGTATCGGATTCCAGGGCGGCGTGGGTGCCTATGGCACCGAGTATGCCGAGGCTGGCTTCGGCTTCAGTTTCCAGGCGTGGGGTGTGCAGGTCGACTTTATCGACGTCGTGCCGGCGCACCGGTACGACAACCACGTGACCAACACCCTCTACCGCGACTCGGCCTCCTTCACCATCAACCTCAGCTATAAGATTCCCGTGCTGCCGTGGCTGCGCGTGATGCCGGTGCTGGGCTACTGCCAGACCAACTATGGCGACACCGATGCCACGACGGTGAACGTGGATGTGGACGAGAACACGGCTTCGGTCTACCACGACTACAATGTCTTCCCCGGTTCGCGCAAGCATCACTTCAACTACGGCATCGGCCTGTCGGTGCGCCCGGTGAAGTATGTGGACATCTACGGCGTCTACTCGGCACGCGCCATCTATGGCGGCGTCAGCCTCAATCTGGAGTCGCTGGCTGGCGACGAAGAATAGTTTCCAAACCGCAAACAATAGTATGAAACGACGCATTGTCCTCGCGGCGGTCGTGCTGCTGGCCCTTGTCGGCTGCCGGCGCGACCCTCATTTTATCACCGACCGCGACTACCGGAGCATGGTTCATGAGGATTTCGAAACAAGGGTGTCTCAATTCTCAATTCTCAATTCTCAGTTAAGGCTTGACACCCTCAGCCGTGCCGAGCGTGAGGCTATGGAGTTCCTCTATGCCTACATGCCGTTGAGCGACCTGGCCGACTACGAGCCGCAGTTCTATCTTGACCAGGTACGCTGTGCTTTCCGCGCCCGCGAGGAGATGCCGTGGGGCAAGGATGTGCCCGAAGATGTCTTCCGCCACTTCGTGCTGGTCTACCGCGTCAACAACGAGAACCTCGACACAGCCCGCATGGTCTTCTTCCGCGAACTGAAGGAGCGTGTGCAGGGCATGACCATAGAGGAGGCGGCGCTGGAGGTGAACCACTGGTGCCACGAGCATGTGGTCTACCGCGCCAGCGACAGCCGTACCAGTGCGCCCCTGGCCACCATGCGCACCAGCCTGGGCCGCTGCGGCGAGGAGAGCACCTTCGCCGTCACCGCCCTGCGCGCCGTGGGCATCCCTGCCCGCCAGTGCTATACGCCCCGCTGGGCCCATTGCGACGACAATCATGCATGGGTAGAGGTCTATGTGGACGGCGAGTGGAAGTTCCTCGGCGCCTGCGAGCCCGACCCGCGGCTGAATATGGGCTGGTTCTCCGTGCCCAGCACCCGCTGCATGATGGTGCACTCGAAGGCTTTCGGCAAGTACAAAGGCGACGAGGAGGTGGTGAAGCGCACCAGCCTGTATTCCGAGCTTAACCTGCTGTCGCATTATGCCCCCACGCGCCGCGTCACCGTCACCGTGCAGGACGGGGAGGGCAAGCCGCTGGAGGGCGCGCAGGTGAAGTTCAAGCTCTACAACTACGCTGAATACTATACCCTCAGCACCCAGACCACCGACGCCGAGGGCAAGGCAAGTCTGACCACCGGCCTGGGAGACCTGCTGATCTGGGCCACCGACGGCGACCGCTACGCCTTCGAGAAGATAGACGTGCGCCAGGACAGCACGCTGACGCTGCATGACTGGTACGCAGGGTGGCAGCCTGCGGTCACCTCGGAGTCATCCGCAGGCTGGCAGCCTGCGTACCAGCTCGAGATGGTACCCCCTGTGGCCGGTGAACCCAAAGTGGTGGCCACCGACGAGGAGACTGCCGCCAACGCCCGCCGCCTGGCCTACGAGGACTCGCTGCGCAACGCCTACACCGCCACCTTCCCCACAAAGGACGGCTTCCAACGGATGGACGGTATCCAATATCTGAACAAAGCACAGAAGGAAATGCTATGGGAACTGGTACACAAGTCGGAAGGCAACCACGAGGCCATCCTCACCTTCATAAGCAAGCACGGCTTGCACGAAGAGCAATTCGGCCCTGTTTACGACTATCTCTCGACCTTCTCCGACAAAGACCTGCGCGACATTACCTCCGAGGTGTTGGAAGTCCACTACACTACTTACGACTGGGACTGGATAGATGAACAAGATTGTCCCGTAACCGCCGTAACCACCTACTATAAAGGCATCCTCCCCGCCCGCATCAGCAACGAGATGGTGCGCCCCTACCGCAAGGAACTCGCCTGCTTCAAGGGCATGACGGCCGAGGAGATACGACAATGGACGCTGGACAGCATCGCCATTGACGACAGCAGCAACTACTACAACTGCCCCATCTCGCCCGTGGGTGTGTACAAGCTGCGCCGCGCCGACCGCCACAGCCGCGACATCTTCTTCGTGGCCGCCTGCCGTGCCGCCGGGGTGCCCGCCTATCTGGACAATGCCACCAACACGGTTTTCGCCGCCGGCGAAAACAATGGTGAATTTAGAATTGTGAATTTTGAAGATGCTTCCGCAAACAATTCAGAATTCAAAATTCAGAATTCAAAATTAACCCTGACCTACCGTGGCCAAGAACCCGCCAAGCCCGTCTATTGGCCCCACTTCACCTTGGCCAAGCTGGAGAACGGCGACTTGCGCACCTTCGACTTCGAGAACGACCCGAGGATGGAGTGGAGAGTGGAGAGTGGAGAGCGGAGAACGGATGCTCTCGACTTGGAGCCAGGCATCTATTGCCTCAGCACGGGCAACCGCTACCCCGACGGGGCTGTGCGTTCAAGGCTGGAGTTCTTCGAGGTCAAGGCGGGCGAGAAGGTGACCAAGGAGATTGTCATCCTGCCTCTGGAGGATAAACTGAACACTGAACACTTAACCCTGGACACTCATCTGGAGCTCTTCGACGGCATCGAGCTGTGGGACTATGCCGGCAAGGAGGGTATGCTCTACGTTAACCTGGGCGAATACAGCGAGCCCTCGAAGCACCTCATCGTAGAGTTGCGCCAGCTGCAGAAGGAGATGAAGCTGTGGGGCGGTATGACCCTCATGGTGGGCCCCGTCAATATCGGTATGGCCGAGTGGAATCTGGTCAATACCGACTTTGCCTATCAAAAAGGAGAACTGGAGCAGCGCATCTGCGAGGCGGCCGGGCTCTCCAATGTGGAGTACCCGCTGGTGGCCTTCATCGACAAGGACGGCCACATACTCTACCACAGCACGGGCTACAAGATCGGCGTGGTGGAGCAGGTGCTCAAAGCCACCCGCCGGTAGAGAATATTTTCACCCCACCTGTTGCATTCCGTCATGTCGGTGCGCCTAATCCATCAGAACGAAAAGGCACACCGACATGACTGTTAATGGACATAACGAAGACGAGCGGGCCTTCCGCGAGCTGGTGCGACGGCAGCGCGACCTCATCTGGCAGGTCTGCCGCTCGTTCCGCCTCAGCGCCGCCTGGGAACCGCAGGACGCCTTCCACGAGGTGCTTATGGCCCTCTGGCACGACTACGGCTCCTTCGGCGGCCGCAGTTCGGAGCGCACCTGGGTCTACCGCGTGGCTGTCAATACCCTGATCTCCCTTAAGCGCCGCATCGGCAACCAGCCCACTGCGGACACCCCTGCGATGCCCGACCCCTCCACCGACCCCGACGGCGACGAGCGGCGGCACTATCTACGACAGCTCATCGACACCCTCGACGAGCGCGACCACAGCATTGTGATGGCGCACCTGCACGGCTTCAGCAACATCGAGATCGCCCGCATGACCGGTCTCACGGCGGCCCACGTCAGTGTGCTCCTCACCCGTATCAAACGTAAACTCAGAAAGCTTTATGAAGATGAAATATAACGACTTTGAACAGCAATGGCAGGCGCTGAGCGATGGCCTGCAGTCGGGCCGTTGCCCGATGACCGACGCCGAGCTGGACCGCGAGGTGCGGCAGGTGCTCTGGAGCGGAGAGCGGAGAGTGGAGAGCGGAGAGCGGAAAGTGGAGAGTGGGAGGTGGAAGGCGTGGGTTGCGGCGGCGGCATGTGTGGCGGCGGTGGTGCTGCCCCTGGCCCTGCACGGCGCTGCCGACGACGACGGCATCCGCACCGTCAAGGTCGACGGCGAGCAGGTGCTCTTCGCCTGCAACACCGGCTGCTCGCCCGACGGAACGATAGAAACCTTTAAAACATACCTGCGATGAAAAGACTGTTGTTACCCCTGACGACGCTCCTGCTGCTCCTGCTGACAGCCTGCCAACGCGAGGAGCCGCTGCCCGAGGCCACCACGGCCGCCAAGGCCATCTACCTGAAGTACGCCGACCGCACAGACCTCACCGTGGCCCTCGTGGGTGGCTACCGTGGCTTCAACGCCGTCATGTTCGAGGCGCCCGACCACGAGTCCTGGCTGCAGCTCTGTGACGACTTCGGCGTACACCACCGCGAGGATGCCGGTGCCCTCGACTCGGTCAGCGTCTCCAGCCTCAAGACCACCATCACTCGCTCCTACACCCTCGACAGCGTGCCCAGCATGGGCGAGGCGTTCACCCAGGTGCTGCAGGAGCTGATGGCGCAAAAGCTGGATGGCCGACTCATCGACACGATGCTCTGCGTGGACACCGTCATCCGGATAGACACCCTCGTCACCGGCAGCGTACACTACGACCACGGTGTGCTGGTCGACTCCATAATTGACACCACGCTCCGCTCCTACGGTGTCCGACCGCCCACCTCCGACCCCCTGATGCAGACCGCCCTGCAGCACGGCGACAGCGGCTACCTCGTCGCCAGCGACAGCCGGCGCCTCACGCTCTGCCTCTTCTTCTACAGCACGATGGAGGAGATGGCACAGATCATCAATCACGTCACCAATATACACACACACCAATGAAACGCATCGTAACCTTACTGATGGCGGCTCTGCTCCTCGCCGCCTGCCAACCGGAGGAGCCCACGTCCAACCCTCAACCTGCACCCCAACCCGCCGTGCCCTCGCTGGCCGGCACCGCCTGGGTGGGCACGCTGGCCGACACCTACCAAGGCTACCCCATGACCATCACCTACAACCTCGACTTCGCCGACGACAGCACCGGCAGCCTCTACGTGGAGCTGTTGGTCAACGGCATCACCAATCCCGTAGACCTCACGTTCCACTACACCTTCGACGGTGACAGCGGCCTGCTGGAGGGCGACGATTGGGACACCGACTTCTCCTACCATGCCGAAGGCCCGACCATTGTGACCCACCTTTACATGGTTGATCAGGACGGCACTGCCTTGGGCGGCGAGGTGACCCTCTACCCGAGGGGCGAAGCGCCCGAGCCGCCGGTGGTCGACTCCTTCCCGGCCAACACCGAATGGAGCGCCCAACAGGTGCTCGACGGCGGCGACACCGTCATCTTTGCCCTCGCCTTCTGGGACTACGGCGCCGGCGGCTCGCTCACCATCCGCCTGCTCGACCACAGCGTCTCGACCTACATCGGCTGGCAGTATACCCCCGCCACCGCCCGAGGCACTCTCACCCTTTCCGGCCACACCGTCCCCTTCACCTACGATGCCGCCACCGACGTCATCGCTTGTGTAATCAACGGCAGGGTCCATTTCGGCGACGAGAGCGTCACCGTCGGCGGCCCGTTGCAGTTCAGGAGGTAAAGAAAGGTAAAGTATGAAAACAAGAGGGTGTCCCATAAGTCCCCGTAGGAGATAGTAGCGAATAGCCGGGCACACCAGACGCCCACGGCTAAACACTATCGCCCGTAACGGGCTTTGGGACTTATAGGACACCTCCCGTAAAAATGTCCACCGGGAAATCGGGACATCCTTAGTTTAGGTATGTGTATCGGGTGACTGTGGTATCGGTCACCATCCGATATACCTGGAAAGCGGGGAGGTAGTACGAATCTACCGTGACCTGGGTCCTGCTCAGGGGCCAGCCGTTCGAGTAGGTGTAGGTGTATTCCTCGATGAGGGGTTGACTGCTGGTGGGGTGGGTTATCTCACAGCGGACGATGTTGTTGGCGTTCAGACGCTCGGTCTGGCTGGAGACGAAGCCGGTGAGGCCCATGTAGGTCATGCCGGCGTAGGGGTTGTTGGCGTTGTCGTAGGTGTAGTTGTAGACGGCCGACGCCGGTTCGTTATGGCTTCCCAGGTAGAGTGTTGCCGTCGCAATGTTGTCGCCGTCCCATTCCAGATCAAGCCATCGCGTGTACCACCCATTGTCCTTGGTGGCATGGGCGGTGCGGTCGCCGGCCGAGGCCGGGCTCTCGTCGATCATGTCCATTCCCACGACGCGACGGAAGAGCGTCTTGGCATCATAGTCCAACCATGCGAGTTCGCTCTCCTCGATGCACGACACCTTGCCATGACTGTGACTGAAGGAGGCTTTAGCATGCACAATTCCTTCGCTGTACATGATGAGAGAGTCCACCTTGCGGCCGTCGTACTTGACCTCGATCCTCAGGTCGCGGCCCTGCTCCGTGATGCGGGTCACGCGGTCGCCGTCGTACTCGAACTGCAGCCATTCGCCATCGGCGTCGGAGACGTAGCGGATGTTGGCCAGATGGTTGTCTGCCCATGTCCACTGCTCGCCGTGGGTGAAGACGTACGTGGTGTCATACTCCCATTCGTCGGTCTCGTTCGCCCGCGTCTGATGGATGCTGGTGCGGGTGGTCTCGATACCACTCAGCTTGCGCTCGGGGTTGAATACTCCCTCTTTCTCGCCGCAGGCCGACAGCAGCAGTACCGCCGCCAGCAAGCCTGATGTAAGATGGTGTTTGTTCATGATGGTGTTTTATTTTGAGTTGGAAATTACAATAGTTATAACGGACTATCGGTGAGAATATTGTGTACGTGGTGAAAATATTGTGTACGTTTTATTTGCGCAGCGAAGAGGGGCCGCGCCGAGGTACTTTTGCACGCACTGGACGAAATGGGTCGAGAAAAACACCCCCTCCTGTTGTGACGCGAAAAAACGCCCTTGTAACCCACTGAACCTCAGGTTCCCAACCTATCATCGACTTACCAACGACTTACCAACGACTTACCAACGACTTACCAACGACTTACCAACACCTACTACAGTAGTGGTTGATAGGTGGTTGGCATGTCCCTCGGGTGCCTGTTTCCAGTGGGTGGCGGGTAGTTGGCAGTGGGTAGTGTATAGCAAGTAGTGGGCAGCACCTTCAGCATGTGCTACCCACTATCCACTATGCACTACCCACTATAACGCTATTCCACCGTGACGCTCTTGGCCAGGTTGCGGGGCTGGTCGACGTTGCGGCCCTTGGCTGTGGCCACGTAGTAGGCCAGCAGCTGCAGCGGTATGGCCGCCAGCAGGGGCACGAAGCAGTCGCGTGTGTCGGGAATGGTGAAGCAGTAGTCGCTCATGTTCTTCACCGTGGTGTCGCCTTCGGTGACCACACTGATGATTTTGCCCTTGCGGCTCTTGATTTCCTGTATGTTGCTGACTATCTTGTCGTACATGCCGCGCTTGGGAGCGATGAAGACCACGGGCATCTCTTCGTCGACCAGGGCGATGGGGCCGTGCTTCATCTCGGCCGCCGGGTAGCCCTCGGCATGGATATAGCTGATTTCCTTCAGCTTCAATGCACCCTCGAGGGCCACGGGGTAGTTGTAGCCGCGGCCGAGGAAGATGAAGTTGCGGCAGTAGGTGAACATCTGGGCGAACTGGTCTATGTCCTTGTTGTTCTCCAGGGTCCACTTCATCTTGTCCGGTATCTTGTACAGTTCGTCCACCAGCATGTGGAACATCTCATCGCTCAGCGTGTGCTTCTCCTTGGCAATGGCCAGACCCAGCAGGCAGAGTGTGATGACCTGTCCGGTGAAAGCCTTGGTGGAGGCCACGCCGATTTCGGGACCCACGTGCAGATAGGTGCCGCTGTGGGTGGCGCGGGCTATGCTGCTGCCGATGACGTTGCATATGCCGTAGAGGAAAGCGCCCTTCTGCTCGGCCAGCTGTATGGCGGCCAGCGTGTCGGCCGTCTCGCCGCTCTGGCTCACGGCTATCACCACATCGTCGGGATAGATGACCGGATTGCGGTAGCGGAACTCCGAGGCATACTCCACCTCGACGGGTATCTGGGCCGCCTCCTCGATGAAGTACTTGCCGATGAGTGCCGAGTGCCACGACGTGCCGCAGGCGCAGATGATGATGCGGCGGGCGTTGATGAACTTCTCCTTGTGGTCGGTGATACCGCTGAGGACGATGTCGTGGTGTTTGGGATGCAGGCGCCCCTTGATGCAGGTGCGCAGGGCGTTGGGCTGCTCCCAGATTTCCTTCAGCATGAAGTGCGGGAATCCGCCTTTCTCCAGCTCGTCCAGGCTCAGGCTCAGCGTGTGCATCTCGGGGGTCTGGTGCACGTTGCTCAGGTTGACGATGTCTATCTTGCCGCTGCGGTCCATATAGGCAATCTCCTCGTCTTTGAGGTAGACCACCTGCTTGGTGTATTCCACAATGGGGGTGGCGTCGCTGCCGAGGTAGAACTCCTTCCGGCCGCGGGCGTCGGTGCCCACGCCGATCACCAGCGGGCTGCCCTTGCGGGCGCAGACGAGCTGGTCGGGATGGTCCTTCTGCAGTATGGCTATAGCGTAGGCTCCCACCACATTCTTCAGCGCGTGCTGCACGGCGGTGAAGAGGTCCGTCTTGCCTTTCTTCTGCGTGAACTCTATCAGCTGCACCAGCACCTCGGTGTCGGTGTCGGAGCAGAAGGTGTAGCCCTCCTTCTCCAGCATGGTGCGGAGTGTCTTGTAGTTCTCGATGATGCCGTTGTGCACCAGACTGAGGTTTCCGCTCTGCGACAGGTGCGGATGGGCGTTTACGGTGTTGGGTTCACCGTGGGTGGCCCAGCGTGTGTGGGCGATGCCGATGGTGCCGGTGATGTCCTCGCTGGCGCATTTGTCCTCCAGCGCCGCCACCTTGCCGGTGGCTTTGTACACGTGCAACTCGTTCTTGGCGTTGATCATGCTGACGCCGGCCGAGTCATAGCCGCGATATTCCAGTCTGTGAAGACCCTTTATCAGAATGGGGTAAGCCTCTTGCTCACCAATGTATCCTACTATTCCGCACATAATGTGTTTGTATTAAAAATAATTTGCAAAAGTACAAAGAATAATTGAATTGACAAAATAAAATGAAAAAAGCCTCCAAATGACTCTCTAAAGAGTTTTAAGCTGCAAGCTGTGAGTTGTGAGTGGCTACGCAGTTCCGACGGGACTGCCCACACTTAAAACTTACAGCTTACAGCTTGAAACTCAAAGGTGGAGGCTTTATTAATTTATGTCTTATGGCCTACTTTGTCACCACTGTTTTCAGGGCGGGACGGTTTCCGACCTTGACGAGGTAGACTCCTCTCGGCAAAGCGCGGTTCTCCACTTCCCGGCCCACAATGTCGAACACTCGCACCTCCTCACCCTCGGCACCCTCGACCGCGATGCGGCCGTTCTGGGCGTACACGCAGACTTCCCGACCTCCGACCTCGTCAATGCCTTCGGTGCCGCCTGGGTTGCTGCTGCTGGCTATGTTGGAGCGGCTGATGGTAGTTGCTTTGGTTGAAGCGCCGCAGGAGTTGGCCATCATCACGCCTACCTGGTAGTAGACCTCGCCCGCGGGGGCGTCGGGGTCGCTGTAGGTGGTGTTGCCGGCCGAGGGCATAATGTCGATCTGATGGATGTCGGCGGCCGAGGTGCCGCGGTAGATGACGTAGGTCGAGTAGTCGGCGCCCTCATAGGGGGTCCAGACCAGGTTCCAGGTGCCGGCGACGCCCTGGCTGATGGTGAGGTGCATGGTTTTGTGTACCCCGCTCTTGGGGCTTTCATTGCCACAGGTGTCGGTGGCCGCGAGGCGGTAGCGGTAGCTGCGGTTCACGGGGCGCGAGGCGGTGTCGGTCCATCGGCCGGCCTCGGCGTAGGGGATGGTGGCTACGGCCTCATACTGGCCGCTGGTGGTGCCTTCGCGGTAGACGGTGTAGCTCACGATGGGCAGCTCTCCGGTGTCCCACAGCAGCACGTTGCGTTCCTCCTCGACGCTCACCATGCAGAGCTCCGGGGTGACGACGGGCGAGAAGATGGCCGTGACCGTGGTGTCGCCGTGGCAGACGAATGTGGCGGGGTTGGCGGTGCTGCCGTCGGCCCAGCGCACGAAGTAGTAGCCGCCGGCAGGCGTGGCGCGGACCTGGACGGTGGTGCCGTAGGCGTAGTCGTTCGTGCCTGTGACGGTGCCATAGTTGCCGTTGGTGCTGACGGTCACATGGTGGGTGTCGGGCACGAAGAGGGCGGTGAGGGTAATGTTAGCGTCGACCAGCACATGGCGCGGATTCTCGCGGTTGCCGTCGTTCCAGCGCAGGAAGTGGTAGTGTGTGGCGGCCGTGGCCTCGACGGTGGCGGTGTCGAGGTAGGTGTAGGGGCCGCCGCCGGCCACCGTGCCGTAGCTGTTGTTCGAGCTGTGCAGCGTGACGGTGTATTGGTTGGGAGCAAAGTAGGCTGTCAGCGAGCTGTTGCCGGCGAGGTGCAGCGTCGTGGGGTTGGCCGTGGTGCCATCGGACCAATGGTCGAAGTGGTAGCCATAGTTTGCGACGGCTTTGACGGTGACCGACGAGTCGGCGCAGTGGGCCGGCCGCGGTGCCTCGGCCGAGGGGAGCCATGCCTCGTGATACCACACCAGGGCCTCGCCCTGATTGGCATCGGCAGTCAAGGCACTGAAGGTGAGGTTGACCTGGCTCTCTTGCAGGATGCGTGCGAGGACGGTGTCCCAGGCAAGGTACTGGTCGTTCTGCTGGTCATACACCACGTAGCCCGTGCTGTTGCCATGCAGAGCGTTGTAGTAGCTGCTGTAGGAGCCACAGGGCACCCGTATCAGGTTCAGGTAGTTGAACGGCACCACATTGCCAGCGCCCGTGTTGGTGTAATCAAATGACGGTGCATTGGTTCCCAGGAAGGTGATGCTGTCCATTGCCGTGCAACCGGCAAAAGCATTCTCGCCGACATGCCACACGCTGGCGGGAATAGTGATAGAGGTAAGGCTGGAGGCGCCGGAGAAAGCGTCGTCGTTTATGTATGTGACCGAGTCGCCGATGACGACGGTGTGGAGACTGTCCTTGTACCAAAGGGCATTAGGTATATCGGCAGGGCAGTTGTAGCTCAGGTACTTGATTGTATCTTCACGGAACGTTGTATGAGTAACACCGAGGGAAAGGCCTTTCCCGATAATAACACTATCTAACCCATAGCAAAAGCGGAAAGCATCATTGCCCAACTCGGTTACATTGTCGGGAATCGTTATCGATTTCAAACTGCTACAATCCGAGAATGCACGGTATCCAATGTATGTTACACTGTCGGGTATGACAATATTCCTCAAACTGCTACACCCGACGAATGTGTGTTCTTCTATAGCGGAAAGGGTGCTGGGAAGCGTGATGGATGTAAGATAGGAGCATTCCTGGAAAGCGAACTCTCCGATGTATCTCACATTGTCGGGAATAAGCACCGATTGCACGCCTGCATCTTGGAAAGCTATTCTGCCAATGGTGTCGACACCGCTGCCGATGACCACCGTGCGAAGGCTATGATAACCGCCGTTGTTTAGACCGGTCTGGAGCCACCCGTCGGGTATCCGAGTGACCGAATCGCCCACCACGATGGTTTCCAAACTATCATAGTCACTTATCGTTGGGACGAAATGGGAAGGTACCCAGCCGCCCGGACTGTTGTGCCCTTGGGTCCACGACCCCATGACAAACCCGTCGGAATTGTAGTAGAGGTTGCGGACAAGGCCAAAAGCATTGGAGGCTATTCCGGTCAGTCCGGTTCCGATGAAGAGCGAGTCTATTTCAGTTCCACTAAACGAATAGCCTATCGTCGTGACGCTGTTGGGAATACGAATGGTAGAGAACCTGCCGCATCCTTGGAATGCATAGTTGCCGATGCTGGTCACGCCTTCGTTGAAGGTGATGGAATTCAACGTCGTGTCGCCTGCGAAATGATATCCCACCGAGGTGATGCCGCTTGGAATCACCAAGTTGGTCAGCAGCGTGTCGTTCAGGTAGAGATTGTGCGAAGCGTACACAGGACTGGATGCAGCCCCAGCTAGTTTGATGGACATAAACTCTTCGAGGGTGCCGCTGAAGTGGGTGGCCGCCAAACTGCCATTGAAGGTGTTGTGGCCGATGGAGTCCACATTGTTGCTCAGATAGAGGGTCGCCGGACTTGTCAAAGCGTCGAACAGCCCGCCGGGGATGGTCGATACGTTGTCGCCGATGGTGATGCTGGTGATGTTGCTGCATCCACTGAACGGATGGGAACCGATAGTGCAGCTGTCGGTGTTGTACACTAGCGTCGAGAGTCCTGTACAATTCAGGAAAGCTTCCTCTCCCAAGTATGTCACGCTGGTCGGGATGGTGGCAGACGCGAGTGAGGTGTCTCCCCGGAAGGCACGGTATCCGATAGAGGTCAAACCGTCAGGGAAGGTGACAGATGTAAGGCTGCTGCAATCGGCGAAAGCAAGGCTTGGGAGAGAGGTGATTTGATTACCTATCACCACAGTGCGCAGGCTGTCTTTTGCTATGGCACCCACGATGTTGGCTGTGCAATTGTAGTTGAGGTAACTGATGGTGTTGCCTACAAAGGCATAGGTTCCTATGGTGGTGAGGCCGCTGCCGATGGTGAGCGAGTCGAGCCAGCAATCTTCGAAGGCACGGTACGGAATGGTGGTCACGCCGTCGGGAATCACCACCGACTGCAGCGATGTGATGCCCGCAAAGTTTTTGTTGATAATGGTGGTGGTGTCGGCGAACTCCAGCTGGGTCAACGGCGCGCCGTTGATGGAGAGGCTGTGGGAATAGGCAATAGGATTGCTATTGCTGCCGTCAAAGGCAATCTGCATCCATTGTTCCGGGACTCCGAGAAAATTCACCTCAGAAAGACCCGTGCAGCCGTTGAATGCGTTGTTTCCGATGCTGGTCACGCCTGCGGGAATCGTGATGGCGGTGAGCGACGAACATCCGTTGAAAGCACTATAGCCGATGCTGGTCACGCCTGCCGGAATCGTGATGGAGGCGAGCGACGAACACCCGTTGAAAGCACTATAGCCGATGCTGGTCACCCCTGCCGGAAGGACAACCGAGGTCAAGGCGGTGCAACCAGAGAACACCGAGCCGGGGATGCTGGTCAGACTGGACGGAAGAACAACGGAGGTCAAGGCGGTGCAACCTGAGAACGCCGAGGAAGGCAGAGAGGTCAGACCGGACGGAAGGACAACGGAGGTCAAGGCGGTGCAACCTGAGAAGGCCGAGGAGGGAAGAGAGGTGACATTGTCACCGACGACCACCGTGGCAAGGCGGCTCTTGACAAAGGCCCCCATGATGTTGGCCGAGCAGTTGTAGTTGAGGTAGCTCAGCGTGTCGCCGCGGAAGGCGTAGGAGCCGATGCTGGTGAGGCCGCTGCCGATGGTGAGCGAGTCGAGTCGGCAGCCGTCGAAGGCGTAGGCGGCGATGGAGGTGACGCTGTTGGGGATGACCACCGAGCGGAGCGACGAGATATAGGCACAGTTGCTGCCCACCGAGGTGGTGCCTTCCGGTATCTCCAGTCGGGTCAATTGCTCGCCACCGCCAAAGGTGATGTTGTGCGAATATTGTACTGGATTGCTGTTGGATCCGTTAAAACTGATTTGCATCCATTGTGCAGGAGTGCCGAGGAAGTTCACCTCGGTGAGCCCTGTACAGTTATAGAAAGCGCTGCTGCCGATGCTGGTCACTCCGGCGGGGATGGTGATGGAGGTGAGAGATGAGCATCCGCTGAAACTGCTATTGCCAATGCTGGTCACTCCGGCGGGGATGGTGATGGAACTGAGTGAGCTACAATTGTTGAAAGCGCTGCTGGGGATGTCGGTCAGGCCAGAAGGAAGGACAACGGAGGTGAGCGAACTGTAACCTGAGAAGGCTGAGTTGGGGAGCGTTGTGACATGGTCGCCGATAAGCACCGTGGCAAGGCGGGTCTTGACAAAGGCTCCTAGTATGTTGGCCGTGCAGTTGTAGTTGAGGTAGCTGAGGGTGTCGCTACGGAAGGCGTAGCTGCCGATGCTGGTGACACCGTTGCCGATGGTGAGCGAGTCGAGTCGGCAGCCGTCGAAGGCGTAGGCGGCGATGGAGGTGACGCTGTTGGGAATGACCACCGAGCGAAGCGACGAGACGTAGCGGAAGTTGGCCCCCACCGTCGTAATGCCGTCCGGGATTTCCAGGTGAGTGGCCAGTTCACCGTTGAAAGAGATACTGTGGCTGAGTTCAACGGGGTTGCTAATCCCATAATTACTATTGGCAATATTGATGCTCATCCACTGCGCCGGTGTGCCCAGATAGTTAACCATCGTCAGACTTGTGCATCCTGCGAAGGCGCCGCTGTTGATAGTGGTGATACTGGTGGGGATGGTGATAGAAGTGAGGCTGTTACAGCCGCTGAATGTGTTTGATGGAATAACCGTCACCCCACTGCCGAGAACTATAGAGGTCAAACTTGTGCAATTATAGAAGATATCCATTCCTTCCAGATTCGTATTGTTGGGAATGGTGATTGAGTTCAGACTCGTACAATCATAAAAGGCATACCCGCCGATGGTGGTTAGCGATTCTGGCAGGGAGATGGAAGACAGGCTGGAGCAGTTGTGGAAGACCGACCATCCGATGTAGTTCACAGCGGGAATCGTGATGCCGGTCAAACTGGAGCATCCATAGAAGGCAGAGTTGTTGAGGCGACCAACGCTATCGCCAAGAGTCACCGATGCCAGATTGGAGCATCCTTTGAAGCAGTTTGTGGGTATAATGACGATGCTATCGCCGAGGACAGCAGATGTCAGGCCCGTGCAGTTGAGGAACGCTCCTTCGCCCAACGTGGTGACGGCATCCGGCACTACGATGCTGGTCAGCCCCGTACATCCCTCAAAGGCATTGTTCCCGATACTGGTCACCCCCTCAGGAATGGTGATTGAGGTCAGGCTTGCACAGTTTTTAAATGCATTGTTCCCAATTTGAGTGACGGAATTTGGAATATTGACCGAAGCTAGATTGGTACATCCGCTGAAGGATCCAATATAAGTGATTGTGGGAGGAAGGACCAGTCCGGTCAGTCCGCTTAAGTTCTGGAAGGTCATAACAGACGTTACCGTGAATTCCACTCCAGAATACACCACTGTGGCGGGAATGGTCAATACCCCCGAATAGGTGGCGTTGTAAACTTTTTCTGCTCGAACAGTATTTGAGGGTCTTATGGTGTACTTGATAGGGACACCATCGGCGTTGGGCATGGTAAACTCTTGGGCCCATGCCTTTGGCATCAGGCCGACCAGCAGCACGAGGGCTGCAAAGAATACTTTTCTGTTCATGGTGTAATACGTATTTAATGGTTTGACTTACTGTTTTACGGCTTTGACGGTGACGTCGTAGGCAGGCATGAGGAAGCTGTTGTCCTTCACCTCGATATGGGTGGGCATGTTGCCGGAGAGGATGACGAAGGCGTAGCCTTCCTTGTTGCAGGCGACGCCCACTCGGTCGCCGAAGCGGGCCAGGCCGGACGAGACCCACACGATGCAGCCCTCCGTGTCGTCGACCATGACGGTGTGGTCCTCGCAGTCTTCGCGGAAGAGGTAATAGCGCCCCCAGGCCGACCGCTCGTAGACCTGCTTCTTGCCGCAGGGCACCACGCAGATGCCGTGCGCGTAGCCCTCCTCGTCGTAGAAGTCGTCGAAACGGTAGTGCCCCGCCTCCAGCCGCAGGGGTGAGCCTTCGAGGGTGAGCGTCATGTGGTCGTCGAAGGCGCCGTAGCCCAGCTCCTCCACGGTGGCGGGGATGGTGACCTCGGCGAGCCAGCAGCCGTAGAAGGCTTGGTCGCTGATGTGCTTCACCGACGGCGGAATGCTGATCGAGGACAGCCCGCTGCCGCGGAAGGCATACCAGGCGATGGAGGTCACCGTGCGCGGTATCACCGTGCCGCGGCAGCCGTAGACCAGCTCGTTATCCCGGGTCTTGATGATGGCGTTGCAGCCGCCGCGCGAGTCGAACACCGGGTTGTCGGGGTGGACGACAATCTCCTCCAAGTTGCGGCAGTACTCGAAGGCGGTGCTCTTGAAGTCGCGGAGGGTGCGGGGGAGGGTGAGAGACCGCATGTCGTAGCAGCCGTAGAAGGCGTTCCATCCGATGCTGACCACCGAGTAGTCGACCCCCTCGTGGCTGACCGTGCCGGGGACGACCACCCGGCCGTAGGGTCTGATATAGCCGTCCCACGGGCGCTGGCTGTTCGAGCCATATTTGGCCGACGGGCACACGAGCTCTACCTCGTGCCGGGTGCGGTCGGTGATGCTGTAGTATAGCGTGTGGCCGCTCGGCGAGAGGGCCGAGAAGCTGAAGCCCTGTGCCTGTGCCGACAATCCTGCCAGCAGCAGGAATGCTGCAATGAATGCTTTTCTACTCATCATGTCTATTGTTTAAAAGGTTACTATCCTTCTTCCAAACAGACATAAAAAAAGCGCGGGTTGTGTGTTCATCACTCATCCCGCTTGTAAGGCCTTCGCATTGCCCATCTACCGAGGATAAGCAATGCCGAAGCCCACGCGTAAGCATATACATATAACTATGTATGACGCTACAATGGACGTTGGCGATTGCTTTACCGTGCGGTAGATTTTGAGAAGTTGCGAAGTTCTACAAGCCGCAGATAAAACGTCAACTCAAACGTCTTTCAGTATGTCCTGTCGCCTGCCTGTAAAATGAAGTTGTGCAGTCAGTGCATGGAGATTGGCAATTAGACAATCAGAACAAACGACGGTGCAAAAATACGAATATTTTTTAAATCGGCAAAAAAAAAGAAAGCCTCCCCATTGCGAGGAGGCTTTCCGCATTGCGATTTGTCCTTATTTCCAGTTAGAGTTTCTGGACGCATTCGATGATGCCCTTGCCGATTTCGATGGCTTCCTCGTTCTGGGGAATGAGGTTCCAGTGGCGCTGGGGCAGCGAGTGCTCGAGACCTTCGTGGATATACTTGGGCTCCACGATGGGTTTCAGCTTCAGGAAGCCGCCGAGGACCACCATGTTGAACACCTTGCTGATGCCGAGCTCCTGGGCCTTGGCCGTGGCGGCAATCTTGTAGATGTTGATGTCCTTGCGGGTGGGCTCGTGGGTGATGCCGTTGGGGTCGTAGATGAGCAGACCGCCGGGCTTCACACTGTGCTCAAATTTGTCGAGCGACTGCTGGTTGAGGATGATGGCAGTGTCGAACTGGTTGATGATGGGCGAGCTGATGCGCTCGTCGCTGATGATGACGCTGACGTTGGCCGTGCCGCCGCGCATCTCGGGGCCGTAGCTGGGCATCCAGCTGACCTCTTTGTCCTGCATGACGCCGGAGTAGGCAAGAATCTTACCCATCGAGAGGACACCCTGTCCACCAAAGCCGGCTATGATGATTTCTTCAGTCATTGTTTCTTTTTGTTTTTTGTTTGTTTAATAGGTCTTATAAGTCGTATAGGTCTTATAAGTTATTGCATAACCGTCAGCGGGTGATCCAGCACGAGGCGGTTGGCGTCGATGCCTTCGCATATCTTGCCGTCGACCTTGATGTCGCCGATGGGATAGTTGGGCATCATATTGTCTTCCATCCACTTGTTGGCAGCCACGGGGGTCATCTTCCAGCCGCTGTTGCAGTTGGAGAGAATCTCGACGAAGCTGAGACCTTTTTTCAGTTTCTGGTTCTCGAAGGCTTTGCGGATGGCGGCTTTGGCCTTGCGCACGGCGGCGGGGTTCTGCACGCTCTGGCGGGTCACGTAGTAGGTGCCGGGCAGGGTGGAGAGCAGTTCGGTCATGCGGAGGGGGAAGCCGTTGAGGTCGACGCGACGGCCGTAGGGAGTGGTGGCGCTGCGCATGCCGACCAGGGTGGTGGGGGCCATCTGGCCACCGGTCATACCGTAGATACCGTTGTTGACGAAGATCATGGTGATGTTCTCGCCACGGTTGGCGGCGTGGATGGTCTCGGCGGTGCCGATAGCGGCCAGGTCACCGTCGCCCTGATAGGTGAAGACGAAGGTGTCGGGGTTGAGGCGCTTGATGGCGGTGGCCAGCGCGGGGGCGCGACCGTGGGCGGCCTCCTGGAAGTCGACGTCGAAATAGTTGTAGGCCAGAACCGAGCAGCCGACCGGCGACACGCCGACGACCTTGTCCTGGATACCCATCTCGTCGATGACTTCGGCGATCAGGCGGTGCGTGGTGCCATGGCCGCAGCCGGGGCAGTAGTGCATGACGGCGTCCGTAAGCACTTTGGTACGGGTGTAGACCTCTTCGTAACCCTCTTTCAGCAGCTCTTGTCTGCGAGCTTCATTATCTTTATTCATTGCTGTGTTCCTTTCTTACTTAATAATCTTGTTCTCGAGAGCCTCCAGCACCTCGCCGGGGGTGGGAATGATACCGCCGAAGCGGCCAAAGTGCTCGGTCTTCACGCCGCACTGGGTGGCGAGCTTCACATCCTCGATCATCTGGCCGGCGCTCATTTCGACGCAAAGGATACCTTTGACGTGTTTGGCGACCTCGGCCAGCTGTTTGGTCGGGAAGGGGAAGAGGGTGATGAGACGGAACAGGCCGACCTTGATGCCTTTCTCGCGGGCCATCTGCATGGCCTTCATGGCTATGCGGCTGCTGCTGCCGTAGGCGACGATGATGTAGTCGGCGTCCTCGCAGTTGAGCATCTCGTAGCGCACTTCTTTCTCTTTCATCTCGGCATACTTCTTCTGGAGCTTCAGGTTGAAGACTTCCTGGCGGGCCGAGTCAAGCTCGAGGCTGGTGATGATGTTGTGGCCGCGGGTGGCAGGCTTGCCCCAGGTGCCCCAGGGGGCGTTCTTGCGGCGCTCCTCTTCGGTCCAGCGGGCCACATTGTCGCGGGTGTAGAGTTTCTCCATGCACTGTCCGATGGCACCGTCGGAGAGGATGAGGACGGGGTTGCGATACTTGAAGGCGATGTCCCAAGCGTCGAACACGAAGTCGTACATCTCCTGCACGCTGGCGGGGGCGAGGGTATAGAGCTGGTAGTCACCGTGACCGCCGCCCTTGACGCTCTGGAAGTAGTCGCTCTGCGAGGGCTGGATGGTGCCCAGTCCGGGACCGCCGCGCATCACGTTGACCACCAGGCAGGGGATTTCGGCGCCGGCCAGATAGGTCAGACCTTCCTGCATGAGCGAGATTCCGGGGCTCGACGACGAGGTGGCCACTTTCTTGCCCGTGGCGGCACCGCCGTACACCATGTTGATCGAGGCCACTTCGCTCTCGGCCTGCAGCACGGTCATGCCGGTGGTCTCCCACGGCTTCTCGGCCATCAGGGTTTCCATAACTTCGCTCTGCGGGGTGATGGGATAGCCGAAGTATCCGTCACAACCGCTGGCAATCATTGCACGGGCAATTGCTTCGTTGCCCTTCATCAGTTGAAGTTCTCTTGCCATAGTATTCCTTTCTTTCTTTTTCGTTTAGATTTTTTTCTTGTAAACGGAGATCACGCCGTCGGGGCACACCATAGCGCAACTGGCGCAGCCGATGCAACTGTCATTGACGGTATGGGTGAAGTTGTAACCCTTGCCGTTTACCTCTTTCGACAACTCGATGCACTTCATCGGGCACACGGGTACGCATACTCCGCAGCCTTTGCAGCGTTCGGTATCGATGATGATTTGTCCTTTAAATGCCATAATTTTAATGTTATAAGATTAATATAATGTTCTCTTGCCTTTTTGTTAGTGCCTGCAAAAGTACAAAAAAAATTTCATATAATACCCAAAAATGGTGAGAAATATTTTTTGCGTATGTTTAATGTGTTGTCGCGCAGTTGTTTGCGGCTATTGCTCCGAGGCGTCGACGGTGATGATTTCCAGTTCGTCGATGCCGGTGCGGGTGCGGAGCCATGCATGGAGCGTGGCCGAGGTGCGCCGGTGGGCGCCGTCGTCGGTGCGCACCAGCGCCACGGGCTTGCCGCCCACCAGGCCGATGCCGATGCCGGATATGTCGGGGAAGAGCAGCGCCGCCTCGGCGCTGACGGCGGCCGAGAGGGTGTCGAAGCGCGAGTAGGCCGCCAACTGCTGCTCCAGCGCTGTGCTGCGGGCCGACAGTCGCTGGCGTTCGCCTTCGGCCGAGGCCACCAGGCTGCGTACCTGCGCGGCCAGCCCCTCGGCGTCGGCGCCCTGTATCACGTTGAGCGTCATTCCCTTCAGCTTGTAACTGTCCATGCGCGAGCGGGCTTCGGCCAGTTCGCTTTCGGCTATGGGTCGTCCGACGGCCACTACGCGCAGGGTGTCGTGGTGCACCTCGCTGTTCAAGATTTGCGTGCCGCTCTGCTGCAGCTCGCGGTTTATGAAGGCTCGCACGTTGCGCTCGGCTATGTCTTGCCGCACGATGTCCCAGGTCATGTAGGCGGCGGGCAGCATGGTGAGCACCACCACGGTGGTCAGCGCGCGGCGTCCGGCGCGCATGTGCTTGCCGTCGGGCTGCGACACGGTGTGGAACCGCATCAGTTTCACGCCCAGGAATGTGGCTATGGCGATGAAGACGGTGTTGATGAAGAAGAGGTAGAAGGCGCCCAGGAAGTAGCTCCACTGCGCGGTGGCCAGTCCGTAGCCCGCGGTGCAGAGCGGTGGCATGAGGGCGGTGGCGATGGCCACGCCGGGTATCACCTGCCCCTTGCTCTTGGTGGTCAGCGCCAGCACGCCGGCGGCTCCGCCGAAGAAGGCAATCAGCACGTCGTAGAGGCTCGGCGTGGTGCGGGCCAGCAGTTCGCTGCGGGCCTCGTTGAGCGGCGTGATGAGGAAATAGAGCGCCGCCGTGGCCACGGAGATGAGTGTGGCCACGCCGTAGTTTTTCAGCGCCCGGCGCAGCAGGCCGATGTCGCCGATGGCCACCGAGAGGCCCATGCCCAGGATGGGGCCCATCAGCGGCGACACCAGCATGGCGCCGATGATGACCGCCGTCGAGTTCACGTTCAGTCCCAGCGAGGCGATGAAGATGGCGCAGATGAGAATCCACAGGTTGGTGCCGCGAAACTCTACGCCGGCGCTCACCTGGCGCACCACCTCGGTTTCGTCTTCGCGGTCGCTCCGCAGGTTGAAATAGTGTCCCAGGCGGCGGGCGGCCGTCATCAAGTCCAGTTTCATAGTTGTTCCTCTTATTGTTGTACTCCAACATAACGCTGCCGACGACGTTTTATTGTGCCGAACTCCCTTTCGGAAAAAATACCCCCTCCTGTTGTGACGCGAAAAATCGCCTTTGTAACCCACTGAACGTCAGGTTCCCAACCTATCATCTCCTTACCAACTCCTTACCAACACCTTACCAACACCTTACCAACACCTTACCAACACCTACTATGGTAGTAGTTGATAAGTGGTTACGATGGTTTTCGTGGGCCGTATGCGGCTTGGTGTGCGGGTCTGTTGCCGGCGGGTGTCTCCTGTGGGTCGGGTGGGGTGGTGGTGGAGTATGCCGGAATGTTAAATAATGTTAATTGTGACCCATTTTGTACTCCGTCCCCGTCTTAGTGACAACAAAAAGGAGCCGAAGTGCATCTTTAGGTCGAAATCGCATCGGAACGCAATCATTAAATGTAACAATTATGTATATGAAACGAGTCCTTACCCTTGTGATGGCCCTGCTGCCGCTGCTGGCGCAGGGGCAGTATCTGCAGAACTACACGGCCGCCTCGTCTGCGGGCGAGTGGCAGAGCATCGCCCAGTCGGGCACGCTGCTGGCTTCGGTCACCGGCGACTACGGCACGCAGACGCTGGCGCTGCCGTTCGACTTCATGTTCGGCCAGTCGGACTATCCGCAGGGCACCGCCATCACCGTGCGGGCCGACGGCTTTGTGGTGATGCGTGGTTCGGGCAGCAGCCATGATGCGTTGAACTATTGGAACCAGCCGTCGTACAGCATCATCAGTCCCTTCCCGCTGAAGGACGGCCAGCTCGTGGGCACGGGGTCGGGCTGCTGGTGGCAGCTGACGGCCGACGACAGCGGCGAGCCGATGCTGGTCATCGAGTGGCGCGGCCTGCACCGCTACCCCTCCTGGCCGGTCACCCAGGCCGAGACCGACCTGGACAACTTCAACTACCAGCTGAGGCTGCATGCCAACGGCGACATCAGCGCCGTCTACGGTCACATGCAGAGCGGCGTGCCGAGCGATTCGCTCTTCAATTTCATCCTCACCGACGGGGCCACGATGATGGGAGCCTACATGGACCATAACTCGCTGCGCGGCACGTGGGATTCGGTCGTCGCCTGCAGCTCATGCTCGCCGGGCTACCGGCAGGGCAACAACTGGGTTCTGTGGGCGGCCAACAACCTGGCCGGCTGCCCGGACAGCGGCACGGTGGTCACCTGGTACCGTCCGCAGCCGCCCTGCCCGCGTCCCACGGCTATTGCCGTGACGGCGGTGGCCCACGACACGGCATTGTTGAGTTGGACGCCTAACGAGGTGGCGGGCTCGGTGGTGCGCATACAGTGGGATACGGTCAACTTCACGCCCGGCACCGCGGGGCACCACCTGCAGCTCTACGGTGGCGACACGATGCACCTCGGCGGCCTCGCGCCCAACCACCAGCACTGGCTCTACATGCGCTCCGACTGCGGCGAGGACAGCAGCGACTGGCACGGCGTGCAGTTCACCACCCCCTGCGCCCCGCTCTCGCACGACGAGCTGCCACTGACCGAGGACTTCGAGTCCTATACCGAAGGCTACACCACGCTCTGGGGCGGCTGCAGCGGCAACACGGTCTACGTGAAGAACATGCAGGCCTACGAGGGTCGCCCGAACATGGCCCTGCGGGCCAACAACAGCGGCTGGTTCCACCTGCCGCCGGTCGACAGCGTGCGCACCACGGTACTGCGCTTCAGCGGCCACGGTCCCTTCGGCGGCAGCAGCAGCGTCACGGTGCAGGTGGGCGTGATGGACGACCCCTTCGACATCGGCTCGCTGCAGGTGCAGCAGACCTTCACCGTCAACCAGAACGCCTGGCAGGAGTACACCGTGCCGCTGGCCACCTACAGCGGCCCGGGCAACACCGTGGCCGTCAAGTGGACGGCCTACAATATGTTTTTCCTCGACAATATCACGCTGGAGGTCTACGAGGGCTGCCTACCGGTCGAGTCGGTGACGGCCAGCCAGGTGGGCCAGCATTCGGCCTTGGTGGAGTGGAACGCCTATGTGGCGGGCGATGGCTACCGCGTGGTGTGGTACCCCGCGGGGCAGGAATGGCTGGCCGACAGCCTGACCACCGCGGCCGACAGCGCCTGGCTGACGGGCCTAGCCGCCGGTACCGACTATGTGGTCGGCGTCCGCGCACTCTGCTCGCCCTCCTCGGCCAGCGGGCTGGTCACCGCGGCCTTCCGCACGCGTTGCGCCCTGCCGCTGCCGCACACCGAGGACTTCGAGGCGCTCGACACGCTGCCCGACTGCTGGGCCGCCACCTCGACGACTACCACTTCCAGCTCCGGCAGCTACACGCCTGCCGTGCCCGAGGTGGTGGCCGACGGCGTCAACCATGCCGTCAAGTTCTCGTCGCAGTACACCAATTATTATAATTATGAGCGCGGTATCCTGCTGCTGCCCTTTGTCGACACGGTGGTCAACCGGCTGCGCCTCACCTTCGACTACCGCGTGGAGCGCTTCCCCCACCTGATGTCCCTGATGGTGGGCGTCATTCCGGGCGACGACGACGTGGCTGATTTTATACCCGTGGCCACCATCACCTGTAACGACACACTGTGGCACACCTACACTGTGGAGACCGGCGCTGTGCCGATTGCCGAGGGCCGGCTGGTGATGATGCAGCACAGCACCGGCAGCCACGAGTATGTGCAGGGCTATTGGCGCGACCTGGGCTATGTGGACAATGTGCGTATCGAGGTGCTGCCCGACTGCGACCGTCCGGCTGCCGTGTGGGTCTCGCAGATTGGCTCCACTTCGGTGCGGGTCCATTGGCAGGAGAACAACGGTGTGGGCACCTATCGCGTCTCCTGCGGCGACCAGCTTGTCACTGTCGCGAACGACACCGTGCTGACACTCACCGGACTCGACCCCGCGTCAGGCTACACTGTGGGCGTCAGCCGCCAGTGCGACGGTGCCTGGACCGACTATCGCTCTGTCTCTTTTGTCACGGCCTGTGCGCCGGTCGAACAACTGCCCTGGTACGAGGATTTCGAGAGCTGGACTGTGGGTGAAATCGACCACTGCTGGCTGCGCTACCACGACACCCACGAGGGGTCGCAGGTGCAGGCTGTATCCAACAGCTTTGAAACGCCAGACATGGGCACCATGATGCTGCAGATGCAAGCTGCCAATTATGCCTTCGACGAGCGTCCCTACGACGCGGTGGCGGTGCTGCCCGAGGTGGGCGTGTCGCTCGCCGGCATGGCCATAGGCTTCAGGGTGACGGCAGTTGCCAACGCTGCCTCGTCTCTGGTGCTGGAGCTTGGGCTGTTGGACGACGGTGGCGACAGCGCCGGCTTCCGCCCCATCGACACGGTTGCGCTGGCTTCAGTGTGGAGCTATTATGAGTATCCCTTCGGTCCGGCCGACAGCGGCAGGCTGGCGTTCCGTCTGAAGGCCATCGGCAGCTCCGGCCGGCTGCTGATAGACGACCTGGGTATCTTCGCCGCCACCTCCTGTCTGCGGCCCTCGGCTCTGGCTGTCGATACCGTGACGCAGCATACGGCCACCCTCGCCGTCACCGACACCGCCGCCACGGGCTCCTACCGTCTCTATTGGCGTCCATTCGATATGGCCGGTGCGGTGGCCGACTCGGTCGACTTTGTGGGCGACAGCGTCACCATCGGTGGCCTCGACCCCGGAGTGCACTATGTGGCCAGTGTGGCCGCCGTGTGCGATGGCGGAGCCCTCTCGAATATCGTCTACACCGAATTCTATACCGACTGTGACACCATTCTGCACGTCGACCTTCCCTACCAGGAGACGTTCGATGGCGGTGCACTCAACCGGTGCTGGACGGTGCTTCCTGCAGGTGTCTATGTGGGCTTCGACGCGCAGCACCGCCGTGGCACGGCCGGCTACGGGGCTGTGCTCAGCCATACCAACTATTCTCCCCAGTCGTATCTCGTGCTGCCGGTGGTGGACACGCTGGCCGGTCTCGACCTCACCTTCTGGGTCTCGGCCAGTACTGCCTTTAGCCAGCCGGGTATCACGGTGGGCATACTGCCCGACCCGGCCGACGCCTCTAGCTTCGTCCCCGTGCAGTCAATTCCCGTCGGCACCGGATGGACGGAGCATCAGGTGAGCCTGGGGGCCTATAGCACCGTGGGCCACTGCATCGCCCTGCGGCCCGATATGGGCGACACCGCCGGCCTCTTTGTCACTATATATGTCGACAATGTGTCCCTCAGCCCCTCGCTGCCCTGCCAGCGGCCCGACTCCGTAGCGGTCGACAGCGTGGGCTCCACTA
The DNA here is from genome assembly GCA_045576855.1 of Bacteroidales bacterium. Classification (GTDB taxonomy): domain Bacteria; phylum Bacteroidota; class Bacteroidia; order Bacteroidales; family P3; genus Colimorpha. Next base: position 39,941 of record JAZNHG010000052.1, on the reverse strand, counting down.
CGGCTGTGCTTTCCGTCTGCGACTATGGCATGTTGGGTCGCTACCGGGTGCTCCTCACCTCGGAGGACGGAAGCATGGCCTTCTTTCTGAACCTCGATAGTACGCAGGTGTGCAATCAGGTGACTCTCACCGGACTGCAGCCTGCCACCGACTATAGCGTCAGCGTCTCTTCGGTATGCTACGACGGCTCTGTCACCTTCGGCCAGCCGGCCGCCTTCACCACGCTGTGTGCGCCGCAACCCCTGTCCTACCGCGAAGACTTCGAGGGTGCTGCCGTCGGACAGACGCCCCGCTGCTGGGTGGAGGGACCTGACCATCCACGTGTGGCAGCTGGTACCGACAGCCGCTACATCACTGCCACGGGGGCTGATACGTTGGCCTGGCTGCAGATGGCCAGTGCCGAGATTGCCTTCGACGCCGATTCGGTACAGGTGACCTTCGATGTCGTGGCTCGCCAAAGCTATATGGCGGACTATGTGTCCCACCACCTCGACAGCCGTCTGCAGGTGTTTACACAACTGGGCGACAGCCTGCGGCTGCTCTACGACGACACGGTGGCCTACAGCAACGGGTGGCAGCAGGTGACCTTCGCCGCAGAGCCTCAGCCCTATGGCGCGCGCTTGCTTTTCCGTCTCTGGCGCGACACGGCGGTGGGTCAGTACTATTCGCTGTGGCTGGACAATCTGCGGGTGACGAGCTTTGCGCCCGAACCCGTATGCGACAGCGTGGTCGACCTGACGGTTTCCGATATCGGCTACACGCAGGCTACCCTGGGCTGGACTCCCCGCAGCGGCGAGTCGCGCTGGGAGGTCAAGCTCCGCGGCGGGTCGGTGAATATCGCTACCCTGGCCGATACCCCTGCGGTCAGCTTCAGCACGCTCGACCCCGGGGCACGGTACTATGCCCTTGTGCGGCCGCTCTGCAGCGCTGTGCTGGCGGGTGCGTGGAGCGACACGCTGTGGTTCAGCACCGACGGCTGCGAAACGGTGCAGCAGGTGGGCACTGCTGCGGTCGGCGCCACCACGGCCACCATCGTGTGGCAAACGGCCGAGGGCCAGGAGCGCTGGCTGCTCAACTATGGGCCGCAGGGCTTCCTGCAGGGTGAGGGCATAGAACTGGAGGTCGCCGCACCGCTGGGCGACGGCGTGCAGCTCACGGGTCTCTCGCCCCGCACCACCTACGACCTCTATGTCCGCGCCCTCTGCACCGAGGATGTCCAAAGCGACTGGAGCCCCGTCTTCACCTTCACCACCGACACCCTGACGGGCATTCTGGCGGTCGACGCCGGCCGCGCTCCGGTGGTCTATCCCAACCCGTGCGGCAGCAGTGCCACCATACAGGCAGATGCCGAGGTGGCAGGTGCCTGGCTGACCGACATGCAGGGCCGCCGCACGGAGGTGAGTCTCGTCGCGCAGGGGCAGGGATGCTATGCGCTGGATATGACCGCCCGCCAGCCGGGACTCTACCTGCTGGTCCTCACTGCCGCCGACGGACGCCAGCATGCGGTACGGCTGCTGAAGCAGGCGGAGTGAGGGGCGGTGTTCAGTGTGCGGTGTTCAGTGTGCAGTGTTCAGTGTGCAGTGTTCAGTGTGCGGTGTTCAGTGTGCAGTGTTCAGTGGAGATGGTTTGCCACATGCATACCTCCAACTGAACACTGCACACTAAACGCTGCACACTCTCCCAAAGAGGGGTCATCCTACCACCAACCTACCATCAACCTACCACCATCCTACCACCATCCTACCTATTTAACATTTCGGAAGCGGACATCGAGGGTTGATGAATGGAGAAAAAAACGTGTCTGACAGCCTTTTTTTGCAGCAATGGGGCAATTTATTTTGCGACGTGCAATATTTTTTTATTACCATGTACTAAATTTTTAGTAATTTTGCAGGTCGCCAGTGGAAAGCAGTCTGGCGCCGCAAAAATAGATAATTAATTGAAAAATAAACCAATAAAAAGTAAATGACTATGAAAAAGATTGCAATGATTTGCCTCTTTGCCACGATGGCATGGGTGGCTGGTGCACAGAGCAAGGAAGTGCCCGCCGAGGAACCGGCCCACGGAGCCAAGATTCGCTTCGAGGAAATGGAGCATCAGTATGGTACTATCCAGAAGGGTGGCAACGGTGACTGCGAGTTCACCTTCTGGAACGACGGCGACGAGCCGCTGATTCTGCAGACTGTGAAAGCCTCGTGCGGCTGCACGACGCCCAAGTACACCCAGAAGCCCGTCATGCCCGGCCAGAAAGGCACCATCGGCGTGCACTACAACACGAACAATGTGGGTGGCTTCTCGAAGACGGTGACCGTCACCAGCAATGCCGTGAACAATCCGCGCGTGGTGCTGCGCATCAAGGGTACCGTGCAGCAGGACGCCGCTCAGACTCAGCCCCAAGCCCAGCCCAAGCCCCAGCCCAGAACACAGATGCAGGCTCAGCCCCAGGTGAAGCAGCCTGTCAAGGCCGAAGTCAGCCGTCCGGTGGAGCCCATCAAGCGCGACGTCGTGAAATAACAACAGACTGCAGCTAAACATCAAACAACAGACACTATGCCTAGAATATCCCACAAAGGACTGGAGCTTCCGCAAAGCGCCATCCGCAAACTGGTCCCCTTTGCCGACGCCACCAAGGCCCACGGCATTCATGTGTACCACCTGAATATCGGCCAGCCCGACATAGAGACCCCCAAGGGTGCCCTCGAGGCACTGGCCAATACCAAGATTGACGTGCTGGCCTACAGTCCCAGCGCCGGCATACAGAGTTATCGCGAAAAGCTCTGCACCTACTACAAGCGCCACGGAATAGACATCACCCCCGAGCGCATACTGGTGACCACGGGTGGCAGCGAGGCCCTGCAGATGGCCTTCACCTGCTGCCTGAACCCTGGCGACGAGATTATCATCCCCGAGCCCTACTACACCAACTACAACACTTTCGCCAAGCTCTGCGACGCCAAGATAGTCACCGTGCCGAGTGATATCAAGACCGGATTTGCACTGCCGCTGGTGGATGACTTCGAGAAATACATCACCCCCTACACCCGCGCCATCATGATCTGCAACCCCAACAACCCGACGGGTTACCTCTACAGCGAGAAGGACCTCTATGCTGTGGGCGCACTGTGCAAGAAGTACGACCTGTACCTCTTCGCCGACGAGGTGTATCGCGAGTTCTGCTACGACGGCGAAGAGCACTTCAGCGTGCTCAATCTGCCCGGCTGTGAGAACAACGTGGTGCTGTTCGACTCGGTCAGCAAGCGCTACAGCGCCTGTGGTGCCCGCGTGGGATGCGTCATCACGCGCAACAGCGAACTCTTCAGTTCCATGATGCGTCTGGCTCAGGCCCGCCTGTCGCCCCCGTCGTTCGGCCAGATATTCGCCGAGGCGGCCATCGACACGCCGCAGGAGTATTTCGACGCGGTGATGAAGGAATATGTGGCCCGCCGCAACGTCATCGTGGAGGGTATCAACAAGATTCCGGGCTGTTTCTGCCCCAAACCCAAGGGCGCCTTCTACACCGTCTGCGAGTTGCCCATCGACGACAGCGACCACTTCTGCCAGTGGCTGCTGACGGACTTCGAGTACAAGGGTGCCACGGTGATGCTGGCTCCGGCCACCGGATTCTACAGTGACCCAGAGAAGGGCCGCCATCAGGTGCGCATCACCTATTGCCTCTGCATCGAAGACTTGAAGGCCGCCATGAAGTGCCTCGAGGAAGCCTTGAAGGTTTACCCCGGCCGCACCGATGTGGTTGCCAAGAAGCCTGCCGCCAAGAAACCCGCCGCACGCAAGAAGGCATGACGCGCGAAGAACATCGCCAACAAGTGATATGCTCCTGCATCGAACAGCAGGAGCATATCGCTTCTGTAGCGAAGCAGGAGATGGATTCGGCCCAGCAGCAGAGCAACGACTACGGTGCCAATGTGGACCGATACGACTCGTATCGCACCAAGATGATGCGGTCGAGGGATATGTATGCCCGCCAGTACAGCAACGCGCAGACAGGAGTTCGCTATCTGCAGGACCTGCTCAAAATGTCGCCCTTCGGGGTGGTAGAGCATGGCGCCTGCGTGGTGACCGACCGCCAGCGCTTCCTGCTCAGCATCGGTGCGGGCAAGTTCGCCGTGGGCAACGAGGTGTGGTTTGCCATCTCGGCCCAGACGCCCATCTATGCAGCCCTCAAGGGTAAACGTGTGGGCGATACGCTGGTCTTCAACGGCCAGAGCCAAACAATCAAGGACATATTTTAAAGACGGTTGTCGGAGCCAGCTGCGTTGATAATCACGTAGGGTTGTTCCGGCAGCCGGAAGTAGCGTGGGTTGAGGGTATTGTAATTCCATAGCCTATTCCACGGGACGGCCAGGTAGGCATCAAGGACTTGGTAGTCGGAGTTGTCTGTGCGGAAAGGTTCCTGCTCCTCGAGGTAGAGTGTGACGCTGCTGTCGGGGCTGGAAAGGGAGCTCAGGATCAGTGTCTCGAAGGCGGTGGCCCATGAGTTATAGCGGAAGTGGCTCTCGAAGTCTTTGCGCGGGGTGACGACCTTGCGGTGCCCTTGGCGGCGATTGGAGTCGACGAGGGTCTGCATGGCGTCGAGCCGCTGACGGTAGTGGTGCGAGAGAGCTACGAGCCGGACATCGGTGAATAGCAACAGGGCACAGGCGATGAGAAGCAGGCAGCGGGGTGCGGGAATCGGGAATTGCCGGTCGGTAAGCGGTATGGCGGCGAAGAATACCAGTGGAAGCCAGGTGCGCTCAAGGGCGATGTGGCCGGTGTCGGTGTGGTAGACCACGACCGACAGGAGGAAGAATGCCACGTTGAATATCAGTCCCCATGCCAGGAGAAGCCAGCGGTGCTCACGGCAGTGCCAGGTCAGGGCGACAGCATAGAACAGCAATGCGAAGAGGCCGCAGGGAGTGGTGACAAGACCCCGCAGAACCGGTAGTTCGTCGGGGTGGGTAAGGCGATAGACGACATCGGCGAGGGTGGGCATGTAGGAGGAGTCGTGTCCGGAGGGGAGTTGCAGCTTGACAATGGCGGTGGCTATAAGTACCGCGGCTCCGATCACCAGTCTCGGAGTGGGACGGAGGCTGCGGTCGACGAGGTGATAGCCCAATAGGAAGAATGCGAAGAACATGCCGATGGGGTGTACGAAGACGCAGGCAACGATGCAGAGCACCAAAGCGACGTAGTGGAGCGGGGTGTGCGATTGGCGTTGCAGCAAGGCATGCAGCAGGGTGGCGTATATCAACAGAGAGTAGGTCTCGGAGATGGCGTGGAAGAAAGTGTGGCGGATGCAGAGAAGCGGCAGCAGTAGCAATAGAGCACTGCGGGTGTTGTGCCACCGGTAGGCCAGCAGGAGGAAAACCAGATAGGCCAGTAGTGGGGCCGCGGACGAATATAAAATGACGAGAACGGGTAGGGGAAGCCCCAATTTGATTCCAAGGAGAGGCAGCAATTGCGTGACCACCATCGTGTAGCGGTGGTCGTAGATGACGAAGTTGCCCCGCTGGATGAGTTCGAAGAGCTGGGCGGCCGAGTCGGTGAGGAGCACCCGTTCGTGTGCCATCAGTATGCTGAGGGCAAGAAAAGTCAGTAGCCCCAGATGGCCTACGAATCGTGCCATGCGTGCGGTATCGGTCAGTATGGGAGAAGATACTTTCATCGTGTAGGGTTCATTATCGGATACCATTTCGAGCTGCTTCATAGTCGGGTTCCTGTAGCAGCGATTGGAATCGGTCGGAGGGATGCCGCCGGGCGAAGCCGTCGAAGTAGGCTGCCCGCGTCATGGAGTCCCAATGGATGGAACCGTAGATGTAGCGCACATTGTGGAATGCCGACAGTGCTGCCGTCACGGCCAGTAGAATGGCGAGCAATGCACGCAGCAGTCTTTTCCGGCTGGCAATCCATTCAATCCATGCTGCCAGTGGCAGGGAAAGCAAGGCGTAGCTTTCAATCAGGGCGCGCAGTCCGCAACTGCCACCGTACCACCAGCACCACCATGAGAAGACAACATAGAGGTTGAGCACCATGAATACCATCAGCCCCCAGAAATGGGTGCGATGGCGTTGATAGAGTGGCACAAACCCCGCCAGCGCGAAGAGCATGACAGGGGTGTAGACGAGCCACCCTTTGCGGAAGCCGAAGAGGCCCTGAATCAGTTTGGGGTCAGTGAAGAAGAATCGCTCGTTGTTGCCGTAGGAGTAGAAGAACCACTGACCAGTATTGTAGTGCCAATAGGCCAGCTGGGGCGCCCACACCAGCAGTGTGGCGGCTCCCGCCAGCAGCAGTTTCCACCAAGAATGGGTCAGTAGGTGCCACTTCTGTCCGAACGTCGCTTTGGATTGTATGCCATAGAAGAGGAAGTAGACTACTACAAGTGCGTTGGTGGGCCGTATGAGGCTGATGAGCCCAAGGGTGAGTCCAGTGGCTATGGAGTGCCACACGTTGGGTCGTTGATGCCAGCGTTCGGTGAGGACAGCAAAGAGTGCGAAGAGGCAGAAGCTGAAGGCGTGCGACATGGGTGCCTCGTAGACGCTGTACCAGTAGAGGTTGGTGCAGAGAGCAATGATGGCCAGCGTGAGGGCGGTAACCCATTCGGGGAAGTGGTGTAGCAACAACCGTCGGAGCATCAACAGTCCCAATACGCAGTAGAAAAGTCCTGCCAGCATCAGTGCAAAGGCATAGGGTACAGAGAAACCGTCGGCCGGATAACCAAACAGGGGGGCTGTCACGTGGGCCGCAAAGAAGAAGGGACAATACATGATGCTCAATCCCATCGAGGTCTTGATGACTTTGCGTCCGTCGGGCAATGTTTCGGGCCAGTAGGTGCCTGTGTGCGGCACATCGGTGAACGAGAAGGTGAGGTCGTGCTCGATAAAGGCGGCCGGCAGGTAGGCATAGTAGGATACCACATCCCAGGCAATGACTCTCGTAGGTTCGGTGTAGCGATGGTTGTTGAACATCCGCAGCAGCATAAAAGCGGCAATCAGGAGGACTGCTACACAACTGAGGCTTATCGGTCGATGGATGGCTCGTGTCTTCATAGCTTATCGAAGGGATTTGGTGCCGATATGTCATATTGCGCTGCCGCCAGAAGCATTTGGAATCCCAGTATGAAGGTGAGTACCGCCACCATGATGGTACCGGTGGGCGACGGGCAGCTCATCGAAGCGTAGTGTATCCAATTGCAGACGCCGAAGATGAGGCCAAAGAGGAACGAGGGGAGTCCCACGAGAATGTATAGCGAGCAGATATTGAAGTCGTAGACGAAGTAGCTCAAGTGCAGGCGTCGCAACCATGCAGCAATCAGACGTGGTGGAAAGGAAAGGAGTGTCTTGCCGATGCTGAGGTTGCTGTGCTCGTCGGCATAGATGGCCGGCATGCTCACTTCGCGAATGTGGGCACCGGTATAGTGTATCTCGATAAGCATGGAACTCTCGAAGAAGTAGCGGTCGGCGATGCGGGTGAAGTCCATTTGCCGCAGGGTACTGGTGCGGATGGCGAAAAAGCCGTTGACGGGGTCGCTGACGTTCCAGTAGCCGCTGGCGGCCTTGACCATGAAGCCTACACCCATGTTGCCCACCCGTCGGATGGTTGGCATGCGACGCAGTTCGCGACGGTCGAAGAGGCGGTTGCCTTTGGCAAAGTCGCCTTCCTGCAGCACTTCGACCAGTGCGGCAATGAAAGTGGAGTCCATCTGTCCGTCGCCGTCCAGTTTCACCACTACGTCGATACCCATATCCATCGCCTTGCGGAAAGCCGTCTTCATGGCGCCGCCGACACCCTGGTTGCGGTCGTGGTGCAGAGCTGTGATGCGGCTGTCGGCCGATGCCAGATGGTCGATGAGAGAGGGCGTGCCGTCGGGTGAGCAGTCGTCGACCAGCAGGATGTGGTCGATGAAGGCGGGGATGGAGGCTACCACACCATCCAGGTGCTCTTCTACGCGGTAGCAGGGGATGGCTACGGCTATGGTCTGTTGGTTGTACATACGTTGTCGGTTTTAGGGAATAGCAGTAATTGCCCGTTGGTTTGAGATGGCAAGTCGGCAGGTAGAGGCCACTTGCCGTCAGCCACCAACTGCTCGTACACTTCGTTCTCCACGACGAGGTAGTCGTAGGAGAACTGCAGGACGGCATTCACAATGTTAGGGTCGTATTCCATCACGGTGTAGCCTTTGCGCTGCATCTGGATGAAAGGACTATTCTGAGGATAGGCCAAGAAGGCAAGGATGCGTGCGTCGCGGCTTACTCCCAGCTGGTCGAGCCACTGGTCGGAATCCGCGAAATGCTGCGAGCAGATATAGGCGCGGTCGCCCTCCCAGCAGCGGTCGGCCACCTTATGCTTGGCCTCGTGGTACATCACACCTCCCAGCACAGCCAATACCACCGTGGCTATGGCCACTGGAAGATGCCCCTTGATGTTCGGCAGAGACTTGAGCGCCAGGATGAAGGTAAACAGCACCGGCAGGAAGAAGCTGTCGAGGAAGTAGTAGTCGTGGTTCTTGTATTGGCGGAACATGGCCACGAAGAAGCACAGCTCGCCCAGCCACCAGACGGCTGCCAGCCATCCGAGCGACAGCTTGTCGCTCCGCCACTTCTTTTGCACGGTCAGCAGCACCACGGCGGCCACACATCCGACCGCCACCAGCCAGTGCTGCAGGCGTGAGAAGTACTCGAAGCGCCAGTGCCAGTGCATTTCGTCGAAGACGCTGCTTACATCTTCCCACTTGCGTGGGGGTAGCAAGTAGTTGAGGAAGATGGAGCCATAAGTGTCGCGCAGGTGGCTGTTCCACAGCATGTAGCCTCCGATGGCTGCCGCTGCTACTACGAGTGACGGCAGTTTGTTCCAGAGGGTTGTCTCACGCCGTAGAATCCTTAGCGCCTCGTAAGCGCATAGGGCCACCAGCAATACCGCCTGCGAGGTGCGGAGCAGGATGGCCAGCGCCACCAGTCCGACGGACAGGTGCCAGTAGCTGGTTCGGCCCGACCGGTGGTAAACGATATAGGCCCACAGCCCCGCCATCGACAGTGCCAGCGCCGGTGCGCTGGGTAGGTAGTTGGCGAAGTAGAAGGCGTAGAGCGGCGAGGTGAGCGCCACGATGGCCACCAGTAGCGACTTGAAGAGGTCGTCCGTTAGCCGCCGGGCCGTCAGGAACAGGAACCACACGCCCGCCAAACTCACCAGCAACGTGAAACAACGGAATACCCACGGCGCTGTGGTGCCAAAGAGACTCATCAGCAGGCTGATGATGTATTCGTGGAATGGCAGGTCAACGGCCGTGACGGTGCTGCCGTCGTCGTTCATCCATGTGTGGGGGAACTGCTTGTTGTAAATCATTGTCTGAGGGTGGAACAGGTCGTGTCCATTCTCGACAAATCCGATGGCCAGCGCGTAGCGGTCGGCTTGTGCCCAGGCATGGGTGAAGGCCGGGAACGACCGCACCTGGCGCATGCCCAACAGCATCCCCAATAGCAATACCACAATGGCTGCCAGCAGGTAGCCATTGTGGTAGACGTTTGCAATCTTTACGTTAGAATCCAAAGATTTCATCCAACGTCAGCTTTTTCACTTTGCCGAATTTGCTCAGGGCGTCGAAGTCCATCTCGCTCTCTTTGCCGAGGATGAGGTAGGCTTTCTTTTGGCCCTTGATGTGCTGCTGCTGGAAGTTCACCAGGTCCTGCATGGTCATCTTTTGGTATGCCTTGAAGTTCTGCTTGCGCAGGGGCTCTTTCCAACCCATCTGCTCGCAGGTGAGGTAGGCGCTGATGATGCCGAACTTGGTGGTGCGGGCAGTGCGGCTGCTGGAGAGCAGGGCGTCCTTAGCCAGGCGGAAGTTGGCTTCGGCCTGCGGCATGTCATCGAAGAGTTCCTCGTAGGCGTTCAGGGCGTCGAGCAGCTTGTCGTTCTGGGTGATGACATTGGCACTGTTGAAGAAGTAGCCGTCCTTGTCGCTGCCGTAGGTGTAGCGGCTGCTGGCGCTGTAGGCGAGGCTGCGCTTCTCGCGCATCTCCTGGAAGACGATGGCGTTCATCGAGCCGCCGAAATATTCGTTGAAGAGGTTCATGCCGGGTACCTGGGCGGTGTTGAAATGCTCGCCGCGGAAGTACTCGGTGACGTAGGTGTTCTTGGCGTCGTAGTTGACGAAGAGAACGGTGTTCTCGTTGACGGCCTGCGGCTGGTAGATCTTGTTGGCAGGAACGTCCTTGGTGGGTTTCACGGTGTGGATGCGGTCGACGGTGGCGGTGGCCTCTTTGAGGGTCAGCGGGCCGTAGTAGAGCACGCGGTGCTTGTACTGGAAGAGGCTGTGCAGGGCATCGGTGAGCTGCTTGGCGGTATAGGCACGCAGCTCGGCGTCGCTCTCGGTGCCCTCTTTGACGTACTGCTCGCCATAGATGCCATAGCCATTGAGGGCGCTGAAGGCAGCACGCTGGTTGGTCTTGCCGTCGTTGCGGTTCTTGATGGCGCGCTCCACGAGCATCTTCAGAGCCTCGTCGTCAGGCTGGCAGGTGGACATCACTTCCTCCACCAGGCCCATAGCCTTCTCCATGTTCTCGGCCAGGCCACTGATGCTGACGGTGACGGTACGGCCACCGACGCTGATACCCCACGAGCAGGCCAGCTTGTAGAACTCCTCTTGCAACTGCTCGGCGGTGTGGTTCGGAGTGTTGAGGTAGTCCACATAATTGGATGCTAGGTCGATGGTCTTGTCGGCGGTGGAACCGAACTCAAAGCGGTACTGCAGGTTGAAGGTGCCGTTCTCCTTGTTCTGCACGTAGAGCACCTCGCTGCCGTTCTGGGTCTTACCCTTCTGGAGGTCTTTCTTGAAGTTCACAAACTGGGGCTGGATGGGCTTAGCCTTGGCGGCATCGGCCTTGATGCTGGCCAGGAAGGGGCTTTCCGTGTCGCGGCTCACATAGATGGGGGTGATGGCAGGCTTCTGCACCTTGGTCACCGGGTCGGGGGTGTCCTGATGCTTGTAGACGATGACGTAGTTGTTGTCCTTGCAGATGCGGTTGGCGAAGTCGACGATGTCCTTCTTGGTGATTTTGGAGAGCTCGTTGATTTCGTTGCATACGTCACCCCAGTTGCGGTGCTCCACGAAGGCGTAGGCCATCTGGCTGGCGCGGCTGTTGTTGCTCTCGGCCTGCTTCATGATCTGGAGTTTCAGCTGGTTGATGCTGGCCTCGATGAGGCTCTCGTCGAAATTGCCCTGCTTCACGAGGTCGAGCTGCTCGAGGAGCAGGTCGCGCAGCTGGCCGAGGCTCTGGCCCGGAGCGGGGCGTCCACCGAGCATGAAGGCGGCGTAGTCGTTGAGCGTGTAGGTGCCGGCGTAGGCGCCGAGGGCTTTCTGCTGCTGGTTGATGTTGAGGTCGATGAGGCCGCACGAGCCGTTGTTCAGCACCATCTCCATAGCTTGGGCCAGGAGGGCGTCGCGGCTGCCGTTGCCCTCCTCGATGCGGAAGGCAATGGTGAGGTTGGCGGGATCCTGACCGTTCACAAGGCGGATGATGGGGCTCGTGATGGGCTCCTCTTTCACCTTGGTGAACGTCGGCACCGTGCCGGGCTTCCAGCTGCCGAAGTATTTGTCGATAATCTTAATCACCTCGTCGGGATTGAAGTCGCCCGCCATCGAGATGCACATATTGTTGGGCACATAGTAGGCGGCGTGGTATTCGCGGATGTTCTTCATCGAGGGGTTCTTGAGGTGCTCAATGGTGCCGATGGTGGTCTGCTGGCCATAGGGGTGGTGGGGGAACAGGGCGGCCATCATGGTCTCGTTCACGCGGCGGTTGTCCTGCGCCATGCCGATGTTCTTCTCCTCGTAGACGGCCTCCAGCTCGGTGTGGAACAGGCGCAGCACCAGATTCGGGAAGCGGTCGCCCTGCACCTTGGCCCACTGCTCGACCTGGTTGGCGGGAATGTTCTCCACGTACATCGTGTAGTCGTTGCTGGTGAAGGCGTTGGTGCCCTCGCTGCCGATGGCGGTCATGCTCTTGTCGTACTCGTTGGCGATGGCGATGGTGGAGGCCACGTAGCTGATGGAGTCTATCTGGTGGTATATCTCCTTGCGGCGCTGCTCGTCGGTGGTGCGGCGATACACCTCATAGAGGTTCTCTATCTTCTGCAGCTCCACTTTCTCGCGCTCCCAGTCGGTGGTGCCCAGCTGGTGGCTGCCCTTGAAGAGCATGTGCTCCAGATAGTGGGCCAGACCGGTGGTCTCTTTGGGGTCATTCTTCGAGCCGGCGCGCACGGCGATGTAGGTTTGGATGCGCGGGGCGTCCTTGTAGACGCTGAGGAATACTTTCAGCCCGTTGTCCAGGGTGTATTCGCGCACCTGAAGCGGGTCGTTGGGATAGGTCTTGTACTCATACTTTTGTGCACTTGCACTCATGCTGCAAAAGAGTGCCACGGCAACAAAACAGAAACTGACAAATACTTTCTTCATGTTGATAAACTATTGTTTGTTAGTATTATATATTCTTTGCGTCACTTTGCTTGATGATGCAAATATACAATTTTTTTTCGATTCGGTAGTAGAGAGTGGAGAGCGGAGAGTGGAGAGTGGAGAGCGGAGAGTGGAGAGTGGAGAGTGGACAACGCGCTCTCGCTCCTTGGTACGCAGGCGGCCCGCCTGCGGGATGAGAACGGAGAACGGGTAGCCTTGGTACGCAGGCGGCCCGCCTGCGCTCCCACTGAACACTACTCACTGCACACTGCACATTGTCCCCAACCTGGCTTCCGAAATGTTAAAATGCAAGGATGGTGCAAGGATGGTGCAAGGTTGATGCATCGTTGGTGCAAGGATGACCCTTGTTAGGTCGGAGGTCGGAGGGCGGAGGTTCGAGTGATGAATGATGAATGTAGGATTATGAATATTAGATTACTACAAATTATCAACTGCCAACTGCCAACTGCCCGCTGCCAACTGCCAATTCTCAATTCCTGATTCTCGATTCAAGCCCTCTCAGTGTGCTGCCGGATTATGCAAATATTTTTTCCTAAACTTTGTTAATCGGCCAGGGAGGGGAGCGGAGAGTGGAGAGCGGGCTGCCGCACCTTGGTACGCAGGCGGTCCGCCTGCGAGATGAGAGAGTAGAACGGGCTGCCGCACCTTGGTACGCAGGCGACCCGCCTGCGGGGTGAGAGAGGAGAACGGGCTACCGCACCTTGGTACGCAGGCGGCCCGCCTGCGGGATGAGTGTGGAGAACGAGCTACCGCACCCGGCTACTGAACACTGAACACTAAACACTGCCCACTGCCCACTATGCAGGCGGGACGCCTGCGCTCCCATTGTCAACTGTCTGCATGTTAGGTGGATATGTGATTATCAACGGGTGCGTTTGAAAACTTTTCGACAGAGGAAACTATTTGTTGGAAAATGTTTCGTATTTTTACAATCGGATTCCTGCCCTGCCAGGCGGGGTTAATGGTTTGTATATTAGAATTATAAAGCAAGCATAAGACAATGAAGAACGAAGTGAAAGAGCTAACGGAAGGCATGCAGCGGCTGTGTGCCGTGGCCAATCGAGTGGTGGCGCAGGAGGGGCAGGTGGCCCGCATCGAGGTGGACCTGCTGCTGGAGTCGCTGCGTCGACTGTATGACGTGGCGTTGCGTTTGGGTGGCGATGCTCTGCCGGTGTCAGCGCCGACGGCGGACAAGGCGGCGGAGCGGCCCGTGGCAACGGAGGACGGCCAGCTGATGGCCGTGATGGCCAGCGTGGCCGCTATGACGGCGGCACCGGAGAATGGAGTGGAGAGCGGAGAGCGGAGAGTGGAGAGTGGAGAGCGGAGAGTGGAGAGTGGAGAGCGGAGAGTGGAGAGCGAGGAGCAACTGCCAACTGCCAACTGCCAACTGTCAACTACTGACTCCCAACTGCCAACTACTCCGCCCGCCGAGGTGGATGCTCCCGTCGAGCCTGCCCCCATTCCCTCGATGGAGGAGCTGGAGCACAACGACAACGCGCTGCTCTTCGACGAGGTGATACTCCATCCCGAGCCCGAAGCGGCGCCGGAGGCGGCAGAGAGTGCTGAGCAGAGCGCAGAGAGCGCAGAGCTGTTGCCGACTGCCAGCGAGCCGTCCGTGCGGCGGGTGGCCGAGGGACAGCCGGGCGGGCAGGCGTCGCTGCTCGCCTATCTGACGCCCACGGGCCAGCGCACCCTGGGCGAGACCCTGGCCGAGGGACGTCCCGCTCCCACGGCGCTGGAGCGCAAGGTGGACGACCTGCGCACGGTAATCAATATCAACGATAAGTTCAGCTTCATGAGCGAGCTGTTCCACAACAATATGAAGGCATACAACGACTTCATCCTGCGTCTCAATGCGCTGAAGGACCGCGAGGAGGCTCTGGCGCAGGTGCGCGAGGTGGCGCAGCAGCAGCGCTGGGTCGAAGGCTCGCCGACGGTGCAGACGTTCTATAAGATATTCGATAAGAAGTTTTAGCAGTTGGTAGTTGGCAGTTGGTAGTTGGTAGTTGGTAGTTGGCAGTTGGCATTGATTCAACATTCAACATTCATCATTACATAAATATATGGGTAAAGCTATTCTGTTTTCGGCGCCGTCGGGATGCGGCAAGACCACAATCATAGGCGAGCTGATGCAGTATTTCGACTGCTTCGGCTTCAGCATATCGGCCACGTCGCGCCGGCCGCGGGGCGAGGAGCGCGACGGGGTGGACTACTACTTCCTCTCCGGCGCGGAGTTTGCCCGACGGGTGGAGTCCGGCGACTTTCTGGAGTGGGAAGAGGTGTACCAGGGCACCTGCTACGGCACGCTGAAGAGCGAGGTGCAGCGGCTGTGGGACGACGGCAAGGTGATAGTGTTCGATGTGGATGTGAACGGCGGCCGTTCGTTGAAGCGCCATTTCGGCGACGATGCACTGAGCATCTTTGTGATGCCGCCCAGCATGGAGGTGCTGGAGCAGCGCCTGCGTAGCCGTGGCACCGACAGCGAGGAGTCGATACGTCAGCGCCTGGCCCGCAGTGCCCGCGAGCTGCAGGAGGCTCCGCAGTTCGATGTGACGGTGGTGAACGACGACCTGCAACGGGCAGTGCAGGAGGCCCGCTGCCGCATAGAGGCTTTCCTTGGGTAGTGGTTAGTGTTCAGTGTTTAGTGTTTAAATGGATAAACTATTAAGCATACTCCGCCGATACGACTACGTAGTGCTCTTCGTGGTGCTGGTGGTGCTGTCGCTGGTGCTGATGTCGCGCAGCGGCTACTATCAGGAGTCGCGTCTGGTGTCGTGGGCCAACGGGGTGGCCGGTGGTTGGTACCGAGGGGTGCACAGCGTGGGCGGCTACTTTGGCCTCAAGGCAGAGAACGACCGGCTGGCGGCCGAAAACGCACGCCTCAGGGCCCGCATGGCAGAGAGCTATATCAGCTATACCGACACCGTGTTTACGGTGGACGACACCGTCTACCGCCAGCGCTACGACTACACCGAGGCGGCTGTAATCAAGAATGCCTGGAGCGGACAAGACAACTACATCATGATTGGCAAGGGCCGTCGGCACGGGATAGAACCCGACATGGCGGTCATCTCGCCCGACGGCATTGTGGGTGTGGTGGTGAACACCACGGCCAATTTCGCCACCGTGATGCCCGTGTTGCACTCCGACAGCCGCAACAGCGTGAAGGTGAAGCGTACCGGCATCAGCGGCTCGCTGGTGTGGGACGGCCTTGATTTCCGCTATGCGCAGGTGCTCGATGTACCCACTACCCACCAGTTCGAGCCGGGCGACACGATAGTCACCTCGGGCCTGGCCAACGACTTCCCCGAGGGCATACCGGTGGGATATGTGGAGAGCGCCGAGGCCCTCAGCGGCAGCGGCTTCTACAAGGTGCGTATCCGGTTGGCCACCAGTTTCAACCAGCTGGACCATGTGTATGTGATAGATAATAAGTTCCGCCAGGAACAGCAACAATTAACAGATGGCAGTGGACAGTAGGCAGTAGACAGCGCTGCCAATTGCCAAACTAACGATGGACGTTAAGAAATGAAAAACGGAGTCTGGAGAAATATAGGACGCTTCGTGCTGCTGATGCTCATGCAGCTGCTGGTGCTCAACAATGTGTACCTGGGTGGCTATGTGATGCCGATGCTGTATGTGCTGTTCATCCTGATGCTGCCCACTGACACCAAGCGCTTGCCGATGCTGCTCATGGCTTTCGGCACCGGCCTGCTGATGGACATCATGGCCGGGGCGTTGGGCTTCCACGCGCTGGCCTGCACTGTGGTGGCCATGATGCGCATCACCTTTGCCGACCGCATATTGACGCGCGGCGAAAACGTGGTGATTGCCGTGCCGGGCATCTTCAGCGTCACGCTGCAATACTTTGTGAGTTACCTGCTGGTGCTCTACGGTGCCTTCTATCTTGTGTACTATACAGCCGAGCTCTTCAGCTTTCGCGGACTGGGCGGTGTGTTGCTCGCCACAGTGTGCAGCACGGTGGTCAGCACGCTGCTTGCGGTGCTCTACCAGTGGATATTCTTAAAACGGGAGGAGTCATGAGAGAAGTCAGGTATGCCGGCGTGTGGGCCGTGGTGATGCTGACCGTGGGCTTGCTGGCCGAGGTGTCGGCCCAGACGGCTGTAGGCCGCTGGCGCGACTGCCTCGACCACTCGATGGTGACCCGTGTGGAACCGGCGGGCGACCGCGTCTATGCCGCCGTCAAAGGGGGCGTATTCTGCTTCGACACGGTCGACAACAGCATTGAGCGCATGAACAAGACCACTGGCCTCAGCGATGCCGGCGTAGCCACCATCGGATACGACAGCGCGAGCCGCACCCTGGTGGTGGCCTATTCCAACTCCAATGTGGACCTGGTGACCGACGGCCGGGTGTACAATCTGTCGGACATTAAACGCAGCGAGATTAGTGGCGACAAGAGCATCTACCGCATCCGTATCCACGAGGGCATGGCATACCTGGCCACAGGCTTTGGTGTGGTGGTGGTCGACTTGGCGCGCCACGAGATAAAAGCCACCTGGTATATCGGCACCGGCGGCAGCTACACGGCGGTCAGCGACCTGGTCTTCTCGCCGGACAGCCTCTATGCCGCCACGGGCGAGGGTCTGAAACGGGTGTCGCTCGACGAGCCTCATCCTTCGATATGCGACCGCTGGACGGCCGACGACCGGTTGGCTGGGCTGACGGTCACACGCCTGGAGTGGTTTGCGGGGCGTCTGCTGGCCGGCGGCTACTCCTTCGACCCCGAGCAGCTCACGCTCTATGCCCTGCGGGGCGGCGAGGTGACGGCATGGAACGGTGGCACGGTGCGCTCGTTGCATGTCGGGGCGGGATATGTCACCGTGACGCACGACAACAGCGTGGTGAATTATGACGCCGACCTGCAGCGGGTGGACAGCCTGACGCACTACGATTGGGGGGTGCTGTCGTGCTTCGACGCCGTACGTACCGACAGCCGCACGCTCTGGGTGGGGCACGAGTGGGGCGGCCTGTTCCGCCTCCGTCCCGACGGCAATACCTACCTTACACCCGACGGGCCCTCGTCGGGCGACAACGTCTATCGGCTGGTACCATTCAACTATCGCATGATGCTGTGTCCCGGCGGACACACTACGGTATATGCCAATTCCTATCTGAGCCCCAATCTTTTCATCGCGGTGGGGCGCAACTGGAGCCTCTTGGACCGCGGCAATGGTATGCTCGACGGCATGAGCGACGTGCTGGATGCTGTGGTCAACCCCTTCGACACCAGCGAGACGCTGATTGCCATGTGGGGCTACGGGGTGGCCTCCATACGCGACAACCGGGTGCAGACCGTCTACGACGAGACCACTACGGGCGGTGCGCTGACGCCCTATCGGGTGGGCAGCTACAGCACCCTGCGCACCGGCGCCTTGGCCTTCGACGGTAGCGGCAACCTGTGGACCCTTGTCTCCAACTCCGACTATGCCCTGGCCTGCCGCAAGAGCGACGGATCATGGCAGCGTTTCGCCACCCAGCAGATGGCCTCGGTGCCTTCGGTCGACAAGCTGGTGTGGGACAGCATCAACGGATACCTGTGGTTCTGTGGGCGCGACAATATCATCTATGTGCACG
The DNA here is from genome assembly GCA_045576855.1 of Bacteroidales bacterium. Classification (GTDB taxonomy): domain Bacteria; phylum Bacteroidota; class Bacteroidia; order Bacteroidales; family P3; genus Colimorpha. Next base: position 21,877 of record JAZNHG010000052.1, on the reverse strand, counting down.
ACGGGACCAGCCGCATGGCCAAGGTGAGCCCCAACAACGGCAGCAAGCTGCAGACCGACGATGTCACCGCCCTTGTGCAGGACCGCTCGGGCTACCTGTGGGTAGGCACCAACAAGGGGCTGAAGGTCATATACAACGGCTACGACGCGTTCCGTAACGGTGGGGCAGGAGAGGTGTCGCCCGTGGCATGCAGCAATATCACCATCACCAACGGCGAGTTTTCGGAGTATCTAATGGCCTATGAGAGTATCACCGCCATAGCCGTCGACGGCGCCAACCGCAAGTGGGTGGGCACCGCCTCGGGCGGACTCTATCTGATATCCGCCAACGGTATGGAGCAGCTGCAACACTTCACCGCCGAGAACAGCCCCCTCTTCTCCAACAAGATTATCGCCCTCGGCATCCAGCCTCGCACCGGCGAGGTGTATGTGGGCACCGACCGCGGACTGCAGGTCTACCGCTCCACAGCCACCTATGCCGAAGGTTTTGCCCTCGACGATATCCACGCTTTCCCCAATCCGGTGCGTCCGGGCTACGACGGCCCCATCGCCATCAAGGGCTTTGTGCGCGATGCGCTGGTGCATATCACCGATGCCGCGGGCCACACGGTCTACAGCACCCAAGCCTACGGCGGCCAGGCCATCTGGAACGGCCGTACCGCCAGTGGCGACCCCGTGGCGTCGGGTGTCTACTATGTGTTCGCTTCCGACGTGGACGGTGCCAATCGCTCCGTCACCAAAATATTAATAGTCCGATAGATGCTGCTCTCCACTCCTGGTCTTGTGCTCCACACTACAGCCTACGGCGAGTCGTCGGTGGTGGCCAAGGTGTTCACGCGCCAGCTGGGCCTTCGCTCCTATATCATCAAAGGGGTCCGCGGACCGCGAGGGCGCGTCAAGCAGAATCTGATGCAGCCCCTCTCGTGCGTCGACATGGTGGTCTACGACAGCCACCGCAACGACCTGAACCATGTGAAGGAACTCGCCGCCCGCCATCCGGCCCCGCCGTCGGATGCCGTGGGCAACGGCCTGTGCTTTTTCATGACCGAAGTGCTGTACAAGGCTCTGCGCGAAGAGGATCCAATGCCCGACCTGTGGGACTATGTGGAGCAGTCGGCGCTGTCGTTCGCGATGGCTGATGCCCCGGCGGTGCAGAGCGCAGACCTGCCGATTGTCTTCATGCTGCGTGTGGCGCACTATCTTGGCATCGAGCCGCTGGACAACTACAGCCCCCACGCCGCGCTCTTCGACCTGCAGGAGGGCCATTTTGTGGGCGTTGCCACGGAGAGCACCCTGTCCGGCGAATACTCGCAGGCCCTGCACGACTACCTGGCTTCGCTCCACGCTCCCGCCCAGGCCCACCACGCCGCCACCACGCGCCGCGCGCTGCTCGACGCACTCATCGCCTACTACCAGCTGCACCTGAGCGGGTTTCACAACTTCCACAGTCACGAGATTTTACACACAATATTGAGATAACCTATGAAAAAGACAATTGCAATCCTGAGCTTTGTGCTGACGCTCTTCGGGGCTGCGGCGCAAAATGTCTATTGGGTCTTCCTGACCGACAAGGCGGGCACGACCTTCGACCCCTACACCTACTTCGACCAGAAGGCGCTGGAGCGCTACGCCCAGTGCGGCGCCGACCTCTACGACCAGAGCAACTATCCCGTCAGCGAGCGCTATGCCGCGGGGGTCAATGCGCTGGCCACCGAGGAGGTGGGTCAGAGCCGCTGGCTGAATGCCATCGGTGTGGTGGCCACTCCCGAGCAGGCCGCCGCCATCGGGCGTTTGCCCTACGTGCTGCGTGTGCAGATGATTGGGGGCGACATGCAACTGGCCCAGGTAGTGGGAAGTGGAAAGTGGGAAGTGGATAGCATACGGGGACAAATGCTACCCACTCTTGACGACACCACGCTGACCGACCAGCTGGTGCGCATGCAGGGCCAGCTCTTCCGCCAGGCCGGCATCGACGGCACGGGCATACGCATTGCCGTCTTCGACGGGGGCTTCCCCAAGGTGAACACCCACGAGGCTTTCCGCCACTTGCGTGAGGGCAAGCGCATCCTGAAGACCTGGAATTTCCCCAACCGCAAAGAGGACGTCTACGGATGGAACGGCCACGGCACCATGACCCTCAGCTGCATCGCCGGCCGCATGAACGGCAAGGACCTCGGTCTGGCCACCGGCGCCGAGTTTATGCTGGCCCGCACCGAGGTGGAGCCCGAACCCTTCAAGGAGGAGGTCTGGTGGCAGCAGGCGGTGGAATGGGCCGACAAGGGCGGCGCCAATATCATCTCCAGCAGCCTCGGCTATGGCAAGGACCGCTACTACACCAAGGACATGGACGGCAAGAGCTATGTGGCACGCGCCGCCAACATGGCCGCCCGCAAGGGTATCCTCGTGGTGTGCAGCGCCGGCAACGAGGCCGACGACGACCGCTGGCAGTACATCGTCACCCCCAGCGATGCCGACAGCGCCCTCTGCATCGGCGGCATCACCCACTCGCTGACCGACTATGAGCACATCTCCTTCGCCAGCTTCGGCCCCAGCGCCGACGGCCGCCAGAAGCCCAACCTCTGCGCTTTCGCCCACGCCTGGGCCGCCAACCCCCACGGCAAGGGGGGCTACCAGATGGTCTATGGCACCTCCTTCTCCTGCCCTCTGGTGGCGGGTTTCGCCGCCTGCGCCTGGCAGGCCGGCAAGGGCATGACCAACATGCAGCTCTTCGACGCCCTGCAGCGCTCGGCCGACCTCTACCCCTACTGCGACTATGCCTTCGGCTACGGCGTGCCCCAGGCCAGCTATTTCGTCGGCAAACAGGGTGCACAGAAGGCTCCGGCGACGCCCACCTTCCGCTTCGAGACCCAGGGCCCCGCCCGCGTGAGCATCATCCCGCTCCGGGCCGACACCAATGTGCACATCTTCTACAAGGATGTCGACGACCAGACGGGCCGCATCATCATGTACGGCAAGCGCACCGTGGCCCTCTTCGACACCAATATGAGCCTCGACATCGAGGGTGGCCACCACCTGGTGGTCTACATGGACGGCTACATGGCCGACTACCGCTTCGAGCGTCCCAGCAATGTGGCCGACAAGCATGAGTGGGCCTACATACGCAGCAACGACCCGAAAAAGGAGTTCCGCGTGACCGACGCCCTCAGCCGTGCCCCCGCCCAAGACCGTGCCAGCGAAAGCCGCAGCGAGTGGGATTTCTACCTGCAGTTCGGCCTGCCCGTGGCCCTGGCCGACGAGATGCCGTGCAACATCTGGTCGCCGGCATGGCATATCGGCGTCCGCTGGCAGTACAAGATAGCCAAAGCCTACGGCATCGGGCTCGCCCTCGAGTATGGACACCGCTCGTTCGGCTTCGGCGCCGCGCCCAACCATCTGGACTCGCTCATCGCTATGGACGACGACGTGCGCTGGCTCGACAAATCCATCAGCCGCCACAGCCTCGACCTTGGCGCCTGGGGCGTAGAGCTCTTCCAGCGCGTGCGCATCTTCCCCGGCGGCCTCTTCCATAACGGCCTGCACTGGGACCTCGGCGTCTACGGCAACTATAGCAGCAACACCTACCGCCTCGGCGGCTCGCGCAACGGCGATATAGCCGCCTCGCGCTCCCAGCGGGTGGGTGGCCTCGACCTGCTCGACGGCTACCGCTGGAACTATGGCCTCACTACGCGCCTCACCTACGACTTCATCGGCATCTATGCCCGCTACTGCCTCACCGGCATCGGACAGACGCCGGCCCCCGGCCAGATTGTCCTGCCCCGACTCGAACTGGGCCTGCAGCTGATGCTGTAGCCGCACCCCTTTGCCCCGTGCCCCCTGCCGGCCGAACCCGACAGGGGGCTTTTTGCATGCCCGCAACAGGCTCGGGTGGCGATACAACCGGCACAGAAACAACCTGCTATCGGCATATCAACACCTACCGCGGTAGGTGTTGGTAAGTCGTTGATAAGTCGTTGGTAAGTCGTTGGTAAGTCGATGATAGGTTGGAAGCCTGACGTTCAGTGGGTTACAAAGGCGATTTTTCGCGTCACAACAGGTGGGTGTTTTTCCACCCCTCAGCCGCTTTGCGCCGGCTCCCCTGTCTCAGGGGAGCATGCCGGACAGCGCACCGACGCGGAAACACATGGTACATACCCAAGTGCTCCCCTGGGACAGGGAGGCTCCCCGCAGGGGTGAGGGGTGGATATGCGTCTGGAAAAGTCCACGGATTGCTCGTGCAACTATCCACCCCTCAGTCGCTTTGCGCCGGCTCCCCTGTCTCAGGGGAGCATTCCGGACAGCGCACCGACGCGGAAACACACGCTACATACCCTGATTCTCCCCTGGGACAGGGGGGGCTCCCCGCAGGGGTGTGGGGTGGATAAATTTTTTGTCCGGTGCTGCCGCATTCGTTTTTTTTATGTATATTTGCACTCGTAAAAGTGTGCTGTTTTTGTGCAGTGTGTTGAGTATTAAATGAATAAATGGATGTAAGATGAAAATATTGAAGTTCGTTTTGCTGACGGGGCTGCTGTTTTGTCCGTTCGTGGTACGTGCGCAGAGCATCTCAGTCACCTCGGCCCAGGGGCAGAATATAGCCAACTTTATCAACGACAACCTCGTCGGGCAGGGGGTCTACGTCTGGAATGTGAAGTTCCAGGGGGCTTCGGGCAATATCACCAGGCCACAGATAGGCACCTTTCGCAGCAATGGCTACCAGCTGATGCAGATGGACAGCGGCGTGGTGATGACCACCAGTCATGTGTCGTATGCCGCGCCTGGTGGTGGCTCGGGCTCCGTGACGGGCGAGTATCAGGATGCCGTCTTGCAGTCGTGGGGCGGAATGTCGCGTGTGGTGCACGACTGCTCCACCATCGACTTCGACTTTGTCAGCATCTCGCCCTTTGTGACGGTCAACTACTGCTTCGGGTCGGAAGAGTATCCCAGCTACACCTGCTCGACGTTCAACGATATCTTCGGCTTCATCATCGAGGGTCCCTATCCTTCGACCAACAAAATCAATGCAGCCATCATCCCCCACACCGTGTCGACCGCCCACCCCTACGGCATCGAGGTGGCTATCAACACGGTGAATTCGGGCACCTGCAGCAGCGGCTATACGGCCGGTACCGGCACCTACCTCATCTATTCCGACTTCTTCGTCTCCAACCCTTCGTCGTCGGGCATCAGCTACGACGGCTTCACGCAGAAGCTGTCGGCCAACGCCACGCTCGTTCCCTGCGCGCAGTACCACATGCACATATCCCTCTGCGATGTGTCTGATGGTGCGTTTGACAGCGGCGTGTTCCTGGAGAAAAAGAGCTTCAACAGCCCGTCGGCCGACGTCAGCCTCTCGCACCGCTATGCCGACACCATCGAGCGCAGCGTGCCGCGCGTGCATCCGCTCACCCTGGCCGGCAGCAGCTACGAGCAGGGCAACATCACCGTGGGCTTCGGCGGCGACGCTGTGGTGGGGCAGGACTATACCGTGGTCACCGACAGCAACGTCACCCTCGACCAGCAGCATGCCACCTTCCGCATCGGCACGGGCAACCACTCGCTCACCTTCCGCGGCACCCCCCAGGCCGACCTCACCGAGCCCAAGCTCATCGAGCTCTATCTGGCCACCTCGCTCTGCGCCGGCTATCCGGCGTTGCGCACCTACGACACCATTCGCTTCATCATGGTCGAGGACGACATCGTCAAGCTGCGCACCGACACCATAGTGGCCTACGACACCTGCAAGCAGGTGGGCGTCGAACTGGCCATCGGCCAGCATCCGCCCTTCACCTTCCACTGGGAGCCCGAGACCGGTATCGACTTCCCCTACCAGCAGTATAGCACCGCCACCATCACCGAGACCACCACCTACCAGGTGTCGGTGGCCGACAGCCGTGGCCATACCGACACGGTCGACATACTGGTCGAAGTGCGTCCCCGCACCAACGGCATCGAGGAAAGCGACGAGACGGCGGCAGAGGTGGCCGTGTATCCCAACCCCGCGGACGACGAGTTGCACATCGAGGCCGACGGCATCACCCTGGTGGAAGCCTACAACGCCGCCGGCGTGTGCGTCTTCTCGCGCCGCTGCAACGACGACTGCCGCACCATCAACATCAGCCCCCTCCCCGCCGGCATGTACACCGTCCGCATCACCACCAACCTCGGCGTCAAGACCGAGCGGGTGATTGTAAGATAGAAACAAAAACAACAACATATCATGAAAGAATATACACTCGAAGAATTTCAGAATGAATTGCGCCTCGGTATTCCCGATCCGCTGCCTGAACCCCAACCCTATGACCCCACGGTGAACCATGCGCCCAAGCGCAAGGATATCCTTACGCCTGCCGAGAAGAAGCTGGCCATCCGCAACGCCCTGCGCTATTTCCCCGCCAAGTATCACAAGATGCTGGCCAAGGAGTTTGCCGAGGAGTTGAAGGAGTACGGCCGCATCTACATGTACCGTCTGCGCCCCACCTACAAGATGTACGCCCGCCCCATCGAGGAGTACCCCGCCCGCTGCCGTCAGGCTGCCGCCATTATGCTGATGATACAGAACAACCTCGACCCCGCCGTGGCCCAGCATCCGCACGAGCTGATTACCTATGGTGGCAACGGCGCCGTGTTCCAGAACTGGGCCCAGTATCGCTTGGTGATGAAATACCTCAGCGAGATGACCGACGAGCAGACCCTCGTCATGTACAGCGGTCATCCGATGGGACTCTACCCCAGCCACAAAGACGCTCCGCGTGTGGTGGTCACCAACGGTATGATGATACCCAACTATAGCAAGCCCGATGACTGGGAGCGCTACAACGCCCTCGGCGTGACGCAGTACGGCCAGATGACTGCCGGCAGCTACATGTACATCGGCCCGCAGGGCATCGTCCACGGCACCACCATCACCGTCCTCAACGCCGCCCGCAAGCTTGGTGGCGGCACGGCTGGCAAGCTCTTCATCACCGCCGGCCTCGGCGGCATGAGCGGCGCCCAGCCCAAGGCTGGCGACATCGCCGGTGTGGTCTCTATCACCGCCGAAATCAACCCCGCCGCCACGCAGAAGCGCTACTCGCAGGGGTGGGTTGACGAGGTGCACGAGAACCTCGACGAGCTCTTCGCCGCTGTCAATAAATCTATCGAGAAGAAAGAGGCCCGCAGCTATGCCTATCAGGGCAACGTGGTCGACCTGTGGGAATACTGCGCCGAGAAGGGCATCAAGGTAGACCTCGGCAGCGACCAGACCTCGCTGCACAACCCCTGGGCCGGTGGCTATTACCCCGTGGGCGTTTCGTTCGAAGATGCCAAGGTGATGATGGCCGAAAAGCCTGAGCTGTTCAAGGAGATGGTGCAAGAGAGTCTGCGTCGCCATGTGGCCGCCGTCAACAAGCTCACCGCCCGTGGCATGTACTTCTTCGACTATGGCAACGCCTTCCTGCTGGAGAGCTCGCGCGCCGGCGCCGACATCTGGAATGCCGACCACACCGCTTTCCGCTATCCCTCCTACGTGCAGGACATCATGGGTCCGATGTGCTTCGACTACGGCTTCGGCCCCTTCCGTTGGGTATGCACCAGCGGCAAGCCCGAGGACCTCGACAAGAGCGACCACATCGCTATGGAGGTGCTGGGCGAGATAGCCAAGACCGCTCCCGCCGAGATTCAGCAGCAGATGCACGACAATATCCAGTGGATCCGCGGCGCCAAGGAGAACCACCTCGTCGTTGGTTCCCAGGCCCGTATCCTCTATGCCGACTGCGAAGGCCGCACCAAGATTGCCGCCCGCTTTAACGAGGCCATCCGCAAGGGTGAGATCAGCGCCCCCATCGTTCTTGGTCGCGACCACCACGACGTCAGCGGCACCGACAGCCCCTTCCGCGAGACCAGCAACATCTACGACGGCTCTAACCGCACCGCCGACATGGCTATCCAGAACGTCATCGGCGACGGCTTCCGCGGCGCCACGTGGGTCAGCATCCACAACGGCGGTGGCGTAGGCTGGGGCGAGGTTATCAACGGCGGCTTCGGCATGGTGCTCGACGGCAGCCCCGAGGCCGACCGTCGCCTGCACATGATGCTCCACTGGGACGTCAACAACGGCATCTCCCGCCGCTCCTGGGCCCGCAACGAAGGCGCCATGTTCGCCATCAAGCGCGCCATGGAAATCTGCCCCGACCTCAAAGTCACCCTTCCCAACCTCGTCGACGACGCGGTGCTGGAGGGCTTGTTCTAAGGCCGACAGAACCTATAAAATAAGGTGCTGGAGGGTCTGTTCTAAGGCCGACAGAACCTATAAAATAAGGTTCTCGAAGGGCTGTTCTAAAAAAGACGACAATCAAACAAGACACGGCTGGACTATCCGCCCGACCGTGTCTTGTGTTTTTCAATCTTTCCTTGTTTGTTTTACAATTTTCTTGTGATAATAATCGGCAAAAAAATATAATATTTTGCAGATTGTATCCGCAGAATTTGGTATATTTGCAACATAAAAATGATTGATACATTGAGGAATGCGACGGCAGGATGACGGCATACGAATTCAAATGGAATCCGTCGAAGAAAGCCAAGGTTAGTAAAAACATTCACTGGTGCATATCCTGATGTCGAGGTGAGGACAATCACACGCGACAACTATATGGACTTTCTCTAAGGGATTCTTTGTTCTTGTTTCTCTCTTTTATTGCATATGATACTCCTAAAAATCCGATTGCAAAAGTACGAGGAATCGGCAGAAGAGGGTGGCGGAGGGGGGGCCTCCTGTCTGCGGTGCCCATTCGGCGACCCTTCGCCGCGGGTCCTCCGGCGGTGGTCGGAGAGGACTCGGACAAGACACGGACAAGACACGGAGGGGAGTCGGACATGATGCCTCCACGGTGCTGATTTATAGCCTGTTGCGTGTATTTGTGTATATTCTTCTGATTTTCAGCAATATGGGGTGTTCGAAGGTGTGTTTTGGCGCACGCTTGTCCGGGGATGCATTTACGGCTGACGGGTGGCAAAAAACGGCGGCGGGCAAAAGGAACTTTTGCCCGCCGCCGGAGAGGGGTCCGTCGGGGGAGGGGTCAGAAGGAATAGCTGTAGCCGAGGCAGAGCTGGCCGATGAAGCCCTGCTCGCGGGTGTAGCTCTTCAGCTTCGTGCCTTCGGCATTGGCGTCGACCTGCTTGTCGCTGACGCGGTCGAGCAACAGGTATGCCTCGAGGCGGCTACAGCGGTCGAGTCTGTATTCGGCGCCCAGACAGCCACGTACACGGTTGATATACACGCCGCTGAAGCCATCGAGAAACCATCCGGCATCGCCGCTGATGGAGCCCGATTCGGTCATGTATTCGTTGGTGGTCGCATTGTACAGTGCGTTGATAACCGGCGCATTGAGGGTGTTGCGGAGTTCGATGTAGGCGTAGGGCGTCAAACGGCGCAGCCCCTTGTACTGCACCTTCAGACGGCTTTTGAGGGTGAGGGCGGTGCGCGGATTCTGGTACTCGTTCATGTCGCCCGTGCGGTAGGTGGCCTGCAGGCGTTCCTTGAGCGAGAACTGCCAGTCGCCGAAGCGGTAGCTGTAGCTGGCGTCGAGCATCAGGCGGTGGCGCACACTCTTGAAGGCACTGTTCGAGCTGCTGTAGGGGGCGATAAGGGCGTAGCCGAGACCCAGTTTGAAGCCGGCAGGCAGCTTGTAGGTGGCGCCGAAAGTGGTCTGCAAGCGGTTGAACGAGCCGAAATTGCCGTCCACGCGGGCCTCCTCTTCGAGGTAGAGGTGCAGCCCGCGGCTGAGCTTCTTGTCGACCGTGGCGCTGATGCGTCCGCCCCAGTCGGGGTCGAGGTCCACATCGGTCTGGGCCTGCACGGAATGACCGGTGGAAAAGATACAGGCGCAAACGACACCAACGGCAACGAAAGTCTTCAAAAACCCTAATATATTCATATTCTATTAAAACTTTAAACCTTAAACCCAATCCTATTTCCATCCTCCGGGGCCGTGACCGCCGCCGCCCCCCGGGCCGCCGCCGTTGCCGCCGGTGTAGGACGAGAGGGTGACCGACGTGCCTCCGCTGACGGTGCCGCCTGTGGTGAGCGTGCCGCCGAAGTAGGACGTGCCGCCTGTGGCAGTGACGCCGGACTTGAGGGTGGGTGTCGAAGCGCCCGAAACCACCAGTGGTGTGCCGCCCGAGGAGGGGGTCTTGAAGGCGTAGGTGTTGCTGCCCACGGTAAGGGCGTACCATGTGTTCTGCGACCAGCTGCTGGCTTGGTAGCAACTCTGCGTGAGCGACGAATTGTTCTCCAGTCCGCCGATAGCAATCAAGGTGCCGCCCTGCACGTAGAGCTTGTAGCCCCCTTCGGTGTTGGCGTCGATGGCCACCTCGGGCTGGTTCTTGCCGATGGCGTAGACCACGCCGCCCTTGATGTAGCAGTTGCCGTTGGCATCCATCCCGTCGTTGGCCGTGGAGTGGGCGCAGAGGTAACCGCCGTTGACGGTGAAGGTGGAGGCTGCGTTGATTGCGTCGTCGCCCTGCGAATAGCTGTAGACCTCGCCGCCGTTCATCGTGATGGTACCCTTCGACTCAATGCCCTCGTGCTTGGAACACTTGACGTTGACAGTGCTGCCGTCGAACGTGATGTTGCCGTCGCATTTGATGCCCTTGGCGCTGATGTCGCCGCTGGTGTAGTTCGAGCCGGTGACGGTGATGTCGACCGTGCCACCGCTGAACTGGGCCGTGCCGTCGCAGCTGATGCCCTTGCCGCCGGTGCCGCTGTTGGTGATGGTCAGTGTGCCGGCGTTCATGACGAAGGCCACGTCGGCCTTGACGCCCGCGGTGCCGGTGTACTCGCCGTCCTCGCTGTCGTAGGCGGCGCCGCCGGTCACCCGGATGGTGGTCTCGCCGCCGTTGAAGAACACCAGCGAGTCGCTGCTGAAGCCCTTCTTCATGCTGGCCGTGGTCTCGACGCTGATTGTGCCGCCGCTGACGAGGATATAGTCCTTGCCGCGCACGCCGTGTCCGGCGGTGGAGGTGACCTTGTATGTGCCCGACTGGAAGTGGACGTAGTCGTCGCTGGTGATGCCGGCTTTGCCGCTGGCCGTGACGGTCAGAGTTCCGCTGCCGCTGAAGACCAGCTTGCCCTCGCTGAAGAGGGCTGCCTTTTCGTCCTCGGTCGAGGGGGTGGCGCTGTAGCTGCTGCCGTCGGCCAGGGTGTTCGTGCCCTGCACGACGACGAAGGCGCGCTTGCCGCTGCTGGGCGATGAGGGAAGTCCCTGGATGTTGATGGCAGCGCCGTTGGGGTTGGTCAGGCTGAGGCCGTTGAGGGTGACGACCTGCTTCTTGCCGCTGTAGAGCTTGAAGTAGCCGTTCGACGATGAGCCAGTGAGGGTGTAGCATATCACCTGGCTGCTGGTGTTGGTGATGGTGACCTGGTTGCCGCTGACGCTGGCGGTCACCGAGTCGGTGGTGCCGCTGACGGTGGCGCCGCTGCTGCCAAAGGTGACGGTGACGGTATGATCCACCGTGACCGAGTCCAGATTGTCGTCGCCACTTTCGGTATCGCTGTCGGTGGCCACAGCATCGGTCTCGATGATAGTGTCTTTGTCGCACGATGCCGCCAGGGCAAGCATCAGGAGGGTTGCAAACAAAAGTGTTGTACGTTTCATAGATGTGTAGCGTATATTTTATTTCTTCTTGAACTTAGTGACCATGTCGATATCGTTCGGCTCCGGATCGTCCGTAACGTAGGTGACCTTCAGGAAAGCGGTGTCCTTCAGGAAGTCGATGCTGCCCACCTGCACCTTGGTGATGTCCAGGCCGGTGCGCTCGCACAGGTCGGCCAGCAGCTCCTCGCGCCGTTCGGGCTTGACGAGGGCTATCTTCTCGTAGGTGATAATCTTCTGGGCCTTGTGGTTGAACATGCCCACCGCCTCGAGCACCGCGATGATGACGATGAAGAGCACATTGACGGCGATGAACGAAGCATAGCTCGTGGCCATGCCGGCACCGTTGATGATGCTGATGGCTATGAGCACGAACAGGTAGGTCATCTCGCGGATGGGCAGCTGCTCCGTGCGGTAGCGGATCATGCTGAAAATACCGAACAGGCCCAGAGCAATGCCCACCTCAATCTTCATATTCTGCAGCTGGTTGAGGATGAAGAATATGGCCGTCGAGAAGAGGATGTAGGTGAAGTAGTAGTCGCGTCGGCGGCTCTTGCGGTAGTAGAAGAAGTGGGTGATAATCCAGCACACCAACAGGTTGATGCCGAAGAGGATCAGCATCTTGCCCAGGCTGGGGCCGTCGTAGAGGGGCAGGCCGAGGAAGTCGACGGCCTGGTCGTCGGCGCTGCCGAGATGCAGATTGGCTATCTCGGGGTCAAAGTCCATTTGAAGCAGTTTCATATCCGATGTATTTTGTCTATGTATAACAATTTGGGTTTAAAACGGTTGTATTTGGCCGACGGGTCGGTCAGGGCTGTGCCGATGCAGTACTTGCTCATGCGGCGGGGCAGGACGTGCATCTCGTGTAGCGCCCGCTCTATGTCGCTCGTCGGGGCGCCCACCTCGTGCTTCACCTCGATGACCAGCAGGCGCGAGATGTCGGCGTCCAGTCCAGTGGCGCGGTTGTGGAAGGTGATGCCGCGGTCGATGGTGACGCGCTCGCTCATGCCGCGGTTCACCAGTGTGATGCGCTCGAAACGGTTCTCCAGGCAGGGGTGCAGCGACGCGATGGGGTAGGGGGTGCTCTCGCCCACAAACCGTACCACCTCGGGCACCTCCAGCACGCGGTCGAACATTGCCACGTCCACCGGTATCCGCACCTTGCGGGTCTTTTTCTTGTTGTCCTTGTTCTTGATTTCGAAGAATGTGGTGTCCGTCGAGCGGTAGGTGCGCACGCGCAGCTTCTGCCGGTTGAGCTTCTTGTTGTGGTGCATGGTGTACATGGCCAGCTCCTCGGTGTCGAAATAGAGCGTCCGGTACGGCGCCAGCGGATTGCCCTCGATGTGCTGTACGTAGTAGCCCTCGGCAATGCGCGCCAGCAACTCCTCCAGCTGGTCGGCGCTGGCCATATACTTCTGGTCCACGCGGTTCATCAGCCGCACGGCCTTCATGTCGTCCAGCCCGATGGGTGCCATCCGGTCTAATGTTGAATGTTGAATGTTGAATGTTGAATCCATGACTGTCAACTGCCAACTACTTGTACGAATACTCGAACGTCTTGGTGCTCTCCAGCTTGCCGTTGGGCTTGTAGTTGTACTGCGCCTTGCGCGTGCCGTCCTCGTTGTACTCAAACTTCTTGACCCGCGTGGCGCGGTTCTTGTCGTCATACTCCACCTGGCGCGAGCATTGGGTCGAGGTGCCTTCGTACTCGTAGGTGACGCGGTGCTTCTGCCCGTAGGAGGCATACTCTATCTCCTCGATTTTGCGGCCCAACTCGTCGTAGGTCACCATGTTGTCCAGATAGGGCGTCGTCGAGCCCGCCTTGGTGTTCCATTCCTTGACCACCAGGTTTTTCTTCCGTTCGCGCTTGGCGCTTTGGGCCTGCACAGCCGTGCCGAGCATGACCAGGGCTAGCAGAAAAATGACTTTTTTATTCATTAATTTGACGAATTTTTTATTGTTTTCCAATGTTTTGTGCTGCTTGCACTATTTGTTTATCAGCGGCAAAAATACTGTATTTCTGCTAGTTGGTGTTAGCAGGATATTATTTTTTTATAGCACAATTCTACTATTGCGGAAAAATATGTACTTTTGCCGGCGAAATAGAGTGAAGGAGTGGAGGGTGGAGAACGGAGAGCGGAGAACAGGCTGCCGCACATGGATACTAACCACTAACCACTACACACTGACCACTGCTCACTGAACACTGACCACTAAACACTGAACACTGAATATGAATCTCAGCGAATCTCTCCTGACCCAGCCCACATGGGATGTGCTGGCCGAGCTGCCCCTGGTGCACTACCACAACAGTGACCCCTCGGCGTTGCACCTGCCCCTCGAAAAACCTTTCCTGCCCACCGCAGACCGCCTCTCCTATATTGTGGCGGGCAGCATGACGGTGAGCGTCAATCTGCATCCTGCTGAGCTCAGCGCGGGCCAGGCGCTTTACACCGCTCAGGGCAGCATATTCGTCGTGCAGAACGAGAGTCCCGACCTGGAGCTCTACAGCTGCAGCCTGCAGGCCAAGCCGCTCGGCATGTCGCACCCCCACCATCGCCTGTTCTCGCCCAGCCCCGCCCTCTGCCAGCGGCTGCGCACCTACTTCACCCTCCTCGGCCAGCTGGGCGACAGTTCGGCGGCGGTGCTGGTGCCGCTGCACCAGGCCATGCTGGCCGACCTCTTCACCGACGGACAGGTGGTTGACGTCGCCGAATATTCCTCCCGCGAACACCGTATCTTCAACCGTTTCATCGAGCTTGTGGCCGACCATGCGCTGACCGAGCGTCGGGTCGACTTCTACGCCGAGCGGCTGAATATCTCCACTTCGCGCATGATGAACATTGTGCGCCGGCTTAGCGGACGCACGGTGCTCCAGTGGATCAACCTCCGCGCCCTGCTCCAGGCCAAGGCGCTGCTCGTCTACAGCGACAAGACGGTCTCCGAGGTGGCCCTGGCGGTGGGCATGGCCGATTCCAACTATTTCTCCCGTTTCTTCCACAGCGAGACCGGCTTCACCCCGACCGAATACCGTCAGAACCAACGCACTGCGAGCGGAGAGACTAGAGTGTAGAGCGGAGAGTGGAGAGCGGAGAGTGGAGAGTGGAGAGTGGAGAGCGGGCTGCCGCCTTTTGGTACGCAGGCGGCCCGCCTGCGGAATGAGAACGGAGAACGGGCAGCCTTGGTACGCAGGCGGGCCGCCTGCGGGGTGAGAGTTGAGAGTGGAGAGGGGGGTGCCGCACCCGGATGCTGCTCACTGCCCACTGTCCACCATGCAGGCGGGACGCCTGCGCTCCCACTGCCCACTGAAAACTCTTGCCTGTTGTGACGCGAAAAACCGCCTTTGTAACCTACTGAAAGACAGGTTGCCAACCTATCATCGACTTACCAACGACTTA
This sequence comes from Bacteroidales bacterium, assembly GCA_045576855.1. Lineage (GTDB taxonomy): Bacteria > Bacteroidota > Bacteroidia > Bacteroidales > P3 > Colimorpha. The sequence goes on along the minus strand of JAZNHG010000052.1, from coordinate 6,850 downwards.
TCAACGACTTACCAACGACTTACCAACACCTACCGCGGTAGGTGTTGGTAAGGGTATAGTATGCTGACGGCGTGCCGATTGCAAGTGTGGTGGCGGAGCTGTTCCCCTGTGACAGGGCGACCTGTCGGGCTGGCGGTGGCGGGGTGTACGCGCGGGTATGCCCACACGGCGTGCCGTGTGGATTCACGGGGCTGAAATTGCAGTATATTTATTTGCGTTTGTCTCTATGTGGAGTTTTTTATGTATCTTTGCAGTCTGAAAACCAAAGTCCAATTCGGGTGAAGACGCTGACATATAGACTGATGGCTGCCTCGGCAGTCCGGCGGGTGGCGTGGTGTGCGCTGCTGCTGGCGCTTGCGGGCGGTGCCGTGCAGGCCCAGGAGCTGGGGCGCGGCCGCTCGTGGCGCAAGGGCAATATCCGCATGGAGGAAATCGGTCGCCAGCCCCTCAACGGCAAGCAGTCCAGCCATCTGGAGTACGGTGTGAGCTATCGTCTGGGCGGCATCGACGAGGGGATGGACAGCTACATCTACTGCCGCACGTCGGCGCTGATATATCCTGCCGCCTCGTGGATGGCCGACGGTCACCGCACGGAGGCCGAGTTGAACTATATGCAGACCATCTTCGACATCGTGGAGGTGCACCGCCGCCAGATGGAGCGCGAGGCGCTGCTGCTCAACCGCCGCTACCAGTACGACCGGCTGGCCGAACTTACGCGTGAGCGCGTGGACCGCGAGGTGGAGGCCCTGCGCGCCGCCAGCGACGACGGGCGCGACAGCGCTGTGGTGGAGAAGGTGCGCCAGCAGAACCGCCGTTGGCTCAACGAGCACCCCGGCGGCAAACCCGATTTCGAGCTTCTGCCCTACTGGTGGAGCCTGGGGCTGACGGTGGGATTTGCCGTGCCGGCCGGCCATCTGGCCGAGCGCTGGTCGGCCACCGTAGGCTCGCTGGGCATGGACTATGCCTTCGGTTGGAGGCGCTTCGGCTTCTACTTCTCCTACAGCAACGGCATCGTCTACGACCGCCTCGCCCAGCAGATGGCAGATTCGGACGTGGGCTACAGCGTGGAATACACCTCGCGCACCGACTTCAACTATCTCGGCATCGGCTACACGGTGCTCGAGCGGCCGGGATACACCCTTACGCCCTATATCTCGCTTGGTGTGAGCGACTTCTGGTGGGAGGCCGGTGCGGCCTACACCATCGGTGTGCGCGGCAACTACCTCTTCCACCATTGGCATACCATCAAGAACGGCGCCAAGGGCAAGGCCCGCCGCCTCACCGTCACCGCCTCGGGCAACCTCTATTTCAGCTATATCAACCTCGACAGCCACACGTCGGGACCCACCTTCGGCCTCCAGCTCGGACTCTCCTTCATCAACCGCCGCGAGCGAGTGAGCTACCGCTAAAACGAATGTACATACACACAATGTCAAATTAAACAAAACAATAAAATCATGAATAAAGGAAGAAACATACCGTTCAAAAAGAACATGATTCAGGGCGGCGCCATCGTGCTGGCGGCACTGGTGCTGGGCATCTTCATGGTCTGCACCGTGAAGACGCTGAAGTCGTACGACGACACCGTCAAGGTGCGCGGCCTCTGCGAGAAGGAGGTGCCCGCCGACCGTGTGGTGCTGCGCATCAACTACAGCGAGCAGGACAACGACCTGGCCGCCCTGCGCGGCACGATGGAGCGCAACGACCGCGCCATCATCGCCCTGCTGAAGGAGGCCGGATTCTCCGACGACGAAATCAAGTACACCTCGGCTCACTTCAACGACCGCTACGACAGCTACTATAGCGGCAACAACATCCGCTTCCGCTATAGCGCCAGCCAGACCATCAGCGTCTTCACCTCGAAGATGGAGCAGGTGGGCAACATACAGAACAAGATAGACGGCGAACTGCTGAAGCAGAATATCATCAGCAACACATACGCCAGCTATGAGTACAACGGGTTGAACGACATCAAGCCCTCCATGATAGCCGAGAGCCTGGAGAACGCCCGCACCGCCGCCGACGAGTTCGCCAAGAACAGCCACAGCCGTATCGGCAAGATGCGCACCGCCTCGCAGGGCTACTTCGAGGTGGAAGACCTCGACGAGAACACCCCCCAGGTGAAGAAGGTGCGTGTTGTCACTACCGTGGAGTACTATCTTAAATAGTGTTTAGTGTTCAGTGTTTAGTGTTCAGTGTTCAGTGTTCAGTGTTCAGTGTTCAGTGTTCAGTGTTCAGTGTTTAGTGGTCAGTGGTCGGTGTGTATCAGAAACTACTCACTAAACACTGTACACTGAACACTGAACACTCCCCATCAGGGGTGCTTGCTAACCCCCTTCAACAAAACAAGACTATGGCAGAGAAAGATTCTGTGATTATCTATTCGGGCGGCCTCGATTCCACGACGCTGCTCTACGAGGAGCGCGAGCGCATAGCGCTGGCCGTCACCTTCGACTATGGCAGCAACCATGCCGCCCGCGAGACGGCCTGCGCCCGCCACCATTGCCAGCGGCTCGGCATCGAGCATCTGGTGCTTCCGCTTGCCTTCATCGGGCAGTATTTCCGCTCGTCGCTCACCGCCGGAGCCGATGCCATTCCCACCGGCGACTACGACGAGGAGAACATGAAGAGCACCGTGGTGCCCTTCCGCAACGGCATCATGCTCAGCGTGGCCTGCGGACTGGCCGAGAGCCGTGGCCTGCGGCGTGTGCTCATAGCCAACCACGGGGGCGACCACGCCATCTATCCCGACTGCCGTCCCGCCTTTGTCGAGGCTATGGATGCTGCTATGCGTGCCGGCACCTACGAGGGGGTGACCCTCGCGGCGCCCTACACCCACCTCTCCAAGGCCGACCTGGTGCGCCGCGGCACCGCCCTGGGCATCGACTATGGCGCGACCTATTCCTGCTATCGCGGCACCGCGCTCCACTGCGGCACCTGCGGCACCTGCCGCGCGCGCCGGCAGGCGTTCCGCGAGGCCGGCGTGCCCGACCCCACAATTTACAGCTGTGAGCTTTAAGCTGTAAGTTTTAAGTGGCTGACGCAGACTGAATTTAAAATGCTACTCATAGTTAAAAGATTACAACTTAAAACTTGAAGCTCACAGTTTAAAACCAAAAACTCACAGCTTAAAACTTAAAGCTCAAAGCTTAAAACTAAAAAGAAATGTACTACGTAAAGAAAACCATCGAGGTATCGGGTGCCCACCGCCTCGAGCTGGACTATCCCAGCAAGTGTACCCAGCTGCACGGCCACAACTGGCTTATCACCATCCACTGCCGCGCCCGCGAGCTGAACCGCCACGGCATGGTGGTCGACTTCTCCGAAATCAAGAGCCGCATCGCCGACCGGCTGGACCACCAGGTGGTCAACGACGTGATAGGCTGCAACCCCACGGCCGAAAACATGGCCCGCTGGTGCTGCCGGCAGGTGCCTGGATGCTATCGCGTCGACGTGCAGGAGACCACCGGCAATGTGGCCACCTATGTGGCGGACGATGTGCCGGGCCTGGATTGACCCCTTCATACCCCTTTGTCCCTATGCTGGTCAACGAAATATTCTATTCCCTCCAGGGCGAAGGCTACTATAGCGGCACCCCGGCCGTCTTCATCCGCCTCAGCGGGTGCAACCTGCAATGCCCCTTCTGCGACACGCACCACGCGGGCTATGTGGAGTACTCCGAGCTGGAGACCGTAGCCATGACCGGTTTCTACGACTGCCACCATATAGTCGTCACCGGTGGCGAGCCAGCGCTGCAGCTCACACCCACCTTTGTCGACGCGCTGCACAGCGTGGGCCACTATGTGGCAGTCGAGACCAATGGCACCTGCCCCCTGCCGCCCAATGTGGACTGGGTGACCCTCTCGCCCAAGGACCTCTTTCTCGGGCCCGCCGCCGCACCCGTGCTGGAACGCGCCGACGAGCTGAAACTCCTTTTCGACGGCGTCCACGAGCCCTCGCTGTACCCCCACATACAGGTGGCACACCGCTACCTGCAACCCTGCGACACCGGCGACCCCGTCCGCAATGCCGACCTCGTCCGCCAGGCGGTGGACTACTGTATGGCCCACCCCGAATGGCGGCTCTCGCTCCAGCTACACAAAATATTGAATATAAGATAATCCAGCCAGCCGCAAACGGAGAGTGGCATTCGTAAAATTCTAGTGATTCGCCGTTTCTGAAAAAAACATAATAAGCAGTATATGAATAGAGAACAAGACCACCTGCAATCGCTCGGACACAAGACCGAGGTCCCCACCACCTACGACCCCGCCGTGCTCGAGACTTTCGACAACCGCCATCCCGAGCGCGACTATTGGGTCGAGTTCCGCTGTCCGGAATTCACCACCCTGTGTCCCATCACCGGACAGCCCGACTTCGCCGAGCTGCGCATACTCTACATCCCCGACCATCGCATGGTGGAAAGCAAGAGTCTGAAACTCTACCTCTTCGGCTTCCGCAACCACGGCGATTTCCACGAGGACTGTGTCAACACCATTCTGGACGACCTGGTGCAGCTGATGGACCCGCGCTACATCGAGGTGCTCGGCCTCTTTGTGCCCCGCGGCGGTATCAGCATCCATCCCTATGCCAACTATGGCCGCCCCGGCACCCGCTACGAGCGCCTTGCTGCCCAGCGCTTCGACGCCTACCGCCCCTGAGCGTTGCACCGGCCGCCTGCCCGAATGGGCGTCCCGTCCCCAACCGTTGTATCAGCCCCGCCTGCGTGGGTGTGTAGATTTTTTTGCCCTCGCTGTTAGAAACAGACCCTTGGGGGGGCTATTATATATGTGAGATGCTTGCCGTCGGCAACATAGATGATGCGGAGCGCAGGTTCAACAGCCTCATCGACCGCCACCAGAGGATGATACGCAACCTCTGCTGGTTCCGCTCGTTCATGCACGACGAGTACTATTGTGCCGACTTGGTGCAACGGTGCTACCTCGCTATCTGGCGCCACCTGCACGAACTGCCTGCCGACACCGACCGCAAGCGCGAGGCTGCCTGGGTGGCCTGGCGCTGCCGCAGCGAGATATCGCACCGCGCCCACCACCGCCCGCCGGACTGGGTGGCGCTCGACCCCGCGCTGGCTGCCTCGCTGGCCGACGACCGTCGCGACGACGATGTACGCGAAACCCTGGAACAGCTGGCCGTCGGCCTCAACGAACGCGAACGCCGCTATCTGCAGCTCAACAACGAGGGCTACTCGGCCGAAGAAATCGCCCGGTTGATGCAAACCAGCACGGCGGCAGTGTACATGATGCGCCAGCGCGTCATACAGAAGATGCGCGACACCTACAACAGAATGAACAACAACGACAAAAAGCAATGAATATGGAACAACAAGACATAGAACAGATGCTTGCGGTGGCCAATGCCGAGGGGCATGTGTCGCGGCGTGCAGCGCGCGACAGCGCCGACCTGCACCGCTGGACGCGCCGCCGCTACGGCGTGGCCGACCTGCTCTTCCTGGCGGCCGTCGTCGCCGTGGCCGCCGTCGCACTGCCTTCCTTGCCCGCGGATGCCATCTTCACCTCCAGAGGCTATTCTCCCTTCGCGGCCTACCACACAGCCCTCCAAACGGTCGACTACGCATGAAACGCCATCTGCTCATACTCTTGCTGACAGCTCTCCTGGGGGTAGGCGCCGTGGCGTTGTGCAAGTACTGGAACGTGCTCTTCCCCACGGGCGAAACCAGCGAGATATATCGCCACTACCGCAAGACCCCCGGCATACGCGCCGCCTATATCCAGGACATGACCGTCGCCGACACCATCCACTTCGACATGACCCTCCTCGAAGCCCGTGACTCCGCCACCTACGTCTGGCTGCTGCGCGACCTGGGGCGTGACGAGGAGGGCATAAAAGTCCTAATGACCATATCCAAAAACTGGGATTATCAACATCGTATGACTGGGGAATACACCAAAGATTTCCCCCCACAAAATAGAGACACTGTTGAGCGGCACTATGATATATACTCATTCCTCCCCCAGCGCTTCACCATCGCCATATTCCATACCCAAAAGCCGGAAGACAACCTGCATATAAAAGGGAGGAATTATTTTTCAGAAATCCCGATAAAATAAAAATACAAAAACAAGAAAACCAATGAAAAAAACGCTCAAAACAATTGCATTCCTGGCGGTGCTGAGTGTAGCAGCCACCGGCTGCCAGAAAGAAGAGTTAATCTCTCCGACGGCATTCGAGGAGACTATCGGCACCACCTTGACGGTGGTCTACACGGTCGATGGAGTTTCCAGCACCACCACCTTCGACAACGAGGCCGCATGGCTTGAGTTTTTGGACTATCTGGTTGCCCTGGCCGAAGAGGGACATTCCGTATCCTTCCGAGACAGCCATTCGAACCAGACTGCCTCCTCATTATCCAAAGATGTTGTCACCTACACCACCCGCTCGCGTGACGATGCCAAAACTTGGGCTGACGGAATGACGAAGCAAGGTTATACTGTAGATATAGATTATGACAGTACTACGGGTATCTACACCTGCATTGCAACCAAACTTTAATTGTTTAACCTAATCCCCCCCCCCACCACCATGAAGATCATCTAGCATTGCCCCGCGCACGCCCGATTCTCTGCGCCGCATGCGTCGGGGCATAAAAAAGAGAGGGTGCCCCCAGGCCACAGAGTGCATAATAATCAATAAACCAACCACTCTGCGGAACCTGTTTCCGGCACCCCAAGGTGCAGAACCTGCGTCCTGCTGTCTGTATGTAACGCAGCCGGGGCAAATTTATTGCAGAGGGGGGATAGCCCTTTCCAATATGTGTAAATTGAACAATGAATTACAATTTTTAAAAAAACAACATTATGAAACATAACAC
>JAZNHG010000051.1:0-5303 GCA_045576855.1 Bacteroidales bacterium | reverse complement strand
CAGGCCGTGCTGCCGGAGGTCATGGCGGGCTGCGAGGTGCAGCTCTGGGGCCTGGTGCAGGACGCCCAGGGCCGCTGGTCGGAGACGCTCTACGTGGGCTACGGCCCGCTGGTGCCGGAGACGGAAAGTGCTGATGGTGTGGACTTTGTATCCCTGCCGGAAAGCCTTGTCGAAGCCCCCTCGGCGGCATCCGATGCAGACCCCGGCAAGCCGGGGAAAAACGGGACAAAGCAGCCCGCAACCGCCCCCTCGTGGCCGCCGGGAACGGAGGAACGGCGAATTTGACGGATTTGGCGAATGGTGGGATGGCCGGCGGATTACGCTGATGGCGACCTCTATTTGCCTGCTCGCCTGCGGCGTCGCGAGATCTTGTGGATCTTGTAGATTATTCCGCCTGCGGCGGTTACGCGGAGCGCAATAATCTATTGGATTTATGGATTTCTGCCCGCAGGGCAAGGGTGTCTGTTGATTTACAGATATTCTCCTGCTCGCCTGCGGCGTCGCGAAATCTAGTTAATCTTATAAATTATTCCGCCTGCGGCGGTTACGCGTAGCGCAACTATCTATTGGATTTATGGATTTCTGCCCGCCAGGGCAAGGGTGTCTGTTGATGTACAGATATTCTCCTGCTCGCCTGCGGCGTCGCGAAATCTAGTTAATCTTATAAATTATTCCGCCTGCGGCGGTTACGCGTAGCGCAACAATCTAGATGACTTCTATGAATTGCCTCGAAGAGGCATTACTCTCAATAACCCCACACGGAAGTGTGGGGTAAACCAAGCAAATACACAACCCGCGTCTTGGAGAGACGCCACTGAGTTTGTCTTCAGACCCTCGCGCCGTCAGCGCAGGTCGAAGTGTGCGCTGACGCCGGCGCAGTAGAGGGGATGGGTGGAGTAGAAAGACCGGCTGCTCCAGTGGTAGCCATAGTCGGCATAGACGCCGAGACCCAGCCGGTCGCCCAGGCGCCAGAGGCATTCGGCCGTGACGTCGGCACAGATGACGGTTGTGTTGTGGGTACCGTAGTAGTCCATGTAGGTGTTCCTACCGGCACCGGCGGTGCCGCTGAGCCGCAGGGTGAGACGGCTGCCCAGCGGGAAGGAGTAGCCCACGCCCAGCTGCAGGCAGTCGAAATACTGGGTAACGGCCACGTCGATGGTCTCGGTGGTGAGGCCGCCAGGACCGTAGACGCCGTAGGTGTACATCGAGCCCTGTCCGTGCGCGGTACTGAGGCGCGCCGCAAAGTCGAGATGCGCTGTCAGCGGGCAGGCGAAGGAGATATCGGTGCGGATGCCCTGCGGGCATTCTTTTCCGGTGCCGAAATAACCCATGCCAAAGACCACGGTCTGGGCCAGGCCCACCCTTCCCAGCGCCAGGCAGAGAAGCATCAGGATTGCTGTCTTTTTCATATCTTGATTCAATTTGTGGTTAATATATCAAATCTTCGTAAACCGCCATAAGATTGGTCATATCGACAAGAGTTGTACCATGCAGCAGATTGTCCGATTTATACAATTCCGTCTTCATTGGAACACTAATTGTTAGAATTAATCCAGATAGTTTCATTATATTCATTGCAACATAGTGATTAGTAGTCATAAGACTGTTTTACAACCTCTCTGGTTCGGACGGGCCGGTGGCGCAGCGGGCACGCCGGCGCGGCGCGGCGCGTCAGCGGCGCTGGAGGATGACCTGCGACTGGTAGGCGTGCTCCGGGTCGGAGACGAGGATAAGGGTGTAGCTGCCGTCGGGGAAGGCGGAGAGGTCGGCGCTGTAGCGGTCGTCGCCCGCGGGGCTGACGGCGAGGGGCTGCGCCTTGCCGTCGGCACCGGCCAGGTAGGCCCGGCTGAGGCGGCGCCCGTTCATGACGATGGTGAGGTGCCCCGTGGTGGGGTTGGGATAGCGGATGACGGTGAGGCCCTCCTGCACCACCTCGACGCGTATGCCGGGGTCCTTGTCCGTACTTTTGTAAGGATGCATAAAGGCTGTGTCGACATATTTTGCAATGCATACGAAGTATGCGCCACGCCCATTGACATGGATGTCGCCGAAAGTCGCGTCGGTGGACAGCCGGTTGACGACATACAGGATGCTGTCGTGCAACGCGATGGTTCCCGTTTGGTTGGACGGGTAGGCTGCATAGTGTACTCCGCCAATCACATGGCCTTGATAGTCGAAGATGTTCAAGCCAGGACTACAATAGTACATATTAGGAAACACATGAGAGTCTTCCTGGAAGGTCACGCCTCCGGCATGGACAGACTGCATAATCACCCGGTTGTTTTTGCAAATCAGGTTTCCATCGCCGGCGTGTGTCATATTGACATCCGAACCGTACATGCTTTTTACTTTGCCGCTGGAATGTAAAGAGTAGTCGTCCATGTCCACGGCCATAAAGAAGGCATTCTTCTCGATGGGCAACGGCACCCCGTTGTATGTAGGTTGGGCATAGAAGTTAGTGGTGTCGTAATAAGTGCTTAAATCGGCATAGCCTTGAATAAAGAGCAAGTTGCTGTCATGGTCAAATGCGATGTTGGTGAACGGAATACCCGATATGTTGAGTTCGGGACGAATCACGTTTGCACCCAAGGTGACGAGGTGTGTCGGCTTGAGCGAATCGGTCGAGAAGACAACCAGGACCCCCTTCTCAAAGTCGGCCGTCGTGACGCGAACGGTCATATTCTGCGTAGAATCAACGGCGAGAGTCACGTCGCCATGATGCAGCGTCATATAACCGTAGAGGCGTCCGCGCTCGTCCAACTTGATGGGACACCAGTCTTCAGCGCCACAACGGATGTTCTCCTGAAAGAAACTGCGGTGCTGCAGCAGGGTGTCAAAGTGTGGGGCGAATTTGAGTATTTGGGCACCTATAAAATGTGTGCTGTCGACAGAAACCACGCCTATCGGCCGCCGGTCGCACCAGTACTTGACGCCCGTAACGGTGCCATCCGCGGCGGAATACTCCCTGTATTCATGGTCAGGTGTATATAAACCCCACCCTGATAAAAAACCATAATCCATTCCACGGGAAAGATAGATGTTCCCCTCTCTGTCGATATCGAATCGGGACACACCGATAGAATTCGTAAACAAGTAGGGAATGGTATCACCTGCGTTAAAAAGAATATCGTCGCCGTTTTCATCGAGGAACGAGACCTGCAGGAAGTGATGCTCCTTCACCTGTCCGTCGAAGTCGAGGGTAATCATGGCCAGGACCCTTTCAACGCATCCTTGCGCGTTCATGGGGTAGTCTGGCCAAGAGTTGCCCACACCGGTCTGGTTAATCATGGTGTCGAGGTAGTAGATGCTATTGAAACGTGTAGCCACGTACATGTCGACGAGGAAGGCAAAAGCCGAGTCACCAACGGGTTTGATGTCGTAGGGGAAACAATAACTGCATGCGATGACCTTTTTCCACACAAGGTCGCCCTGGGGCGATATTTTGGCAATCAAGGCGCCGCGAACACCGAGGTCGGACGCCGAAGATGGAATCAAAGTGCTGCCGTTCTCCCATGTACTGTTGGGACTGCACTGGCCGAGGATATACAGGTTGCCCAGGCTGTCGGTGAGCGACCCCTTGATGTCGACATCTGGACCCGAAGCATAGCCCTTGGCCCACTCGAAGCGCTGGGCCTGCGCGCCAAGTCCGAGGGCCAGCGCCAAACTGAGAATAAGAATACGTTTCATTTCTTTATGGTTTTAATTGGTGAATATTCTGCTTTTTTTTAGGAAGCTGACCGTGATTATCTTTTGATCAGCTTGCGGTAATATCATTCATCATTCATCACTCCGACCTCCGACCTAATACCTCCGACCTAACAAGGGTCATCCTACCATCATCCTACCATCATCCTACCACCATCCTACCACCATCCTACCATTTTAACATTTCGGGAGGCTGCATGGCGGCCTGTCGGCACGGCGGAAAAGCACCCTTGACAGCACCTTGTCTGCCTCAAGTCCAGCCCACCCGCCACGCGTCACGCGGCGGAATCAATAATGAATCCGGCGCAGCAGATAGTGTTTCAGTTTGAAGCCCAGCAGCATGCGGTCGTAGCGCATCTCGATGGGGGTGGAGCCAAAGGCTTCGGGGCAATGGAATACGCACACGCCCGTCTCCGGGTCGTAGCTGTAGGTCAGCGCATACTCGTCCCATGCGTCCAAGTCCGAACCAGCCAAGCCGACAGAGTGCGAAACGTACACGCCTTCCGTCCCGTTTTTGAATACAAGGCGGAGTTCATGGCGAATCCGAACATCTCTCCATACGTTGTCGTGCTCACACCCCCAGATTGTGTTTGCCAGCGTTGCGGGATATGAGGCTCCAGCCGGTGCAGTAGAGTCTGCCGGCGTCGGCTCTGCGGGAACCGTATCCACCGCCGTCGTGTCCGCCACCGACTGCGAGGCCGGGGCCAGCGACTCGGCCCCCTCGGGCGTACAGCCCGTCCACACTGCGACCACAGCCGCTATCGCGACCGTCAGCCAAAAGATTTTCTTTGCCATAACAATTATGTTTTTAGCAAGTTATTGAATTATATATAATGAGATTATGAAAAACTCATGGCTCAATAGGTATAGGCGCCGAGGGAGTATCATCGTCAAGTGACGTCAGGCACTTCATCATGCAAAGATCGAAATCTGTGTTTGGAGGATAAGATGGTTGTTGGCAATGGTGCAGACAACTGTCGATTAAGACTTCGAACATAGGAATGGTGTCATCGTAGCCCAGCTCCTTCTTCCTGTCGATACTCGTTCTCAGATTCATCACATTTGTACCCAGAGTAACCAATCCCCCGCTGATGCAGGGAATACAGACACTCGTTTCCTGCCACTCAGCGCCATTCTCGTCCTCTAGCTGAGCCGACTCGATGTGGGCCAGCCTGTTGATGCGTTCGGGCAGCTCGGCAGGGATACCAACCACCTGGCAGAACATCTCATAATCCTCTGTACGACAGACCTGGAAGAATCCTGAAGAATCGGTGCGATAAGCCCTGTCACACAATTGCCAATATTCATACACCGACTGGACCAGATTGTCGCGGGTGGACACGGACTTCATTGCTGTCCTGTTCGTATTCGTTGTCTGGTTGGCGGCTTCCTTGCTGCAAGCCACCACAATACCTATCATCAAGACGACGGCAGCAGCCGATATCGCCAATGTCTTTGTGTTATGTTTCATAATGTTGTTTTTTTAAAAATTGTAATTCATTGTTCAATTTACACATATTGGAAAGGGCTATCCCCCCTCTGCAATAAATTTGCCCCGGCTGCGTTACATACAGACAGCAGGACGCAGGTTCTGCACC
>JAZNHG010000050.1:0-18209 GCA_045576855.1 Bacteroidales bacterium | reverse complement strand
AGGTTGATGGTACGTTGGTGGTAGGATGATACCCTTCGGGTCAGTGTTCAGTGGGTAGTGTTCAGTGTTCAGCATTCAGCTGGAAAGAGGCTGCCGCGCGTACCATACTGCTTTAATACTGAATACTTTATACTGAATACTACACACTGAACACCAAACAATGCACACTGAACACTGAACACTGGCCACTGAACACTGCACATTGAACACTGAATACCCCCTCTCAGCGTGCAGTTGGATTTTGCAAGTGAAAAAATGTTAAACTACGTTAACCGACGTCCCACTGAGCGCACACAGGTGTGTAGAAGGCTGAGATACAGAGCACAGCACGCTATTGTCCGGCGGCACCGCCGCGGGCCTGCCACTCGAGGTCGAGCTTGCCGAAGCGGTAGGTGATACCGAAGGTGACGTAGCGGTAGGCGGAGTGCGACGTCTCGGTGGTAGCCACGGTGGGGGCGTTGACGGTCTCGAGGTAGCGGTTGTTGTCGAAGAGGTCGCTGACGCTGGCGCGCAGCGAGAGACGCCCGTCGAGGAGGGTGGCGGAGAGTCCGAGGTCGACGGTGATGTTGCGCTCGCGGGTGGTGTAGAGTCCGAGGGTAGGCGTGCCGTAGTTGACGTTGGCGTCGAGGTTGACCAGCTTGAACAGCTTGGCCCATAGGCGGGCGTAGAGCGTCCACGAGAGGCGCTCCTGCCAGGGCTCGCTCTCGACACGGTAGCCCTGGCGGAAGAGGCTGGCGTTGAGGCTCAGGCTGGCCCAGGCGGCGGGGCGGTAGGTGAAGTTGGCGTCGGCGCCCGTCTTGTAGGAGGAGGCGATGTTGAAGGGCATGGAGTAGGTGATGACGCGTCCCAGGAAGGGGTCGGCCGCGGGTGTCGAGGCGGTGATGCTCTCGATACCGCCCGAGGTGCTATTGGCGTAGGCTTCGATGCTGACGTTGCCGATTTTCTCGAAATAGCGGTTCCAGGAGAGCGAGGCCTTGTGGGTGGCGGCGTTGCCGAGATGGCGGTTGCCAACGGTGTAGGAGTCGTCGCCATAGATGCGGCTCACCGTGAGGTCGCTGCCCGAGGGGGTGGAGACGGAGTAGGAGTAGTTGAAGCGGAAGTAGTGCATGGACGCGGTGCGATGGGTGAGCGAGAAGGAGGGTTCGAGGGCGACGAAGCGGAAGAGGGTGTCGTCGGGGAAGAGACCGCGGCCCACGATGCGGAGCCAGTCGTGCGAGGCATGGAGGTCGGCGCCCAGGGTGGTGCGTTCCCACTCGTGGCGCAACGAGAGGCTGGCATAGAGGCTTCGGGTGTGGTAGTCGCTCACGTAGTTGCGCAGCGTGTCGGGCTGCGTCCCCGCACCGGGGGTCATGTCGGCGAGGAGGATGTTGCGGTCGCGGTGGCTGTTTCCGTAGGGGCGGCCGCCGAGGCGGATGGAGAGCTCGTCGTGGGGACCGAGGGGTCGGTTGTAACGCAGCGAGAGGTCGACGGTGTTGCGGTTGTAGTGGTTGTCGTTGGTGCGGTCGTAGGGCTCGAGGAGGAGGGCTGCGGGGTTGCCTTCGGCCAGGGAGATGAGGCGTTGGCTCTCGTTGTGATGGGCGCTGAACAGATAGTTCCACGTGCCGCCGAAAGTGATGTTGTGCCCCTTGCGGCCGGGCAGGCGACGCTTGATGTCGAAATTGGTGAAGCCGTTGACACTGTAGTATCGGCTGTCGGAGGTGTCGAGGTAGCGGTAGTGGGCGGTGTCGGGCAGGTAGTCCCACTGCTCGTAGCGGTAGCCGAGGTGGTCGTTGTAGCGGCCCTGCAGCATGTTCCACGACATGAGGCTGAAGTCGGTGACGGAGTCGATCTTGTAGTCAATGTGGATGTTGTTGTTCCCGAAATAGCTCGACCCGTCGGAGTGGCTGCGGTAGGTGCGTTGGCTGGTGGTGTCGTCGCCGGAGGTGAGGGTGTAGCCTCCTTGGCCGTCGTTGATGAAATGGCTGCGGCTGCCGGCCAGGTGGAAGGAGAACTTCAGGCGGTCGGTGTTGCGCACGTAGCTGAACCACGGAGAGTAGTAGGGGCGCGTGTTGCCGCTGAGGCCCAGGAGCCAGAGTTCGCTGGTGCGCAGGCGGGCCGAGGTGACGATGTTAAGTATGTGGTGTCCTTCGGCCACCATGTATTTGGCCGAGGGGTTCTTGATGACCTCCACGCGGGTCAGCGCCTCGGCGGGCATGCTCTCGAAAAAGGCTTTCAGCGTGGGGCCGTTCATGCCGGTGGGGCGGCCGTTGAGCCACACGTCGACATGGTCGGAGCCGCGCATGGAGAGGTTCCCCTCCAGGTCGATCTGCACGGAGGGTGCGTTGCGGATAGCATCCCAGGCGGTGAGGCCAGCCACCGTCTCGTCGTTCTCTACGTTATAGTTGACCACCTCGCCGGTCATGCTGTAGACAGGCTTGGGGGCGGAAATGCTGATTTCCTTCAGCTTCATGAGCTGCATCTTGGCGTCGATGCTGTCCAGCGTGGCCTGGCTGACGCTATCAGTGGTTTGGGCCCAGGCCAGCATGGGGAGCAGCAAGAGGGGGAGAAGCAGTGCCTTTTTCATAGTGCTTTCACTTCTTGGTTTCAAACACGGTCGACATCATGTGAATTGCCACCTTGAACGCCTCCTCTTCGCCGTCGACGAGGAAGGCCAGGACGACCATGCGGTCGGAGGGGCAATAGATGGCGTAGTGGCCGTGGTCGCCCGGCAGGCCGTCGGCGTTGAAGATGACCAGGTGCTTGTGCTCGCGCCAGTACCGCTGCAGCGAGTCGGCCTTCTGCTTCATCTGCTGCATCGCCTCGTCGGGTATCGTGGGGTGCGAGTCGAGGTCGTCCGACTCGATGCTTATCGTGCCGTCGATGTGGAGGCGCGTAGTGGTATAGGGCAGCTCGTGCAGCTCGCGGCAGAGGGTGCGGTAGACGGCGGAGTCGTCGGTCTGCAGCAGGGTGACGCAGGCGCTGTCGCCACCGCTCAAGGGGTAGCGCTCGACGCAGTAGGCCTGCACGCCAGGGCGCGAGGCGTAGCGCTTGTAGAGACCGGTCTGGGCCTGGAGGGCGAGACTCAGGGCCACGAAGGCCAGCAGGAGGAGGGTTCGTTTCATAATGTCTGTATGGTTTTAATGTGGTCTATCTGGTTGCCAATGAGGGCCATCACGTCGTCGGGGTTGCACTGGCTGTTGCAGTAGACGCCCACAGCGGGAGCAGCCTGGGCGGCATTGCCGTGTGGCAACAGCAGTACAAGCAGCACGGCGGCGGCAGCGGTGGCGGGGATGGCTATGCGCCAGACCGTGCGGTGCGGTCGCCGATGCTCGGTGCTGCGGCGCTGTGCATTGGCTGCATGTATCTGGTCTATCAGTTTGTCGGTGTCCATAACTCTTGCTTTCTGATTGTATTAAATACTGGCTCTGCTATTCATTCTCTTCAACTTCTCCTTGATGCGTCCTACGCGGGTGGTGACATTGCTTTGAGTCGTGTCCAGCAGGCGGGCTATCTCGCTCGAAGAAAAGCCGTCGAGGTAGAGGTTCATCAGCCGCTGATCGGCCACAGAGAGCTGCGCCAACAGCGCCTTGAGGTGGAGGCACTGCTCACGCAGGGCGGTGTCGTCGGGCAGGTCGAAGGTGTCGAGCGGCACCGTCTCCACCTGTCGTGCACGGTGGCGCCGCCAGCTGATGGCCGTGTTCATCGCCACGCGGTACACCCATGTGATGGGCCGATGGTCGGGCCGGTAGCTCTTCCACCCCTGCCAGAGGTGCAGCAGGATGTCCTGCCGCAGGTCCTCGCGGTCCTCCCGGACGGAACAGAACGAGCGGCACACGCGCTCGATGGCCGCCGTGTGCCGCTCGATGAGTTCTATGAAGGGGTGTTCGTCCATTGCCGTTGTAGCTTTTACACCCTTATTAAACGCCCGTGGCGCCGATTTGTCACACCCGGGCGACTAATATTCCACAATCAGCACACCGCTGACGGCCCAGTGGCTGAACATGCCCTCGACGGGCTTGCCCTGCGGGATGGCCACGGTGAGGGTGTGCTCCTTGCCGTCGGCCCAGGGCGAGAGGTCGAAGTAGACGGGCTGCGTGGCCGTGCCGGGGCACCAGCCGCTGCGCGAGAAGTCGGAACTGCTGAGGCCGTTCCAGAAGTTGCCGCTGACGGGGTTGAGGTCGCGGTAGCAGCCGCAGTCCTGCCGCCAAGGGGTATGGGTGAAGACGGGCTTGCCGTCGATGAGGATGGTGTTCTGCTTGGGTACGAACTCGTCGCCCTCGCCCCAGCCGCCGTGGCCGGTACTGATGTAGCGCAACTCGGCAGACGCAGGCTGGTCTTCAAGTCTGAATGTTACCGTCAGCGAGTCGGTGGCGAACAGCTTACCGTAGTTCTGACCAGCCATCTCGAGCACGTTGCAGGTGTTGAAGAGCGGCAGCGCTAACCCTGATTCCTCCGTGTTGTCCTCGGGAATAGTATAGTCGTTGGGATACGACTTGATGTCGACGGTGATGATATGTCCACCACCGTCGTAATTGCCTATCCAAGCACCGATGACAACGTCGCCGCCGAAATGATAAAGGTCGGTGATCTCCTGGCGGTAGAATGTCTCGTCGCGCCAGTCGATGCCGTAGCCCGCCATGCGCTCGTTGAAGTGGCCCACGCCGAAGGGAGTGAAGAAGCGCACCAGCTCGATGGAGGGCTGGTACGCAGGCTGCCAGCCTGCGGAATGTCGCAGGCTGGCAGCCTGCGTACCAACAGCCATCATGCCCTGATAGCGCTGGCCGTCGCGACCGGTGAAGACGGGCAGCGAGTCGGGGTGGTTGTTGATGCCGTCGAAGAAGTTCTTCTCACTTGTTGGCAGAATGACGAAGACAGAACCCGTGCGGTCGTAGGCATCGCCATTGCTCTGCTGGTGTATCTCCACGAAGTGCTGGTAGTGGTGCGGCAGGTGTGGCAGCTCGACGCGCTTCAGGATGAGGGTGCCGCCGGCATAGTGCAGCACCGTGTCGAAGGGCACATTCCTGATGCCGCCGTCGATGTGGTCGTTCTGCTTGCCCCAGCATATCTGCTCGTGGTCGAAGATGCGGGTGGTGACGACGAGGCGTTCCTTCATGATGCGGTCCAGCTCACGGGGCGAGACGCGGCGCGAAGGCCAAACGCGCGAGGTCTCCCACGAGGTGTGTTTCACCTTCTCGGCCTTCGCCAACACCAGACGTTTCTGCCCGTTGCGCGTGAATGAGCGCAGCACGCCCTTGTTCAGCCCGTAGTAGGGCAGTGGGTTGACATTGACGGGTGCGTTTTCGTCCATCTCGAACTCCAGCGTGTTGCTGTTGACGGAGCAGATGTGGCGGTTGCCGTCGCGGCGCCACTCGATGTCGCTGCGCGAGAAGGCGGTGCGGTAGTAGTAGGCGCTGTCGGCGTGGTAGGCCGTCACCGTGATGCTGTCGGCGGCATAGTCGACGCTGGTCACCGTCTGGCAATAGCCCGGTATCAGCTTCCCTTCGGGTTTGGGGGTGAGTATGACGATGGAGCCGTCGGGGTTGCGCTCCACAGTGATGATGGACGTGTCGTTCTGCTCGCCGTACTCAATCTGATGGTAGGTGAACACGTTGGCACCCTTCGGAATCTTCACGTTCTGCGCCGTGGCCACCAGCGGCAGCAGCATCAGCGCGACACAAAGGTTTTTTTTCATTGTAACTATCATATTGTTTTTCTTTATTGTTTTCATTTCGCAGGCTGGCAGCCTGCGTACCAAGGTCAACGCAGCAGGAGCACCGTGCCCGCCTGCTGCCGCAAGTTGTCGCCCGCCAGACGGAATCGGCACAGGTAGGTGTAGGCCGCCTGCACGCAGGGTTTGCCGTCGGGACCGCAGCCGTCCCAAGGGGCTGAGGGGTCGTCGCTGTGGTAGACCAGCAGGCCGTGACGGTTGTATATGAACATCTCATATTCCGACACCTCCACCGGTGTCACCAGGCCGAAGCGGTTGTTATTGTCGGCTCCGGGGGTGAAAGCATTGGGGAACCACGCCGAGAAGTTGACCACGGCGTAGCGCAGCAGCGTGTCGGAACAACACCCTGCGGCATTGCAGCCCTCGACCAGCACCCACACGCTGTCGCTGTTGTCCAAAGAGAAGAGGTGGCTCGCACGCCGTCCCGTGGCGTGGTCGCCGTCGCTGAAAGTCCAGCGCGAGCGGACTATCTCCGCCGACTGCTCCTCGAGCGCGAGCAAAGGGTAGCCCAGGTCCACCACCTCGCGGTTGGCCACGATGTGCAATTGCGGCAGCGGCAGCACCTGCACCGTCAGGCTGTCGGCCGCGGTGCCCGACGGCCACAGGAGGTAATATGTGGTGGCCACCGCGGGACTGACCACCACCACCCCACCCTGCTGACTGTCGAGGGCGGCGTCAGGCGGCACGGAGGCCCACTGGTAGGTGTCGGTCTGCTCGCCATGCAACACCAGACTGTCGCCCAAACAGATAATATTCCTCTCGGCCACAATCACAGGCTGTATGCTGTGAGCCACCAGGAGCACCGAGTCCGCCGACAGGCAATAGCGTCGCAGGCTGAGCTGCGAGAGGTGCGTCGGCACCGTGGTCTGGAAGCGAAGCGAAGCCGTGCTGTTCTGGCCGGTGGAGAAGGTGGCCCGCAGCAGGCTGTCGGCCCACGACAGGTCGGCCGGCGTCTGGTTGTAAACCGTCAGCCCCACCGGGCCGGAGGACTCAGCCTCGAGCAGATAGCGCGTCTGCGGCTCGACGGGCACCGTCAGCTGGAAGAGTCCGTTGAAGGTGGTGTCCACCGACGCCCCGCGGTAGATGTGGTCCACCGTGTCGATACGCTCCACCTCGAGCCGCACACGCTGCTGGCTGTCGGGCTGCAGCGTCACGTAGGCGTCGCGCTGTGTGCTGTCGCCCGTCAGGCCCTCGGCCCTCCACAGGTAGCGGGTGCCCTCGCTCTGGCTCCACAGGTGCACCTCGGCAGGCTGCGTGAGGTAGTACTCCGTGCGCTCCGTCCCGATTGCCGCGTCGCAGGGCATCGGCGGCAGGGGCCTGATACTGAGCACCAGCGAGTCCTTCACCGGGCACCCGTAGGCGTTCAGCCCGTGGTCGTCGACGCAGGTGTCCGCAAGCGTCAGCTCGCGGCCGCCGAAGACATAGGCTTCGCCGGGGTAGATGCTGTCCTGCAGGAACGTGATATCCGACGGCAGCACGGTCAGTGTCAGTACCTTCACGTGCTCATGGCAGCTGCCGTCGTCCGAATACTCGAAGTTGCGCATGGTGAATGTCTGCATCCCCGTGTCGGCGGTCTGGCCGGCCGAGAGGGCTATACCATAGCCGGTGTAGGGAGTGTGCTGGCACACGCTGTCGGCCAGATAGACAGTGTCGCTTGTGAGGGCGGGGTTGCAGGCCGTATTCATAGCCCTGAACTCCTTGAAGCAGAACGTATAGGGCCAACCCCCATCTATACCATTAGGGAGAGGATACGCCTGCAACTGACTGCGCATGCGCAGGGCGAAGCGGCTGCCCGCCGGATGGCTGTCCTCGACAGGGAAGCAGTAGTTTTGCCAGTCGGTAGACAGGTTGTGTTCATACACGCCGTTGCCGTCGCGCGTGTAGATGCAGAGGGTGCCCTGCATGTCGAAGCTCTCCATCGGCCGCGTGGCATCGCGCACCCATCCGTAATCAATGTAGGCACAATAGTTTGTACATACGACGGAACCCAAACGACACGCTTTGAGCAACTGCATGGTGAGGCCGATGCCGGCCAGGCCCTCTTCCACCTCGGGTGCCACGAGCATGGCCACGGACCGATGCGTCGAGTCGGAGACTCCGATACTGCAATAATAGTGCCAGTCAGGCCACTGACCTCCGATACCGAAGTTTCCGGAACACATATTGTAATCATCACCGTCGTCTGCCTTCCAGAGGTAGCCGAGCCAGCAGTTGTCCGGGTTGGCACCCAGCGACCAACCCGTCATAGAGGCGGTGCCCGCGGAGGGGTTGTAGGAATGAGGCGTGTGGAATCCAGTGATGAGGTCGGTGGTATAAGGTAGTGGCAAAGGGTCGCACTGCCCCCGCGCCGCCAGCGAAAACAGCGTCGCCATAAGCATGAGTATCCGTCTTGTGTTCATATTGTCTTTGCCATTAGTTGGTATTCAACTTATTATATTCTTACCTCCGAGCACCTGCATCTCCCGTACACCTCCGTCTCGGCTCCGACTGCACTCGGACCGGACTCGGACCGGACACGGACCGGACTCGGACATGACACGGACCGGAGTCGGACATGATACCTCGTCCGGGGGGTCTCGTCCCCGGGTGCCGCCGACGGCCTATCGGGTGCGCAACTCCACCTCGTCGACCATCAGCCATGCCTTCTCGCCGGCGTAGGGGTGCCAGGGGGGCAGCGTGGGGCGGCAGACGAAGCGCAGGCGCACGTAGCGCACCCCTTTGGACTTGCGGGGGGCCAGACTGTAGCGCAGGCGACGGCTGTCGTGGTACAGGTTCTGCGGCGCGTGCGACAGGTCGAGGCTCTGCCATGAGCTCCAGCGCAGGCTGTCCGTGCTCCACTGGGCCTGCACCTCGAGGGGCATCGTCACCCAGTCGTCGGGGCTGTGGCACACGCTGGCGCTGACCTCGCCCAGGGTGGCTACCGCCTTGAGGGTGAGTGTCATCACGACGGTGTCGGCTCCGTCGAATCCGGCCCACCCGTGCAGGTAGTCGCCCGGCACGGCACGGCGGCAGTCGGTGAGCACCGTGGGAAAGCCCTGGCTGTACTGCGGTGCCGGCTGGCGCGAGCAGTCGAAGTCGGTGACCACCAGATGCAGCCCCTCCTCGTCGGCCAGACGGTAGTCATACTGCTGCAGGTCGGGATGCGGCCCGAAGCCCTCGTAGGGATCGTAGGCATAGGTATGTACGGGGTCGAGGATGAAGCGGAAGGTGTAGGTGCTGTCGCCGCTGACCGTGTGGCGTTCGGCCACGCCGGGGCCGCAGGTGGCGGTGCCCAGGGGTGCCACGCGGTGGTCGATGCTGACGGTATAGTAGGGGTCGGGGGCGCCCACCTGGTTCCACCGGCGCGCAGCGGTGAGGGTGGTGTCGTTCCAGCGGCGGACGCTGAAGCCCAGGTCCGACTGACCCACGGGACTGATGACCGTGAGGGTGGCGCCGTCGCCCATGAAGCCCACCCACCGCGCCTCGCGGTTGCCCTGCTCCTGCGGCACCACATACTGCGGCGCCGCCATCTCGTCCATCCCCTTGTACCAGCAGCTGCGCCGGCTGGCATAGCAGCGGTCGGGGTAGCCCTCGAAGATGTTGCCGTAGAATCGGGCGCCGGTCCACGTAGTGTCCAGCCCGAACTGGATGCCCATTTTGGGCAACGTACGGAACTGGCCGTCGGGAGCCACCAGGTAACTCAGCTGCACACGTCCGTCGGCGGCGGCCTGTATGATTTGCTTCACACGGATGCGCTGCCCGTCGGGAGCGCTGAAGAGGAGCAGCATCTGCACCTCGGCGGTGTCCTTGGCCTTCGAGAAGGCGGTGCTGGTGTTCAGCACCCGAGCCTCCAGATGGTCCAATCCCTGCCATGCTTTGGCCCCGAGGGGGTCCACCAGGTCGTTCTCGGTCGGCGGGCGCCAGAAGTTGGGCCGCAGGGGCACGGCCAGCAGCTCGCGGCCAGCCACCCGGTAGGAGGTGATGCTGCCGCTCGTGGGGTCGATGGTCATACGGAAATGGCTGTTCTGCACCAGCAGACCCTGGCGCGAAGTGTTGACACGGATGGCACTGCGCACCCCCTGCATGTCGTATGAGACTAGGGGTTGCGGCACGGTGACGTTGTAGCGGCCACGGGTGTAGACAGCCTGCACCTCGTAGGCATGGGGGTGCAGCGTGCGGTCGGCAGCCACGAGACCGTTGGCGCAGAAGGCGTCGTCGTCCGTCAGTCCCGGCAGCTCGCCCAAGTCGCCCCCGGCCGCCCACCATTGAGTGGGTAGTGGATAGAGGATAGTGGATAGCATTTGACCCAGATTGCTACCCACTCTCCACTCTCCACTCTCCACTCTAAAAGCCTGGTCCACCCAGTCCCAAATGAAGCCGCCCTGCAGCTGGGGATACTTGTCGATGGTGTCCCAATAGTCCTTCAGCCCCCCCATCGAATTGCCCATAGCATGGCAGTATTCGGCCATGATGTAGGGGCGCTTGTTCTGCGGGTTGCGTGCATATTCGGAAAGGAACTGCACCGAGGGGTACATCACCGCCACGATATCGGTGTTGCGGTCCAGCTCGGCCCGCTCGTAGACTACCGGGCGCGTATTGTCGCGCTCCTTCAGCAGACGGTAGGCTTCCTCGAAGCAGATGCCGTTGCCACACTCGTTGCCCAGGCTCCAAGCAATGACGGAGGGGTGGTTGCGGTCGCGGCGATACATGTTGTATATGCGGTCCAGGATGGGTTCTTTCCATTCCGGCTTCTTGGCCAGCGAGTGCTCGCCATAGCCCTGGGCATGGCTCTCCACATTGGCTTCGTCCCACAGGTAGATGCCCGCCGAGTCGCAGAGGTCGTACCAGAGCTCGTCGTCGGGGTAGTGCGAGGTGCGCACAGCGTTGATGCCCAGCTCTTTCATCAGAGCAATGTCTTGCCGCATCTCCTCGGGGGTGACATAGTGGCCGCCATACATCGAATGCTCGTGGCGGTTCACGCCGCGTATTTCCATCGGCCGTCCGTTGAGGCGCAGCTGGCCGTTGCGTATGTCTATGTGGCGGAAGCCTATCTTCTTGCTGATGCGTTCGGTCTCGTGGCCCGAGGCATCGCGGAGGGTTACGACAAGGGTGTAGAGCACAGGGGTGCTGTCGGACCAGCATTGTATGCCGGCATAGCTCGACTGGTGCAGTGCAAACCAGTCGCCTTTGCTGAGTCTCACACCGTGTCCGATGCCGTCGAACGGCATGCCGTCGGGCGTGTACAGGGCGAATGTCACAGAGCCGCCATTCACCTTGCGGTTCAGGTCGACCATCACCTCCAGCCGTCCGGTACGGTAGTCGGCGGTATCCAGGTCGGCATCCACCTTTAGGTCGGTGATATACGTCTGCGGCACGGAATACAGCTCCACACTGCGCGTGATGCCACTCATGCGCCACATGTCCTGACACTCCAGATAGCTGCCGTCGCACCACCGCAGCACCTTCACCGTCATACGGTTGCGCCCGTCGCGCAGAAAGCGCGTGATGTCCCACTCGGCCGGAGTCTTCGAGTCTTCGCTGTAGCCCACCTCGCGGCCATTCACATAGAGATACATCGCCGACTTCACGGCGCCGAACTTCACTATCACACGTCGGCCACGCCACCCCGCCGGCACGGCGAAGTCGCACGCATACACGCCCGTCGGGTTGTAGTCGGTGGGCGCATAGGGCGGACGGCTCGGAAACTCATTCTTCATATTCACATACACCGGCACGCCGAAGCCCTGGAGCTCCATATTGCCCGGCACACGGATACTGTCCCAGCGGGAAGGATTCAGTTCGGCCTGCGATGGATTGTCGTACAGGCGGAAGGCCCAGGTGCCATTCAGGCTCATCCGCCACGGCCCGTCGGGCACCACACGGTCGTGCGGGTCCAATTTGCCCACACGATAGACAGACAGATTGTTCCAATGCGGCTGCCCCGCAAGGCCGCCCACAAGCGAAACAGACAAGAGCAAAAGCAGTACTATCTTCTTCATAAAAACGATGCAAAGATACGAAAAAAGTTTAAAGTTCAGAAAAAATGTGTATTTTTGCAGCCCGAAAACGACTATGGAAGAAGGACTCGTCATACGAACTACCGGCAGTTGGTACCGGGTACTAGTGGGTAGTGGACAGTGGACAGTGGACAGCACACGCGAACAAACGCTACCCACCACCCACTACCCACTGCCCACTGAAGCCATCGACTGCCGTCTGCGGGGCAACTACCGTCTGCGGGGGTCGAAGCAGACCAACCCCGTGGCCGTGGGCGACCGCGTCAGTTTCGAACGCCAGGCCGACGGCACGGGCGTCATACACGACGTGGCCGACCGCCGCAACTACATCGTGCGCCGCGCCACCAAACTCAGCAAACAGACCCACGTCATAGCCGCCAACATAGACCGCCTCTGCATCGTGGCCACCCTCGGCCTGCCGCGCACCTCCACCGGATTCATAGACCGGCTGCTGGTCACCGCCGAAGCCTACCATATCCCCGCCGCCATCGTCTTCAACAAGAGCGACCTCCTGGTCGACCCCGAACTGCGCGACGCCCAGCAGGAGCTGGTACAGCTCTACCGCGGCATCGGCTACCCGGTCTACGAGGTGTCGGCGCTCGACGGCAGCGGGCTCGACAGCCTGGCCCAGTCGCTCGCCGGACGCACGGTGCTCTTCAGCGGCCACTCCGGCGTGGGCAAGAGCGCCCTCCTCAACGCCCTGTGCCCCGGCCTCGACCTGCGAGTGGGACAGATATCCGACTGGAGCCTCAAAGGGCGCCACACCACTACATTTGCCGAAATCTTTCCAATTGAAAATGGAGAATTGAAAATTGAGAATTCGCTGCCTCAAACAGACAACTCTCAATTCTCAATTCTCAATTCTCAATTCACCTACCTCATCGACACCCCGGGCATCAAGGAGTTCGGCATGGTGGACTTCCACGTGCAGGAGCTCTCGCACTTCTTCCCCGAGATGCGGTCCGTGCTCCACGAGTGCCACTTCGCCAACTGCACCCACCGCCACGAGCCCCATTGCGCCGTCCTGGAAGCCCTGTCCGACGGCCGCATCAGCCCCTCGCGCTACCAGAGCTACCTCTCCATCCTCGACGACATCGAGGCCACCGAGCACTAAGAAGCCCCGCAGGGGCACAAGAGCTTAGGCGGGGGCATCGCCCCCGTCGCTATCGGAACCATTTTTTCTTCTACGCCCCGCAGGGGCATAAGAGGCGATTCCTTATGCCCCTGCGGGGCGTCACGGCGGAAACTGGGATCACACGTCCGGGGGCGGTGCCCCCGTCTAAGTTCTTCCACCCTTCCAGGGTGACCATTGGGGATCAAAAAAAGAGAGAACGCCAAACGTTCTCTCTTTTCGGTGGAGTAGATGGAGACTCGTGGTGCGCCGTCGGCTCTGCCGACAACCCAGCACCATTTGACCCATCTGCTACGCAAAAAAGGGAGAGCGCGAATGCACTCTCCCTTTTTTGTGGAGTAGATGGGACTCGAACCCACTACCTTTTGATTGCGAACCAAATGCTCTACCAGATGAGCTACTACCCCTTCGCTATCAAAAAAGGGCCGTTCGTGGCGACCCTCTTCTGTGTGGAGTATATCGGAGTCGAACCGATGACCTCTTGCATGCCATGCAAGCGCTCTAGCCTACTGAGCTAATACCCCTCTCTTTTGCTGCTTTCTCATGGTCTCTTTCCCGTCGAAAGCGGGTGCAAAAATACACACTTTTTTCGAACCGGCAAAATTTTTTTGTGCCAAAGGCGGCATTTTTATACTATCAATACTGAATGTCAAACTGTTAAGATGTGCGATTTTTCACCATTTTATGTCCGGAAGGTCTGCAAAAACGCCACTGTAGATGGACGGAAATGGCATTTTTAGCCCCTCGGACACGGACGAAACGGAGGGGACATCCACCCCCTCACCCCTGCGGGGAGCTCCCCTGCCCCAGGGGAGCATTCGAGAATGCAACGGGCGCGCACTGGTTGCTCCCCTGAGACAGGGGAGCTGTCGCGTCAGCGACTGAGGGGTGGACACTCGCACGGACCCAGGGAAGCAATCGAGAATGCAACGGGGCACGCTGGTTGCTCCCCTGAGACAGGGGAGCTGTCGCGTCAGCGACTGAGGGGTGGACACTCGCAGAGACCCAGGGAAACAATCGAGAATGCAACAGGGTGGCTGCCCCAGCCAATTGCATCGCGCACGACCTTTCGTCATACACCCCGCCCCACCCCGACCGGGCTGACCCCTCACATGTCCGACTCTGCTCCGACTCCCCTCCGTGTCCCCTCCGTGTCCGGTCCGACAAAACACGGACCAGACACGCCCCCGACGCGCACAACACACTGACCATCAGCACCCTTCGCCCCACGCACCCCTCACCCATACCCCGACCATGCTGATTATCAGCATCTTCCATTCAGTCCACAAACCACCCATACCTCCTCATCCACCCCTTCTCAACACCTGGAAACAACCCGTCCCAGCCCCTAATTGCATCGTGCACGACCAAAAGAAATCCCCCTCCACCCACAACCGCCGGATGTCCCCACTCCCGCGCCCCAAACGCCGCTGCCAATTTATATTCTGCCATATCCGGCATTCCGCGCACCACAAAATTTATAGATTTCCGACCGCAGGGAGGGGAGCCTCCTGCTCGCCTGCGGCTCGCGAAATCTCGTAGATCTTGTAGATTATTTTCCCGCCTGCGGCGATGAGCGATTGCCATGAATCTACCGCGAATCAATTAATGGTAAATTCGTGACAATTCGTGTCATACAAGATATTTTTCATGCGTTTGCGTTCATTTCGGATAATTTTTGTATCTTTGCACCGTCGTTTCCCACACAGCCGGAGCCCCCTCGAGAGCGACGGGACTTGCGGGTGGGAACGGCAGGACATATTAAAAAAGACGTGTGACAGCGTTTATCTGCGGCGTGTAGAATCTCGCAAATTCAACGTTAGTGTCGCAATAGCGCAATGTACAACGTCCATTGGTTGCAACGTAGGGACGCGGCGTGCCGCGTCCGCCATATACGGATGCATGCGTGGGCTTCGGCATTACTTATTCTTCACTAACAGGCAATGCGAGAGCCTTACACGCGGGATAAGCAAGAGTTCTTAACCCGCGCTTTTTTTGTGTCTATTGACCGATATAGAAACAATTAAACAATAGACAAGATGAAACACAAAGTATTCCTTCTCACCACCCTCCTGATGGCGCTGGCAATCCCCCAACACATCCTCGCCTACGACTTCTCCGCCGTCGCCCCATCTGGGCAGACGCTGTACTACGACATCGTCGGCGACAGAGTGTTTGTGACATCACAAAACAGCAACTACCCTTTTTACGACGACTCATCGAAGCCCACTGGTGAATTGATAATCCCCTCCTCCGTTACATTTGGTCCTGATACGTACAGCGTCTTCGGTATCGGTTCATTTGCTTTTTATGAATGTAGCGGGTTGACTTCCATCACCATGCCAAATAGTGTCACTGGTATTGGAGACCACGCATTTTATGGATGTACCGGGTTGACTTCCACCACCATACCAAATAGTGTCACTGGTATTGGAGACTACGCCTTCTTTAACTGTTACGGACTAACTTCCATTACCATACCAAATAGTGTCATCGGAATTGGTTCAGGTGCTTTTGCATATTGCAGTTTATCATCCGTCACTATTCCTGGCAGTGTTGTTTACATTGGTGATGGTGCCTTCCTTACGGTCGGAGGTTTGACATCCATAACGGTGAGCGGAAACAACACTGTGTACGATAGTCGCAATAATTGTAATGCCATTATAGAAACAGCGACGAACACGCTGATTTTGGGTTGTCAGAATACTATTATTCCCCAAAGTGTCACATCTATTGGCATCTTTGCCTTTGCCTTATGTACCGGGCTGACATCCATCAATATCCCCAACAGCGTCACTTCCATTGGCGAAAGGTCTTTTGCTTCAAGCGGATTAACATCTATCAATATCCCCAACAGCGTTACATCCATCGGAGAAGCGCCCTTCTTGGGTTGCGGAAACCTGACTGCATTAAGCGTGGACGGTGGTAATACCGTTTACGACAGCCGCAATAACTGCAACGCCATCATTAAGACCTCAACCAACACACTGATTGTTGGCTGTCAGAGCACCACTATTCCCAACAGTGTGACAGCTATTGGAAAGCAGGCATTCAGCGGCAGCGGACTGACATCCATCACCATCAGCAACAATGTAACCACTATAGGTGCCAGTGCATTTTCCGGATGCGATGGACTGACTTCAGCCACTATTGGCAAGAATGTTGTATCCATCGGCTCTGGCGTTTTCGGCGGATGTACTAATCTCACCACAATATACTACAATGCAGCCAACTGCACAACAGGCGACTTGTCCAACCTTGACATAACGGAATTGAATATAGGCAATAGTGTGAGAGTGATTCAGAATAATTTCTTTTTTGGGTGTACCGAACTAACGACCCTGTCCATTCCCAATAGTGTCACAACCATCGGGTCCGAAGCTTTCTGGGGATGCCGCCGGTTAGCCACAATCAGCATTGGCAATGCCGTAACATCCATTGGACACAATGCATTCTCAGCTTGCGACTCTCTGTCGCATGTCTACATGCAAGGCTACCCGCCGACATTGGGTTCAAACGCCATTCCCAATACGGCTGACATTCATGTCAGATGTATATATGCTCAGGATTACATGGACCATTGGAACTCGAATTACACATATGTTTATCCCACAGGTACAGCGCCCGATTATACAATCGGGCTGGGCGTGAACGACACGGTTAATGGGCAAGCAGTTATAACACAAGCTGTAGACTGCGATTCGACAGCCATAATCGCGGCCGTCGAACTGGATGAGACGATGTTCACGCTTTTCGACCACTGGAACGACGGCAACACAGACAACCCACGCACCGTGCACCTGACACAGGACACTGCTTTCACTGCCTACTTCGTCCCCGCTTACTATTGCGCGGGGCTCTGGTATACAGGCCAACAAAACTGGGGCGACATACTCGGAGACGGCAAGGCAAAATCCGGCGACACCGTAATGTTGACGGCAGTGCCCAACTACGGCTACCATTTTGTCAAGTGGGTCAAATGCCAGCTGGATCAATATGGAAACTTCTCTGAGACATCGGTGACAAATACTCAAAATCCATTGCAGCAGGTAATGACCAACCAAGATGTTTTCTGGGCGGCCGAGTTTGCACCCGACACCTTCCACGTGCAGATTACGGTGAACGACGACCGCTGGGGCTTCCTAAACGTCCCTGCGGAGCAAGACCTTGCCTATGGCACCGAACTTGTGCTGTACGCTTTCCCGCGCAATTCCAACATGTGCTCGTTTGTGGAATGGAACGACGGAACACAGGGCGAGCTGGTGTTCTCCGGCTCGTACTGGGGCTCGAAGAAAACCGTGACGGTAACGGGCGACATTAGCCTCCAGGCCATCTTCACATCTCAATACCGGACGGTGACAGCCGTCAGCAGCGACGAGACCCTGGGCGAGATTGTCTCCGGAAGCGGCGATTACCAATATCTGGACACCGCCGTGCTCCGCGCCAGACCGGCAGACCACTACCATCTGACCCACTGGTTGATAGAGTACACGTATATTGATATTGATAACGGCAGCACCATGACATCAAGCAGGGAGGTGTGGAACGAGAACCCATACTATATGCCTATCGACGGAAACGAAAACAATATCACGGCCACAGCCTATTTCGCCATCGACACCCACACCGTCAGCGTCGTCTCGAGCAACATAATGCACGGTGGCGTGGAAGGAGGCGGCACCTTCCCCTACGGCACAGCGGCCACCGTCACAGCCACCGCCTACAGCGGCTACGAGTTTGTGCGCTGGAGCAACGGTGTGACCTACAACCCCTATACGTTTGCCGTCTCGACCGATGTAGAACTGACGGCCGTATTCGCTGAGCAGGGCACAGTGCATAACATCACAGCCTTGGCCCACGATCCGACCACCGGCAGTGTTACTGGCGGCGGCCAATATGCTACCGGCGAGACCGCCACGCTGACCGCCGTACCGGCCGAAGGCTACCGTTTCGTCCGCTGGAATGATGGCAACACCGACAATCCGCGTTTGGTATTGGTTGTTACCGATATTACATATACGGCTTTCTTTGCCGACATTAATGCCATCGATGACGCAGAGGTTGCCTCAGCCAAAGTCTACAGCCACCACGGCCAGATTGTGGTCGAGGGGGCCGAGGGACAGCCGGTGACACTCATCGATGCCGTGGGACGTCAGCTGGCCACGAAGCGCGACGAGTATATGCCCGTACGGTTCGACGTGCCGGCATCGGGTACGTACCTGGTCAAGATCGGCGACTATGCAGCGCGGCGTGTGGTGGTGATCCGGTAAGCGATCGCCACCCGTCGGCGTGGAAACAGAAAAGGAGATATTTTTAAGTTCCAGCATGGAAGTTCCTCCAATGTATCGTAATGTATTGTAATTTATCGAAAAAT